>NZ_JBGDVX010000012.1:0-163826 GCF_046551535.1 Salmonella sp. SAL04162
GAAGTGAAACGCCGTAGCGCCGATGGTAGTGTGGGGTCTCCCCATGCGAGAGTAGGGAACTGCCAGGCATCAAATAAGTGAAGAAGCCCATCCTGACGGATGGGCTTTTTTGCGTTCTGAAAGGGGGATGCACCGCCGGATGGCAGCTTCGCCTTATCCGGCCTACAAGGTGCGTGCTTTCTCTAACCACCGCAAAATGAAGGCAGAAATCTGCGATACATCATTAAGATCCAAAACGGGTACCGCTACGGCAAGTGGAATATCACTGGCAACCGCAATAACATGCTCATCAAGAATTAATTCTTCCTCGCTGTTCCCACATCCCTGACGAAAAAGTAAGATCTTCGCAACTGCTTCGTGTTTAAACCCTTCTACCAGCACCAGATCCAGTTTTGATGCATCCATCCGACTCACCAGCCATGCCAGATCCAACTCTTCTTGCTCCGGCGTTTCCGTCATTAACGCCCAGCGCTGCTGACTGGCAACCAGCGTCTGTGCCGCCCCGGCTTTACGCAGCTCGTAGCTATCTTTACCCGGCTTATCGACATCCATATCATGATGGGTATGCTTAATCAGCCCTGGCCGAATACCGTGCGCACAAAGTGCTGGGATCAGTTTTTTCAGCAGTGTTGTTTTTCCCGTGCCGCTCCACGCGGCAATGGCGAGTAGCGGTATCATGGTCTCTTTTGCCATTGCGCGAGTTCCTCCGGCGTGTTGACGTTCACAAATGCCTCCTTACAATCGCTGAAATCAACGGCGTGTCCGCCTACCTGGCGCATAAAAATCATTACCCGCCGCTCGCCTGCTTGCAAATAATCTGCCAACTGGGGCTCAACGGCACGATTAATCAACGCGATCGTTGGATGATCGCGTTCTCCATCATGAACCCAAACCACGGGTGCGCCATGACGCTGCGCTGCTAAACGATCGACCAGGTTGTGGGGGATACAGGGATTGTCACAGGGACAAAACAGAAACCAGTCGCCTGCTACCTGCTGAAAAACGGAAAGCATACCCGCCAGCGGACCGGGAAAGTCAGCGATTGAATCCGGAATGACTTTCAGGCCGCTGGCCTGGTAGATATCCAGATGGCGATTAGCACTAATGACGACCGTAGCAAGTTGTGGCGCGAGCGCGTCGGCAACGTGTCGCCAGAGCGGTTTCCCGTCCAGTTCAAGCAAACCTTTATCCGCACCTCCCATCCGCCGGGCTTTACCGCCTGCCAGCACCACGCCGGTTATTACTTCATCCAGATTCACCGATATCGCCTCTTTTATTGTGGGATTGACCCTGCTACCGTGTCTGTATCAAGAATAAGGAGCACAGCTATGAAATGTAAACGCCTGAATGAAGTCATTGAACTCCTCCAGCCAGCCTGGCAGAAAGAGCCTGATCTTAATCTGACGCAATTTTTGCAGAAACTGGCGAAAGAGTCAGGTTTTGACGGCAAACTGGAAGATTTAACTGATGATATCCTGATCTACCATCTGAAAATGCGCGATTCCGCCAAAGACGCCGCCATTCCAGGGATTCAAAAAGACTATGAAGAGGACTTTAAAACGGCGCTTTTACGCGCCCGCGGCGTTATTAAAGAGTAAAACCTTGTAAGCGGCGCCACCGAAATCGTCACGAAATGATATCCTGAATCATTCGTAGTATTTTCCGGATGATGGGATGAACGACAACGCTTTTACTTTCCAGACGCTACACCCGGAAACCATCATGGATGCGCTGTTTGAACAGGGGATCAGGGTGGATTCCGGGCTGACTCCACTAAACAGTTATGAAAACCGCGTCTATCAGTTTCAGGATGAAGACCGTCGACGTTTTGTCGTTAAGTTTTATCGTCCTGAACGCTGGTCTGTTGATCAAATTCGGGAAGAACACCAATTCGCGCTTGAACTGGTGAAGGATGAGGTTCCGGTTGCTGCTCCGCTCGCGTTTAATGGCCAGACGCTGTTAGCGCATCAGGGCTATCATTATGCCATTTTCCCCAGCGTAGGCGGTCGTCAGTTTGAAGCAGACAATATTGATCAGATGGAGGCGGTAGGGCGTTATCTTGGTCGATTGCATCAGACGGGGCGAAAACGTCCTTTCACTTTCCGGCCTGACATTGGGCTTGCAGAGTATCTTTTTGAACCTCGTCAGGTATTCGAAGATGCCGCACTGATTCCCTCCGGGCAAAAAGCGGCTTTCCTGAAAGCCACTGATACTCTACTGTCTGCAGTTACCGAATGCTGGCGCACCGATTTCGCCACGCTGCGATTGCACGGCGATTGTCATGCCGGCAACATTCTATGGCGTGATGGACCGCTGTTTGTCGATTTAGATGATGCCCGTAACGGTCCGGCGATACAGGATTTATGGATGCTGCTGAACGGCGACAAAGCCGAACAGCGAATGCAGCTTGAAACCATTATTGAAGCTTATGAAGAAGTTAGTGAGTTCGATACGGCTGAAATTGGCCTCATTGAACCTTTACGTGCCATGCGTTTAGTTTATTATCTTGCCTGGTTGATTCGTCGTTGGGGCGATCCTGCGTTTCCAAAAAACTTTCCCTGGTTAACAGGGGAAGATTACTGGCAGCGACAGACAACGACTTTTATTGAGCAGACTAAAATTTTGCACGAACCCCCTTTACAATTAACGCCAATGTATTAATCGGAGAGAGTTGATCATGAAAAAGATTTGGCTGGCGCTGGCTGGTATGGTTTTAGCTTTTAGCGCCTCGGCAGCACAGATCAGCGACGGTAAACAGTATATCACGCTGGATAAACCGGTCGCTGGCGAACCCCAGGTACTGGAGTTTTTCTCCTTCTACTGCCCACATTGTTATCAGTTTGAAGAAGTGCTTCATGTGTCTGACAATGTGAAGAAAAAGCTGCCGGAAGGCACCAAAATGACCAAGTACCACGTTGAGTTCCTGGGGCCGTTGGGCAAGGAGCTCACCCAGGCATGGGCGGTGGCGATGGCGTTGGGTGTAGAAGATAAAGTCACGGTCCCGCTGTTTGAAGCCGTACAGAAAACCCAGACAGTACAATCTGCCGCGGATATCCGTAAAGTGTTCGTTGATGCGGGCGTCAAAGGCGAAGATTACGATGCGGCATGGAACAGCTTCGTGGTGAAATCACTGGTTGCGCAACAGGAGAAGGCCGCGGCTGACCTGCAACTGCAGGGCGTTCCGGCGATGTTCGTCAATGGCAAATATCAGATTAACCCACAAGGCATGGATACCAGCAGCATGGATGTTTTTGTTCAGCAGTATGCTGATACCGTGAAATATTTGGTTGATAAAAAATAAAAAGAACGCCGGTCACTGACCGGCGTTTTTATAAGATGTTTTAATCTCTTCTATCTGTATATCTTTCTTATCCCACAGCGTATTAAGCCAACGTTGAAAACGGCGTTTGAATGTTTTGTCGTTCACGTAATCGCCGTGCAGTTCTTCATTTATGGGTTCCAGTTGCACCCGAATAACAATACGCGTCAGCCTACCGCTTAGCATATCGTAGAAGGGGTGACTATCGTTGTTTGGGTAACACAACGTAATATTAAGCAGCTTATCGAACTGTGAGCCTAAAACATTAATCGCCATTGCAATCCCGGCTGCTTTTGGCGGCAACAGATGTTGATAAGGTGAATGCGTTTGCTGACGTTTCTCATGCGTAAATCGCGAGCCTTCAACAAAGTTAACGATAGTGGTGGGATACCGACGAAACTTTTCGCAAGAGCGACGAGTTGTTTCAACATCTTTGCCGCGTCGATCGGGGTGGCGGAGCAGGTAGCTACGGGAGTAGCGCTTCATAAACGGCATATCTAATGCCCAGCACGCCAGGCCAATGAACGGCACCCAGGCCAATTGCTGTTTAAGAAAGTACTTATTCATTGGGATATGCTTGCGGAACAGAACGCAAAGCACAACGATATCGGCCCAGCTACGATGATTACAAATCAGTAAATACCAATTTTTCTTGCTCAGCCCTTCTAACCCTTCTACATCCCATTGCAAGTGCGGATTAAGGCGTAACAGCGCTGCAAGACCAGCACACCAGCAATACATCATGAAATTGCAGAAAATGGAGACCTTGCGCCAGATACCGGGAACAGGCAAAAGGAGCTTTACCATACCGGCAATGATGATCGGTACTGAGCAAACAATAGTGACCAGGATGGTCAATACGATACTCAATGGGAGCGTGATAGCCGCGAGTATTCTCGTCATAATAAATTATTCAAAAGTTAGCCATAAACGGTGCGCGAAAAGGGCGCAAGAGGCTGATTCTATCAGAAAACGATGCTAATGATGGCACTGAGTGAAATAGAAACACTCGTAACAACTATCCACATTATGATAACGGCATGAATCAGATAATCAGAAAAACGTGATGTTAACAACTCATTGAAAATAATGGGTAATTATTAAGAGGAGAAGGCTATCGCGCTGATTTTAAAGTAATGGTAAGAATTTACACACAAAGTTATCCACAGGTTTTTTTGCGAGCGATCCTGAAGATCGACAAAACTTTTCCGCAAATGCGGCGAAAAACTCAAGTTTTCCTCCTGTATGTGGCATCCTTTAACCATAATCTGTTAAACAGGCACGGACATTATGGTTCAGATCCCAGAAAATCCACTTATTCTCGTAGATGGCTCATCCTATCTCTATCGCGCCTATCATGCGTTTCCGCCGTTAACCAACAGCGCGGGAGAACCTACGGGCGCAATGTATGGTGTCCTCAACATGTTGCGCAGCCTGATCATGCAGTATCAGCCGACGCATGCTGCGGTGGTGTTTGACGCCAAAGGAAAAACCTTCCGTGATGAGCTCTTTGAACATTACAAATCGCATCGCCCTCCGATGCCGGATGATCTGCGTGCGCAAATAGAGCCGTTACATGCCATGGTTAAAGCCATGGGGTTACCTCTGCTGGCGGTCTCTGGCGTAGAAGCGGATGACGTTATCGGTACACTGGCGCGAGAAGCGGAGAAGGTGGGGCGTCCGGTATTAATCAGCACCGGCGATAAAGATATGGCACAGTTGGTGACGCCGAATATTACGCTGATCAACACCATGACTAACACCATCCTCGGCCCGGATGAAGTCGTTAATAAGTACGGTGTGCCGCCTGAGCTGATTATCGACTTTCTGGCGCTGATGGGGGACTCCTCGGATAATATTCCAGGCGTACCTGGCGTGGGTGAGAAGACGGCGCAAGCTTTGCTTCAGGGATTGGGCGGCCTGGATACGCTGTACGCCGAGCCGGAAAAAATTGCCGGTCTCACTTTCCGCGGCGCCAAAACGATGGCCGCTAAATTAGCGCAGAATAAAGACGTAGCGTACCTGTCTTATAAACTCGCCACCATTAAAACGGATGTTGAACTGGAGCTGACCTGCGAACAGCTTGAAGTACAGCAGCCGATTGCGGATGAACTGCTGGGCCTGTTTAAAAAATATGAGTTTAAGCGTTGGACGGCGGACGTTGAGTCCGGCAAATGGCTACAGGCAAAGGGCGCGAAACCGGCGGCCAAACCGCAGGAAACGGTCGTTATTGATGAATCGCCCAGCGAACCGGCAGCGGCGCTCTCTTATGAAAATTATGTCACTATTCTGGACGACGTTACGCTGGAAAGCTGGATTGAAAAGCTGAAAAAAGCGCCAGTTTTTGCTTTCGACACGGAGACCGACAGCCTGGATAATATCGCCGCCAACCTGGTGGGCCTCTCGTTTGCCATCGAACCTGGCGTTGCCGCGTATGTACCTGTCGCGCATGATTATCTGGACGCTCCGGATCAAATTTCCCGCCAGCGTGCTCTGGAACTGCTGAAGCCGCTGCTGGAAGATGAAAAAGTGCGCAAAGTGGGGCAAAACCTCAAGTACGATCGCGGCGTCTTGCAAAATTACGGTATTGAGCTGCGCGGTATCGCCTTCGATACCATGCTTGAGTCTTACATTCTGAACAGCGTCGCCGGACGCCATGATATGGACAGCTTGTCCGATCGTTGGCTGAAGCACAAAACTATCACCTTTGAAGACATTGCCGGTAAAGGTAAAAACCAGCTCACCTTTAACCAGATCGCACTGGAGGAAGCGGGGCGCTATGCGGCAGAAGATGCGGATGTCACGTTACAGTTGCATCTCAAAATGTGGCCAGAGCTCCAGCAGCACAAAGGCCCGCTGAATGTTTTCGAAAACATCGAAATGCCGCTGGTGCCGGTGCTGTCACGCGTTGAGCGCAATGGCGTAAAAATCGATCCTGCCGTCCTGCACAAACATTCGGAAGAAATCACACTACGTCTGGCGGAACTGGAAAAGAAAGCGCATGACATTGCGGGCGAGGCGTTCAACCTGTCCTCAACGAAGCAGTTGCAGACCATCCTGTTTGAAAAGCAGGGTATTAAGCCGCTGAAGAAAACGCCTGGCGGCGCGCCGTCAACGTCGGAAGAGGTGCTGGAGGAGCTGGCGCTGGACTATCCGCTGCCGAAAGTGATTCTGGAGTATCGTGGTCTGGCGAAGCTAAAATCCACCTATACCGATAAGCTGCCGCTGATGATTAACCCGAAAACCGGGCGCGTCCACACCTCCTATCATCAGGCGGTAACGGCGACGGGACGTTTATCGTCCACCGATCCGAACCTGCAAAATATTCCGGTGCGCAATGAAGAAGGCCGCCGCATTCGTCAGGCATTTATTGCGCCTGAGGATTATCTCATCGTATCTGCGGACTATTCACAGATTGAGCTGCGTATTATGGCGCATCTTTCCCGTGATAAAGGACTGCTTACGGCGTTCGCCGAAGGGAAGGATATTCACCGCGCAACGGCGGCGGAAGTCTTTGGCTTGCCGCTGGATAGCGTGACCGGGGAACAGCGCCGAAGTGCGAAAGCCATTAACTTTGGCCTGATTTACGGGATGAGCGCCTTCGGTCTTTCTTGCCAGCTTAATATTCCGCGTAAAGAGGCGCAGAAGTATATGGATCTCTACTTCGAACGCTACCCTGGCGTGCTGGAATATATGGAGCGCACACGCGCTCAGGCAAAAGAACAAGGTTATGTGGAAACGCTGGAGGGACGCCGCCTTTACCTGCCGGATATTAAATCCAGCAACGCGGCGCGGCGCGCGGGGGCGGAACGCGCGGCGATCAATGCTCCCATGCAAGGAACGGCTGCCGATATCATCAAGCGCGCCATGATTGCCGTCGATGCCTGGCTACAGGCCGAGCAGCCGCGCGTGCGGATGATTATGCAGGTACACGATGAATTAGTGTTCGAGGTGCATAAAGACGACTTAGATGCGGTATCAAAACGTATCCATCAGTTGATGGAAAACTGCACGCGTATTGATGTGCCGTTGCTGGTGGAAGTCGGTAGCGGAGAAAATTGGGATCAAGCGCACTAAGCATTTAAGGAATAACGCGCTTTTTTCGTAATTAAGCAACATAAGCACGGGGGTTTTGTGATGGGCATTAGAATTCCCTATGTAAAGAATGAAAAAAAATTACGAAAAGGTCTTTCTGTGTTGCTCAAAAAAGAGTAAAGTTATTCACGTAGGGTACAGAGGTAAGATGTTCTATCTTTCAGACCTTTTACTTCACGTAATCGGATTTGGCTGAATATTTTAGCCGCCCCAGTCAGTTTATGACTGGGGCGTTTTTTATTGGACGTAAGAAAAGTTTCGCTCGCACCGTAGGCCGGATAAGACGCGCAGCGGCGCCATCCGGCATAGCGGATGATTATTCCCCGTCCTGAATCTCTTCGACCGGTGCCAGTTCGCTAAACCAGCTATCCAGCTTCTGACGTAACTTATCCACGCCCTGCTTTTTCAGCGAGGAAAACGCTTCTACCTGCACATCGCCATTAAAAGCCAGCACGGCTTCACGTACCATATTCAACTGCGCCTTGCGCGCGCCGCTGGCCAGTTTGTCCGCTTTGGTCAGCAGAACCAGAACCTGGATATTGCTCTCTACAGCCCACTGGATCATCTGTTGGTCGAGGTCTTTCAACGGATGGCGGATATCCATTAAAACGACTAAGCCCTGTAGGCTTTGACGTTTCTCCAGATATTCCCCCAGCGCGCGTTGCCACTTGCGTTTCATCTCTTCCGGGACTTCCGCGTAGCCATAGCCCGGCAGGTCGACCAACCGTTTGCCATCTACGACTTCAAACAGGTTAATCAATTGGGTACGGCCCGGCGTTTTAGAGGTGCGCGCCAGGCTTTTTTGGTTGGTCAATGTGTTCAGGGCGCTGGATTTGCCTGCATTGGAACGGCCAGCAAAAGCCACTTCAATTCCGCAATCGGAAGGTAAATGGCGAATATCAGGCGCACTCATCACAAAATGCGTCTGTTGATAATTCAGGTTAGTCAAAGCGGTCGTCTCCGTCAGTCAAAGCATTGTGGCGATTATACCTGAACGCCAGCAAAAGACGGATTTTTCGGCGCGGCGGTGCTGTAAGTAAAAGCCATACGCTTTGTGAGACATTGTCCATTGCACTTATGCGACATGACAGAGTCGTTGTCAGGCTCAAAGCCAGTTAATATAGTTAAATCATGAATTTATAGAAAGGTAATTGTCTGAAAAAAAGGGATTTGCCGTGTCGGTATCTTGTGAGTTTACCCCAAAAGAGTAAAGTAATGCACATAGCGAGGACGCTAACAGGATCAACGACTCAGGATGAGGGTCAGGAGCGCCAGGAGGCGAAGACACAGGATTGTCAGGAAGACAAACGTCCGGAGACGTTAGTAAAAGGAAATGGAAACAACATGGAATGTTCCAGGCTAAGGGAAAAACAGGGCGTGTTGATAGCCAACAGGGATGGTGGAACCCGTTAAGGGTCGTGAGTCAAGAAAAAAGGCGGCAGATTACTCTGTCGCCTTTTTTCTTTGCTTGCTTTCTGCTAGATTCCGCCTCAATTCTATACTGAATAAAACGGCTTAAAGATCTGACATCATGAAAAAACCAACCTCTGCACCGCGCAGTAAAGCCTTTGGCAAACAGCGTCGTAAAACGCGTGAAGAGTTAAACCAGGAGGCGCGCGACCGTAAACGCCTGAAAAAACATCGCGGTCATGCGCCGGGAAGTCGCGCGGCGGGCGGCAATTCCGCTTCGGGCGGCGGCAATCAGAATCAACAAAAAGATCCACGTATTGGCAGTAAAACACCTGTTCCATTGGGCGTGACTGAAAAAGTGACCCAACAGCATAAACCGAAAAGTGAGAAACCTATGCTTTCACCGCAGGCGGAGTTGGATTTACTGGAAACGGATGAGCGCCTGGATGCGCTGTTAGAACGTCTGGAAGCGGGCGAAACCCTGAGTGCGGAAGATCAAGCCTGGGTAGATGCCAAACTGGATCGTATTGATGAACTGATGCAGAAGCTTGGTCTGTCTTACGATGACGACGAAGAAGACGACGAAGAGGACGAGAAGCAGGAAGATATGATGCGCCTGCTAAGAGGCGGCAACTAACGGGTTTACACCGTGGGCTTGCCCGTCCTGCTTATAACCCTTCCGGTTATATGTTATCTGGTGTGGTTATTCGTTAAACTACAGCGATTGTCGCGGCGACAGAAATGGCTGCGCAGCCGGCTTGCCGCCCGTCATGGCGTGAAGCCGGTACGCCGTACCCGCCAGAGACGCCATCGGAAGGAGTGAGCATGTCTGAACAGCAAATAGACTGGGATCTGGCCCTGATCCAGAAATATAACTATTCCGGGCCACGATATACCTCGTACCCAACCGCGCTGGAGTTTTCTGAAGACTTCGAGGACGCCGCATTCTTGCAGGCTGTGGCGCGTTATCCTGAACGTCCGCTCTCGCTGTATGTGCATATCCCGTTTTGTCACAAGTTGTGTTATTTCTGCGGCTGCAACAAGATTGTCACCCGCCAACAGCATAAAGCTGACCAGTATCTTGACGCGCTTGAGCAGGAAATTCGTCATCGCGCGCCGCTGTTTGCAGACCGTCATGTCAGCCAGCTTCACTGGGGCGGCGGTACGCCTACTTACCTGAATAAAGCGCAAATCAGCCGCTTAATGACGCTGTTGCGTGAAAATTTCCACTTTAATACCGACGCGGAAATCTCGATCGAAGTCGATCCCCGTGAAATTGAGCTGGATGTGCTCGATCATTTACGTGCGGAAGGTTTTAACCGCCTGAGTATGGGGGTGCAGGACTTTAATAAAGAGGTGCAGCGCCTGGTTAACCGCGAGCAGGATGAAGAATTCATCTTTGCGCTGCTTAATCACGCCCGCGATATCGGCTTTACCTCGACCAATATCGATTTGATCTACGGTCTACCGAAACAGACGCCGGAAAGCTTCGCTTTCACGCTGAAGCGTGTGACGGAACTGAACCCCGATCGTTTGAGCGTCTTTAACTATGCGCATCTGCCAACGCTTTTTGCCGCCCAGCGTAAAATTAAAGATGCCGATTTACCCAGCGCGCAGCAGAAACTGGATATTTTGCAGGAGACGATCGTATCGCTTACTCAGGCTGGTTATCAGTTTATCGGGATGGACCATTTTGCCCGTCCGGACGACGAACTGGCCGTCGCGCAGCGCGAAGGCGTGCTGCACCGTAATTTTCAGGGCTATACGACCCAGGGCGATACCGATCTGCTGGGGATGGGGGTTTCTGCTATCAGCATGATTGGCGATGGCTACATGCAGAACCAGAAAGAGCTGAAGCGTTATTACCAGCAAGTGGATGAGCGGGGCAATGCGCTATGGCGTGGTATTACGCTGACCCGTGATGATTGCATTCGTCGCGATGTTATCAAAGCGCTGATTTGTAACTTCCGCCTGGATTTTAACGCTGTCGAACAACAGTGGGGTTTGCATTTCGCTGAGTATTTTGCCGAAGATTTGCAGTTACTGTCGCCGCTGGCAAAAGATGGGCTGGTGGATATTAGCGAGAAGGGAATTCAGGTGACGGCGAAAGGTCGTTTGCTGATCCGCAATATCTGCATGTGCTTTGACGCGTATCTGCGCCAGAAAGCGCGGATGCAGCAGTTCTCGCGCGTCATTTAGCCGGGTTGCCCGGTGGCGCTGCGCTTACCGGGCCTACACGTTGCGACAACCTGTAGGCCGGATAAGCATTAGCGCCATCCGGCACATTGTCAGCTGAACAGTCCCACCAGCGCGGCACACAATACGGCGGCTAGCGCAGTTTGTGGCGTGTGGCTGTCGACCGCTCCACTCGATACCAGATTAATAATAGATTCTAACATAATGAATCCCCCCGTTTGCCGGGCATGATCATACTGAACTCATCGGAACAGTAAAGCGCAAAATAGCAGCGTTTTGCGCTCAATTATTAATCTTTACACTCGCGGGTAATGCTTACTCCATTCCCAGCTCTTTCAACTTCCGCGTTAGGGTGTTTCGCCCCCAACCGAGCAGCCTGGCGGCTTCCTGTTTATGACCCTGCGTATGGCGTAACGCCGTGGTCAGTAGCGTTCTTTCCAGTTCTGGCTGCGCTTCAGAAAGCAGGTTTTGATGACCGGATCGCAAGGCGCGGTCCGCCCATTGCGCCAGTAATGTAGCCCAGCTATCCGGCGGCAGGTGGGACGGGCTATCCGGCGCCGAGGCTTCAAACAGTTCGCCCGGTAAATCCTGGATCAATACCTCCTGTCCGGCGGCCATGACGGTGAGCCAGCGGCAGGTATTTTCTAACTGACGCACGTTACCAGGCCATGCCAGGCGCGTTAACGCCGTTTCGGTTTCCGGATGTAATAATTTGGCTTCCACGCCTAATTCACGGGCGGCGACCTGCAAAAAATGGCGCGCCAGGCGCGGAATATCCTCACGGCGCTCGCGCAACGGCGGAAGATGGATACGAATCACGTTCAGGCGGTGGAACAGGTCTTCGCGGAATTTCCCTTCCTGAACGCGTCGTTCGAGGTTCTGGTGGGTGGCGGCGATAATGCGCACATCCACTTTTACCGGCGCGTACCCGCCCACGCGGTAGAACTGTCCGTCAGCCAGCACGCGTAACAGACGAGTCTGGACATCCAGCGGCATATCGCCAATTTCGTCCAGAAACAGCGTGCCGCCGTCAGCCTGCTCGAAACGGCCCTGCCGGATGGTATTCGCCCCGGTAAAAGCGCCTTTCTCATGGCCAAACAGTTCGGATTCAATCAAATCTTTCGGGATGGCCGCCATATTGAGCGCGATAAACGGCGCTTTGGCGCGCGGGCTATGACGATGTAGCGCATGGGCGACCAGTTCTTTACCAGTTCCTGATTCGCCGTTAATCAACACGCTAATCGAAGAACGCGACAGCCGACCAATAATGCGAAACACATCCTGCATGGCGGGCGCTTCGCCTATCATGTCTGTTGTCGGGCCGTTAACCTCGATATTACGCGGTTGCTGCTGCTCCTGATAGTGGCTAATCGCGCGCTCGACCAGAGCGACGGCTTCATCAATATCAAACGGTTTAGGCAGATAATCAAACGCCCCCTGCTGATAGGCGCTCACGGCGGCATCTAAATCGGAATGCGCGGTCATAATGATGACCGGAAGCATCGGGTGACGCTGTTTAATCTGCTTTAATAGCGCCAGCCCGTCCATTCCCGGCATTCGGATATCCGACAGCAAGACGTCCGGCGTTTTACTGGCCAGCGCAGCCAGTACTTCATTACCATTCTCAAAGGTGGTACAGGTCAACCCTGCCCCGGCGAGAGCACGCTCAAGCACCCAACGGATGGAACTATCATCATCGACGACCCAGACTATTCCTCGTTGCATAAACTCCTCTATTTCCGAATCGGCAGGTAAACCGAAAACTCGGTATGCCCCGGCCAACTGGTAAATTCAATTTTGCCGGCGTGTTGATCGATAAGATTGCGGGCGATAGATAACCCAAGCCCGGTGCCGCCTTCGCGACCGCTGACCATCGGGTAGAACAGCGTATCCTGTAAATGGGGAGGAATGCCCGGCCCATTGTCTTCAACGTCTATACGCGCCGCCAGGCGATAGCGTTCGCCATGCAGCGTTAACTGGAAGGCGGTACGGGTACGCAGCGTAATTTCGCCGCCATCCGGCCCCAGCGCCTGCAAGGCATTGCGGACAATATTCAGCAGTACTTGCTCAATTTGTTCCGGGTCATGCGGCAGTTCTGGCAGACTGGGGTCGTAATCGCGGATAAGCCGGACATTATCCGGCAGTTCCATCGACACCAGCGCCACCACGCGCTCCGCGACTTTATGTATGCTCTCGGTAATGTGCATTCCCGGGTGCTGCGGCCCCAGCAAACGATCGACAAGGTTGCGTAGTCTGTCGGCCTGTTCAATGATGACTTTGGTATATTCCATTAGCGCCGGGTCGGGCAGCGCCTTGCTGAGTAGCTGCGCCGCGCCGCGCAGGCCGCCGAGCGGATTTTTGATTTCGTGCGCCAGACCGCGCACCAGATCGCGGGCGGCGATTTGCTGCGCGTGCTGCAACTGCTCCTGACTCAGACGACGCTGGTTATCCATCGGCGCCATTTCGAGCAGTATAAAATCGTCGGGCAGACGTTGGGCGGTCAAAGAGAGAATATGCGAGCGACTATCAATCACCAGCGTCACTTCGTTATCGGTAAAGCCTTGCCCTGCCGCTAAACTTTCGCGCATCAGGTCAATGTTTAACGAAAAATAGCTCAACAGTTCAGGTAACGGCGTCCCGAACAGTTTGCGTGAGCTTTGCGCGAGCAACTGCTGCGCGGCAGGGTTGGCGTAATGGATTGCCAGCGCGTCGTCGACCACCAGCACGCTGTTGATTAACGAATTGAGGATCTGCCCAGCATCGGGCTGTATGCCGCTTGCCATTCAGCAGTCTCCTGGAAAAGGTTGCACCATTTTAGTGCATTATAGCTTTTTACCACTAAAAAGCGCGTGAGATCAGATTGTTGGTGGAGAAAAAAGCCCATCCTGGGATGGGCTGAAAGTTTCCACGGCAACTCAAAAACTCCTGACGCCTTTCACGCTGCTGCTGCGTTGGCTGCCTTCGCTTACCCCAGTCTCATCGCTATCTATGCTCCTGGGGATGTGCTCAGTTGCCGCCTTGCAGCAACGCGAAATTCGTCGGATCTTTAATATACGATTAAACGCTGTAGTACAGCTCAAACTCTACCGGGTGCGGGGTCATACGCACGCGGTCATCTTCTTCGCGACGCAGCGCAATATACGCATCGATCGCTTCATCCGTGAACACGCCGCCTGCTTTCAGGAACTCGCGGTCCAGGTCCAGCGCGTTCAGCGCTTCTTCCAGAGAACCCGCTACCTGTGGGATCTCTTTCGCTTCTTCCGGCGGCAGGTCATACAGGTTTTTGTCCATGGCTTCGCCCGGGTGAATCTTATTCTTAATCCCGTCCAGACCGGCCATCAGCAGGGCGGCAAAGCACAGATATGGGTTAGCCGCCGGGTCCGGGAAGCGAACTTCGATACGGCGCGCTTTCGGAGACGCCACCACCGGAATACGGATGGAGGCGGAACGGTTACGGGCGGAGTAGGCCAGCATCACCGGCGCTTCGTAACCCGGGACCAGACGCTTGTAGGAGTTGGTGGTCGGGTTCGCCAGGGCGTTGATGGCTTTGGCGTGTTTGATGACGCCGCCGATGTAGTACAGCGCCTGCTCAGACAGACCGGCATATTTGTCGCCAGAGAACAGGTTGGTGCCGTTCTTCGCCAGCGACATGTGGCAGTGCATACCGGAACCGTTATCGCCGAACATCGGTTTTGGCATAAAGGTCGCGGTCTTACCGAAGCGGTGAGCCACGTTATGCACGACATATTTGTAAATCTGAATTTCGTCGGCTTTTTTGGTCATGGTGTTAAAGCGGGTCGCCACTTCGTTCTGACCTGCGGTCGCTACTTCGTGGTGGTGCGCTTCAACGACCAGGCCCATCTGCTCCATGACCAGACACATTTCAGAACGGATATCCTGCGCGGAGTCGACTGGCGGAACCGGGAAATAACCGCCTTTCACGCCCGGACGATGGCCTTTGTTGCCGCCTTCGTACTTGGTAGAGGAGTTCCAGGCGCCTTCAATATCGTCAATCGCAACATGTGAGCCGGAGATAGATGCGCCGAAGCGGATGTCGTCGAACAGGAAGAATTCAGGTTCCGGCCCAAACAGGACGGTATCGGCGATACCGGTCGCGCGCAGGTAGTCTTCCGCACGTTTTGCGATGGAACGTGGGTCACGGTCATAACCTTGCAGAGTGCCAGGCTCCAGGATGTCGCAACGGATAATCAGGGTAGAGTCCGCGAAGAACGGGTCGATAACCGCAGTGGACGCATCGGGCATCAGCACCATGTCGGATTCGTTAATGCCTTTCCAGCCGCCGATAGAGGAGCCGTCAAACATTTTGCCTTCTTCAAAGAATTCGGCATTTACCTGATGAGCAGGAATCGTGACGTGCTGTTCTTTGCCTTTGGTATCGGTGAAGCGCAGATCGACAAACTTCACTTCGTGCTCGTTCAGCATCGTCAAAACGTGTTCAGCGGACATACTTGTACTCTCCCGGATTGGTCATGGTCGGTCGTCGTGGTAACGAGATCTTCAATTCTGCTGGCCGTGTCGCCGTAAAAATATAAAGCGAAATCTGTGCCAACTTTCACATTGCCCCCAAAAGGCGTTATCATGCGCACCATCGTGCAAAAGGGCTGCACCACGGTGACTATGTTGCACCAAAATAGTGCTTCAATGTGAACATTAAGCACCACATTGGTGCAATAGAACGCAAGCCACCCTTTTAACGCTCCGTGAAAGCGATCACAAAGAGACTCTGCAATACTTGTTTGCGGAGGATGTTTGTGATCCTGTTTTGTAGTGCGATTAATCCGTGTACAATAACGCGCTATTTCTAATGCCTGAGGCAAAGTTGTGATCGAAAATTTGCGTAACATCGCCATCATCGCGCACGTTGACCATGGTAAAACTACCCTGGTTGATAAGCTGCTCCAGCAATCCGGTACGTTCGACGCGCGTGCCGAAACTCAAGAGCGAGTGATGGACTCCAACGATTTGGAGAAAGAGCGTGGTATTACTATCCTCGCTAAAAACACCGCTATTAAATGGAATGATTACCGTATCAACATCGTTGATACTCCCGGGCACGCTGACTTCGGTGGTGAAGTAGAGCGCGTCATGTCCATGGTTGACTCTGTGCTGCTGGTGGTTGACGCATTTGACGGCCCGATGCCGCAAACGCGCTTCGTGACCAAAAAAGCCTTTGCTCATGGCCTGAAACCTATTGTGGTTATCAACAAGGTTGACCGTCCTGGCGCGCGCCCTGACTGGGTTGTTGACCAGGTATTCGACCTGTTTGTTAACCTCGACGCGACCGACGAACAGCTGGACTTCCCGATCATCTACGCTTCGGCGCTGAACGGTATCGCGGGTCTGGACCACGAAGATATGGCGGAAGACATGACCCCGCTGTATCAGGCGATCGTTGATCATGTTCCGGCGCCGGACGTTGACCTCGATGGTCCGTTGCAGATGCAGATCTCCCAGCTGGACTACAACAACTATGTTGGCGTTATCGGCATTGGCCGTATCAAACGCGGCAAAGTGAAGCCGAACCAGCAGGTCACTATCATCGATAGTGAAGGGAAAACCCGTAACGCGAAAGTAGGTAAAGTGCTGACGCATCTGGGTCTGGAGCGTATCGACAGCGATATCGCCGAAGCGGGCGATATCATTGCGATCACCGGTCTGGGCGAGCTGAACATTTCCGACACCATCTGCGACCCGCAGAACGTTGAAGCGCTGCCGGCGCTGTCCGTTGATGAGCCGACCGTGTCTATGTTCTTCTGCGTTAACACCTCGCCGTTCTGCGGTAAAGAAGGTAAGTTTGTGACTTCTCGTCAGATTCTTGACCGTCTGAACAAAGAGCTGGTGCATAACGTGGCGTTGCGCGTTGAAGAAACCGAAGATGCGGATGCGTTCCGTGTATCCGGTCGTGGCGAACTGCACCTGTCCGTGCTGATTGAAAATATGCGTCGTGAAGGTTTCGAACTGGCGGTTTCCCGTCCGAAAGTTATCTTCCGTGAAATCGACGGTCGTAAACAAGAGCCGTACGAAAACGTGACGCTGGACGTCGAAGAGCAGCACCAGGGGTCTGTCATGCAGGCGCTGGGCGAGCGTAAAGGCGACCTGAAAAACATGAATCCGGACGGTAAAGGCCGCGTACGTCTCGACTACGTGATCCCAAGCCGTGGGCTGATTGGTTTCCGTTCAGAATTTATGACCATGACTTCCGGTACGGGTCTGCTGTACTCCACCTTCAGCCATTACGACGATATTCGTCCGGGTGAAGTGGGCCAGCGTCAGAACGGCGTACTGATCTCCAACGGTCAGGGTAAAGCGGTGGCGTTTGCGCTGTTCGGTTTGCAGGATCGCGGTAAGCTGTTCCTGGGTCACGGCGCGGAAGTTTACGAAGGCCAGATTATTGGTATTCACAGTCGCTCCAACGACCTGACGGTAAACTGCCTGACCGGTAAGAAACTGACCAACATGCGTGCGTCCGGTACGGATGAAGCGGTGATTCTGGTTCCGCCAATTAAAATGAGCCTTGAGCAAGCGCTGGAGTTCATTGATGACGACGAACTGGTAGAAGTCACCCCAACCTCTATCCGTATCCGTAAACGTCACCTGACGGAAAACGATCGCCGCCGTGCGAACCGTGGTCAGAAAGAAGAGTAATTAACGTTCTTACGGATAAAAACCCTGTCGAAATGAAAACTCGGCGGGGTTTTTTTATTCACATTGATAAAGAGATAAGGTTGCCAAAAAATCAGCAATCGCTGGCGTATTATGCCGACCAATGACAATGGTCAGCGAGCGAAGCTTTGGCAGATCTTCATCGGTTAAAATTAAATTAATGAGCTGTTCCTGGGTTAATTCATTGTCCCAATCAATATTAAATCGCTTATTCATTTGTTTCCCTTCTCTTATAAGCATGAATACGGTAAAACGCTTTGTGAATATTATCATGGCGCTTAGGGGCAGGATATCGGGAGTCTGATTCAGGATGAATGAGCGGGCAGAACAACTACCCGCTGTGATGCAGATTCGGAAAATAGAGGCAATAATATCAGAAGAAATACTTCGCCCCGATACGAATCTGGTTTTGCTCTCTATGGTAGGGACCCACGTTACGATCTAACCAGCGTAATTCAAAGTAGGGCAACCAGTGTTCATTGATACGATAACGGAAGGTATTAGTGATTTCCCAATGATGCTTCGTACCATTACTACTATTAAAATCATTAACGTTATAAAAATAGTGTGGTTCAAAGGTATAAGAAAATTTATCGGTAATGGTAAAATTCCAATAGTTACCGATTTCATAGCTGTCATTATTATCCAGTTCGCCATTCAAATCGGTTGAACTATAATTATTGTGATTATATCGGTTACGTACCGTAAGATTAAACCACGGGGTAAATTTATAGTTAACATCCAGATAGACGGCGCCGCCGGAACCAATGCTTTTGTCGTTTATTAACCCCCCTGGCTGAATGGTTAATTTATCTGTAGGTTTAAATAACGGATACCAGCCCTCAATCTCATTATAACCGTGCTTTAATTCATCATCACGCTGTAGCGTATAGGTATTGGTCAACATAATTCCGGCCCCCATATCGGAGTTATAGCCGACGCGCAGCATAAACTCCATTTGGTCAGACGCCAGGTTATAGGCCTCACGGTTTTCTACATAAGCGCCAGCAAAAACAGAGGTGGATATTACTGAAGTTAATATCACTAGAGTATTCAGAGATTTCATAATAAATCCATTTTTCAAATATAGGGAAGCCGCCATCCATCGGGATGGATAAAGCGGCAAGCGTCGTTTAATTATTTACAGTAGAAATACTTTGTTTATTATTAGTCGCGACAATTTGATTACCTGTTTTCTTTCGTTGGGCAATTTCCTCGATAATAAAAGCGAAACGTTGTTCATTGAGCTTATAAAAAAAGCCCATCGTTAGTGCTGCGATAATGGCAAGACCGCAAGGCCATAAAAAAATGAGCTGACGCAAACCAAGCAACGTGGTGTCACTTTGAGCTATGTTGGGGATATAACCGATTTGCGTCAGCATAATACCTGGCAAAAAGCCAGCAAGCGCAGCGGAAATTTTGCGGGAAAAGGTATAACCCGTATATACCGAGCCTTCAGCGCGAATACCCGTTTTCCATTCACCGTAGTCAACCGTATCCGGAACCAGCGCCCAGTTCAGGCTGTTGACGAAAGCGGTACCGAAGAAGGCGATACAAGAGAAAATAACAAACAGGAATGACGTTCCACCCCAGATAAAATTCAGGATATCGCCAACGGCCCACAATATCAGACCACCAAGATAAACCTGTTTTTTCCCGAAGCGTTTTACCGCAGCAGGTACTAATAAAACACCAATCAGGATACAGCCCATGCTGAAAAAACCCATCCATGACAACAAATGAATATCGTTCAGCACGTACTGAGTGTAATAAACCTGAATGGCCAGCTTGATATTAAAGGCGGCCAGCGTGCACAAATTGGCGACGCAGAGCACCAGCAGCGGCGGATTACGAAAAATCGCGCAGAAGGATTTCAATATGCTGGGTTTATGCGTGTCAGGTACGGTTTCGATATACCGTTCTTTCACCCCGCTAAAGCACCACCACATGCTGAACAGCCCGCAGACCGAAAAAATGACTGCTGCAATCAGATAACCCAGCGAAGGGGAACGGGTAAACAGCGCCTGAATGGGCATAAAACCTACGGTACAAAGAAGAAGGCCAATGGTAGCGCCGCCTTGTCGCCATGCGGCGAGCTGGGCCCGCTCATGCGGATTTTTGGTAATAGCGGGTACCATCGCGCCGTATGAGCAGTTCATCAGGCTGTAGAACAGACCGAACAACATAAACAGCACCGTCGCGAAGGCTGTTTTAACGGGTAAAGTAAAGTGAGTGGCAAAGAATTGCGCAGTAGCAACCAGAGCCACCGGAAATGACGCAT
This sequence comes from Salmonella sp. SAL04162, assembly GCF_046551535.1. Lineage (NCBI taxonomy): Bacteria > Pseudomonadati > Pseudomonadota > Gammaproteobacteria > Enterobacterales > Enterobacteriaceae > Salmonella > Salmonella sp. SAL04162. Next base: position 19,986 of record NZ_JBGDVX010000012.1, read on the forward strand.
ACAGAATAAAAGGCCGAAACTTTCCTTTTGCGCCAATATTACGGCGTGAATCCAGCAATACGCCGGTGAGCATATCGGTAAAAGCAGTGAAGAATTTCGCCACCAGAAAGATAATTCCACCGTAATATGCAGGCATCCCGAGTTCATCGGTATAAAACTTCAGTAGATACAGCGTACCGATACACAGCATCAGATTTGAGCCGAAATCGCCCACGCCATAGGCGCATTTTTCCCGCAGGCTCAACTTTAGCGTTAGCGGATCATGATTAGACATAATCGCCTCTCAAAACGCCCCGCAGGGCGTTATATTTTATTGTTGTTAAACCGTATGTTTCCGGGCCTCAATCTCTTCCACAATTCGCACGTACATCTTCTCGTTGAGGTTGTAGAAACAGCCCATCGCAATAATGGTGATGACCGCCAGCACGCAAGGATAAATAAAGATCAACTGGCGTAGGCCTTCGACGGTGCCTGCCGATTGCACCACATTCGGGATATAACCGATTTGCGTCAGCATCCAGCCGGGGAAGAACCCTGCCAGCGCCTGGGAGACCTTACGGAAGAAGGTGAAGCCGGTGTAAACCGTCCCTTCCGAGCGGACGCCGGTGCGCCATTCACCGTACTCCACCGTGTCGGAAACCAGCGCCCAGTTCAGGCTGTTGACGAAGGCGGAACCGAAGAACGCCAGGCAGGAGAAGGCGACAAAACTGACCGAGCCGCCGCCAAAGAAGTAGTTGAGCAGATCGCCCGCCACCCATATTAACAGCCCGCCGATATAGACTTTCTTCTTGCCAAAACGCCTTACTGCGCCGGGCATCAAAAAGACGCCGATAAAAATACAGCCCATGCTAAAGAAGCCCATCCAGGAGAGGAGGATCGGGTCGTTAAGAACGTACTGTGTGTAATAAACCTGAATCGCCAGTTTGACGTTGAAGGCGCCGAGAGTACAAAGGTTGGCGATACACAGAATAAACAGCGGACGGTTACCGGCGATGGCGCGGAACGACTGCAATAATCCGGGCTTTTGCGCGTTATCGACAGGTTTCACTTCGACGTAGCGCTCTTTAACGCCGGCGTAGCACAGCCACATAAATAGCAGGCCAAACAATGAAAATAGCGTGGCGGCGAAAATATAGCTGAGCTGGGCATTGCCTTCGATCAGGTTCATGACCGGCACAAAGCCAACGGTACACAGCAGCAGGCCGAGAGTGGCGCCGCCCTGACGCCACGCGGCAAGCGAGGCGCGTTCATCCGGGTTCTTGGTAATCGCGGGCACCATCGCGCCATACGAGCAGTTCATCATGCTGAAAACCAGCCCATACAGCATAAACAGCATCGTTGCGACGACGGTTTTTCCCGTCACCTCAAACGGTGTGCCGACAAAGTTAGCAATCGCCAGTAGCGTTACCGGAAATGCCGCGTAAAGCACGAACGGGCGGAATTTGCCCTTCGGACCAATTTTACGCCGCGAGTCGAGCATAATGCCGGTACCCATATCGGTAAATGCGGTGAAAAATTTGGCGATCAGGAAAATGATCCCGCCGTAAGTCCCTGGTAAACCCAGCACATCGGTATAAAATTTGAGTAAATAGAGGGTCCCGATATCTAACAGGATATTGGAACCTAAATCCCCCAGTCCATAGGCAAGTTTTTCTTTAAACGGCAAGCGTAGGGTTGCCGGATTCGATGATGTTTGACTCATTATTCTTCTCCATCTGCCCGCAGGTTTCCCTGCGGGCGAGCCGTATTAGATATTCCGTAAAGAAGCAAAAAGTGAAGCCCACTCGCTCTTCGCGCGATAGAAGACCGGCGGCTTGCCAATGGGCGCATCCACGGTAATTTCACCGCCGTGGTGAGCTTCGCCGGTCCAGATATTCACCCAGTGATCTTCCGGCAGGTACAGCGTCCAATCGCAACGCCCCTGCTCATAAACCGGCGCGACCAGCAGATCCTGACCGAGCAGATATTGATATTTCAGGGCGTAGGTTGCGGCATCGTTCTCGTAGTGCAGGAATAGCGGACGCATGACCGGCAGACCGGTAGCCGCGTTTTGCGCCACCGCCTGCTTGAGATACGGTTTCAGCGTGGTAAAGACGGTGGTCATGCGGGCAAAGTGGGCAATAGTTTCCGCGTCGCCGTCGAACTGCCAGTTATCGCCGGGGCGGTTGCCTTCATGGGTGCGCATCATCGGCGTAAAGGCGCTGAAATCGCACCAGCGCAGCAGCAACTCTTTGCTGCGTTTCATGTCAAACAGGGTGGTGTAGCCGCCGATATCGCTGTGATGCAGACCATGGCCGGTCATCGCCAGCGACAATGCCGCAGGCACGACAGAGGCCAGACCATCATCAAGGCTCCAGTCAACGTTCTGGTCGCCAGCCCACATCATGGTGGAATATTTCTGACTGCCGGTGTAACCCGCACGCATAAAGAACAGGATCTCGCCGAGCTTGCCGGTCTCCTGTAGCGCTTCGTAGTTACATTTCGCCCACAGCGCAGGCCAGGCGTTATGCATGATCTCGGCGCTGACGCCGTTGTGCAGATACGTGTCGGTCGGCAGATATTCGCCGAAATCCGCCATCCAGCCGCTGCAGCCGAGCGCGATCATGTTCTTTTTGATGACGTCTTTGAACCAGTCGTAAGCTTCAGGATTGGTCAGATCGACCACGCCGCCATAGAATTCGCCAAACTCGACCAGATAGTCGCCGCCCGTGGCGTTTTTCGCCAGATAGCCGTGTTTCGCCGCCTCAGCGCAGAGGTCTTTATCACTGGCGACGTATGGGTTGATATAAGAGAGGAACTGGACGCCTTCTTCTTTCCACTGTTTGATCCGGCTATCCAGCTGTGGATAGTTGTCGCTATTCCACTTCCAGTTCCACATCACGCGCTTGCCAAAGGAGGTCATGCGGATACCGGACCAGTCCTGCGCCCAAATACCGTTCACTTTTACGCCTGCGTTGCGCATGGTATCCAGTTTTTGCTGGCAAACTTCCGTACCGCCCTGAATGCCTAGCGTGACGCCGTCATAAACCCAGTCCGGCAGCTCCGGCTGGCGACCTAACAGCGCAGTCAGTTTTTCCAGCAGGGCGATGTAGGTGTCGGCACACTCAAAACGCAGCGTAGTTTTATCTTCCCACAGCGCCAGTTCGTGATACTCCGGCGCGCTGAAGTCGAAATTCATATAGCAGCTATTATCGACGTGGCAGTAATACTTCTGCGTGCTGACAAAGGTCGGTTGCGGGAAGAAGGTCCAGTAATAGTCGCCGCCGGCATTCTCTTTACAGTCTGCCTGCCAGGTGACATAGCTGGTTTTATTACGGCCAACGCCCTGTTCGCTGGTCCACAGCGGGAACGGCTTGCCGCGCAAATCGAAATAAGAGAACTGTTCGCCGCAGCCGTAGATATGGTCGTCTGGATTAGCTGCGAGGCGTAACCAGATACGGTTATGGTGCAGGTCGTCGTTTTGCAGATCCAACGTCAGGCGTCCCGCCTCATCGGCGGAGATGCGAAGGGTGGCGCTAATTGTTGCGCCACGGCTGAATTGTACCAGCCAGCCGTCGGGTAGCTCGCTGACGGTGGCCTCCGTTAATGCAATCTTTTCGTTAAGTTTGTCTTTGATGCTGAAGTTGCCGCGGAACATATCAATGTCGGCAACGCCCGCGCCAATCCACAGACAGGGGGTTTCGGCGCTGTGGCGTAAAATCAGGCGCTGCTGCCAGCTAAGTGCAAAACCATCCTGTGATGTTGTCAGTTCAAAATCGGTTGACCGTTGTGGTAGAGAATTCATTGTAATCTCCGTGAATGTAGGGTAATTCGGTAATCCATTTGGGCTAGTCGCAGCCGATGGAAAAATGCAGTTGATGGATCGCTTTTGGGGCAAGATGAATCAGCGCGATCCCGGAATTAAATGCATCGGGCGGGCAGCTCATAGGCTCTACCGCGAGACCTTTTCGGCTGAGTTTTTCGCCGGTATAGATCTGTAGCCAGGGTTGATTGCTGCGTAAAAATGTAGACATGTTCTGCGTTGGGCTGGTAAGTCTGACCTCCCACTCAGCCGGGGTCGTCGCGGTCTTAACCGCATGATCAAGGCGCGTTTCGCCGAGCAGGCATGATGCGGAAAAATCCCTGCCTGCGGGCAATTCTTCGCTTGCAGGCAGTGTTAATACACAGCTATCGATGCTTTGCAAATTACAAGTCAAATAAGGATGTGCGCCCGCGCCATAAGGGGCTGATTCATCGCCAATGTTTTGCGTACGAATCAATACGCGCAGCCCACTGGCGGCATCTAACCGATAAATTACTTCCGATATCAACGCAAAGGGATAGCCGTAAGAGGGCGGCAGAAAAATCGTTAGCGACGCTTCCGTCGCCGACTGATAATTAATCTGCCAGTCTCGCCAGGCTAACAGACCGTGAATGGCGGTCTGCGAAACCGGGTCGTTAACGGCAAGCTGGAAAACCTTGCCGTTATAGGAGTAGCAGCCATTTGTCACGCGATTGGGCCAGGGAATCAATACTTTCCCCAGATGCGCCATGGGTATTTCTTCCGGTTTATGCGGGATGACCACATGGCGTCCATGATGGGTCAGTTCCGCCAGACCTGCGCCAACCGTGACGATTTTCGCCTGGTAATGGCCCGCATTAAGCTGAATAGTTTTTCCACCGCTGTGCATGGCTGCCATCCTCATGACCTATTTCGCGTTGATATCCAGGAGACCCGCCGCGACCGCTGGAGCCAGGCCTGGCGCCAGTGGCAGACGAGGAATGACCAGGCAGTGCAGCAGATGGTAAATATCTTGCTTGCCGTCCCACACTTTGGTGGTCACTTTGTTATCGGCGTCCAGCTCTTGCCACCAGGAACCATTTTCATAGTCCATCAGATACTTAATGCAGTAGTCCCACCATTTCTGATACCACTCTTCATACTGGCTATCGCCCGTCAGGGTGTAGAGGGCGTAGGCCGTACCCATCGCTTCCACAATCGGCCAGCGCACGCGTTCACGTACGATAGGTTTACCGTCCCAGTCGACTGAGTAGACAAAGCCGTCTGCGCCATCTGGCGCCCAGGCGTCGCGGATAGTGGCATGGAACAGACCTTTCGCGTCTTCCAGCAGCCAGGCGGGTGGCGTTTCGAAGCGGGCCTCCAGCGCAACATGGAGATGGAGCATCAGACGGCCCCACTCAATCCAGTGACCTGGCGTACCGCCGTAGGCGCGGAAACGGTGGGCAGGATTATCTTTGTTGTAGTCGCGGATAGGGTTCCACTGTGAATCGAAGTGTTCATTGACGCGGTAATCACCGTTGCGCGCCACATCATGAATAATTACCGACGCGATACGTAGCGCGCGATCCAGCCATTTTTTGTCATGGGTAACGTCATAAACAATCAGGAACGCTTCGACGGCGTGCATATTGGCGTTGCCGCCACGGTAGTCTTCGGTTTTGCTAAAGGCTTCATCCCAGGACTCCAGGCACATCTGCTCTTCTTCACTCCAGAAGTATTTCTCAATCACTTCTATGGTGTAATCCAGCAATTTCTTGGCTTCAGGATGCCCGGTCGTGACGGCGCTGGCCGCGCCCAGCAGGGCGAAGAAGTGTTGATAACCCTGCTTAGAGGCATCCACCACGCCCTGATCGTTAACGCAGGCATACCAGCCGCCGTATTTTTTATCGTGCAGCGCGCCGTTCATGGCTTTGATACCGTGATCGACCAGATCATAAGCGCCCGGTCGGCCCATCGACGCCGCCACGGAATAAACGTGCAGCATACGCGCCGTGATCCAAAGATGGGTGCCCATCTCTTCTTTGATTTGCCCTTTATTTCCCAGCCAGCCGAAGCCTGTCGGCACCGCGGCGTTTTTACCGAAATTAAAGATGCGGTCGGTTTCCTGCTCCAGCCAGCGGTTGTGGCTCAACGTGTTAAACCATTTCATTCTTTCATCCTCGTATTAACGACGTTTCGCCATCATTTCATCGACGATCTCGCCCAGACGTTGCAACTTAGGCGCGGAAACATCACGTAGCATCAGCTCGGTATCCGGTAGACCAATCACTGATGACCAGACCGCGCGTCCCGCCAGGAACCCGGATGCGCCAGCTTCCATGGCGACCCTGACCGCGCGAGGGAACAGTTTTTCGTCCACACCGGAAGAGAGGATGACCCACGGCATATTGATATGCCCATTCAGGCGTTGTGAGGCGGTAAGAAGATCGGAACGCGCGCCTTTGCCGTAGAGCGGCATTTCAACTTTGTAAAGATCGGCGCCGCTGTCGCCCAGCTCTTTGGCCGCATCGATAATCGCCTGCTCGCGATCGAACTTGTCGCCGCAGCGCGGCGGGCGTACAACCGGTTCGATAATGCTCAGCAAACCATTGGAGTGACATAATTCATTGAATTCTTTGACCATATCCAGACGCTGCTGCGCGTCTTCGTCGCTGCGCCACAGCACCAACAGTTTTAAGGCTTTCGCGCCATCCCGTTTTACCGCCTGCGCATTAATTTTTTTATCAATGACAACGTTATCAACGGGAATACCGTTGCCCGGGATGAAATCATCCGCCGCGACGATCATGGCGCAGCTTTTAGCGACCGCGTTTTGTTCTACGGCCTGGCGATAACAGAACTGCTGATCCAGCAGAACGGCAGAGGCATACGGGGAAAGAATTTTCGCCGCATTCACTTTGAAATCCGTCAGCACGCTATCGGCAACGGGTGTTTTCGCACCAGCAGCAGCAAACATTAAACGCATCGCCTCGCGCTGATCGACAGCCAGCATGGCAAACCCGCCGGACGCTCGCGTAATGTCTTTGATGGTGTAGTTGTTCATTCAATTTTCCTTTATACAGTCGTTACTTTTTTACGTTGGCGGTCAGCCCGGCGCTGATGCGCACCTGTTCCAGGATGGCGCTCCAGTCTTCCCGACCGCGGCCTGCGGCCCGCGCCAGGTTATAAACTTCCCGGGAGGCGGCACCGAGCGGCATCGGTACGTGCAGTTGATTGGCGACATCCAACGCGATGCCAAGATCTTTGTGCGCCAGATCGATCATGAAGGCGGGAGACAGATCCCCTTTCATCACTTTATTCGGCCAGGTGGTGGTGAAATGCCCTTTGCCTGCGGCAGTGCCGCTCATCACTTTTAAAGCCACGTCGAAGGAAAGCCCCAGCGCTTCACACAGCACGGCGGCTTCGGCGGAGAGCGCATTTAGCGCAATACTCATGTAGTTGTTGATCAGTTTTACGCGAATACCCATTCCCGGGCCGCCGGTGTTGACCAGCTCATTACCCATCGCCATCAGAACAGGGGTAGCGCGCTCTACTTGCTCCGCCGTACCGCCTGCCAGCAGCAACAATGTGCCGGTAATCGCGTTGTCGGATGTCCGGCCTACCGGCACATCCATCATGCTGAACCCTTTGCTCTGCATGTCGGCAATCAGCTTATCGGTTTGCAACGGATGAATAGTGGACATATCAATGACCAGCGCTTCACGGGAAAGGGTTTCACAAACGCCTTGCTCGCCAAACAAAACGGAACGAACCAGATCGCCGTTCGGGAGCATGGTGATAACAAATTCAGCGCCGATGGTTGCCTGAGCCGGGCTGCTTGCAGGTTGCGCGCCTTTGTCTACCAGACGCTGTACGGCGTCGGGATTAACATCGAAGACGCTGAGTTGATGGCCCTGCTTTAGCAGATTGCTCGCCATAGGAGAGCCCATCTGTCCCAACCCGATAAATGCTATAACTGCCATATCGTTCTCCTGAACACGGTGGTGTCATTTTTTGTCATTAATGAGCCTTTTTCTGTCTGTTTGTGATCGTATTTGTAATTTATAGTCAAAAAATTGACAGCCGTCACTTTTTAAACATTTCGTGAAATTAAAATGAGCACATCGAAAATGCTTGAGGAATGACCATGGTTCGTATTGCTTGTGTAGGTATTACCGTGATGGATCGCATCTATTACGTGGAAGGATTACCGACAGAAGGGGGTAAATATGTGGCGAAGCGCTATACGGAAGTGGGCGGCGGGCCTGCGGCGACCGCTGCCGTGGCTGCGGCGAAATTGGGCGCGCAGGTGGACTTTATTGGCCGTGTGGGCGATGACGACACCGGAAACAGCCTGCTGGCGGAACTGGAATCCCTGGGGGTAAATACCCGCTATACCCGCCGCTACACGCAGGCCAGGTCGTCGCAGTCAGCGATTATGGTGGATGCCAAAGGAGAGCGGATTATCGTTAATTATCCCAGCCCGGATTTATTGCCTGACGCCGACTGGCTTAACGACATCGATTTTTCGCAGTGGGATGTGGTGTTGGCGGATGTGCGCTGGCATGACGGCGCAAAACAGGCGTTTACGCTGGCGCGTCAGGCTGGCGTCATGACTGTTCTTGATGGCGATATTACGCCGCAGGATATTAGCGAGCTGGTGGCGTTAAGCGACCACGCCGCCTTCTCCGAGCCAGGGCTGGCACGCCTGACGGGGATGAGCGAAGCCATTGATGCGCTAAAAAAAGCACAAATGCTCACAAATGGACATGTCTATGTCACGCGAGGCAGTGAAGGCTGCAACTGGTTGGAAAAAGCGGCGGTACGCCACCAACCGGGTTTTACCGTGGAGGTGGTGGATACTACCGGCGCGGGCGATGTTTTTCATGGCGCACTGGCATTTGGCCTGGCAAGCGGATACGCCATCGAAGAGGCTGTCAGATTCGCCAGCGGCGTTGCCGCGCTGAAGTGTACGCGCCCGGGTGGCCGGGCGGGTATCCCTGATTGTGAGCAAACCCGATCTTTCTTGTCACTTTTTGTATAATATGAGCAGTAGGAAGCTTTTAGAGGAATGCTCATGAGTCTTACCGAACTGACCGGTAATCCGCGACACGATCGGCTGTTAATGCTAATTGATGAGCGCGGCTATATGAATATCGATGAGTTAGCCAGTTTGTTGGAGGTCTCTACCCAGACGGTTCGCCGCGATATTCGTAAATTAAGCGAGCAGGGGCTGATTACGCGTCATCACGGCGGCGCCGGCAGAGCGTCCAGTGTGGTCAATACCGCCTTTGAGCAGCGAGAGGTCTCCTGGACGCAAGAGAAAAAAGCCATTGCGGAAGCCGTGGCTGACTATATTCCGGATGGCTCCACGATATTTATCACGATTGGAACGACGGTTGAGCAGGTGGCGCGCGCGCTGCTCAACCATAATCATCTGCGCATTATCACCAATAGCCTGCGCGTCGCGCACATTCTTTATAATAACCCTCGCTTTGAAGTGATGGTGCCGGGCGGCACGCTGCGCCCGCATAATAGCGGCATTATCGGGCCATCCGCGGCGGCGTTTGTCGCGGGGTTCCGGGCGGACTATCTCGTCACCAGCGTAGGCGCGATAGAGAGCGATGGCGCGTTACTGGAGTTTGATGTCAACGAAGCCAGCGTAGTGAAAACCATGATGGCCCACTCGCGACATATTCTGCTGGCCGCCGATCATACGAAATACCATGCTTCTGCGGCGGTTGAGATCGGCAATGTGTCACAGATTACCGCTCTGTTTACGGACGAGTATCCCGGTCCGGCATTACAGAATTTACTTCAATCCCAGCAAATCGAAGTGGTTCAGGTGAGTCCTTCGCTGGACGACGCCATTTCAGCGTGACAAGCGCCCTTGCGCCGGATGGTCGCGTCAGCGCTTTATCCGGCCAATAAAACGGCGCTGTGATGCAGGCGATATTGGGCATCGTCTGCGTTTCTATTGTCTTTTTGTTAATTGATTTATAAAGGGATACATAGTCAAACTTCTCCTTTCCCGCTACAGTTATTCATCCCCGGTTAGCAAGGAGAATGACATGCTCTACATCTTTGATTTAGGTAATGTGATTGTCGACATCGACTTTAACCGCGTATTAGGTGTGTGGAGCGATCTGAGTCGAGTACCGCTGGCTTCGCTGAAGCAAAAATTTACGATGGGCGAGACTTTTCACCAACATGAACGCGGTGAGATAACGGACGAAGCGTTTGCTGAAGCTTTCTGTCATGAAATGGCGTTATCGCTCAGTTATGAACAATTTGCGCACGGCTGGCAGGCGGTATTTGTCGGATTACGGCCCGAAGTGATTGCTATCATGCATAAACTGCGCGAGCAGGGGCATTGCGTGGTGGTGCTATCCAATACTAACCGACTGCATACCCACTTCTGGCCGGAGGAATACCCGGAGGTGCGCGCTGCCGCCGACCATATCTATTTATCGCAGGATTTGGGAATGCGTAAGCCGGAAGCGCGTATTTATCAGCACGTCCTGCAGAAAGAAGGTTTTTCCGCTGCCGATGCGGTCTTTTTCGACGACAATGCCGATAATATAGAAGGGGCCAACCAGTTGGGGATCACCAGCATTCTGGTGAAGGATAAAGCCACCATCCCTGACTACTTCGCGAAGCTGTTATGCTAAAAACCGTTCACCAAAAAGCTGGACGCCATACGCGCCCTGTTCGGGCCTGGCTCAAGCTATTATGGCAGCGTATCGATGAGGATAATATGACGACTCTGGCGGGAAATCTCGCCTATGTCTCATTACTCTCCTTAGTACCGCTTATTGCCGTCGTTTTTGCCCTTTTCGCTGCTTTTCCGATGTTTTCTGATGTCAGCATTCAGTTACGCCATTTTATTTTTGCTAACTTTATGCCAGCCACCGGAGACGTGATTCAGCGCTATATTGAGCAGTTTGTCGCTAACTCCAACAAAATGACGGCGGTAGGCGCCTGTGGACTGATTGTGACGGCATTGCTGTTGATGTACGCCATTGATAGCGCCTTAAACACTATCTGGCGCAGCAAACGCACACGGCCAAAAGTGTACTCTTTTGCGGTGTACTGGATGATCCTCACGCTCGGCCCGCTTCTCGCTGGCGCCAGCCTGGCGATCAGCTCCTACCTGCTTTCTTTACGCTGGGCCAGCGATCTGAATACGGTCATCGACAATGTATTGCGCATCCTTCCGCTGCTGCTCTCGTGGATCTCATTCTGGTTACTTTACAGTATTGTCCCAACAACTCGCGTACCGAACCGTGACGCCCTTGTCGGCGCGTTTGTCGCAGCGTTGCTGTTCGAGGCCGGGAAGAAAGGTTTCGCGCTTTATATCACCATGTTCCCGTCATATCAGCTCATTTATGGCGTACTGGCAGTGATCCCTATCCTGTTTGTCTGGGTATACTGGACCTGGTGTATAGTCTTGCTTGGCGCAGAAATAACTGTCACTCTCGGGGAATACCGAAAACTCAAACAAGCCGCAGAACAAGAAGAAGCTGACCAACCATGATTGCATTAATTCAACGCGTAACCCGTGCCAGCGTCACCGTGGAGGACGAGGTGACGGGTGAAATCGGCCCAGGACTTTTGGTGTTATTGGGTGTCGAAAAAGAAGATGACGAACAAAAAGCGAATCGTCTGTGCGAGCGCGTGCTGGGATACCGTATCTTCAGCGATGCTGACGGCAAGATGAATCTGAATGTACAACAGGCTGGCGGCAGCGTGCTGGTGGTGTCGCAGTTTACGCTGGCGGCAGATACCGAGCGCGGTATGCGACCAAGCTTTTCCGGCGGGGCTGCGCCGGATCGCGCGCAGGCGCTTTATGAATATTTTGTCGAACGCTGCCGCCAGCAGGCGATAAACACGCAAACCGGACGCTTCGCTGCCGATATGCAGGTTGAGCTGGTTAATGACGGTCCCGTGACATTCTGGCTCCAGGTATGAGTCAGCTTCCGGCGTGGCCGCGGATAACAAGAGAGAGTACGGCTATGTATCACCTTCGAGTTCCGCAAACAGAAGAAGAATTAGAACGTTACTACCAGTTTCGCTGGGAGATGCTGCGTAAACCGCTGCACCAGCCGAAAGGGTCGGAACGGGATGGCTGGGATGCGTTGGCGCACCATCAAATGGTGGTGGACGAAGAAGGAAACTTAGTTGCAGTGGGCCGCCTGTATATCAATGCAGATAACGAGGCGTCTATCCGTTTTATGGCTGTACATCCCTCGGTACAGGATAAAGGGCTGGGGACATTAATGGCGATGACTCTGGAGTCTGTCGCCCGCCAGGAAGGCGTGAAGCGTGTAACCTGTAGCGCACGTGAAGATGCGGTTGAGTTCTTTGCCAAACTCGGATTTGTCAATCAAGGGGAGATTACTACGCCCACAACTACGCCAATCCGCCATTTTCTGATGATTAAACCGGTAGCATCGCTGGATGATATCCTGCATCGCGGCGACTGGTGCGGGCAGCTTCAGCAGGCCTGGTATGAGCACATTCCATTGAGCGAAAAGATGGGGGTGCGCATTCAGCAGTACACCGGGCAAAAATTTATTACCACGATGCCGGAAACCGGTAATCAAAATCCGCATCACACGGTGTTTGCCGGCAGCCTGTTCTCCCTGGCGACGCTGACCGGATGGGGACTTATCTGGCTGATGCTCCGTGAACGCCACCTGGGCGGGACGATTATTCTTGCTGACGCCCATATTCGCTACAGTAAACCGATTAGCGGAAAGCCAAACGCCGTGGCTGATTTGGGCTCGCTAAGCGGTGATTTGGACAGGCTGGCGCGGGGTAAAAAAGCGCGAGTCCAGTTGCAGGTTGAACTGTTGGGCGGCGAGACCGCTGGGGCAATTTTCGAAGGCATTTATATCGTACTACCCGCGAAACCGTTCGGCCCGTATGAAGAGGGCGGGAATGAGGAGGAGTAGCTGGACATATCCAACTACTCGATGAAGGCATCCGCTGGTAGTTTAAAGCGTTGTGTAAGCGCTTTAATATGATTAACTGTTAGTGCTCTGCGGCCATTTAAGATGTTGCTGACGTTCGATTTAGAACCAAGTTCGTTGGCAAGATCTGCTGCTTTGAGACCGTATTGATCCATGAGCGTTCGCAATACTGAAACGCCAGGGGGCGTTTTCTCCAGGTGTTGGTTGAGTGCTTTGAATTCCGGCGCATGTTTTTCGTATTCACTGATTCGGGCACAGAGCAATTCAAATAGTGGGTTTTCAAGATCGTCGTGGTCGACCAGAAACTCCACTAGCGCTAGTGCCCTGCGATACTCATTGTCATTTCGGTCTTCCCCCATCAGTGGGACGGTTTTTACCGCATCGCTGAAGGTATCAACGATCTTTTTTGCGCTGGTTGCATCCATCTGACGATGAGTTCTCATTCTTTATTACCCCGATAATATGCGGTCAGTTTGTCATATTCGGCATGGGAAACGATATGTTTCACAAATATCTTATGTAACCTGAAATCTATGTAGGAAATGAGTCTCAGGCTGTTACCAGAAACATCAATCACCCACCATTTATCTCTGTACTTAAAATTATCCAGTGAAGGAATATACCGCTTCATCTCTTCAGGCTGAGTGAATGTTTTTTTCTCCAGAACATTCAGCAACTCAGTGAGAGCAAGCTCATGGTTTGGATACATGAGCATCGCTTCATTGAACGGTTTTCGGCTGATAACATGCACAATGTAGTTCCATTACAAAGTTTTCAACCTGAAAACAATTTAGCGCAACGTTATCCAGTTTTCAAGTTGAAAACAAAATTGAATTTTAGGTCATTTTGCCTGTTGATGGACTTACAACACGCCAGGCCACATCTCGCATGGCGCTTCGTGCCGCTTGGCTCACGCCTCCGAGCTGGAAAAACCCGTGGATAACGCCGAGATAGCGCTGGCAAGTACATTCCACACCCTGGTCGTTCAGACGGTGATATAGCGCTTCGCCTTCATCACGCAGTGGGTCGAACTCTGCGGTGAGGATATGCACCGGCGGTAAACCGGCAAAATCTTCACGCCATATCGGACTGGCTTCCGGGTGACGGAGGTCGGTACCCTGGAGATACATTTCGAAGCCTGATAGTAGTGTGTCGCGGGTGATGATGTAGTCTTGCCCGTTGCTGGCATAGCTGGGGAAACTGGCAGTAGCGTCAAGCATCGGGTAGATCAACAGCAGCTTCGCCGGAGACCAGTGGGCGGTGGATTTCAGGCGTAGCGCGCTGACCAATGCCAAATGCCCGCCTGCGCTATCGCCAGCAAGCGTGATACGTTCACGATCGATACCTAACTGCTCCGCGTATTGATGGACGATATTGGCTCCGCGTTCAGCGTCGTCATGAGCCGCAGGGAAGGTGTGCTCTGGCGCAAGGCGATACTGAATGGCAATCACCTTACAGCCGCTTTTCCAGGCCAGTTGCCGTAGCTGGGGGTCATGAGTCAGAAAGCCGCCGCTAACAAAACAGCCGCCGTGATAGTAGAGGATACAGGGTAGCGAACCTGATGCGTTTAGCGGCGAAACGACGCGAAATGTCATCCCTTCCAGCACGATATCTTCAGATTTTACGCGAATCTCTTTCTCGCCCGCCAGCGACGTGCTGGCAATATAACCCGCCCTCCGATCATCAATATTCTGCTCTCGTGAAGAGGGGCGGCCCGCAGCGATAAACCCGGCGACCAGTTCGGCAATTCCTTTTTCCAGTGGCATATAAGGCTCCTTAAGCTGTATGTATGTACAGTTTATAACCTGATTTGTTGGGGATGGAAAGTGGTGAAATGAGGGGATAATGATTCTGGATAGAGGTTCGCAAAAAATGGAATGCGGTTGGCGCTGGGTTTTTAATTTTTGTACTGTGAAATGATGATGCTATACGCCATTGACGTATAGATTATTTTCACTACTATAAGCCAATGGCGTATGGAATATGCAATTTATAGAAACGGAACTCTTTACTGAAGATGTTAAAAAACTGCTCGATGATGATGAATACCATAAGCTTCAGGTTTTTATGGCTCAGCATCCAGATTGTGGTGATGTCATTCAGGAAACGGGCGGCCTGAGAAAAATGCGCTGGGGATCGCGAGGCAAAGGAAAGCGTAGTGGTGTGCGAATTATCTATTTTCACCGTAGTCAACGGTATGAGATTCGCTTGCTTCTGATTTATCAAAAAGGCATTAAAGATGATCTCACGCCGCAGGAAAAAGCGGTGCTTCGTATGCTGAATGAGAGGTGGTAGATGGATAAAGTGTTATTTGAGCGATTAACTCAAAGTATGTCTCAAATGAATGAAATCATTGAAGGGACCCGTGAGCCTTCTCGTACCTTTCATATTGATGCAATGAAGATTAAAGAAATACGGCAGGCATCTGGGTTGTCGCAATCTAAGTTTGCAGAACTGATTTCGGTCAACGTGGATACGCTGCGCAACTGGGAGCAAGGAAGACGCTCACCGACAGGGCCAGCCAAAGCATTACTTCGCGCCATTGCCAACGACCCGAGAAACGTTATACAAGCATTGCGTTATTGAGCAATGATCCGGCTAACGTAGATTGCTAGCCGGTATACCAGAGAACTTATTCCCCTTCCCCCGGGAACAGGAACGGGTTGATGGAACTGCGGGCGAAGCCCTCCTGTTCCATGCGCGCGTCCAGCACCAGCGAGGCGAGGTCGTCGGCCACTGCTTCCACTTTCGGGTCTTTTTCCTGATACAGAATCTTCAGGTAAGTCCCGCAATCGCCGCAGCTTTCGGCTTTCACCGCAGCCTGCTCATTTTCCAGCGACCAGTAGTGTAAGTCGCGGCTCTGTTCGCAGTTACTGCATTTTACGCGCACGACATGCCATTCGGTTTCGCACAGGTTACAGTGCAGATAACGCAGCCCCTGCGTGGTGCCGATCTGCACCATGCTGGAGACCGGCATCGAACCGCACACCGGGCAATACTGGCGCGCTTCACCGTATTCCGCGCGGGCTTTGCCTGGAATCAAGCTGGCCATTTGCGCCCAGTAAAGGGAGAGCGCGGCCCAGATAAACGGGGCTTTATCGCTGCTGACGGAGGCAAAATCCGAGGCAAACAGCGCGCTGGCCATCTGCTCCAGCTCCTGCTCTGAGGCTTTCTCCAGGTTCTCGATCACTGCCAGCGCCGGGCCGCTCATCTCGGGTTTTAGCTCGGCAATCAACGAATGCAGCAGTTTTTGCCAGTGTTTATCACGCGGCAGCACGTGGATATCCAGCGGCGGCTTGCCCTGGTCGTTCGCTTCTTTAATGCGTGCGGTCAGATCCATCTCCAGCGGATGGTCGTACAGCACCACTTCCTGCGCGTGCGCGATAAGCGCGGCAAAGCGCAGGTAATCGCCCAGCGGGTTATTTTCAGCCAGCTCGCGCAGACGTTCGGCGCGGCGGTTGTAGACGTTTTTGAGTCGGGGGAACAATAACGGCGGAATCATATCCGCCGTACGTTTCTCGCTCGACCCCAGCTCATCTTGCGGGATTATGCGAATACTCATTCAGTTTCTTTTTCCGTTGTCTTGCGGACTTCTCGGTACCAGCGTGGGTGATGTTTCTTCGCCCACGACCGGGTTACCCAGCCTTCCACCATCGCGGTAATGGTGCCTTTCACCCAAAGGGCGGCGTAGATATGCACCATGATAACCACAATTAACGCTACTGCGGCAAAAGAATGCAACATTAACGCGAATCGGATCACCGGGATTGAGAAAGCAGGCGCAAAGTACGGACGCCAGATAATTACCCCGCTCACCAGCAGCAGCACCAGGAAGATAATCGCCGCCCAGAATACGCATTTCTGACCGAAGTTATAACGCCCGGTGTCACCCACTTCCTCGTTGACGACGATCTTACGAATATTCTTCGCCCAAAAGATATCATCCCGATTGATTAGATTGTGGTGCCAATAACGGAAAAACATGATGATGAACGAGGCAAACATAACCACGCCCACAAACGGGTGCAGAATTCGCGCCAGTTGTGGGGTGCCCAGGATATGCATCAACCAGTTGAAGGATGGGAATAAAAAGCCCAGCCCGCTCACCGCCGCCAGCACGAAGCAGAAGGCGACGATCCAGTGGTTGATGCGTTCCGGCGCCGTATAGCGCACGATGGTGTCACGTCGTTTCATTTGCGCACCTCGTCTTTCTCTTCATGCAGGTTGTCATCTTCCTCTTCCGCGCGGTTCGGACCGACGCCGACATAGTGGAAGACGCTGGCGGCAAAGGTCGCGGCAAAACCGAACGCGGCGAGCGGTTTCCAGACGCCTTTCCAGAACTTAACGGTTTCGCTGATTTCCGGGTTTTCCGGCAGACCGTGATACAGATTCGGCTTGTCGGCATGATGCAGCACGTACATGACATGCGTACCGCCTACGCCCGCCGGATCGTACAGACCCGCGTTGTCATAACCACGGGTTTTTAGTTCCGCCACCCGCTCGCCCGCCAGCGTTTTCATATCCTCTTTCGAGCCAAAATGAATGGCGCCGGTTGGACAGGTCTTCACGCAGGCCGGTTCTTGCCCCACGGTCACGCGGTCGACGCACAGCGTACATTTATAGACGCGGTTGTCTTCCGGGTTGAGGCGCGGCACGTTGAACGGGCAGCCAGCGATACAGTAGCCGCAGCCGATACACTGCTCGGACTGGAAGTCGACAATACCGTTAGCGTACTGAATGATCGCCCCTTCCGCCGGACAGGCCTTCAGGCAGCCGGGATCGGCGCAGTGCATACAGCCATCCTTACGGATTAGCCACTCCAGTTTGTCGTTCTGTTCCACTTCCGAGAAGCGCATCACCGTCCAGGATTTCGCGGTCAAATCAGCCGGGTTGTCATACACCCCGACGTTATTGCCCACTTCATCACGGATGTCGTTCCACTCGGAGCACGCCACCTGACACGCTTTACAGCCGATACAGGTGGTGACGTCGATGAGTTTCGCCACCTCTTCCTGGTGGTCCCGCGCCTGGGGCGCGGGGGTGAAACCGTTAGTGGCGGAACGACGAATGATGTCTTGCGATTGATAAGCCATAGGTCGTCTCCGTTACACCTTTTCCACGTTCACAAGGAAGGATTTAAACTCCGGCGTTTGCGTGTTCGCATCACCGACGAAAGGCGTTAACGTATTGGCGATAAAGCCTTTTTTCGCCACGCCTTCGTAGCCCCAGTGAATAGGAATACCGATGGTATCGATATCCTTGCCGTCCGCTTTCAGCGTGCGAATACGCTTGGTCACCACCGCTTTGGCTTTGATATAGCCGCGGTTTGAGGAGACCTTCACGGTATCGCCATGCGCGATGCCGAGCTTATTCGCCAGCTTCTCGCCAATTTCCACAAACTGTTCCGGCTGGGCGATAGCGTTAAGCAACGCGTGCTTGGTCCAGTAGTGAAAGTGCTCGGTCAGACGGTAAGTGGTTCCGACATACGGGAACTTATCCGCTTTACCCAGCGCGTCGGCATCGTCTTTAAAGATACGGGCGGCAGGGTTAGAGATAACGTTCGGGTGCAGCGGGTTAGTGCCCAGCGGCGTTTCAAACGGTTCGTAGTGTTCCGGGAACGGCCCTTCCGCCATCTTATCGATGGCAAACAGGCGACCCATCCCTTCCGGCTGCATGATAAACGGTCCGACGTCGCTGCCTGGCGCGGCGGCGCTGTAGTCCGGAATATCCCATCCGGCCCATTTTCCGCCTTCCCATTTCAGTAGCTGACGTTTCGGGTCCCAGGGGTTACCCTGCGGATCGGCGGAAGCGCGGTTATACAGAATACGGCGGTTAAGCGGCCATGCCCATGCCCAGCCCAGCGTGTTGCCGAGACCAGACGGGTCGGCGTTATCACGACGCGCCATCATGTTGCCTTCCGGCGTCCAGCTACCGGCGAAAATCCAGCAGCCGCTGGACGTCGTACCGTCATCACGCAGTTGCGCGAACGAACTGAGCTGTTGACCTTTCTTCACCACCACCGCACCGGTTGCCGGGTCGATAAGATCGGCCAGCGCTTTACCGTTACTTTCCATCGCCACTTCTTCAGAGGCGGGTTCGTATGGTTTGGTGTAGTTCCAGGTCATATTCAACACCTGTTCCGGGTTGGCGCCGCCCTGTTCAGAGTACATCTTACGCAGGCGTAAGAAGATACCGGCGAGGATTTCGCCGTCGGTCATGGCAATTCCCGGGGCGTCCGCGCCCTTCCAGTGCCACTGTAACCAGCGACCTGAGTTAACGATGGAACCATTTTCCTCGGCAAAACAGGTGGAAGGCAGACGGAACACTTCGGTCTGGATTTTCGCGGGATCAACGTCGTTCGACTCACCGTGGTTTTGCCAGAAGGTGGACGTTTCGGTGTTGAGCGGATCGATAGTCACCAGGTACTTCAGTTTGGAAAGCGACGCGACCACTTTGTTTTTGTTCGGGAATGAGGCCACCGGGTTAAAGCCCTGGCAGATATAGCCGTTGACCTTGCCCTGTTTCATCATCTCGAAATACTGCAACACGTCGTAGCCTTTGTCCCACTTCGGTAGCCAGTCGAAGCCCCAGCTATTTTCCGCTGTCGCTTTATCACCAAAGAAGGCCTTCATCATTGAGACGAAGAATTTCGGATAGTTGCCCCAGTAGTTGACCTGATCCTTCAACAATGGCTTCGGCGTATTGGCAGCCAGATAGGTTTGCAGGTCGGTCTGTTTTTCGCTCGGCAGCGTCAGGTAGCCCGGCAGACTTTGCGACAGCAGTCCTAAGTCGGTCAGTCCCTGAATATTGGAGTGACCGCGCAGGGCGTTAACGCCGCCGCCCGCCATCCCCATGTTACCGAGCAGAAGCTGGATCATCGCCATAGTACGGATGTTCTGCGCGCCGATGGAATGCTGCGTCCAGCCCAGCGCGTACAGGAACGACGCGGTTTTATCTTTTGCGCTGGTTTCTGCAATGTACTCGCACACTTTCAGGAAGTCCGCTTTCGGCGTACCGCAGATATTTTCTACCACGTCCGGCGTATAGCGTGAGACATGCTGTTTCAACAGATTCCAGACACAGCGCGGGTGTTGCAGTGTCGTATCGCGTTTGGCAAAACCGTTTTCGTCCAGCTCATAGTGCCAACTGGTTTTATCGTACTGCCGCTTATCTGCGTCGTAGCCGGTGAACAGACCATCATCGAAGCCAAAATCTTCACGCACGATCAGGCTGGCATTGGTATAGGCCTCGGTGTATTCACGGTTGTATTTTTCGTTGGTCAGCAGATACAGCATCACGCCTGACAAGAAGGCAATGTCAGTACCAGAGCGTATTGGCGCATAGAAATCGGCCACCGACGCGGTACGCGTAAAGCGCGGATCGATCACAATCAGCTTCGCGCCGTTGTGAATTTTGGCTTCCATCGCCCAGCGGAACCCGACCGGGTGAGCTTCTGCGGCGTTACCGCCCATCACCACGACGAGGTTGGCGTTCTTGATGTCGACCCAGTGGTTGGTCATCGCACCGCGACCAAATGTTGGAGCAAGACTTGCTACCGTTGGTCCGTGTCAGACACGCGCCTGGTTGTCGACCGCGAGCATACCCAGCGCGCGGGAGAATTTTTGCGTTAAATAACCCGTCTCGTTACTGGATGCGGAAGCGCACAGCATCCCGGTGGTGAGCCAGCGGTTAACGGTAACGCCTTCGGCGTTCTGCGCCTGATAGTTGGCGTCGCGATCTTCCTTCATCAGTTTAGCGATGCGGTCAAAGGCTTCTTCCCAACTGATCTGTTGCCACTTATCTGAACCCGGCGCGCGGTATTGCGGGAATTTCAGGCGGCTTTCAGAGTGGATAAAGTCCACCAGACCGGCCCCTTTCGGGCACAGCGCGCCACGGCTTACCGGATGATCCGGGTCCCCTTCGATATGGAAAATAGATGCTTTGGCGTTTTTCGCACCGTCGCCGAGGCTGTACATTAACAGCCCGCAGCCAACGGAACAGTAGGTGCAGGTGTTACGGGTTTCGCGGGTGCGCAGCAGTTTATATTGCCGTGTTTCCGCTAGCGCTACGCCGGGCGCGAAGCCCAGTGCCGCCGCCGTGGTGCCTGCCATACCGCCAGCGCAGATCTTAAAGAACTGCCTTCTGCTGACCTGCATGGTTTGCTCCTTGTTTCGACATTGTCACTTCTCTTTCACATTTCTCTATCCGAAACGCTCAGGGAGTGGTTGTTATTTTTCTTTGCGGACGGGCCCGCAAAGGTTCAGAATTGGATAAATTTTCCTCCATCCGGGAGGAGTTGTAACAGAATACCATAATGTTGGTGTGTGTGTTCTTATATGGTTAAAAGAAAGTGAACAATATACTGTCTGAAGAAGTCCTAAATGTGACTGATTTCACAACCTCACGCCAGTTGACTCTCTGGAAACGCGAGGATTTGCAGTCCCCCCAACTTGATGATGTTGCCGAGGAAGTGCCAGTGGCACTGGTGTATAACGGTATTTCGCATGTCGTTATGATGGCTTCTCCGAAAGATCTGACGCATTTTGCAATGGGGTTTTCTCTATCGGAAGGGATCATTGACAGCCCGCGTGAAATCTATGGCATGGACGTTGTACCGTCCTGTAACGGACTTGAAGTGCGGATTGATCTTTCCAGCCGTCGATTTATGGGGCTGAAAGCGCGTCGTCGCGCGCTGGCCGGACGCACCGGTTGCGGCGTATGTGGCGTGGAACAGCTCAATGACATCGGTAAGCCGGTGCAACCGCTGCCGTTTAGCCAAACGTTTAATCTCGGTAACCTTGATCGCGCGTTAAAACATCTGAATGATTTTCAACCGACGGGTAAGCTGACGGGTTGTACGCACGCTGCGGCGTGGGTCATGCCGTCGGGTGAACTGGCGGGGGGCCATGAAGATGTCGGACGCCACGTTGCGCTGGATAAATTGCTCGGTCGCCGCGCCACAGAGGGTGAGGAATGGCGGCAAGGCGCGGCGCTGGTTTCCAGTCGCGCGAGTTACGAAATGGTGCAGAAGTCGGCGATGTGCGGTGTGGAAATTTTGTTTGCGGTTTCTGCTGCCACCACGCTCGCGGTTGACGTCGCTGAACGGTGTAATCTTACGCTGGTGGGGTTCTGTAAGCCGGGTCGGGCGACGATTTATACCCATCCGCAGCGGTTAATCGCAGACTAAAATAGTACCCTCTACATTTGCGTAAAATATATATTATTAATTTAATATATATTTTATGTAGAATGATGGTGTATGAAATATATATTTTCTGGATTTTACAGCCTCTCTTAATAACGGAATGACGTATAGTGGCGAGGCCATATTTTCGTTAAAATAAGAGAACCCCAATGTAAATATACAAAAGGCAATTAAATGAAAAGGAATTTATTATCCTCAGCGATAATCATTGCGCTAATGACCCTGGGCGCAACAGGATGTGATGACAATAATGTTAAAACCGAGGCGACTCCGGCCGCCAGCGGTCAGCCTGCGACGCCAGCGCCTTCTCAGGCGCCGCGCAATCTGGCGAAAGTCCAGCGCAGCCCCCAGCAGCGAAGCCAGAAACGGCAACTCAGACCCCGGCGGCGAAGCCAGAAACGCCAGCTCAGCCGGAGGTTGACGCTGAAGAAGTTTATAGTGAAAAAATGGATGTCTATATCGATTGTTTTAATAAACTTCAATTGCCCGTTCAGCACAGTCTGGCGCGTTACGCGGATTGGGTGAAAGACTTTAAAAAAGGTCCGACAGGGAAAGAGAGCCTGGTTTATGGCATCTATGGTATTACGGAGTCTTACATAACGAATTGCCAGAAAGAGATGAAACAGGTGGCCGCCTTAACGCCATTACTTGAGCCTATTGATGGCGTTGCCGTTAGCTATATTGATAGCGCCGCCGCGCTGGGTAATACCATTAACGAAATGGAAAAATATTATACCCAGGAAAACTATAAAGATGATGCCTTTGCTAAAGGTAAGGCGCTGCATCAGACATTACTGAAGAATATCGAGGATTTTAAACCCGTCTCGGAAAAATATCATGAGGCTATTCAGGAGATAAATGACAGGCGGCAATTGACACAGTTGAAGAGAATAGAAGAAGCGGAAGGTAAAACATTTAACTATTATTCTCTGGCTGTCATGATCTCGGCAAAGCAGATCAACAAGGTTATTTCTGCCGATACCTTTGATGCCGAAGCGATGATGAAAAAAGTCGCGGAACTGGAAACAATGATTGCGCAATTGAAAGAAGTGAATACTGATGGCCGTAATTCTTCATTCATCAGCTCTGCGGCTGATTATCAGCTACAAGCTAAAAAATATATTCGTCGCATCAGAGACAATGTTGAGTATTCTGATTTTGAAAAGAAACGGGTGCAGGACCCTGCAACAGGATGGATGGTTGCGGATTCTTATCCGGCGTCGTTGAGAAGTTATAACGAGATGGTGGATGATTATAACCGCCTGCGTTGAGTGACGGCACATTAACTGCGTGCAGGCTGGCGCAAGTGCCTATAAAATTACGCTATAACGCCAATAAAAAGCGCCGATCAGGCGCTTTTTTCGTCCATGTATTCTTCGTCAGGCAATATCCGTAAAAATAGCCGACGTAAACATTAACTAAAGAGAGTTATTAGAAAAACCAGTAATCTGAAGCTATCACAAGATGTTGACGTCACGTTGGAAGACACTGGTAGTGTAATTGAGGATCGGCATTTATATGGAAAGCATTTATCCCGCCTGATGCGAAAATTCTGGGCCTCTTCAGCATAGGGCGGCCCAGCCTTCATCACTTATAGGGTGTCACGCCCAACTGTTCTGTAAGACGTTAATTAATACCCGCCAGCCGCAGCAGTGCTGTCACCAGCGCGGCGGCGATAATCACCACAATAAGCGGCATTTTACGCCAGGCTAAAAATACGGCGAAGCCAACCCCAAGAACGCGCGCCATTCCGGCAAAATGTTCGCCTTCGTAAAAGGTGGTTGCCAGCGCGACGGAGAATAGCAGCACCGTTGCCGCATCCGAGAGCAGCGCCTGTGAACGCTCAGACAGCGCCAGACGGCTGCCAAGTTTCGCGCCGCCGAGGCGCATCAAATAGGTTCCCGCAGACAGAAGAGCAATACCGATAATAAATAGCGTCATATTGCCCATTATTTTTTCCTCGCCAGTAGGCCAAGCAGCGAAAGCAACACCGGCAATCCGGCCGCCACAAAGGGAACGGCGGCAAGCGACAGCGCGGCGCCGCTGCAACCACGAATCAATGTGGTGCGGTTTTTAAACTCCGGGATCACCAGCGCCAGTAAGATTGCCGGGAATACGGCATCCAGACCGATGGTTTCTGGGGCTGGGAGCAGTTTGCCGACACCTGCGCCAATCAGTGTGCCAATCGGCCAGAATAGGGCGACGCCCAGACCGCATAGCCAGTAGGCGGCTTTACGTTGTTCGGGTGTTTTTTGCGACAGGCCGAACACCACGCTCTCATCATTCATGATATGGCAGCCGAAAAAGCTGGCGGCGCGGGAGCCAACCAAATCGCGCACCGTTACGCCAAACGGCACGTGGCGCGCATTCACCAGCAGTCCTGCCGCCGCCGCCGCTAACGGATTGCCGCCGCTGGCAACAATGCCGATAAACATAAATTCGGACGCGCCCGCCAGTACAAAAATAGAGAGGACAAACGGCACCCACAGTGGGAAGCCGTAGGCCATCGCCAGTGAGCCATAGGACATGCCGACGACGCCCACGGCCAGGCACACTAAAAATATCGCTTTTATCGTGTCTCCCTTGAGACAGGAAAAATAGTGTTTCATCTTCTTTAGTCATATCGAACGAATTTTCATTATAATGAACGGAACAGATTTGCTTTACAAGACGAACATTTCGTTCGTTATAGTGAACGTTGGATGCTTTATGACACAACCTATTAGCGTCATTGCCAGAAGCCTGGTGCGCGAACGCCAGCGAACCGGACTGTCGCTGGCGGAGATTGCGCGGCGCGCAGGCATCGCTAAATCTACGCTTTCACAACTGGAAGCAGGGAACGGCAACCCCAGCCTGGAGACGTTATGGTCGCTATGCGTCGCGCTCGACATTCCCTTTGCCAGGCTGCTGGAGCCGCAGGTACAAAAAACGCAAGTGATTCGCCGCGGAGAAGGCACCAAAGTCGTGGCGGAGCAGGCGCATTATCAGGCGATATTACTGGCGGCGTGTCCGCCCGGCGCGCGGCGTGATATCTATCTGCTGTTGACGCAGCCGGGGGCCGACCGGATCTCTCACCCGCATCCGCCGGGGTCGGTGGAACATATTATTGTTACGCAGGGAAAAGCCCTCGTCGGCTTAACCGAGGCGCCGGAAGAGCTGGCGGAGGGCGATTACATTTGTTATCCCGGCGACCAGGCGCATATCTTTAAAGCGCTGGAACCGGATACTCAGGCTATCCTGGTAGCGGAGCAGAATTGAAATTGCCGGATGGCGGCGTAACCGCCTTATCCGGCCGACAAAAAATAAAACCGTAGGCCCGGTAAGCTTGCGCCACCGGGCACACGACTTACTGCAGATAGAACACCTCTTTTAGCTCTGCGCTGACCGGGCTGTTATCCGGATTCGCGGGCATAACGTCACGCATATGTTTCCACCAACGCTGGCAAACGTCGGTGCTGGCAACGGCGTTCCAGCGTTCCTCGGATTCAATCTCAACGGTGGCGAACAGCAGATTGCGCTCCTGATCGAGATAAATCGCGTAGTGATGCGCGCCGTGAGATTTTAATACGGCTTCCAGCTCCGGCCAGATTGGGTTATGACGACGCTGATACTCCTCGTGCGCGTCGGCATTTACCTGCATCACAAAGGCTTTGCGGATCATAACGCCTCCAGGTACAGCTCGCGAACTTCATCGCGGCTGGCGGTGCGCGGGTTACACGGCGCGCACGGGTCGGCGAGGGCTTTATCCAGCCAGCCTTCGATATCTTCTTTTGTGACGCCCAACGTGCTGAAACCGTCTGGAATGCCGACGCGTTTGCTCAGCGTACGGATAGCGTTAATCGCTTCCTGACTTGCGGCTTCGTCAGACATACCGCGCGTCTCCACGCCCATCGCCTGTGCGATGCGGGCAAAACGCGCGACGGCGTTCGGACGGTTAAAGTTCTCGACAATTGGCAGCAGGATAGCGTTGCAGACGCCGTGCGGCAGATTGTGGGTTGCGCCCGGCTGGTGCGCCAGCGCGTGAACCAGCCCCAAACCGGCGCTGTTGAACGCCATACCTGCCAGGTACTGGCCGAATGCCATTTGCTCACGGGCTTCGAGGTTATGGCCATCGTCAACCGCTTTCGGTAGCCACAAATTGATTAAGCGAATCGCTTCCAGCGCGTTAGCGTCGGTGAGCGGATGCGCGCCAACGGAGACATAGGCTTCCACCGCATGGGTCAGGGCATCCATGCCGGTTGCGGCGGTCACAGACGCCGGGATTTCCAGCATGACGCTGGCGTCATCCACGGCAATATCCGGGATGATATTCGGGTCGATGATCACCTCTTTGACCTTACGGGCAGAGTCGATAATCACCGCGTTGCTGGTCATCTCTGCCGCGGTACCTGCCGTAGTATTAATCGCTACCAGCGGTACGCCGGCGTTTTTCACTTTGCCGACGCCGGAGTAGGCGGTAGATGGACCTGGGTTGGCGGTCAGAATTTTCACCGCTTTAGCGGTATCGATCGGGCTGCCGCCGCCGAAGGCGATAATGTAGTCACATTCTGCGCTCTGATACGCCGCAAAACCTTTCTGCACCAGCTCTTCTGTCGGGTTTGGGAACACCTCATCAAACAGGTGGTAAGACATTTGATGTTCATCCAGTGCGCTAAACAGGCTATCCAGCAGGCCCAGCTTTACCAGTTGACCATCGGTAACGATCAGCGCTTTGCCCCATTGCTTATTCGCCACGAGGTTCACCATATCGGCAATCGCTCCAGCGCCATGCAGGCTAATTTTTGGCAGTGCCAACATAAAGCTCATCACTATTCTCCTTAAAAAGATTCCCTGTTGCCCGATGGCGCTACGCTTATCGGGCCTACGGTAAAATGCGCACCGACCTGTAGGCCGGATAAGGCAAGCTGCATCCGGCGTTGAGTTGGGAGGTATCAGTACAGCGCTACGGCGCTGGCCAGCGGTGTCACGCCAAAACGTTTGCCGAGGGCGACCAGTTCTTCGCGCGTGATGGTCTGCTTCATACCGCCCATCGAATAGATTTTGACTAATACCTCAGCGGATTTCTCTGCGGTATCTATCAAACCGAAGGTTTCATCCAGCGTAGGTCCGCTTCCGAACACGCCGTGGAACGGCCACAGCACCAGCGAATGTTTCTGCATCTCTTGCGCGGTGGCCTGGCCGATTTCATCGGTGCCTGGCACCATCCACGGCAGAATGCCGACACCGTCCGGGAATACCACCAGGCATTCGGTGCTGCCTTCCCACAGTTTGCGGGTGATCAGCGCAGTGTTGTTTTCCAGTACGTAGGTGAGGGCGATCAGGTTAGTCGCATGGCAATGCATAATGACGCGGTCTTTGCCGTGGGTGGCTTTGATGCGTTCGCAGTGGGAGAGGAAATGCGCCGGGAGTTCAGAGGTGGGGACCGCGTCGTGGGTTAAGCCCCACAGAATGTGGTAGCCTGCGCCGTCGCTGTCGATTTTGACCACGCCTAAATTGGCTGCCGGATCGAGCTGAACGTTGCGGAAGAATTTGCCGGAACCGGTAACGATAAACGGCGTATTCGCCAGCAGCGGCATGGGTTGACTTAGCGCGATATAGCGCGGTTTTTCGTGGAAATTAGCCGCAAAAGGCGCGATGTCGGCTTCATCCAGACGTAGCGTCAGGTTACCGCCATTACGTTCGTCCCACCCTTTCAGCCACGCATCAGACGTGGCTTTAATCATGCCCTGGACAAACCAGGAATCGGTAATATTTTGCATGTTCGTGTTCCCATTTATTGCCCGAAGGTTATTCGGGTCTTACGTAGGCCGGATAAGCGCAGCGCCATCCGGCAATCGTGTTTCATTTATTGCCGGATGGCGACGCGGGCGTCTTATCCGGCCTACAGATCAGGTGTCGCTGTCAGCTACGTTTGCTCAGGATCTCTTTTTCGTAGGTGCGAACGCTGTCCAGCCACTGGCTGCCAGTCGGCGTGTCGTGACGCTGGCAATACATTTCCCAGACGGCCTGCCACGGCAGAGATTTCTGCTCTTCCAGCAGCGCCAGACGCGCGGTGTAATCGCCGCTGGCCTCAAGCTGACGCAGTTGATCTGTGGGTTCCAGCAGAGCGCGCAGCAGCGCTTTTTTCATGTTGCGGGTACCGATAACCCACGCGGCTACACGGTTGATAGAGGCGTCGAAGAAATCCAGACCGATATGCACACGGTCGAACAGGTTATGACGGACGATCTCGCTGGCAATCGCCTGAGTTTCATCGTCCAGGAGTACCACGTGGTCGCTATCCCAGCGTACCGGGCGGCTGACGTGCAGCAGCAGCCGTGGCACGTAGAGCATGGCGGCGGAAATTTTGTCGGAAATCACTTCAGTGGGATGGAAGTGGCCCGCATCCAGGCACAGCGCGGTCTGACGGCTGGTGGCGTAGCCCATGTAGAACTCATTGGAGCCGACGGTGTAGCTTTCCGCGCCGATGCCAAACAGTTTGCTTTCGACGGCGTCGATGTGGTGCGCCGGGTCGAATTTCTCGCTAATGACCTCATCCAGCGCTTCCAGCAGGCGCTGGCGCGGAGCTAAACGGTCGACGGTAATGTCTTTCATGCCGTCCGGGATCCAGATGTTCATCACCGACGGCGTACCGAGCTGCTCACCAAAGTATGCCGAGACGCGGCGGCTGGCCTTGCAGTGATCGATCCAGAACTGGCGAATTTTCGCGTCGGGATGAGAGAGGGTAAAACCGTCAGCGCTCAGTGGATGAGAAAAACAGGTGGGGTTGAAATCCAGCCCCAGCCGGTTCGCTTTCGCCCACTCCACCCAGTTTTTAAAATGCTCCGGTTTGATCTGGTCGCGAGCAACCGGCGTATCCGACTCAAGATAAATGGCGTGCAGGTTCAGCCGTTTTGGGCCAGGGATCAGACGCAGCGCCTGCTCCAGATCGGCGCGCAGTTCGGTGGCGTTACGCGCTTTGCCCGGATAGTTGCCGGTTGACTGAATTCCGCCCGTCAACGAACCTTCCGGGTTCTCGAATCCGGCAACATCGTCGCCCTGCCAGCAGTGCATGGAAACCGGCAGGCGATCGAGCTGGCGCAGCGCCTCCTCGACATCAATACCTACTGCGGCGAAACGTTGTTTTGCCAGTTCCCAGGCTTGTTCCAGTTGAGTGGTCATGCGCAAAGCTCCTTTGTCTGTCGTTTGGGTTGAAACTGCGCAACGTGGCGGGCAATTTCACTATCAGGATTAGGGATATAGGTTGTCAGGTCGTAGTTAGCGCTGACGACCTGACGGAAGTCATCGACGTTGTTTAATTCGTCGAGGGTCATAAGCTGAATACCAATATTGCCAAGGGTGGAGGCTTCAACCGGCCCGGCCATCACGCGAATACCACATGCATCGGCGCACAACTGGTTAAGTAGCGCGTTTTGGCATCCGCCGCCGACAATATGCAGTTGGGTAAATTTTTCGCCGCGCAGATTTGCCAGTTCGTGCAGAATGTCGGCATACAACAGCGCCAGACTGTCGAAAATGCAGCGCGCCAGTTCGGCATCGCTGACGGGAACGGGCTGGTCGGTCTCGCGACAGGCTGCCTGGATTTCAGCGCGCATATCGTCAGGATTGATAAAGCGATCGTCATTCGGGTTAATCAGGAAACGGCAGGCCGGCAGCGCTTCTGTTTGGGCGATAAGCGCAGGCAGATCGGTAATGCGCCGTTCTTTCAGCACACGCTGGAGCAGCCACAAACCCATAATGTTTTTCAGTACCCGATAACGCCCTTCCGCGCCGCCTTCGTTGGTGATATTGGCAGCCAGCGCCTCGTCAGTGGTGTAGGGCATTTTGCTTTCAAAACCCATCAACGACCAGGTGCCTGAAGACAGGTAAGCGCTATGTTTATTTGCCAGCGGAGAGGCAATAACGGCGCTGGCGGTATCGTGGCTGGCGACGGCTACCACCGGAATACGGTTGCCCTGCGGGCAAATCCAGTCGCCGATAACATTGCCAGGGTGCGAGGGGCGGCCGAACCAGCCCTTTTTCGCGCCAGTCCACGCCAGCAGGGTATCGTCCCAGTCATCGGTATTGATATTGACCAATTGGGTGGTCGTGGCGTTGGTGTATTCCCAGTTCATTTCACCGGTCAGGCGGTAGCTGAAATAATCGGGCATCAGCAGCGCATGAGCGACCTGCGCCGTTAACTCAGGCTGTTGCTTCGTCAGCGCGCGTAACTGATAGATGGTGTTAAACGGCAGAAACTGAATCCCGCTGCGGCGATAGATTTCGCTTTTGCCGATCTGGACCAGCGCTTGCGACATGATGCCCGTGGTACGGTTATCGCGGTAGGATACCGGCAGGCCGACACGCTGACCTTGTTTATCCAGCAGGACATAATCGACGCCCCAGGTGTCGATGCCGATGCTGTCGATAAGAATGCCTTCATTGCAGACTTTCTTCAGACCAAGACGGATATCCTTTTCCAGACTGTCGATGTCCCAGGTGTCAAACCCGTCTGTTTTTTGTAGGCAGTTCACAAAACGGTGAATTTCACGTAGCGTCAGGGTACGGTGTTTGCTGTCGTAACGCGCCAGCATCACGCGCCCGCTGGATGCGCCGAGATCAACCGCGACACAATGGCGAAAAGTCATAATCAGGTCCTTCTTAGAGTCATTGCGCACAGTCTAAAAAAGCCCTCAAAGACCTACCTTCTCGTTACTGACAGGAAAATGAGCCGCTGGCAACAAGGCAAAGATGAACGTGATAGCGTTCACAGTTTCTACTAATAGGCCGGTGTGATGTCGTCCGCATTTCCCGCTTTTTCCCGCCTTTTCTTGAAAAAAAGACCATGTTTGCGCGCTTTAGCGTCAAAAATTTAAGGTGAGGCCGATAGCCCTTAATTACTATTCGGACATGTTGAATTCAGGAGGAAGCAACCATGACCGTACTGCATAGCGTGGATTTTTTTCCATCAGGTAAAGCGCCCGTGGCGATTGAACCCCGTCTGCCGCAAGCCGCTTTCCCTGAACATCATCATGATTTTCATGAAATCGTGATTGTGGAACACGGTACGGGCATTCATGTATTCAACGGGCAGCCGTATACCATCAGCGGCGGTACCGTGTGTTTTGTTCGCGATCACGACCGGCATTTATATGAACATACCGACAACCTATGCCTGACGAATGTACTGTGGCGTTCGCCGGACGCTTTCCAATTCCTGGCGGGGCTGGATCAATTGCTGCCGCAGGAGCAGGATGGTTACTATCCTTCGCACTGGCGGGTGAATCAGAGTGTGTTGCAGCAGGTGCGCCAGTTGGTCGGTCTGATGGAGCGCGCCGGAGACAGCATGGATGCGCCTGCCGTGGCGAATCGCGAAATTTTGTTTATGCAACTACTGGTGTTGTTGCGCCGCAGTAGCCTGATGGAAGGCGCAACCAATAACGACGCCAAACTCAACCAACTGATGGCATGGCTGGAAGAACATTTTGCGGAGGAGGTCTGCTGGGAGGCGGTAGCTGAACAGTTTTCGCTGTCGCTACGCACGCTGCATCGTCAGCTTAAACAGCATACCGGGCTGACGCCGCAACGTTACCTTAATCGCCTGCGTTTGATCAAAGCCCGGCATTTATTACGCCATAGCGATCATAGCGTGACAGAAATCGCGTACCGCTGCGGTTTTGGCGACAGTAACCACTTTTCGACTCTGTTTCGCCGAGAATTTAACTGGTCGCCGCGGGATATCCGTCAGGGACGCGATGCGATAATCCAGTAACGCGAACGCTATCAACGTTTTCGTCGCCAATATGCTGATAATTATACCCTTTAATACCGGATGGCGGCTGCGCCTTACCTGGCCTACGGCGGCGAGCGGTAGACAGAATAAGCGTAGCGCCATCCGGCAAGCATTCAACATGAGGTGCTGCGGTGGCAAATCAGTTAATCCTTTTGAAAAAAGATTTTTTTACTGATGAGCAGCAGGCCGTTACGGTTGCCGATCGCTATCCACAGGATGTTTTTGCGGAACATACGCATGAGTTTTGTGAACTGGTGATGGTCTGGCGGGGCAATGGCCTACACGTTCTTAATGAGCGCCCATACAGAATTACCCGCGGCGATCTGTTTTACATTCGTGCTGAAGACAAACACTCCTATACCTCCGTTAACGATCTGGTGCTGCAAAATATCATTTACTGCCCGGAGCGTTTGAAACTCAATGTAAACTGGCAGGCGATGATTCCCGGCTTTCAGGGAGCGCAGTGGCATCCTCACTGGCGGCTGGGCAGTATGGGAATGAATCAGGCGCGGCAGGTCATTAACCAGCTTGAACATGAGAGTAATGGGCGCGATCCGCTGGCGAATGAGATGGCGGAATTGCTGTTTGGTCAACTGGTGATGACGTTAAAACGGCATCGCTACGCGACCGACGATCTTCCGGCAACCTCCAGAGAAACCCTGTTGGATAAATTAATTACCGCTTTGGCTAATAGCCTTGAGCGTCCCTTTGCGCTGGATGCGTTTTGCCAGCAGGAACAATGCAGCGAACGGGTGCTGCGGCAGCAGTTTCGCGCCCAAACCGGGATGACGATTAATCAATATTTACGCCAGGTCCGTATTTGCCACGCGCAGTATCTGCTTCAGCATAGCCCGCTGATGATTAGTGAGATTTCGATGCAGTGCGGTTTTGAAGATAGTAATTATTTTTCAGTGGTGTTCACGCGGGAAACCGGGATGACGCCGAGCCAATGGCGCCATCTCAGTAATCAAAGCGATTAACTGGCCATGCCTAAACCGACAATATTCGCCGCGATAATAATTACCACGCAGCCGAGGCTTAATACGGCAACGGGACGGCGGCCAGCATTTTTCCACTCTTTTAGCACCAGACCGACAAGCCCCCCGCACAGCACATAGAAGCTCATGTGCAGCATCCAGCTCATGTAGTCATATTGCGCTGGAATGCGCGCGTGACCCCAGGCATAGAAAAAGAACTGCAAATACCACATCAGACCGCCAAGCGCGGACAGCAGAATATTGCTGATAATCAACGGTCTTGCCAGCGAGAAGTCGGCTTTTATCGACAGATTTTGTACTTTTGCTAGGCGGATAAAACAGAAACCGAGGTTAACCAGCGCGCCGCCGCCCATAATCACCACGTAACTCGGCAGCGCGACATAGAGCGGGTCAACGCCAAGCGCGGCAGCAGCTTCATGCATCGGTTTCGCGGCGTTCATGGCAAAAGACATCCCCGCCGAGAAAATACCGCACATCACTGCCAGCAGAAGCCCTTTCTTCAGATTGAACTCCTCCGCTTTAATGCCCATTTTGCGTTCTTTTAACTGTCCGGCGCGCGTCACAATCCCGACGCCGATCAGCGCGACAAAAACGCCAAGTAGCGTCATGCGTCCCCCTTCGGTATGGATTAACACATCGAAGTTACCGTTGATGATAGGCGTCATCAGCGTGCCGACGATAAGCGTAATGCCAATAGCGATGCCGATACCCATCGACATCCCGAGATAACGCATAGTCAGACCGTAGTTAATATTGCCGATGCCCCACATGGCGCCGAACAGAAAAACCGGTAAAAGGGTGGAGAGGTTAAACTGTCCATAATAGGCCCAGAAATCAGGCAGTAACAGAGCGCTAATTGTCCACGGCAGAATAAGCCAGGAGACGATGCCGCCCACTGACCACATGGTTTCCCATGACCACTGTTTCACTTGCTTGAACGGAGCATAGAAGCAGGCTGCACTGGCCGCCCCTATCAAATGCCAGAAAATACCCATCGTAATCGCGTTACTCATGACATGTTCCTCATTATTTTTTATGGACGGGATACCCCTTCCGTTTGCATGAGTTTAAAAATTACGCCGCCTGGTAACCTTATAACGATTGCCGCCGTTGGGTGTATTCTGGCAATCAGCACGTTAATGAAGTGATTAACTTCACGTTTTAAAAAAGTCGGAGCGCATCATGACCGTCTGGATGTTATTTAAATCAGTGGGTAATATTGGTTTTCTAAAATACCTTCATCATAACGACACGAAACGACTTAGCTGGCAGCAATGCAAAGAAAACGCTGCGTGAGCTCACATAATGGGAATAGTCTGACTTACCGTTTGATAAAAAGGTAGTTATACAGTAATTATTTAGTTGTTTTATTTGTATTTACAATTTAAATATATTGAAATTAACGTTAGGAATCAATGAAATATAAATATAGGGAAATCCCTATATTGGCTTTGTTGATGGTGTTTTGATTTTTATGTTATATGGCGAATATAAATTTCATTTATTTTATTTTGCTTTTTGAACATTATCCCAATTTTAAATTAAAGATCTTTGCCTATATTGTCGCCATTCACATTGCGTATTATGGTTGTAACGGCCTGACATAAAACAACGTTTTAATTTTAAATTAAATGGATTCTGTTATGAGAAAATCTCTTTTCTTACTATTACCTCTTGTTGTAACAAATGCGCATGCAGTATATGTCGATGTTCGTCATGAATATCTTGATGACAGTAAAGCTAACTATGACCGTGCGTATATTTCTCATCGGTTTGCGAATGGTTTTGGTTTTGCGATAGAAGCTATCTCAAAATCAGGCGGGGATGACACCAATAAAGCGTTTAATGACCTGGAAACACAGGGCAACGAATATACGATAAGCTACCAATTTAAAACCGGTGATGTCGCCTGGCAACCGGGTTTTGTGCTGGAAACCGGCAATGGTTACTCTACCTATAAGCCTTACTTCCGCGCGACGTGGACATTAAATGAAAGCTGGTGGGTTGGTGCGCGCTATCGTTTTGAATATGTACGCCGTTCTTCTGATATCCGTGATGATGATACCATCAATCGTATGGATGTCTGGGCGGGTTATAAATGGAACAACTTTGACTGGACAATCGAAGGAATTTATAAGAAAGCTGATAAATATGATCTTTACGATGGCGGCAAAGATAACTATGAATATAACTTCAGAACTGCCTATATTATTGATCAATGGTCGCCATTCGTTGAGGTAGGTAATGTTTCCGTCAATAGCAACAGCGATGAAAGACAAACCCGTTTCCGCGTGGGTATAGGCTACACATTCTAATCATTATCCCTGTTTATTATTTATTCCCTTTTCCGGCTACTTTATAGGTAGCCGGTTTTTTTTACCTGGTGATGACCTGCGGATAATTATTATCGTGCGTTGGCCGGATAAGACGCGAATCGCCATCCGGCAACGAGATGTGCAGGAAACTATGCGCTTACATGATGCCCAGTAGACGGGGTAAGAACAGTGTGATTTCCGGAATGTAGGTAATTAATAACAGAACGCCGATAATCGCGCCGTAAAAAGGCAGCAACGGTTTAATCACTTCCTCAACTTTGACCTTACCGACGCTCGCCCCGACATATAAACCACTGCCAACTGGCGGCGTAATAGTGCCAATCGCCAGGTTATAGATCATGATAATGCCGAAATGCACCGGATCGACGCCCAGTTTAGCCATGATCGGCAGCAGAATCGGGGTAAAAATCAGAATGGCCGGACCGATATCCATAAATGCGCCGATAATCAACAAAAAGACGGTAATGACTAACAGGATAACCAGTTTATTGGCGGAAATACCGAGGATCATATCGCTCAGCGCCGCAGGAATATTGGTGATCGACATCGAGAAGGACATCGCCGAAGAGGTTGCCAGCAGGAACATGATGACCCCGGTCATTACCACTGTCTGGAGCAAAATCGAAGGCAAATCCTTAATTTTCAGCGTGCGGTAAAACACCATCGTCAGCAATAACGTATACACCACGGCAATCGCGGAGGCTTCAATGGCGGTGAAAATCCCCTGCACAATGCCGCCGACAATAATCACGATCAGCAGCAGGCTGGGAATGGCCTCAACGGCAACTTTTAGCGCCATGCCTTTTTGGACGGTGAAGAAAACCCGATAATTTCGACGCTTAGCGACCACCAGCGTGACCAGCATACAGCCAACGCCCCACAGCACACCCGCAACCAGACCGCCGGCGAACAGAGCGGCAATCGATGTTCCCCCGCTTGCCAGCGCATAAAGGATAAAAGCCGTGGTGGGCGGAATTAACATTCCCGTCGGCGCGGAGGCGATATTCACCGCGGCCGCAAAGCCGCGATCGTAACCTTCGCGCGCGCTCATCGGCACCATCACGCCGCCGATGGAGGTTGAGGCGGCAATTGCCGATCCGGAAATTGCACCAAACATCATATTGCCGACGATGTTGGTGTAAGAGAGCGAGCCGGGCAGTTTGCCAGTAAACAGTTTGGCAAAATTGACCAGCCGGGCGGCAATTCCCCCGCTATTCATGATCACCCCGGACAAAACGAAGAACGGCACGGCCAGCAAGGCAAAACTGTCCAGGCTGGAGAACATTTTTTGCGCGGTGGCGAACATCGAAATATCGAAAGGCAGTACCAGCATCATGGTGCTGAAAGAGGCGATAACGATGCAGATCCCGATAGGCGCGCCCATGGCCAGTAAAACAACAAAGACGGCAATTAGCGTACAGGACGCAAAAATAGGGTCAATCATGTGATTTCTCCAGAGTGTGCTCAGTGGTATCCGTGGCGGAATGGATAGCTTTCAGGGCGTCAACGATATTCAGCAGCCCATAGAGGATGATCAGTACGCCCGCGCAGGGGAGCGCGTAATAAATTTTCCCCATCGGAATGCCCAGCGCAGGGGAGATTTGCAGCATAGAAATCGCAGAAATCTTTAAGCCGCCGATAATCAATACCCAAATGGAAAACGCGATAAAAATGACCTGCAGAATAATATCCCACCAGCCGCGAATCGTCGGCGACACCTTATCCAGTAAGAGAGTCAGGCTGATATGCTGTTTCTGACCGGCGACAAAAGCCATGCCCAGCATTGATACCCACACCAGGAGAAATCGCAGCATCTCTTCGGTAAGGGTGCTGGGAACGCCCAGAATGTAGCGGCTCACCACCTGCCAGCAGGCGATGCCAACCATTATCGCCAGCACCAGGCAACAGATAGCGCCCAGCAATAAATCAAGTCCTTTTCTGAATGTGTTCATCTTAATTTCCTGATTAGATTAATTTTTTGCTGTCTGGATACGTTGATACAGCCCGTAAAGCCGCGGTTTGTTTTTCAGACCGTCGTAAATAGGCTGTACTGCCTTCTGGAAGGGTTTTTTGTCGATCTCGTAGAATTCAACGTTGAAATCTTTTACCGCCGCCAGCCTGGTTTTCTCTATTTCCTTGTCCCATGCGGCTTTCTCAAATTCGATCGACGCCTTGATGGCGGCTTCGACGATGCGCTGCTGTTCCGGCGTCAGCTTTTCCAGCGTGAGGGTACTCATTAGCAGGATATCGGGAATGCGGGTGTGCATATCGTAGGTGTAATAACGGGCGACTTCACCGTGGCGGGCGATGGTGAGAGCGAACTCATTGTTTTCCGCGCCGTCGAGAATGCCTTGTTGTAACGAGGTATAGACCTCCGCCTGGCTCATGGCGATGGGCGAAGCGCCCAGCAGTTTGAGAGTTTGGATCGCCGTCTCACTCTGCATGACGCGGATCTTCTTCCCGCGTAAATCCTCAATGCGTTTAACCGGCGCTTTGCTCATATAAAAATTACGCGCGCCGGAATCATACCAGCCTACGCCGACAAACCCCTGTGCGGCGGTGGACTGATAAACAGGCTCCATCACCTGTGGGTTATCCATTACGCGGTAGTATTCATCGACGGTGGCAAACAGGTAGGGAAGTGAGAACACGCCGTACTCAGGCGAAAAACTCTCCATCAGCCCGGACGACACTTTAGTGATGTCGACGACGCCGACCTGCGTCAACTCCACCAGTTCGCGCTCGCCGCCAAGCTGTCCGTCCGGGAAGTACTGTACTTTGATATCGCCGCCCGTTTTCTCTTCAACTTGCTGCCCCAGGAAGTGCAACGCATCTTTTACCGGCTGGCTATTTTCAGCGTAGGCCAGGCGCAAAATGGTTTCGCCGTGGGAGAAGAAAGAGAGTGTGGAGAGTAAGGCCAACGTAGCCAGACGTATAAAACCAGGTTGCTTCATAATTCCCTCGCAATTGTAATAATTTACCGGGAATGTAATTGCATGGTGAAATTATAACCTTCTTGATTTTGCCACCGATGACAAAATTTGGCACCAAAAGAAAGATTTTGAAACCCTGTTTCACATTTCATGATTTCCAGGAATTCATCAACAGGCGGTTTCGGTTGGAGGCGTAAAAAACGGTTTTTTTCAGCGGATGCCGTAACGTTTATAACCCTGGAAAAAGTACGGCATTGATAATCATTTTCAATATCATTTAATTAACTATAATGAACCAACTGCTTACGCGGCGTTAACACTGTGCCGCTCGACAATAATGGAGATGATTATGAGTTATACACTGCCATCCCTGCCGTACGCTTATGATGCACTGGAACCGCACTTCGATAAGCAGACGATGGAGATTCACCACACCAAACACCATCAAACCTATGTCAACAACGCTAACGCGGCGCTGGAAAACCTGCCTGAGTTTGCTGACCTGCCGGTTGAAGAACTGATTACTAAACTGGACCAGGTGCCAGCGGACAAAAAAACCGTGCTGCGTAACAACGCCGGCGGCCACGCTAACCACAGCCTGTTCTGGAAAGGGCTGAAAAAAGGCACCACTCTGCAGGGCGACCTGAAAGCGGCTATCGAGCGTGACTTCGGTTCCGTTGACAACTTCAAAGCTGAATTCGAAAAAGCAGCAGCAACCCGTTTCGGCTCCGGCTGGGCGTGGCTGGTGCTGAAAGGCGACAAACTGGCTGTGGTTTCTACCGCAAACCAGGATTCCCCGCTGATGGGTGAAGCCATTTCCGGCGCTTCCGGCTTCCCGATCCTGGGTCTGGACGTGTGGGAACACGCTTACTACCTGAAATTCCAGAACCGCCGCCCGGACTACATCAAAGAGTTCTGGAACGTGGTGAACTGGGACGAAGCAGCAGCGCGTTTCGCCGCTAAAAAATAATTTGCATTGCACGTCTGTAGAAGCGAGTCTGATGACTCGCTTTTTTTGTATCCGCGTAAGGAGCAGCAGATGCATTATCCGGTTGACGTGTTTATTGGCAAAATTCGTGACTATGACGGCAGCCGCCCGAGCGCTATCGCCAAGGTGCAAATCGACGGCGAACTTATGCTGACCGAGCTGGGTCTGGCAGGCGATCAGCAGGCCGAAAAGAAAATCCACGGCGGCCCCGACCGCGCGCTATGCCATTACCCCCGTGAACACTATACTGATTGGATTCGCCAGTTCCCCGAGCAGGCGACGCTGTTTTGCGCCCCGGCGTTTGGCGAGAATCTGTCGACGGACGGAATGACCGAACACAACGTGTTTATTGGCGATATCTACCGCTGGGGCGAGGCGTTGATCCAGGTCACTCAGCCGCGCTCTCCATGCTTTAAACTTAATTTCCACTTTGCCATCAGCGACATGGCCCTCCTTATGCAGAACAGCGGAAAAACCGGCTGGCTGTATCGGGTCATTGCGCCAGGTAAAGTCTCCAGCGATGCGCCGCTGGAACTGGCGTCGCGTCTGAGCGATGTCTCGATTCATGAAGCGGGTGTTATCGCCTGGTCTATGCCGTTTGATGACGAACAATATCACCGGCTGTTGAGCGCCGCCGGGCTGTCGGCGAGCTGGAGCCGTACCATGCAGAAGCGTCGTTTGAGCGGCAAAATTGAAGATAGCGCCAGACGACTGTGGGGGGATAAAACTCCGCCAAAATGAAAGGAAGGATTATGACTGAAGCTGAAAATGCGGTGGCGATCGTAAAAGAATTTTTGGTGGCCTCGATGATTCCCGATGCTGAACGCGCCGCAACGTATATGCACCCGGAGGTGAAAATTACCTTCACCGGAGGCCGGGCGATGGCGGGCGCGGCAGATATCGCGCAGTTTAACGGCGCTCGCTACAAGTGGGTGAAGAAGGCGCTGGGCGAGTTTGATGCGGTGCAGCATGATGATTACGTTGTGATTTATTCCAACGGTACGTTGTATGGCGAATGGCCCGACGGTCGCCCGTTTGCCGATAACCGCTTTATCGACCGCTTCGAAGTGCGCGATGGCAAAATTACCCGGATGGACGTGTGGAATGACAGCGCCGAGTGGATTTTAGCGCCAGACATTTCCCGGTAAATCTCGACGGCGAGATAAAAAATCGGCCTGCATTCGCAGGCCGATGGTTTTTAGGTTCGCTTGTACAGCGGTAGCCACAGCGTGAGCCGCAACCCGCCGAGCGGGCTATCGTCAGCCTTAACCCAGCCGCGGTGCTGCTGCATGGCGCTTTCGACAATCGCCAGACCCAGGCCAGTACCACCGGATTCACGGTCGCGCGCCTCATCAGTGCGATAGAACGGACGGAAGATCTGCTCGCGGTCTTCAGGGCTGACGCCCGGTCCGTCGTCATCGACCGTGATCGTAATACCGTCTTTATCCACCGAGAAGCCGACTTCAATCTTCGTATGTGAATAGCGCAGCGCATTACGAACAATATTTTCCAGCGCGCTTTCCAGCGCGTTTGGGTTGCCATAGAGCGGCCACGGCCCCGGCGGATAATTTACCGTTAACGACTTGCCCATCTGTTCGGCTTCAAAGGCGGCGTTATCCAGCACTTCGCCCCATAGCTGATTGGCTTTCATCGTTTCGCTGACCAGCGCATTTTTCTGTTGGTTACGCGACATCACCAGCAGGTCATTGATCATGCTGTCCAGACGCTGCGCTTCGGTTTCAATACGCTCCAGCTCTTTGCTTTCGCCGCCACGACGACGCAGCAGCGCGGTACCCAGTTGCAGGCGCGTAAGGGGCGTTCGCAGCTCATGGGAGATATCTGACAGCAAACGCTGCTGCGAGGTCATCATCCGTTCCAGCGCCGTCACCATCTGGTTAAAACTGGCGCCAGCGGCGAGGAACTCCTGCGGACCCGCCTCCAGCTCCGGATGCTGACGCAGGTTGCCTTGCGCCACTTCATCAGCCGCGTTTTTCAACTTACGCGCCGGTTTCGCCAGACTCCATGCCAGCCATAGCAAGAGCGGCGAACTGACCAGCATCGTGACAATGAGCAACAGGAGCGGGCGGTCAAACAGCAGATTAATAAAATCGGATTGCGAACTGCTGGCCGGTCGAATCAGGTAAAGCTGGTAATTATCCTCTCCGTCGCGAACGGAGAACGGCCCCACCATCTCTACGCGGCCATATTTTTTCTTCTGCGGATGATCGGCGTTATCCGCCTGACCAATGAAGTTACGAATGATCTGCATTTCGCTGCGTTCAGCGCCGATCACGCGTCCTTCAGAGGTCACCAGTAATAACCGCTGTCCAGGCGGCGCCCACTTATCAATTGCGCGGAACAGGCGACGCCACCACATCAGGTCGTTGGGCGGATCGTTCGCAAGTTCAGCTTCTACATGTTGCTCTATCATCAATCCCTGGCGCTGTTCGCTGTCCAGCAGCTCGGTCATCTGGCGTGAATCGAGCTTGGGCAACATCAGTACCAGCATTAGCACCAGCGCCAGCGTCAACCAGAAGATGGCGAAGATGCGCGCGGTTAAACTTCCTATCATGAAGCGGAAACCATCAGATAGCCGCGACCACGCAATGTTTTAAACCACGGGTGACCGTCTTTGCGTTCCGGCAGTTTGCGGCGCAGGTTAGAAATATGCATATCAATGGCGCGATCGAACGGCGTCAGGCGCTTACCCAGCACTTCCTGGCTTAAATGTTCACGGGAAACCACCTGGCCGAGGTGTTGCGCCAGCAAATAGAGCAGGGTGAACTCCGTACCGGTCAGCTCCAGCGTTTGGCCATCGAAACTGGCTTCCTGGCGGCCCGGATTAAGGCTTAGCGCATCGACTTCCAGCGTCGGCGAGCCGTTGTCGCT
Organism: Salmonella sp. SAL04162; assembly: GCF_046551535.1. Classification (NCBI taxonomy): domain Bacteria; kingdom Pseudomonadati; phylum Pseudomonadota; class Gammaproteobacteria; order Enterobacterales; family Enterobacteriaceae; genus Salmonella; species Salmonella sp. SAL04162. Next base: position 61,842 of record NZ_JBGDVX010000012.1, read on the forward strand.
GCTCTGCTGCTGTTCGCTCCAGTGGGAACGGCGCAAAATAGCCCTGATGCGCGCTACCAGTTCGCGGTCGTTAAACGGTTTGGGCAAATAGTCGTCCGCGCCCAGCTCAAGGCCGAGAACGCGATCCAGCTCGCTGCCGCGCGCGGTCAGCATAATGACAGGCGTCTGGTGTGTCTGGCGAAGCGCTTTCAACGTATCGATACCGTTTTTCTTCGGCATCATGACGTCAAGCAAAAGTAAATCGATGCTGTCATCCAAAAGCTCAAGCGCCTGCTCGCCGTCGTGGGCCACCAGGACATTAAAACCTTCCATTTCGAGGAGCTCTTTTAACAGGGAAGTCAGCTCTCGGTCATCATCAACTAACAGGATTTTATTCATTGTTTACGTACCTCCGAGGCAGAAATTACGTCATCAGGCGTCGCTAATCCATGACTTTACGTTGTTTTACACCCCCTGACGCATGTTTGCAGCCCGAATCGTAAACTGTCTCTCGTTGAATCGCGACAGAAAAGATTTTGGGAGCAAGCGATGCGCAAAGTTACCGCTGCTGTTATGGCCTCAACGCTGGCATTCAGTTTTTTAAGCCACGCAGCTGAAGTTGTTACAAGCGATAACTGGCACCCCGGTGACGGGGCCACGCAGCGTAGCGCGCAAAATCATATGTTTGACGGCATAAGTTTAACCGAACATCAGCGTCAGCAGATGCGAGATCTTATGCAACAGGCAAGGCACGAACAGCCTCCTGTTAATGTTAGCGAAATGGAGACAATGCATCGGCTTGTCACCGCAGAAAAATTTGATGAAAGCGCTGTGCGCGCTCAGGCAGAAAAAATGGCGCAAGAGCAGGTTGCCCGCCAGGTCGAAATGGCCCGCGTGCGTAACCAGATGTATCGCCTGTTAACGCCGGAGCAGCAAGCGGTTTTGAATGAAAAGCATCAGCAACGAATGGAGCAACTGCGCGACGTGGCGCAATGGCAAAAAAGTTCATCGTTGAAATTATTGAGTAGTAGCAACTCACGTTCCCAGTAACAACCCTGTTTTCCTTGCCATAGACACCATCCCTGTCTTCCCCCACATGATGTGGGGGTTTTTTTTATCAATTACTTACATGCAATCAAAAGTAAAAACAGTCACTTATCGAAAGCTGTAAGGGTTTGGAGTGGTTTCAAAATTTCTTGAGTGTGGACACTATGTGGACACTCAGAGGGGGAAATTTATAATGTCACTCCGCCTTTTAGTGGATTCAGAGCGACGGCATTTTGCAGGTAGTCAGGCGCAAGGTGCGCATAGGCCATCGTCTGCTGAATGCTCGCATGTCCCAGAATCTGTTGCAGTGCGATTATATTGCCCCCATTCATCATGAAATGGCTTGCGAATGTATGCCGCAGGATGTGGGTTGCCTGATTGGGTGGTATATCAGGTTTCACTCTGCGTAAAATCCCGCAAAATTTCTCATAATCAACTTTGAATAATTTGGCGCTGGCCTCCTCTTTAACTTTTTTCTCCAGTTCCTCAGAAATCGGCACGGTTCGCTTTTTACCGTTTTTGGTTTTCAGGAAGGTAACCCTGCAATTTGTAATCTGTGCTGGTTTTAGCGTGGCAACTTCCGTCCATCTTCCTCCAGTGCTCAGACATAAAAGCGCGACAAGTAAGTCATCACCAGCCAAAACATTTAACAGTTTTTCGATTTCTGCTTTTTCCAGGAACGTCATTTCAGGGTTGGCCTCCGCCAGTGGCGGCAGTCCGTGAATTGGGTGTTGCCCGGAAAATTCATCCAATTGAATTAATTTTGTGAACATGCCGGATAATCGGTACATGTCACGGTTTATCGTTGCGGCACTGATACCATCACGTAGTCGCATGGAACGATAATCCATCAAAGCCCTTTTGCTCATCCGGCTCACTGGTATATCACCTATGCCGCTGATGGTTTTGAGTAGATGATTAAACTCTTTTGTTCCATGCTCGTGGTTTTGCCCGTGATATTTCCACCAGATGTCCAGCAACTCACTCAAAGTTCGGCGGTCTGCTCGCTGGCCTCCCCATTCTTTCTGACTGGCATTGGCGATTGTGTATCGCTCAAATGCTAGTGCTTCAGCTTTTCTTTCGAATTTCCTGCGGATGCGTTTTCCGTCGCGACCGCGAGGTCTAATGTCCACTTCATAGCGACCATCATCGAGCTTCTTAATTGCCATAAGAAAGCCCTCCGGCGCTGTATTCACCATCTTGGTAGCAAATGGTGAAAATGTAATCTTTATATAGAGTTAGCCAATCCTTTTCGCGGAGTGGTTGGACTCTGTTGACTCTGGCCCAATGTGCGCGAGAGCCGGTGCGATCTGTCCTGCGTCCGGCGCGGTTTTATCTGTCATAAGCCATAGAGCATATTTTTGGAATGTGGGATGCATAGTGATTTTTAGCAAAGCTGTGCCACCGGGTTCAAAGTTTCCTCCTTCATATTTTTTAAGTGTGCTTAGCGGTAACTCTATGATTTCACAGAATTTTGATTGGCTTAGCCCTTCAGCCTCACGCAAGGCCTTAATCTTTTCGCTTAATTTCATTTGACATGGTGCCTATATAGGGACTAAATTCCCTCAAAACTGGAACCTATATAGGTTCCGTTGATTTGAGAATAAACCAGCGTCTAAACGGTTTTGAGTGGTTTAGAAAGGGCTGGATCCTATGAGGGTACCATATATGGACGCTGAAAATTATGTGATTCAGTATCCGCTTGATGCGGTTCATGTGGATAAATTTGCTGATTTATTAGGGAAGCCAAAGACAGCCGTCAGTGAAATGGTGAAGGCAAATAAATTACCAATTATTGAATTGCGTGATCCTTGCAAACCGAAGGCTCGTGCCGGTGAAAAATGGGTTTTCATTCCTGAGTTTAATCGCGCTGTACGTGAGGCGTTTTATAACCGACCGGTTGAACAGCGTGATGCATGGCTTTTGTGGATGGGGTTGTGATTATGAATGAGCCGCGTTGTATTGCTCAGTTATTGCGTAACGAAAGCCCCAGGGCGATTGACTTCACCATCACCCACGGTAAGGGGCGTAAGGGAATCATTATCCGCACCAAAAAACAGAGTCCGTTAAAAAAGGTTCTGACCTTTCTGAAAAGCCGGAGGGTATGGAAATGACAGTGATGACGCTCAATCTCGTTGAAAAACAGCCAGCAGCTATGCGCCGGATAATTGGCAAGCATCTTGCCGTCCCTCGCTGGCAGGAGACATGTGATTATTATAATCAGATGATGGAGCGCGAACGGCTAACGGTTTGCTTTCATGCACAGTTAAAACAGCGTCACGCAACGATGCGTTTTGAAGAAATGAACGACGTCGAACGTGAACGGCTGGTTTGTGCAATTGATGAATTGCGCGGGGCATTCTCAAAACGCCGTCAGGTTGGCGCAAGTGAGTATGCATATATTAGCTTTTTAACTGTCAGTCAGCGCCGTACTTTATTTATGCATGCCGGATTGACTGAAAAAGAATTCAACCAGCCATACTGGCGAATTAATGAAGAGTCATGTTACTGGCGTGATGCTTTATTCCGTGCATTACGTGAATTATTCAGCCTGTTTGAGTATGCACCGACAATTCTGACGTCGGTAAAACCAGAGCAATATCTGCATTAAATAATTAACCAGAGTTTTTAACGCACTTAATTGTGCGGGGCTTCTTTTTGCCTGGAGAAAGTCATGTATACAGTTTCTGAAAATCAGTGCGGTAAATACGCATTACTGCTGCAACAGGCCAGAACCGAAGCACAGGCCGACGCTGCGACGCGCTTTTCTTCTCATCTTGACGCCATGATTCGCCACATCACAAAGGCGGAGTTATCCCGCGTGGAGATAGTCGAGCTGCTCAGTCAGGAGTCGGAAAAATTTCACAATATCGGATTGTCTCGCGGGGAGGTGCTTTGATGTCCTGTTCTCGTTCAGTTGTATTACTGAATAACGCCTTAAAAATCACCGTTATGGAAAATGGTGATTTGTCTCTTATTCAACTTTGTCTTGATAAAGAAAAGCGCGACATAACTGAATCTGTTATCGCGATTTATCAGAATGAATTAAACCTCCTGTCTGATGTGGTCAATTTACTTGTTAAACGCGCTGTATTTCACAAGCAAATTTCCTCCGTGGATGAACTGACGAAATTAACGACAGAAATCGCCAGCTATTGCGCTGATGAATTTAAAAAACTGAACGACAAAAGGAACTGGTAATGCCGGACAACGTAGATTTTATTCAGGAACAACAGGCTGAATTACTGGAGCGCCAGATTAACGCGGCAAGGGTAAAACATTGCGGTGTTTCTTCGCTGGTTTGCGAAGAGTGTGATGCGCCAATACCTGCTGCCCGTCGTGCGGCTTATCCGTCAGCCACGCGTTGTGTTTCCTGTCAGTCAGTTTTTGAAGCAAAAAACAAACATTACCGGAGAATGGCATGAGTATTCGTATTGAAATTGGCGAGCGTTATGTCGTTACCAGTGACAGCTTTCAGTTTATTCTCCACGAGAAAAAGAGAGCGGAAAGCGGTAAAAACGCCGGTCAGGAATGGCTGGCGGTGGTTGGTTATTACCCGAAATTAAGCCAGCTCGTTTCCGGCCTGATGCATCACGATATTCTGACCGGAAGCGCAAAGTCTTTTGCTGATTTAAACGCGCAGGTTGAGCAACTCAGCAAGCGTTGTTCAGAGGCTTTGGGCTCATATGACCGTTAAAGCCTCCGGGCGTTTTGTCCCTCCGTCAGCATTTGCCGCAGGCACCGGTAAGACGTTTACCGGTGCTTATGCATGGAACGCGCCACGCGAGGCTGTCGGGCGCGAAAGACCCCTTACACGTGACGAGATGCGTCAGGTGCAAGGTGTTTTATCCACGATTAACCGCCTGCCTTACTTTTTGCGCTCGCTGTTTACTTCACGCTATGACTACATTCGGCGCAATAAAAGCCCGGTGCACGGGTTTTATTTCCTCACATCCACTTTTCAGCGTCGTTTATGGCCGCGCATTGAGCGCGTGAATCAGCGTCATGAAATGAATACCGACGCGTCGTTGCTGTTTCTGGCAGAGCGTGACCACTATGCGCGCCTGCCTGGAATGAATGACAAGGAGCTGAAAAAGTTTGCTGCCCGTATCTCATCGCAGCTTTTCATGATGTATGAGGAACTCTGCGATGCCTGGGTGGATGCGCATGGCGAAAAAGAATCGCTGTTTACGGATGAGGCGCAGGATCATCTGTATGGTCATGTTGCTGGCGCTGCACGTGCTTTCAATATTTCCCCGCTCTACTGGAAAAAATACCGTAAAGGACAGATAACCACGAGGCAGGCATATTCTGCCATTGCCCGTCTGTTTAACGATGAGTGGTGGACTCATCAGCTTAAAGGCCAGCGTATGCGCTGGCATGAGGCGTTACTGATTGCTGTCGGGGAGGTGAATAAAGACCGTTCTCCTTATGCCAGTAAACATGCCATTCGTGATGTACGTGCACGCCGCCAGGCAAATCTGGAATTTCTTAAATCGTGTGACCTTGAAAACAGGGAAACCGGCGAGCGCATCGACCTTATCAGTAAGGTGATGGGCAGTATTTCTAATCCTGAAATTCGCCGGATGGAGCTGATGAACACCATCGCCGGTATTGAGCGTTACGCTGCCGCAGAGGGTGATGTGGGGATGTTTATCACGCTGACCGCGCCGTCAAAGTATCATCCGACACGTCAGGTCAGAAAAGGCGAAAGTAAAACCGTCCAGCTAAATCACGGCTGGAACGATGAGGCATTTAATCCAAAGGATGCGCAGCGTTATCTCTGCCGTATCTGGAGCCTGATGCGCACGGCATTCAAGGATAATGATTTACAGGTCTACGGTTTGCGTGTCGTCGAGCCACACCACGACGGAACGCCGCACTGGCATATGATGCTTTTTTGTAATCCACGCCAGCGTAACCAGATTATCGAAATCATGCGTCGCTATGCGCTCAAAGAGGATGGCGACGAAAGAGGAGCCGCGCGAAACCGTTTTCAGGCGAAACACCTTAACCGGGGCGGTGCTGCGGGGTATATCGCGAAATACATCTCAAAAAATATCGACGGCTATGCACTGGATGGGCAGCTCGATAACGATACCGGCAGACCGCTGAAAGACACTGCAGCGGCTGTTACCGCATGGGCGTCAACGTGGCGTATCCCGCAATTTAAAACGGTTGGTCTGCCGACAATGGGGGCTTACCGTGAACTACGCAAATTGCCTCGCGGCGTCAGCATTGCTGATGAGTTTGACGAACGCGTCGAGGCTGCACGCGCCGCCGCAGACAGTGGTGATTTTGCGTTGTATATCAGCGCGCAGGGCGGGGCAAATGTCCCACGCGATTGTCAGACTGTCAGGGTTGCCCGTAGCCCGTCGGATGACGTTAACGAGTACGAGGAAGAAGTCGAGAGAGTGGTCGGCATTTACGCGCCGCATCTCGGCGCGCGTCATATTCATATCACCAGAACGACGGACTGGCGCATTGTGCCGAAAGTTCCGGTCGTTGAGCCTTTGACTTTAAAAAGCGGCATCGCCGCGCCTCGGAGTCCTGTCAATAACTGTGGAAAGCTCACCGGTGGTGATACTTCGTTACCGGCTCCCACGCCTTCTGTGCACGCCGCAGCAGTGCTTAATCTGGTTGATGACGGTGTTATCGAATGGAATGACCCGGAGGTCGTGAGGGCGCTCAGGGGCGCATTAAAACACGGCCTGAGAAGACCAAACCGTCAGCAAAGAAACGGAAGCCCGTTAAAACCGCATGAAATAGCGCCATCGGCCAGACTGACCCGGTCGGAAAGAATGCAAATTACCCGTATCCGCGTTGACCTTGCTCAGAACGGTATCAGGCCGCAGCGATGGGAGCTTGAGGCGCTGGCGCGTGGTGCGACCGTAGATTACAACGGGAAAAAATTTACGTATCCGGTCGCTGATGAGTGGAGTTGGTTTTATTGTTATTCAGAGCAATAAACATCTGATTTAATTTGTTGCATAATAGTAAAATTGCTGTTTATCTGCATGTGTTAACTATTGATAATTATGTTGCTAATAATGTGTGCAAATTTATACTGAAAAAGGTGAAAACGATGAATGATATCTTTGTTCTTACAAGGGAAGAGCTTGAAACACTAGATTATAGTGTTTTTATGCATATACCAGTTACATTTCATGCACATAAAATAAAAAAATATCTGGATGGGATTGCTGAATCATCAGAAAACCCCAAAGAGAAAAAATTAGCATCTCTTTTTGGTATGCTATATAGTTTCAATTTGCAAGTTGTTAACAACACTCCATCATTTGAACCCCAAATGATTTGGGGTAATAAAAGATCAATATTGCCTGAAGATTTTGATGAGCAGGTGAATGACTGTCTTTTATATGTTTCTCAAAAAATAACCAATCCATTTTTGTTATCAAGAATATATGATGTTGTTTGGTGTAATAATCGGAAAAATAAAGACGTGGCAATTAAAGCAATTGATTCCTATGCTGAAATGCTAAATATAGCAATTGAAAAACTAATAATAAAAAACGAAAGCATGGATGAAAGTGATTTAAATTGCTTTATTTTTGCTCGTGATTATATTGCTAGGGCTTTGCACATTAATAAAATGGTCTACCCTAGAAAATCAGAAGGAAACATGGCGATTAAAAATGCCATTCATTCTCTTTATAGTATTCAAAATGAAAGATTAATCTTTGAAGGTTTCAATAATTTGACTTGGTTTATGGTGCGTGATTTTGATGGGTATAATCTGCAGTATGCGGAAAATGCTGAGAAGATGGCTGAGCAGCATAAAGATAAAAAATATTATGATGCTGTAAAATCACTTTATATGACAAGTGCAGTTATTTATGAAAAAAATGGTGAGTATGAACGTGCCAAGAGATGTAAACTGGCATCTGCAAATATTACTATTAAAGTTGCAACAGATCGACCTGATAATATGGGTAAGATCTCTTGGTTAAGAACAGCTATCTCTGAATTAAGACAGTACGGTGGTGATAGCCAACAGATAGAAGATTTAAAGGAACAACTTGCTAATTTGAGAGAAGAAGTAAGGAGTGAATATGTCACTTTAAGCCATTCTATTGATATTAGTGACTTGGTTGCTGAAAGTGAAAAAAAACTGACGGGGCGTTCTTTGCCCGATATATTCAAAGTTTTAATGCGTGAAACACCGATTGAAAATATTGAAAGCATGAGGGAGCAAGTTTTAAGATTATCAGAAAAAAGTTTATTCTCTAGTTTTGTTGGAACAGAAATTAATGATGAGAGTGGGCGTAAGGTATATACAATCCCGCCGTTGGATAATAAAAAAGATATAAGTGATGATGTTGTTATTGATCAATATCTAAGAAATTTCGAGATTACTCATAAGATTTTTGTAAACGGTGTCTTTGAACCTGCTCGCTATGTACTTTCTCAAGAACATGGCTTGACGTTGTCAACATTCGTTAAATTAGTTACAACTAGTCCAATTGTCAAGCCGGAGTTTAGGGAGATTTTTAATTTGGGCTTTTACAAATTATGGCAGGGAGATTACATCAGTGCAGCTTATCTTTTAATACCACAAATGGAAGGTATGGTTCGTTATTATTATGAGCTTAGTGGAAAGGATGCTACTAGATATTTGGATAAGGGATTAGAGGAGTCAACAAGTATTTCTCAGCTTCTAGATAAATGCAGAGATGATTTGGAAAGTATCTTTTCTAAGAATCTTGTTTTAACTATCGATGTTCTTTTTAATAGAAAGAGTGGGGCAACCTTAAGACATAAATTAGCACATGGTAATTTATATACTAATGCTTGTTACGATGAAACAACGACATATGCATGCATCCTGATTTTCTTTCTGTGTGCTTATCCTCTCCTACCATATTTTGATACTGTATTTGAGCAGGGCTCTGTTTGATAACGTATACGTTGAGGCATAAAACCTATGCATACTTAGCTGCATCAATTTGCACGAGGTATTTCAGTATGCATTTTCTGCGTAATAGTAGGGATTGCTTGGTTTGGTAGTTGTAATTCAACTGCATTCAAACCGACCCATGAAGCGGGCGGGCGAGGCGGGGAAAGCACTGCGCGCTGGCGGTGGTGCTGATTTTATTTTTTCAGCGTCTGAGCGCGTCGTGACGGCGTTTAGTCTGCCCGTTGGGGGCGTTGGTGTGTCTGCGGGATGTTTTGTGCGGTGGTGAGCGTGTGAGGGCGTGATGGCGGGGTGTAAAAAAGCCGCCCGCAGGCGGCGATGTTCAGCCGTTGTCAGTGTCCAGTGAGTAGTTTTTAAAGCGGATGACCTCCTGACCGAGCCAGCCGTTTATTTCCCGAATCCTGTCCTGTAACGGGATAAGCTCATTGCGGACAAAGACCTTTGCCACTTTCTCAATATCACCCAGCGACCCGACGTTCTCCGGCTTGCCGCCCATCAACTGAAAGGGGATGCGGTGCGCGTCCAGCAGGTCAGCGGCGCTGGCTTTTTTGATATTAAAAAAATCGTCCTTCGTTGCCACTTCACTGAGCGGGATAATTTTAATTCCGTCGGCTTTCCCCTGCGGGGCATAGAGAAACAGATTTTTAAAGTTGTTGCGGCCTTTCGACTTGACCATGTTTTCGCGAAGCATTTCGATATCGTTGCGATCCTGCACGGCATCGGTGACGTACATGATATATCCGGCATGAGCGCCGTTTTCGTAATACTTGCGGCGGAACAGCGTGGCCGACTCATTCAGCCAGGCAGAATTAAGGGCGCTGAGATATTCCGGCAGGCCGTACAGCTCCTGATTAATATCCGGCTCCAGCAGGTGAAACACGGAGCCGGGCGCGAAGGCTGTCGGCTCGTTGAAGGACGGCACCCACCAGTAAACATCCTCCTCCACACCACGGCGGGTATATTTTGCCGGTGAGGTTTCCAGTCTGATGACCTTACCGGTGGTGCTGTAACGCTTTTCCAGAAACGCATTACCGAACACCAGAAAATCCAGCACAAAGCGGCTGAAATCCTGCTGGGAAAGCCACGGGTGCGGGATAAATGTCGAGGCCAGAATATTACGTTTGACGTAAATCGGTGAGCTGTGATGCACGGCAGCACGCAGGCTTTTTGCCAGACCGGTAAAGCTGACCGGCGGCTCATACCATCTGCCGTTACTGATACATTCGACGTAATCCAGAATGTCACGGCGGTCGAGTACCGGCACCGGCTCGCCAAAGGTGAATGCCTCCATTTTCGGGGCGCTGGCGGTGATTGTTTTTGCCGCAGGTTGCGGTGTTTTCCCTTTTTTCTTGCTCATCAGTAAAACTCCAGAATGGTGGATGTCAGCGGGGTGCTGATACCGGCGGTGAGTGGCTCATTTAACAGGGCGTGCATGGTCGCCCAGGCGAGGTCGGCGTGGCTGGCTTCCTCGCTGCGGCTGGCCTCATAGGTGGCGCTGCGTCCGCTGCTGGTCATGGTCTTGCGGATAGCCATAAACGAGCTGGTGATGTCGGTGGCGCTGACGTCATATTCCAGACAGCCACGGCGGATGACGTCTTTTGCCTTGAGCACCATTGCGGTTTTCATTTCCGGCGTGTAGCGGATGTCGCGCGCGGCGGGATAGAACGAGCGCACGAGCTGGAACACGCCGACACCGAGGCCGGTGGCATCAATACCGATGTATTCGACGTTGTATTTTTCGGTGAGTTTGCGGATGGATTCCGCCTGAGTGGCAAAGTCCATGCCTTTCCACTGGTGACGCTCAAGGATCCTGAATTTGCCACCGGCCACCACCGGCGGTGCCAGTACCACGCATCCGGCGCTGTCGCCACGGTGTGACGGGTCGTAACCAATCCATACCGGGCGTGAGCCGAACGGATTGGCGGCAAAGGGTGCATAGTCTTCCCATTCTTCCAGCGTGTCGACCATGCAGCGTTGCAGCTCCTCGAACGGGAACACCGACGCCTTGTCGTCAACAAATTCACACATGAACAGGTTTTTAAAATCGTCGGCGCTGTTTTCGCGTTTAAGCTGTTCAATGTCGAACAGCGTGCAGCCGCCTTTCAGGGCGTCCTCAATGGTGACAATCTGCCGCCACTGGCCGTCCGCACAGAGAAGCCCACCGGCAAGGGCGTTATGACTGACGTCGATTTCCACGCGTTCGGCGGCGCTGGCGCGTCCCCGGTTAAACAGTTCACCCGACCAGAACGGGTAGGCGTCGTGCGCCAGCGTGGACGGGGTGGAGAAATAGGTCGAGCGCAGGTGACTCTGTGAGGCCATACCTGATGCCACCTTACGCAGTACCTGAAAATTCGGGATCCAGAAAATCTCGTCGACGTACAGGTCGCCGTTATGACTTTGTGCGGTGTTGGAGTTGGTGCCGAGAAAAATCAGTTTTGCACCGTTATTGCCCAGGACAATCGGGTCACCGGTCAGGTCAACGTCAACCAGACGGGCAAAGGCGATGATGTATTCGCGGAACACATACGCCTGCGTTTTACTGGCCGACAGAAAAATCTGGTTATGACCGGTTTTCAGGGCGCGCAGCAGCGCCTCGCGGGAAAAATAAAACGTCGCGCCAATCTGGCGGGATTTCAGGATATCGCGGATGCGGTGCTCAAGCCCGGCGCGATACCAGTGCAACTGATATTCGAAAGACTGCTCAAAGAAAATCTGCTCCAGCTTTTCGATGGCTTCGTCGCTGAAAAAATTCTTTTTCGGTTTGCGCCGCCCGCCTTTGTTGCGGTTAGCGATGTTCGGATTAAGGTCTGCCTCGTTGCCGGTCTGGTTGTAGCGGTTTACCCGTGCCAGTCGTTCAATCTGGCGTCCGAGCAGGTCAATTTCCTTGAAGTCACCGCCGGTTTTCTGCGGTTTTATGATGAGCTGGGTCAGCCGCGCTTCCAGACTCATTTCGACACGGCTGATGGGAGCAACGCTGTCCCAGCCGTCGCGCTGTTTCCAGCTCTGCACCGTCGGGCGTTTCATCTGCAACATGGCGGCAATCTGCGGCACGGAAAACCCCTGCCAGTACAGCAGCGCCGCCTGACGACGCGGGTCGTGTAAAAGAGTGGTGTCTGTGGTGATGGTCATGAATACCTCGCCGTGATGAATACACGGCAAGGCTACTGAGTCGCGCCCCGCGATTCGCTAAGGTGCTGTTGTGTCAGTGATAAGCCATCCGGGACTGATGGCGGAGGATGCGCATCGTCGGGAAACTGATGCCGACATGTGACTCCTCTAATCACTATTCAGGACTCCTGACAATGGCAAAAAAAGCATCAAAATTCTTTCGTATCGGCGTTGAGGGTGACACCTGTGACGGGCGTGTCATCAGTGCGCAGGATATTCAGGAAATGGCCGAAACCTTTGACCCGCGAGTCTATGGTTGCCGCATTAACCTGGAACATCTGCGCGGCATCCTGCCTGACGGTATTTTTAAGCGTTATGGCGATGTGGTCGAACTGAAGGCCGAAAAGATTGACGATGATTCGGCGCTGAAAGGCAAATGGGCGCTGTTTGCGAAAATCACCCCGACCGATGACCTTATCGCGATGAACAAGGCCGCGCAGAAGGTCTATACCTCAATGGAAATTCAGCCGAACTTTGCCAATACAGGCAAATGTTATCTGGTGGGTCTGGCCGTCACCGATGACCCGGCAAGCCTCGGCACGGAATACCTGGAATTCTGCCGCACGGCAAAACACAACCCTCTGAACCGCTTCAAATTAAGCCCTGAAAACCTGATTTCAGTGGCAACGCCTGTTGAGCTGGAATTTGAAGACCTGCCTGAAACCGTGTTCACAGCCCTGACCGAAAAGGTGAAATCCATTTTTGGCCGCAAACAGGCCAGCGATGACGCCCGTCTGAATGACGTGCATGAAGCGGTGACCGCTGTCGCTGAGCATGTGCAGGAAAAACTGAGCGCCACTGAGCAGCGCCTTGCTGAGATGGAAACCGCCTTTTCCGCACTTAAGCAGGATGTGACTGACAGGGCGGATGAAACCAGTCAGGCATTCACCCGCCTGAAAAACAGTCTCGACCACACCGAAAGTCTGACCCAGCAGCGCCGCAGCAAAGCCACCGGCGGTGGCGGTGACGCCCTGATGACGAACTGCTGACCGGCGTCAGTCAGTCCGGGAAAACCTTCACGATTAACCCTTAATTTCAGGAAAAACTATGCGCCAGGAAACCCGCTTTAAATTTAATGCCTACCTGTCCCGTGTTGCCGAACTGAACGGCATCGACGCCGGTGATGTGTCGAAAAAATTCACCGTTGAACCGTCGGTCACCCAGACCCTGATGAACACCATGCAGGAGTCCTCTGACTTTCTGACCCGCATCAACATTGTGCCGGTCAGCGAAATGAAAGGGGAAAAAATTGGTATTGGTGTCACCGGCTCCATCGCCAGCACCACCGACACCGCCGGTGGCACCGAGCGTCAGCCGAAGGACTTCTCGAAGCTGGCGTCAAACAAGTACGAATGCGACCAGATTAACTTCGATTTTTATATCCGCTACAAAACGCTGGACCTGTGGGCGCGTTATCAGGATTTCCAGCTCCGTATCCGTAACGCCATTATCAAACGCCAGTCCCTTGATTTCATCATGGCCGGTTTTAACGGCGTGAAGCGTGCCGAAACCTCTGACCGCAGCAGCAATCCGATGCTGCAGGATGTGGCGGTCGGCTGGCTGCAGAAATACCGCAATGAAGCCCCGGCGCGCGTGATGAGCAAGGTCACTGACGAGGAAGGCCGCACCACCTCTGAGGTTATCCGCGTGGGTAAGGGCGGTGATTATGCCAGCCTTGATGCACTGGTGATGGATGCGACCAACAACCTGATTGAGCCGTGGTATCAGGAAGACCCTGACCTTGTGGTGATTGTGGGACGTCAGCTACTGGCGGACAAGTATTTTCCCATCGTGAACAAGGAGCAGGACAACAGCGAAATGCTGGCCGCTGACGTCATCATCAGCCAGAAACGCATCGGCAACCTGCCAGCGGTACGCGTCCCGTACTTCCCGGCGGATGCGATGCTCATCACGAAGCTGGAAAACCTGTCCATCTACTACATGGATGACAGCCATCGCCGCGTGATTGAGGAAAACCCGAAACTCGACCGCGTGGAGAACTACGAGTCAATGAACATTGATTACGTGGTGGAGGACTACGCCGCCGGTTGTCTGGTGGAAAAAATTAAAGTCGGTGATTTCTCCACACCGGCTAAAGCGACCGCAGAGCCGGGAGCGTAACCGATGACGAGTCCCGCACAGCGCCACATGATGCGGGTCTCGGCAGCGATGACCGCGCAGCGGGAAGCCGCCCCGCTGCGACATGCAACTGTCTATGAGCAGATGCTGGTTAAGCTCGCCGCAGACCAGCGCACACTGAAGGCGATTTACTCAAAAGAGCTGAAGGCCGCGAAAAAACGCGAACTGCTGCCGTTCTGGTTGCCGTGGGTGAACGGCGTGCTGGAGCAGGGCAAAGGCGCACAGGATGACATTCTGATGACAGTCATGCTGTGGCGTCTGGATACCGGCGATATTGCCGGTGCGCTGGAGATTGCCCGTTATGCCCTGAAGTACGGTCTGACCATGCCGGGTAAACACCGCCGCACCCCGCCGTACATGTTCACCGAGGAGGTGGCACTTGCGGCCATGCGCGCCCACGCTGCCGGTGAGTCTGTGGATACCTGCCTGCTGACGGACACCCTCGAACTGACCGCCACGGCTGACATGCCTGATGAAGTGCGCGCAAAGCTGCACAAAATCACCGGTCTGTTTCTGCGTGACGGTGGTGATGCCGCAGGTGCGCTGGCGCACCTGCAACGTGCGACACAGCTCGACTGTCAGGCAGGCGTCAAAAAAGAGATTGAACGACTGGAGCGGGAGCTGAAACCGAAGCCGGAGCCGCAGCCAAAAGCGGCCACCCGTACCCCGCATAAGACCCGGAGCGTGACACCGGCAAAACGTGGACGCCCGAAAAAGAAAGCCAGTTAACAACCGAATGCGCCCCGCGCCAGGGCGGCACGCCGGTCAGTGTGGGTGAATCACCTGACACTGTACCGGCGTCCACCGCCCGACTTTTCTGAGGTAGTCATGATGACGCTGATTATTCCGCGAAAGGAGGCTCCCGTGTCCGGTGAGGGTACGGTGGTCATCCCGCAACCGGCAGGCGACGAGCCGGTGATTAAAAACACGTTCTTTTTTCCCGATATCGACCCGAAGCGCGTCCGGGAACGTATGCGCCTTGAGCAGACCGTCGCCCCCGCCCGTCTGCGTGAGGCCATCAAGTCAGGCATGGCGGAGACGAATGCGGAGCTGTACGAGTACCGCGAACAGAAAATTGCCGCCGGTTTTACGCGTCTGGCTGACGTCCCGGCGGACGATATCGACGGTGAAAGCATCAAGGTTTTTTACTACGAGCGCGCCGTGTGTGCGATGGCGACCGCGTCGCTTTATGAGCGTTATCGCGGCGTGGATGCCAGTGCGAAAGGCGACAAGAAGGCCGACAGCATTGACAGCACTATTGATGAACTGTGGCGGGATATGCGCTGGGCGGTGGCGCGTATCCAGGACAAGCCGCGCTGCATCGTGAGTCAAATCTGATGAAGACCTTTGCGCTACAGGGCGACACGCTCGACGCCATTTGTGTCCGGTATTACGGGCGCACTGAGGGCGTGGTCGAGGCTGTGCTCGCCGCAAATCCGGGACTGGCTGAACTGGGGGCGGTGCTGCCACATGGCACCGCCGTCGAACTGCCCGACGTTCAGACCGCGCCCGTGGCTGAAACTGTCAATCTGTGGGAGTAACGCATGACAGCAGAAGAAAAAAGCGTCCTGTCGCTTTTCATGATTGGGGTGCTGATTGTTGTCGGCAAGGTGCTTGCCGGTGGTGAACCCATCACCCCGCGTCTGTTTATCGGGCGCATGTTGCTCGGTGGTTTTGTCTCGATGGTTGCCGGTGTTGTTCTGGTGCAGTTTCCTGACCTGTCACTGCCTGCGGTGTGCGGTATCGGCTCCATGCTGGGTATCGCCGGTTATCAGGTGATTGAGATTGCCATTCAGCGCCGTTTTAAGGGCAGGGGGAAACAGTAATGCCGGTAATTAACACGCATCAGAATATCGCGGCCTTTCTCGACATGCTGGCAGTGTCCGAAGGGACGGCGAATCATCCGCTGACGAAAAACCGGGGCTATGACGTGATAGTCACCGGACTGGACGGGAAGCCGGAAATTTTCACCGACTACAGTGACCACCCGTTCGCGCATGGCCGACCGGCGAAGGTGTTTAACCGTCGCGGTGAAAAATCCACGGCCTCCGGTCGCTATCAGCAACTTTACCTGTTCTGGCCGCATTACCGCAAACAGCTTGCCCTGCCGGATTTCAGTCCGTTGTCACAGGACAGACTCGCCATTCAGTTGATCCGCGAACGCGGTGCACTGGATGACATCCGGGCGGGACGCATTGAGCGCGCTATTTCACGCTGTCGCAATATCTGGGCGTCCCTGCCGGGAGCCGGTTACGGTCAGCGTGAGCATTCACTGGAAAAACTGGTCACCGTCTGGCGTACCGCCGGCGGCGTACCGGCTTAAACGGAGTAAACACCATGAAGAAATTATCCCTTTCACTGATGCTGAACGTGTCGTTGGCGCTGATGCTGGCACTGTCCCTGATTTACCCGCAGAGCGTGGCCGTCAGTTTTGTCGCCACCTGGGCGATTCTGGCGACGGTTATCTGTGTGGTTGCCGGTGGTGTCGGTGTGTATGCCACTGAGTATGTACTGGAACGCTACGGACGGGAGCTGCCGCCGGAATCGCTGGCCGTGAAGATTGTCACGTCGCTGTTTTTGAAGCCGGTGCCGTGGCGCAGACGGGCAGTAGCTCTGGTGGTGATGGTGGCGACATTTATCTCGCTGGTTGCTGCCGGGTGGATTTTTACCGCGCTGATTTATCTTGTGGCGTCGCTGTTTTTCCGGCTGATACGTACGGCCTGTCGTCAGCGTCTTGAGGGGCGGGAACCATGTCAAAGCTGATGATTGTGCTGGTCGTGTTGTTATCGCTGGCGGTGACAGGTCTGTTTCTGGCGAAGCATGAAAACGCCAGCCTGCGCGCCTCGCTGGACAGGGCGAACAACGTCGCCAGCGGTCAGCAGACGACCATCACCATGCTGAAAAATCAGCTTCATGTTGCGCTCACCAGGGCAGATAAAAACGAGCTGGCGCAGGTTGCACTGCGTCAGGAACTGGAGAACGCCGCGAAACGTGAAGCACAGCGCGAGAAAACCATCACGAGGTTACTTAATGAGAACGAAGATTTTCGCCGCTGGTACGGTGCTGACCTGCCTGATGCTGTGCGCCGGTTGCACCAGCGCCCCGCCTGCACCGACGCCAGTGATTGTCCACAACGCCTGCCCGAAAGTGAGTCTTTGCCCGATGCCGGGCAGTGACCCGGAGACGAACGGCGATTTAAGTGCCGATATCCGGCAGCTTGAGAACGCGCTGGCACGCTGTGCCAGCCAGGTAAAAATGATTAAACACTGTCAGGACGAAAACGATGCTCAAACCCGACAGCCTGCGCAGGGCGCTGACTGATGCCGTCACGGTGTTGAAAACTAACCCCGATATGCTGCGGATATTCGTGGATAACGGGAGTATTGCCTCCACACTGGCGACGTCGTTGTCATTCGAAAAGCGTTACACGCTCAATGTCATTGTGACCGACTTTACCGGTGATTTTGACCTGCTCATCGTGCCGGTGCTGGCATGGCTGCGGGAAAATCAGCCCGACATCATGACCACCGACGAAGGCCAGAAAAAGGGCTTCACGTTTTATGCAGACATCAACAATGACAGCAGCTTTGATATCAGCATCAGCCTGATGCTGACCGAGCGCACGCTGGTCAGTGAGGTTGACGGTGCGCTGCATGTGAAGAATATCCCGGAACCTCCGCCGCCGGAGCCGGTCACCCGCCCGGTGGAGCTGTATATCAATGGCGAACTGGTGAGCAAGTGGGATGAATGAGTTTAAGCGTTTTGAAGACCGGCTGACCGGACTTATTGAATCGCTGTCACCGTCAGGGCGTCGGCGACTGAGTGCCGAACTGGCGAAACGTCTGCGTCAGAGTCAGCAGCGTCGGGTGATGGCACAGAAAGCCCCGGACGGCACACCCTACGCACCACGCCAGCAGCAGAGCGCCAGAAAAAAGACCGGTCGCGTTAAGCGAAAAATGTTTGCGAAACTTATCACCAGTCGTTTTTTGCATATCCGCGCCAGCCCGGAACAGGCATCAATGGAGTTTTACGGCGGAAAGTCACCGAAAATCGCCAGTGTGCATCAGTTCGGTCTGTCGGAAGAAAACCGGAAAGACGGTAAGAAAATTGATTATCCGGCGCGTCCCCTGCTCGGCTTTACCGGTGAGGATGTGCAGATGATTGAAGAGATTATTCTGGCGCACCTCGACCGTTAGTTGTGCCATTCCCGACACCTCATCGTCACATTGCCGCCGGTATGACCCGGCGGCATCCTTCCCGTTATGAACACTCTCGCAAATATTCAGGAACTCGCGCGCGCACTGCGCAACATGATTCGTACCGGCCTTGTCGTCGAAACCGACCTTAACGCCGGTCGCTGCCGTGTGCAGACCGGCGGCATGTGCACCGACTGGCTTCAGTGGCTGACCCATCGTGCCGGGCGTTCGCGCACATGGTGGGCACCTTCCGTGGGGGAACAGGTGCTGATTCTGGCCGTGGGCGGTGAACTCGACACGGCGTTTGTTCTGCCGGGGATTTATTCCGGCGATAACCCCGCGCCGTCTGCGTCGGCTGATGCCCTGCATATCCGTTTCCCTGACGGGGCGGTGATTGAGTATGAACCTGAAACCAGTGCACTCACGGTAAGCGGAATTAAAACGGCCAGCGTGACGGCTTCTGATTCTGTTACTGCCACGGTGCCGGTGGTCATGGTGAAAGCATCAACCCGCGTCACCCTGGACACCCCGGAGGTGGTCTGCACCAACAGGCTGATTACCGGCACGCTGGAAGTGCAGAAGGGCGGGACGATGCGCGGCAACATTGAACACACCGGCGGTGAACTCTCATCAAACGGTAAGGTACTGCATACCCATAAACACCCCGGCGACAGCGGCGGCACAACCGGGAGTCCTCTATGACAGCGCGTTATCTCGGAATGAATCGCAGTGATGGCCTGACTGTCACTGACCTTGAGCATATCAGCCAGAGTATCGGCGATATCCTGCGCACACCGGTCGGCTCACGGGTGATGCGTCGTGATTACGGCTCGTTGCTGGCGTCAATGATTGACCAGCCGCAGACCCCGGCGCTTGAGTTGCAGATTAAGGTCGCCTGTTACATGGCCGTGCTGAAATGGGAACCCCGCGTCACCCTGTCATCCGTCACCACGGCGCGCAGTTTTGACGGGCGAATGACGGTCACGTTAACCGGTCAGCACAACGACACCGGCCAGCCACTTTCGTTAACCATCCCTGTGAGTTGAAACCATGCCGATTATCGACCTGAACCAGCTACCCGCACCGGATGTGGTCGAGGAGCTGGACTTTGAAACCATTCTTGCCGAACGCAAGGCGACACTGATTTCCCTTTACCCGGAAGACCAGCAGGAGGCGGTCGCCCGTACCCTGACGCTGGAATCCGAGCCTCTCGTCAAACTGCTGGAGGAAAATGCTTATCGTGAGCTTATCTGGCGTCAGCGTGTGAATGAGGCCGCACGGGCGGTGATGCTGGCTTGTGCCGCCGGTAATGACCTTGATGTGATTGGTGCCAATTACAACACCACGCGCCTGATTATCACCCCGGCAGATGATTCGACTATCCCGCCGACACCGGCAGTGATGGAGTCTGACACCGATTATCGTCTGCGTATTCAGCAGGCGTTTGAGGGCTTAAGCGTCGCCGGGTCGGTGGGAGCCTATCAGTATCATGGTCGCAGTGCTGACGGGCGTGTCGCGGATATCTCTGTCACCAGTCCGTCTCCGGCCTGCGTCACTATCTCCGTGCTGTCACGTGAAAATAACGGCGTCGCATCCGAAGACCTGCTGGCCGTGGTGCGTAACGCCCTTAATGGCGAGGACGTCAGGCCGGTGGCCGACCGCGTGACCGTGCAGTCTGCCGCCATTGTTGAATATCAGATAAACGCCACGCTTTACCTTTACCCAGGTCCCGAAAGCGAACCCATCCGCGCTGCTGCCGTGAAAAAACTGGAAGCGTACATCACGGCACAGCACCGGCTTGGGCGCGACATCCGTCTGTCTGCCATTTATGCCGCTTTGCATGTGGAAGGCGTGCAGCGTGTCGAACTGACTGCACCTCTGGCTGACATCGTGCTCAACAGTACGCAGGCGTCTTTCTGTACTGAATACCGCGTCGTGACCGGAGGCTCGGATGAGTGATTCGCGACTGCTGCCGACCGGCTCATCACCGCTTGAAGTCGCCGCCGCAAAAGCCTGTGCGGAAATTGAAAAAACGCCGGTCAGTATTCGTGAGCTATGGAACCCGGATACCTGTCCGGCAAATCTGCTGCCGTGGCTGGCGTGGTCATTTTCGGTTGACCGCTGGGATGATAAGTGGCCGGAAGCGACAAAACGCGCTGTTATCCGCGATGCGTATTTCATTCACTGCCATAAGGGCACTATTGGTGCGATTCGCCGTGTGGTGGAGCCGCTCGGCTATCTGATTGAGGTGAGGGAGTGGTGGCAGCTCAACGAGGAGCCGGGGACGTTCCGCATCGTTGTTGGCGTGCTTGAGCAGGGTATTACCGAGGAAATGTATCAGGAGCTGGAGCGTCTCGTTGCTGATGCAAAACCTGCAAGCCGCCATCTGACGGGACTGGCTATCAGTTTAAGTACAACCGGCAACATTTTTGCCGGTGCGGGATGCTATCACGGCGACGCCCTGATGGTTTATCCCTACACCCCGGAGGCCATTATTGTCTGAGGGGATTATTTCCCGGCCTCGGCCATTCATTTAATTGATAACCTGAGAGTAAACGCATGACAGTGAAATACTACGCCATTCTGACTAATCAGGGCGCGGCACGGCTGGCTAACGCGACGATGCTCGGCAGTAAGCTGAATCTGACGCAAATGGCCGTTGGTGATGCAAATGGTGTCTTGCCGACACCAGACCCGGCACAGACAAAACTTATTAACCAGAAACGCATCGCGCCGCTGAATCTTCTGAGTGTTGACCCGAACAACCAGAGCCAGATTATTGCGGAGCAAATCATCCCTGAGAACGAGGGCGGATTCTGGATCCGTGAGATTGGGCTTTATGATGATGAAGGCGTACTCATTGCGGTGGCGAACTGCCCGGAAACGTACAAACCGCAGTTGCAGGAAGGCAGTGGTCGTACCCAGACTATCCGCATGATTCTGGTTGTCACGAATACCGAAGCTATCACGCTGAAAATCGACCCGTCGGTGGTACTGGCGACCCGTAAATACGTGGATGATGAAGTCCTGGAATTAAAGCTGTATGTGGATGACCAGATGAGAAACCACATTGCCGCACAGGACCCTCATACCCAGTATGCGCAGAAACATAATCCGACATTTACCGGAGAACCAAAAGCGCCGACGCCTGCCGCAGGAAATAACACCACGCGGATTGCGACCACTGAGTTTGTTCAGGCCGCTGTTACCGCTCTGATTAACGGTGCGCCTGCCACGCTGGACACACTAAAAGAAATTGCTGCAGCCATTAACAATGACCCGAAATTCAGCACCACCATTAACAATGTGCTGTCAGGTAAGCAGCCACTGGATGAGACGCTGACTCATTTGAGTGGAAAGGATGTTGCCGGTCTTCTCGCATACCTTGGTTTAGGAGAAACGATAAATCTGGCAAGAAATGCCGTTCCGGCGACACGCCGGATTAACAGTAAACCACTGACCGGTGATATCACCCTGTGGGCGTCAGATGTGGGGGCATTACCAATTGCCGGAGGACGACTGAATGGTGCGTTAGGCATTGGTGCTGATAATGCGCTGGGTGGTAATTCGATTGTGCTCGGTGATAACGATACAGGGTTTAAACAGGATGGCGACGGCGTTCTGGGTATTTACGCCAATAATGCCAGGATCGGTTATATCGACAATTCCGGGCTGCACATGTCAGTAAATGTTCTCACTAATGGTGGCATACGAGTAGGTGACGGAAAACAGTTTTCACTGACGAGTAATAATAACTCGACAATGACAGCCACGTTTAATTTATGGGGTGGTGCAGACAGACCCACAGTGATTGAACTGGACGACGATCAGGGATGGCAATTCTACAGCCAGAGAAATACAGATGGCAGTATTTCGTTCAGAGTAAATGGTCAGATGGAACCGAATAGCTATTCCAACTTTGACAGCCGTTACGTGCAGGATATCAGGCTGGGTAGCCTGCAATATGGGCAGGTATGGAACGGTCCGGGGTTCAGTGATACTTCTGGTTATGTAATAACCGGCATCACTAATGGCAATAGTGATGAACTGGTTGACGGAGCGCACAGACGTCCAATACAAAAACTAATTGGCAACCAGTGGTATAACGTGGTGAGTATTTAATTATGATGCATCTGAAAAATATCGTAGCCGGTAATCCAAAAACGCCTGACCAGTATCAACTCACTAAAAAATTTGGTGTGGTGTGGCTGTTTGATGAAGATGGTAAAAACTGGTATGAGGAACAGAAGAAATTTTCTGCCGACTCGTTAAAAATTGCCTACGATAAAAATAATGTTATTGTGGATATTAACAAAGATGTTTCGGCAATAAATCCTGATGGGTGCAGCGTTGTTGAGTTACCTGATATCACAGCTAATCGCCGGGCGGATGTATCAGGACGCTGGATGTTTAATGGTGAGCAGGTGAGTAAACGTGTTTATTCGCCGGAGGAGCTACGCCAGCAGGCAGAGGCGAAAAAACAGAAGTTACTCGAAGAAGCCGAAGTCGTTATTAAGCCACTGTCGCGCGCAGTAAAGATGGGTATCGCAACCGATGAGGAGCGGAAGCGGCTGGAAGCATGGGAACTCTACAGCGTTCTGGTCAGTCGGGTTGATTCATCTGACCCTGACTGGCCGGAGAAGCCAGCCAGTCAGTAAGACATTATTTAGGTAATTCAGGCCACTTTATTTTTTCAAAGGTGGCCTCATCATTAACTTGTGAAAAATCAATATCTTTCAACTTATTAATGTATCCCATCCAATTTATTAGAGTGACTTTGTTTTCATCACTAATAATCCCCAGCGTTAATTCTGTACGCCAGTCCTTAATGACATTATTTGCATCGTTAAGTAATTTCTGTCGGGTGGTTTCCGCCTTAGCCTGATAATCCACCGGAACGGGTAAAACCTGACCATCCCTGTACAACCATGAGCCATCACCACGACAATCATCAGGGCAGTCAGCAGCGTCTATTTCCGCAACAGACATATTAACCGGCCACAACATTGATACGGCGTATGTGTTTCCACGTTGCGGGACTGGCTGATTAACAACACTCCAGATAACCCCTTCAGGATCGTACATAATTTTTGCAGTATCATCAGAAAATAATGACTGACACTCATACCAGTCCTGCCCGTCTTCTGACTCCAGAAAATATGCACCTATGTTTATTTCGGACTGCGTTTTCCCTCTGTTTACGGGCGCGTCAATAAGTCTGAAATTTTTAATATCCTGATATTTTTTCATTATGTCGTTCCCCCTTGTACGGTATACCACTGATTCCCGACTCGTTTTTGCAAAGGCGCATAATTAATACCATCAATATTTTCGCCTTGATTATCTTTCCAGACGGAAGTAACTACATATCCGGGAGTGTTAGGCCATGACCCCGCATTGTTCCAGGTAGTCACAGATGTGCCAGCCCCTAACTGAACATCTGCGACAAAATTATTATTAATCCACAGACTCAGCCAGCTATTCCCCCAGACAGAACCAAAGATGTCGCCGTTATTAGTCATGCGCGATGAGCCATTTCCTGCCTGTACTTCGCCTGTGGCTACAGCGTTTCCGTTTACTTTCAGGGAAACCATGCTCTCCACGAGGCTACTGATAAAGCGGAGTACATGTGCGGAGTTCGCGTAAATATCAAGCACACCATCTCCGTTTTGCTTAATTCCTGTGTCGTTATCACCGAGCACAATCGAATTACCACCCAGCGCATTATCAGCACCAATGCCTAACGCACCATTCAGTCGTCCTCCGGCAATTGGTAATGCCCCCACATCTGACGCCCACAGGGTGATATCACCGGTCAGTGGTTTACTGTTAATCCGGCGTGTCGCCGGAACGGCATTTCTTGCCAGATTTATCGTTTCTCCTAAACCAACGTTTTTGAAAATGCAGAGTTAACGGCTAACTGGCATCATCTCCGGTTTTTATTCAGGGGGATGCTCATGCTTATTGGCTATGTTCGCGTATCAACAAATGACCAGAATACGGAATTGCAGCGTAACGCGCTGGAGTGTGCAGGATGTGAGCTGATTTTTGAGGACAAAATCAGCGGCACGAAGTCTGACCGACCGGGGCTGAAAAAACTGCTCAGAACATTATCGGAGGGTGACACTCTGGTAGTCTGGAAGCTGGACCGGCTGGGGCGTAGTATGCGGCATCTGGTCATTCTGGTTGAGGAGCTGCGCGAACGCGGCGTTAATTTTCGCAGCCTGACGGATGCTATTGATACCAGTACGCCGATGGGGCGTTTTTTCTTTCATGTGATGGGTGCCCTGGCTGAAATGGAACGAGAACTCATTGTCGAGCGGACACGCGCCGGACTGGAAGCGGCCAGAGCCAAAGGTCGTATTGGTGGCAGACGTCCGAAACTCACCGCGAGTGAGTGGGAGCAAGCCGGGCGGTTGCTGGCTGCGGGGAAGTCACGTCAACGCGTGGCGCTGATTTTTGATATTGGCCTGTCCACGCTCTATAAAAAATTCCCCTCATCAGCGATAAAGAATAAATTGTGTCATCCCTTAGCCAACCGGGACAAATAGCCTGACATCTCCGGCACAACTGAAAATACCACTCACCCATTAACCACGGAGTTAAACGGATGAGTGACTATCATCACGGCGTGCAGGTGCTGGAGATTAACGACGGCACCCGCGTCATTTCCACCGTATCCACGGCCATTGTCGGCATGGTCTGTACGGCCAGCGATGCGGATGCCGAAACCTTCCCCCTCAATAAACCGGTACTGATTACCAATGTGCAGAGCGCAATTGCAAAGGCCGGTAAAAAAGGCACGCTGGCGGCGTCGTTGCAGGCCATCGCCGACCAGTCAAAACCGGTCACCGTTGTCGTGCGTGTGGAGGACGGTACCGGCGACGACGAGGAAACGAAACTCGCGCAGACCGTTTCCAATATCATCGGCACCACCGACGAAAACGGTCAGTACACCGGACTGAAAGCCCTGCTGGCGGCGGAGTCGGTAACCGGTGTTAAACCGCGTATTCTCGGCGTGCCGGGACTGGACACCAAAGAGGTGGCTGTTGCACTGGCATCAGTCTGTCAGAAGCTGCGCGCTTTCGGGTATATCAGCGCATGGGGCTGTAAAACCATTTCCGAGGTGAAAGCCTACCGCCAGAATTTCAGCCAGCGTGAGCTGATGGTCATCTGGCCGGATTTCCTCGCATGGGATACGGTCACCAGCACCACCGCCACCGCGTATGCCACCGCCCGTGCGCTGGGTCTGCGTGCCAGAATCGACCAGGAGCAGGGCTGGCATAAAACGCTGTCCAATGTCGGGGTGAACGGTGTTACCGGCATCAGCGCATCTGTATTCTGGGATTTGCAGGAGTCCGGCACCGATGCTGACCTGCTTAACGAGTCAGGCGTCACTACGCTGATTCGCCGCGACGGTTTCCGCTTCTGGGGTAACCGTACCTGCTCTGATGACCCGCTGTTCCTCTTTGAAAACTACACCCGCACCGCGCAGGTGCTGGCCGACACGATGGCTGAGGCGCACATGTGGGCGGTGGACAAGCCCATCACCGCAACGCTGATTCGCGACATCGTTGACGGCATCAATGCCAAATTCCGTGAACTGAAAACAAACGGCTATATCGTGGATGCGACCTGCTGGTTCAGCGAAGAATCCAACGATGCGGAAACCCTCAAGGCCGGAAAACTGTATATCGACTACGACTATACACCGGTGCCTCCTCTCGAAAACCTGACCCTGCGCCAGCGTATTACCGATAAATACCTGGCAAATCTGGTCACTTCGATTAACAGCAATTAAGGAGCCTGACCGATGGCAATGCCGCGCAAACTCAAGTTAATGAACGTCTTTCTGAACGGCTACAGCTATCAGGGCGTCGCGAAGTCCGTCACGCTACCAAAACTGACCCGTAAGCTCGAAAACTATCGCGGTGCGGGGATGAACGGCAGCGCACCGGTAGACCTCGGCCTTGATGACGATGCGCTGTCAATGGAGTGGTCGCTCGGGGGCTTCCCGGATTCGGTTATCTGGGAGCTTTACGCCGCAACCGGCGTGGATGCCGTGCCGATTCGTTTTGCTGGCTCTTACCAGCGCGACGATACCGGCGAAACGGTGGCCGTCGAAGTGGTCATGCGTGGACGTCAGAAAGAAATCGACACCGGCGAGGGGAAACAGGGAGAAGATACCGAGTCGAAAATCTCCGTGGTCTGCACCTATTTCCGGCTGACGATGGACGGTAAGGAGCTGGTCGAAATTGACACCATCAACATGATTGAGAAGGTGAACGGCGTCGACCGGCTGGAGCAACACCGCCGCAATATCGGTCTGTGATTTTCATCCGGTCAGCCAGGCTGACCGGTTAACCCCGATTCAGAAGTGAGGAAACCATGAACAAAGAAAATGTGATTACCCTGGACAATCCGGTCAAACGTGGTGAGCAGGTTATCGAACAGGTCACGCTGATGAAACCTAATGCCGGGACGCTGCGCGGTGTCAGTCTGGCTGCGGTCGCGAACTCCGAAGTCGATGCACTGATTAAAGTGCTGCCGCGCATGACGGCACCGATGCTGACCGAGCAGGAAGTCGCCGCGCTGGAACTGCCTGACCTTGTGGCGCTGGCCGGTAAGGTGGTCGGTTTTTTGTCGCCGAACTCGGTGCAGTAACGTTTCCGAAAAATCTGTCGGTCGATGACCTGATGGCGGATGTGGCAGTGATATTTCACTGGCCGCCATCAGAACTGTATCCCATGAGTCTGACCGAACTCATCACATGGCGCGAAAAGGCGCTCCGGCGAAGCGGAAACACGAATGAGTAACAATGTAAAATTACAGGTATTGCTCAGGGCTGTTGACCAGGCATCCCGCCCGTTTAAATCCATCCGCACAGCGAGTAAGTCGCTGTCGGGGGATATCCGGGACACACAAAAATCACTGCGCGAGCTGAACGGTCATGCATCCCGTATTGAGGGATTCCGCAAGACCAGTGCACAGCTCGCCGTGACTGGTCATGCACTTGAAAAGGCACGGCAGGAAGCCGAAGCCCTTGCCACACAGTTTAAAAACACCGAACGTCCGACCCGTGCTCAGGCGAAAGCGCTGGAATCCGCAAAGCGTGCGGCGGAGGACTTACAGGCGAAATATAACCGCCTGACGGATTCCGTTAAACGCCAGCAACGGGAACTGGCCGTTGTGGGAATTAATACCCGCAATCTTGCACATGATGAGCAGGGACTGAAAAACCGTATCAGTGAAACCACCGCACAACTTAACCGGCAGCGTGACGCGCTGGCGCGTGTCAGTGCACAACAGGCAAAACTTAATGCAGTAAAACAGCGTTATCAGGCCGGAAAGGAACTGGCCGGAAATATGGCCTCAGTGGGCGCTGCCGGTGTGGGGATTGCGGCGGCGGGAACGATGGCCGGAGTTAAGTTGCTGATGCCCGGTTATGAGTTTGCGCAGAAAAACTCAGAATTGCAGGCCGTGCTCGGTGTGGCAAAAGACTCCGCCGAAATGACCGCACTACGCAAACAGGCGCGCCAGCTCGGCGACAATACCGCCGCCTCGGCGGATGATGCGGCCGGTGCACAGATAATCATCGCGAAAGCGGGTGGGGATGTTGATGCCATTCAGGCGGCAACGCCGGTCACGCTGAATATGGCGCTGGCGAACCGCCGCACGATGGAAGAAAACGCCGCCCTGCTGATGGGGATGAAATCCGCCTTTCAGCTTTCAAACGATAAGGTCGCTCATATCGGGGATGTTCTCTCCATGACGATGAACAAAACCGCCGCCGATTTTGACGGCATGAGCGATGCGCTGACCTATGCCGCACCTGTGGCAAAAAATGCCGGTGTCAGCATTGAAGAAACCGCCGCAATGGTCGGGGCGCTGCATGATGCAAAAATCACAGGCTCAATGGCGGGGACGGGAAGCCGTGCCGTGTTAAGCCGCCTGCAGGCACCGACGGGAAAAGCATGGGATGCACTCAAAGAGCTTGGAGTGAAAACCTCAGACAGCAAGGGAAACACCCGGCCAATATTTACCATTCTGAAAGAAATGCAGGCCAGTTTTGAGAAAAACCGGCTCGGTACTGC
Organism: Salmonella sp. SAL04162; assembly: GCF_046551535.1. NCBI lineage: Bacteria > Pseudomonadati > Pseudomonadota > Gammaproteobacteria > Enterobacterales > Enterobacteriaceae > Salmonella > Salmonella sp. SAL04162. Next base: position 90,401 of record NZ_JBGDVX010000012.1, read on the forward strand.
CCAGCAGGCTGAATACATGAAAACTATTTTCGGGGAGGAGGCCAGCTCAGCCGCCGCCGTGCTGATGACTGCCGCCTCAACCGGAAAGCTGGACAAACTGACCGCTGCGTTTAAAGCCTCAGACGGGAAGACCGCCGAGCTGGTAAATATCATGCAGGACAACCTAGGCGGTGACTTTAAGGAGTTTCAGTCTGCTTATGAGGCGGTGGGGACTGACCTGTTTGACCAACAGGAAGGCGCACTGCGTAATCTCACGCAGACGGCCACAAAGTATGTGTTAAAACTCGACGGCTGGATCCAGAAAAACAAATCACTGGCGTCAACCATCGGCCTTATTGTCGGTGGCGCACTGGCGCTTATTGGCATCATCGGTGCAATTGGTCTTGTAGCCTGGCCGGTTATCACCGGCATTAATGCCATCATCGCGGCAGCAGGCGCAATGGGGGCAATCTTCACGACGGTTGGCAGTGCTGTTATGACGGCCATCGGGGCGATTAGCTGGCCGGTTGTGGCCGTGGTGGCCGCCATTGTCGCCGGGGCGTTGCTTATCCGTAAATACTGGGAGCCTGTCAGCGCATTCTTTGGCGGTGTGGTGGAAGGGCTGAAAGCGGCATTTGCGCCGGTGGGGGAACTGTTCACGCCACTTAAACCGGTTTTTGACTGGCTGGGTGAAAAGTTACAGGCCGCGTGGCAGTGGTTTAAAAACCTGATTGCCCCGGTTAAAGCCACACAGGACACCCTGAACCGTTGCCGTGACACGGGGGTCATGTTCGGGCAGGCACTGGCTGACGCGCTGATGCTGCCGCTTAATGCGTTCAACAAACTGCGCAGCGGTATTGACTGGGTACTGGAAAAACTCGGTGTTATCAACAAAGAGTCAGACACACTTGACCAGACCGCCGCCAGAACTCATGCCGCCACGTATGGCACCGGTGGTTATATTCCGGCGACCAGCTCTTATGCAGGTTATCAGGCTTATCAGCCGGTTACGGCACCGGCTGGCCGCTCTTATGTGGACCAGAGTAAAAACGAATATCACATCAGCCTGACGGGTGGTACTGCGCCGGGGACACAGCTTGACCGCCAGTTACAGGATGCGCTCGAAAAATACGAGCGGGATAAACGTGCGCGCGCCCGTGCCAGCATGATGCATGACGGTTAAGGAGGTGACGAAAAATGATGCTCGCGTTAGGTATGTTTGTTTTTATGCGCCAGACGCTGCCACACCAGACCATGCAGCGTGAATCAGATTATCGCTGGCCGTCAAATTCCCGTATCGGTAAACGGGATGCCTTTCAGTTTCTCGGTGTTGGCGAGGAAAACATCACGCTTGCCGGTGTGCTTTATCCCGAACTGACCGGCGGCAAGCTGACGATGACCACGCTCAGACTGATGGCAGAGGAAGGCCGGGCGTGGCCGTTGCTGGATGGCTCCGGCATGATTTACGGCATGTATGTCATCAGCAGGGTGAGTGAAACAGGGAGTATTTTCTTTGCAGACGGCACACCCCGGAAAATTGATTTTACGCTGTCGCTCACCCGCGTGGATGAATCACTGGCCGCGCTTTATGGCGATATCGGTAAACAGGCGGAGTCGCTCATCGGTAAGGCTGGCAGTATGGCGACCAGATTCACGGGTATGACGGGGGCGGGATAATGCTGGATGCGCTGACATTTGATGCAGGCAGTACGCTGACGCCGGATTACATGCTGATGCTCGACAGCAGGGATATTACCGGCAATATCAGCGACCGTCTGATGAGCATGACCCTGACGGATAACCGGGGCTTTGAGGCTGACCAGCTTGATATTGAGCTGAACGATGCCGACGGGCAGGTCGGGCTGCCGGTTCGTGGCGCTGTCCTGACGGTGTATATCGGCTGGAAAGGTTTTGCCCTGGTATGCAAAGGGAAATTTACCGTTGATGAGGTTGAACACCGGGGCGCACCGGATGTGGTCACCATCCGCGCCCGGAGTGCAGATTTTCGCGGGACGCTCAATTCCCGCCGTGAAGGCTCATGGCATGACACCACGCTCGGTGCGATTGTTGAGGCGATAGCCTCCCGTAATAAGCTGGAAGCCAGTGTCGCTCCGTCACTGGCCGGAATTAAAATCCCGCACATCGACCAGTCGCAGGAGTCTGATGCGAAATTCCTGACCCGTCTTGCAGAACGCAACGGCGGTGAGGTGTCGGTAAAAATGGGAAAACTGTTGTTTCTCAAAGCGGGGCAGGGGGTGACGGCCAGCGGTAAAAAAATCCCGCAGATTACCATCACCCGCAGTGACGGCGACCGCCATCATTTTGCGATTGCTGACCGTGGAGCCTATACCGGTGTAACGGCAAAGTGGTTACACACCAAAGACCCGAAGCCGCAAAAGCAGAAGGTAAAACTGAAACGCAAAAAGAAAGAGAAACACCTGCGCGCACTGGAGCACCCGAAAGCGAAACCAGTCACGCAGAAGAAAGCGCCAAAAGTACCGGAAGCACGCGAAGGTGAATACATGGCCGGTGAGGCTGACAACGTTTTTGCCCTGACCACGGTATATGCCACGAAAGCGCAGGCCATGCGCGCCGCTCAGGCGAAGTGGGATAAACTGCAACGGGGCGTTGCGGAGTTCTCCATCATCCTGGCTACCGGTCGTGCAGATATTTACACGGAAACGCCGGTCAAAGTGTCAGGCTTTAAGCGCGTCATAGACGAGCAGGACTGGACAATCACTAAGGTGACACATTTTCTGAATAATAGCGGCTTCACGACGTCCTTAGAGCTTGAGGTCAGGCTTTCTGATGTGGAGTACGAAACAGAAGATAATGAGTGATATGTTTTATTTATCTGTTTGTTTTATAAGGATAAATTAACTAGAATGGCACTATCAACAAAACCGGAAGAGGTGCTCGCGATGTTTCATTGTCCTTTATGCCAGCATGCCGCACATGCGCGTACAAGCCGCTATATCACTGACACGACAAAAGAGCGTTATCACCAGTGTCAGAACGTGAATTGCAGCGCCACGTTCATCACCTATGAGTCGGTACAGAGATACATCGTGAAGCCGGGAGAAGTCCACGCCGTAAGGCCGCACCCGTTGCCGTCAGGGCAGCAAATTATGTGGATGTGATCACAAAAATAGCCCCTCAGTTGAGGGGCTTTATTTATGGTCGATGTGGACGCTATGTGGACAGCGGTTGACATAAATCCATTTATATCATCAGGTTAGGTGCTTTTTTGTGACACCATCCCTGTCTTCCCCCACATGATGTGGGGGTTTTTTTTATCTCCAGTTTGTCATTCTGTTATTAGCTTACTGTTTTAAACCATCCGTTATACTACCGGCAGAAGATAGCGGGAGTATTTATGAATCAAACTTATGGACGGCTGGTTAGCCGGGCGGCTATCGCGGCAACAGCGATGGCATCAGCGTTACTTTTGATCAAAATTTTTGCGTGGTGGTATACGGGATCGGTGAGTATTCTGGCGGCGTTGGTGGACTCGCTGGTGGATATTGCCGCGTCATTGACGAATTTGTTGGTCGTGCGTTATTCGCTGCAACCCGCAGATGATGAACATACGTTTGGTCACGGTAAAGCGGAGTCGCTGGCGGCACTGGCGCAAAGTATGTTTATTTCCGGTTCGGCGTTGTTTCTGTTTTTGACCAGTATCCAGAATCTGATTAAGCCGACGCCAATGAACGACCCCGGCGTGGGGATTGGTGTTACCGTCATCGCTCTGATATGCACTATTATACTGGTCACGTTTCAGCGCTGGGTGGTACGCAAGACCCAAAGTCAGGCGGTACGGGCGGATATGCTTCATTATCAGTCTGATGTTATGATGAACGGAGCGATTCTTATCGCGCTTGGGTTATCCTGGTACGGTTGGCATCGTGCGGATGCCCTGTTTGCGTTAGGTATCGGCATCTATATTTTGTATAGCGCGTTGCGTATGGGGTATGAGGCGGTGCAGTCATTATTGGATCGCGCGCTGCCCGATGCGGAACGACAGGAAATTATTGATATCGTGACGTCATGGCCGGGAGTCAGCGGCGCGCACGATCTCCGCACGCGGCAGTCAGGGCCGACCCGCTTTATTCAGATTCATTTGGAAATGGAAGATAATCTGCCGCTCGTTCAGGCGCATTTAGTGGCTGAACAGGTAGAGCAGGCGATTTTGCGGCGTTTTCCGGGTTCAGATGTCATTATTCATCAGGATCCCTGTTCAGTCGTCCCCAGGGAAGGCAGGAAGTTCGAGCTTGTATAATTGATTGTTAAAAAGTGAGCCAGGCCAGCATTTTGTGTATAAATTACCGCCATTTGGCCTGACCTGAATCAATTCAGCAGGAAGGGATTGTTATACTATCTGTATATTCGTTGGATCGTTTCGAAGTGCGAAATCGGCTTCCGGCAATAGATTTCATTTTGCATTCCAAAGTTCAGAGGTAGTCATGATTAAGAAAATCGGTGTGTTGACAAGCGGCGGTGATGCGCCGGGCATGAACGCGGCAATCCGCGGTGTTGTGCGCGCAGCGTTGACGGAAGGGCTGGAAGTCATGGGCATTTATGACGGCTATCTGGGCCTGTATGAAGATCGTATGGTTCAGCTTGACCGTTACAGCGTATCTGACATGATCAACCGTGGCGGTACTTTCCTCGGTTCCGCCCGTTTCCCGGAATTCCGTGACGAAAATATTCGCGCTGTCGCGATCGAAAACCTGAAAAAACGCGGTATCGATGCGCTGGTAGTTATTGGCGGCGACGGTTCTTATATGGGTGCAAAACGTCTGACTGAAATGGGCTTCCCGTGCATCGGTCTGCCAGGCACTATCGATAACGACATCAAAGGCACCGACTACACTATCGGCTATTTCACTGCTCTCGGCACTGTAGTGGAAGCGATTGACCGTCTGCGTGACACCTCCTCTTCTCACCAGCGTATCTCTATCGTTGAGGTGATGGGCCGTTATTGCGGCGACCTGACGTTGGCGGCGGCTATTGCTGGCGGCTGTGAGTTTATCGTGGTGCCGGAAGTTGAATTTAATCGCGAAGATCTGGTGGCGGAAATCAAAGCCGGGATCGCGAAAGGGAAAAAACACGCTATCGTCGCTATTACTGAGCATATGTGCGATGTTGACGAACTGGCGCACTTTATTGAAAAAGAAACGGGCCGTGAAACGCGTGCGACGGTGCTCGGCCACATTCAGCGCGGTGGTTCCCCGGTACCTTACGATCGCATTCTGGCTTCCCGTATGGGCGCGTATGCTATTGACCTGCTGCTGGAAGGCCATGGCGGTCGTTGTGTCGGTATCCAGAACGAGCAGCTTGTTCATCATGACATCATCGATGCGATTGAAAACATGAAGCGTCCGTTCAAAAGCGACTGGATGGAGTGCGCGAAAAAACTGTACTGATTGTTTTTGCGCGCCTGATGGCGCTACGCTAATCCGGCCTACAGGTTGCAGAAACGTGTAGGCCGGATTAGGCGCTAGCCGCCATCCGGTAATCCCTCAGATTTATTCCTCGAAGTTATAGCCAATCTTTTTTTATTCTTTAATGTTTGGATCTCTTTCTGGCACGCTTTGCTCATCACAACACAACATAAGCGAGTCGGGCGATGAAAAAGTGGGGCGTGGGGTTCACATTATTGCTGGCGTCAACCAGCATTCTGGCAAAGGATATTCAGTTACTTAACGTATCATACGATCCAACGCGTGAGCTGTACGAGCAGTACAACAAAGCGTTTAGCGCGCACTGGAAGCAGGAAACCGGCGACAACGTCGTGATCCGCCAATCGCACGGCGGTTCGGGTAAACAGGCGACTTCCGTTATTAACGGCATTGAAGCCGATGTCGTGACGCTGGCGCTGGCTTACGATGTGGACGCTATTGCGGAACGTGGTCGTATCGATAAAAACTGGATCAAGCGTCTGCCGGATAACTCAGCACCTTACACCTCCACCATCGTTTTCCTGGTCCGCAAAGGCAATCCAAAACAAATTCATGACTGGAACGATCTGATTAAACCCGGTGTGTCGGTGATTACGCCAAACCCGAAAAGCTCTGGCGGCGCACGCTGGAACTATCTGGCGGCATGGGGCTACGCCCTGCACCACAACAATAACGATCAGGCCAAAGCGCAGGATTTTGTCAAAGCCCTGTTTAAAAACGTTGAAGTGCTGGACTCCGGCGCGCGCGGCTCAACCAATACTTTCGTTGAACGCGGTATCGGTGATGTGCTGATCGCCTGGGAAAACGAAGCGCTACTGGCGACGAATGAACTGGGTAAAGATAAATTCGAGATAGTGACCCCGAGTGAATCTATTCTCGCAGAGCCGACCGTTTCCGTGGTCGACAAAGTGGTGGAAAAGAAAGACACCAAAGCGGTAGCGGAAGCGTATCTCAAGTATCTCTACTCGCCGGAAGGGCAGGAGATAGCAGCGAAAAACTTCTACCGTCCGCGCGATGCTGACGTGGCGAAAAAATACGACGATGCGTTTCCGAAGCTGAAGCTGTTCACCATTGACGAGGTGTTTGGCGGCTGGGCGAAGGCGCAAAAAGATCACTTCGCTAATGGCGGTACGTTCGACCAAATCAGCAAACGCTAAACCGTTTATAAACCCGGTAACGTATTATGTTACCGGGTTTTTTCTTTGCCACAATTTTGCGTTACTCTTCCCCGTCTATGGGTCACAGGGAACGCATAACATGAAAAAAACAGGTTACTTTTTACTGGCGGTGATAGTGATTGTCGCCGCGGCGGGCGTCGGTTACTGGAAATTTTCCGGCAATCCTGATGCGTTACGGGAAATCGTGCTTGAACAATGCCTGCCCGATCAGTTACAGCATCAAAACCCAGCGCCTTGCGCGGAAGTCAAACCTCGCGCCGGCTATGTCGTCTTTAAAGATCGTCACGGTCCGTTGCAATATTTATTGATGCCCACCTACCGTATCAACGGTACAGAAAGCCCGCTATTGCTGGAACCCGCTACGCCCAACTTTTTCTGGCTGGCCTGGCAGGCTCGCGGCTATATGAGTAAAAAATACGGGCATGATATTCCGGATAGCGCAGTCTCGCTGGCGATTAATTCGCGGCTTGGTCGTTCACAGGACCATTTGCATATCCATATTTCTTGCATCCGTCCTGACGTTCGGGAACAACTGGATAACGATCTCACGCGCATCAGCACTCGCTGGCTTCCGCTACCGGGCGACCTGATGGGGCATGAATACCTGGCGCGCCGGGTAACCGAGAGCGAACTGGCGCAGCGTAGTCCGTTTATGATGTTGGCGGAAGAGGTGCCGGAAGCGCGCGATCATATGGGACGCTATGGGCTGGCGGTGGTACGCCAAAGCGATGGCTCTTTTGTCCTGCTGGCGACCGAGCGTAATTTACTGACCTTCAACCGCGCATCGGCGGAAGAGATTCAGGACCATAGTTGCGCCATTTTGTCTTCCCGCTGATTTTCGTTCCACCCCCTGCTCATTATCTTATTGATTCTTATCCCGGTTTAAAACTGGGGTAAGATCGTGTCTATAAAAATATGTGAAACCGATCAAAAGATATAAAGGTATACCTTTATATCTTTTTGTGGTTAGTTACACTCTCTTCATAGCCTCCATAGATTGTCTGGTGGATGGCTTATATAAAAACGTTTTTATTTCATGTAGTGACATCATTAATTGTTCACCAGATTTGCGCTGTTAAGCGTAAAGGAATATCAACATGAAACTTTCTATCGTGGAAAAAATCGGCTTCGGCGCGGGAGATATGGCGATAAACGTTGTGATTATCGCCATGCAGCTGCTCCTCGCCTATTTCTATACCGATATCTACGGACTGAGCGCCGCTGATGTTGGCGTACTGTTTGTGGTTGTGCGGATGATTGATGCCATTATCGATCCGGCCATGGGGGTTCTGACCGATAAACTGAACACGCGCTGGGGGCGTTACCGCCCGTGGCTGCTGTGGTTTGCCATTCCTTTTGGTTTCGCCGTGTATTTGATGTTTATTACGCCTGATATGGCTTATATGGCCAAGCTGGCGTGGGCCTATGGCACCTATATTCTTATGACCCTGGTCTATACCGCGATCACCATTCCCTATATTTCGATGATTGGCGTGATTACCAGCGACCCCGTCGAACGGTTAAGCGCCAACGGCTATCGTTTTGTGATGACCAAGATTGCCGCTTTCCTGGTGACTATCGTCGTACCGATGCTTGCCGTCTGGCTGGGGCAGGGCAACAAGGCGCTGGGTTACCAGTTTTCGATGGGGCTGATGGGGGCGATGGGCGCCCTGCTGTTTATCTTCTGTTTTCTTACCACGCGTGAACGCAGCGAGCCGGAAATTACCTCGCTATCGGTGGGGAAACAGTTTAAATATCTGTTACGTAACGATCAGTGGATTATTCTCGGCGTTGTTATTCTGCTGCTGATGTGCGGTTATGTTATTCGCGGTTCCGTTGCCGCTTATTACGCTAAGTATTATCTGAACGGCGGAGATAACCTGATTTCACCCTTCCTGACTACCGGCGTCATCGCTTCAATTTTAGCGATGATCGCCACCACCTGGATAACCAAGTTCTGGGACAAAATTAAGATGTTCCGCTACACCCAGATTATTACCTTTGTCCTGAGCGCGCTGATGTATTTCTCCGTCGGGCGTGAAAATCTTGTCCTGGCGTTTGCGTTCTATTTTCTTATTAATTTCTTCTGCGATATGCAAATGCCGGTGTTCTGGTCCTCTATCGCCGAAGCGGTGGATTACGGAGAAAAGAAAACCGGCCTGCGCGTTTCCGGGTTGGCGTTTGGCGGCATCCTCTTCTTCCAGAAGTTTGGGATGGGGATCGCGGGCGGGATACTCGGATTCCTGCTGAGCCACTTTGGCTATCAGGCCGATGTTGAACAGACCGCACGTTCGCTCACCGGTATTGCGCTGATGATGACGCTCATTCCGGCTCTGTTCCACCTTGCGGTTGGGCTGCTTATGAAAAAGTATCTGATTAATAATGAATATTATCGAGATATTCAGCTTGCCCTGGCGCAGAAACAGGCATAAGGAGGCGCAAATGAAGGCCATGAATAAGGTTTGGGTTATCGGCGATGCCTCCGTTGACCTGGTACCGGAAAAGCAGAACAGCTATCTGAAATGCCCCGGCGGAGCGTCGGCGAATGTGGGGGTATGCGTTGCCAGGCTGGGCGGAGAGTGCGGTTTTATTGGCTGTCTTGGCGACGATGACGCCGGCCGTTTCCTGCGCCAGGTTTTTCAGGATAACGGTGTGGATGTCTCTTTTCTACGCATGGATCCGGCCCTGACCAGCGCGGTGCTGATCGTCAACCTGACGGCTGATGGGGAGCGCAGCTTTACCTATCTGGTGCATCCGGGTGCCGATACCTACGTCTCGCCGCAGGACCTGCCGCCGTTCAGGCAGCACGAATGGTTTTACTTCAGCTCAATTGGCCTCACCGACAGGCCCGCTCGCGAAGCATGTCTTGAGGGAGCGAGAAGAATGCGTGAAGCGGGTGGTTACGTACTGTTTGACGTCAATCTGCGCAGCAAAATGTGGCGCAATACCGATGAAATCCCTGAGCTGATCGCCCGCTCCACCGCGCTGGCTTCTATCTGCAAAGTCTCGGCAGATGAGCTGTGCCAGCTCAGCGGGGCCAGCCACTGGCAGGATGCGCGTTATTACCTGCGCGATCTTGGCTGTGACACCACGATCATTTCGCTGGGGGCTGATGGCGCGCTGTTGATTACCGCCGAGGGGGAGTTCCATTTTCCCGCACCACGCGTCGATGTCGTCGATACCACCGGGGCAGGCGATGCCTTTGTCGGCGGCCTGCTGTTCACCCTTTCCCGCGCAAATTGCTGGGATCATGCCCTGCTGGCGGAAGCCATCAGCAATGCCAATGCCTGCGGCGCTATGGCGGTGACGGCAAAAGGCGCAATGACCGCTCTGCCGTTTCCTGAGCAGCTCAACACTTTTCTGTCCAGCCATTCGCTGGCACAAGCCATGACCGTGAAATAAGGAGTCATCATGCACGTTGATCAAAACAAAATACTGGGATGCCTGGTGGGTGCCGCCGCCGCGGACGCGATGGGAGCCGCGACGGAAGTACGCACCCAGCAGCAAATAAAAGACTATTTTGGCGGCTGGGTGACGACCTTTCAAAAACCGCCTGCGGACACGTTTGGCCGCTGCAACGAAGCGGGGATGTGCACGGATGATTTTATTCAGGCGAAGTACATTATGGATGCGCTGCTGCGCCATCAACGCCAGGTCAGCGACGAGGCGATGCGCGAGGCTTTTCAGCAGTGGCTGGATTACCCGTACTACGCCAACTTTACCGGCCCGACGACGCGTGCGGCAATGAAGGCAATATTCAATGATAACCGTGCCTCTTTACAGGGTGAGCTGGAAGGCGAGAAACAGTCGGTACAGATTATTAATAAGGGTAACGCGGAGGCAACGAACGGCGCCGCCATGAAGATTTGGCCAGCGGCGGTGCTGCATCCGGGTGATATTGACGCGGCGATTGACTGCGCGCTGCAGATTTGCCGCTTTACCCATAATAACGTGCTGGCGATGTCCGGCGCAGCGGCGATGGCGGCGGCAACCAGCGAGGCGTTAAGAGCGCAGACCAACGCAGACAGCATTATTGCCGCCGGTATTTACGGTGCGCAAAGAGGCTATCTGCTGGCGCAGGAGCAAGGTGCGATGATGGTGGCAGGTCCTTCCGTTGCCCGACGCATTGAGCTGGCCGTAGATATCGGTAAACGTCATCGCCATTGGGAAACGGCGGTGGTGGAACTTGCTGATATTATTGGCTCCGGGCTGCACGTGAGTGAAGCGGTGCCGGCGGCCTTTGGCCTGTTCGCGTGTTGTCCGAATTCTGCCGTAGATGCTATTATCTCCGGCGTTAATATCGGCAATGATACTGATACTGTCGCCACCATGGTCGGGGCGATTTCCGGCGCATTCCATGGCGTGGAGGCTTTTCCCGCCGATTATTTAACGACTTTGGATCGTATGAATCATTTCGATTTGGCAGAACTGGCCAGGCAAATCGCAGGGTAGCGAATTCACCCTGCCGGGGACGGTAAAACGTCCCCTGCTGGCGAAGACGTGAGGTGCGCAGCTTGCAGGTTGATAAAACGAGCTTTACTCCGCTTTATAAGCAACTATTTTTTATCATCTGTCAGCAGATCCAAAATGGATCCCTGCCTTTAGGTAGTCAACTGCCGACGCAAAAAGAGATCGCCAGAGCCTACAACGTCTCGCTGATTGTGGTTAAACAGGCCTGGAGCGAATTAATCAATGCGGGCATTATTTCGTCGCAGCGCGGGAGTGGTTCGGTGGTGTGCTCGGTGCCGGAAGGCGTGAGCTACGGGCACACGTTTCGCGGTATTACCCGCGATCTCCAGGACGCCAGCGTGGCGATTGAGAACCGTATTCTGGAAATCGCGCCGCGCCGCGCGCGCGACGCTCAGGCAGACGGCTTGAGCCTGCCCGCACAGCATCACTATCTCTATATTTCGCGTATTCGTTGCCTGAATAACCGTCCGTTTAACCATGAAAAGATCTATCTCGATCTTAGCTTCTTTCCCGATCTGCAACTCACACCGCAGGCGCTGGAGCATACGTCGCTTTATTCGTTATTAAACGTCACAAGCGACTCGGCGATAGAAAAAGTTGAGGCGATTTTACCTTCCGCTGACCTGTGCGAAAAATTGCAAATCGCCGCCAATAAACCGCTGTTATCCGTCGCCAGACAGACGTTTCAGGCCGGGAAGGACAGCCCTTTTGAGTATTGCCGCTATTACGTGCTGTCTGAATACTTTGGTGAAATTCATTATCACTGATCTGTCCGCTTAATCCTGCGATAACCCCACTATATCTGGCGTTTACCTGCCTGACTGTCCGTCGTATTCTTGCTGAAAAAATCGTCAGGAGACAGGTATGTCGCTCTGGTTGTCCCATCCTCTGCTCCTCCCTTCCATCATCGTTGGCGTTACTATCCTTCTGTGGGCGACTTCGCTACTGCCGGAGTTTATGACCGCACTGCTATTTTTTGCTGTGGCGATGGGACCAGGGAAAGTTCCTGCGCGGGCGGGGATGCTGTGATGTATCGCGCTGGCGGGGGTACGCCAAAGCGATGGCTCTTTTGTCCTGCTGGCGACCGAGCGTAATTTACTGACCTTCAATCGCGCTTCTGCCGAGGAAATTCAGGATCATCAGTGTGATATCTTGAACCAACAGGTCATCAAATGACAGCTTGATATTGCATTAACGAATGCCGTTTGGAGGCCGGACAAGGCTCTCGTGGCGCTATCCGGCAAAATCTGGCGATGGCGTGGGCGTTACCAGGCCGGTGGATCCGCGGGGTGGCTGTCATTTTCCAGATGCGGCGATTTAATAAACACGCCTTTCCAGGGTTTATCGCCGTTATTAATGAGATAATGCGCCTCCCCAGGTTCGCACTGTAAAACATCTCCAGTTTGCAGGATATGAGGTGTTCCTTCCAGATACAGGCACACTTCACCGCTTAGGGTATAAAAAATCTCACAAGCGGTATTATGGCGATGGTTAGGGAATGACTGCCCTGGTTGTAGTATGACGACGCCCATATCGCAGCCCGGCCCACGGATTAAGTATTTAGGGCCATTATCGCCAAAGCGGTATTCATGATTCTTCTCATTCGTTTTTTGCATGCTTATTCTCCTGTTACAGGCCTGGCGCTTTCCAGAGGGATGTCGTTAAGCCACCATCGACCAGCGCGCGTTGATCCTGATAAACGGCCTGCCATTTTTCTCTGGCCTGCTGATAGACAGCGAAATTTTCAGGATTAGGTTTATGCTCCCGATCCCAGCGCACTAGCTTTTCTCCCGTTTCCGCCAGCGACGGCCAGATACCCACGCCAACGCCTGCGGCAATAGCGCACCCTAACGCGGTAGCTTCTTTGACGACAGGTACGTGAACGGTGAGTCCCGTAACGTCGGCAAGGATTTGGCTCCATAATTTGCCTTTAGATCCTCCGCCGGCAAAAACCAGCGAGTCGGCCTGTACGCCGGAAAACGCGGCAATTTGCTGTAAATTGCAGGCGGAAACAATGGCGGCATTCTCTTCCAGCGCGCGAAATAGGGTCGCTTTATTACACTTTTCAGGATCGATAGACAGATTGATAAACGACGGCGCGGCGTGGTACCAGCGTTTAAAACGCATAACGTCAGAGAAGATGGGCATCACACCGTACGCGCCGGGAGGCACCCGGCTGGCCATATCTTCCAGCAGGGAATACGCATCAATACCTAACCTTTCAGCGATTAGTTTTTCCTCGGCGCAAAAGGCGTCGCGGAACCAACGCATCGTTAACCCAGTAAAAAAGCTAATAGACTCGGTTTGTACCATACCGGGGATCACATGAGGATTGATGCGAACGTTCATGTTTGGGTCGGTGACCGGCGTGGGAAGATTGACGACCTGTTGCCAGAAGGTTCCGCCCAGCACGGCCGTTTGCGCCGGGCGTACGACGCCCAGCCCCAGACAGCCTAACTGCACATCGCCGCCGCCAACGATGACCGGCGTACCCGCTTGCAGGTCGCACTGTTCAGCCGCTTTCTGTGAAATGTGACCGAGCAGCGTCCCGGTTTCTTTTACCGGCGAGAGAATGTCAGAACGCAGGCCCGCCATCTGTAACAGGCTACGTTTCCAGTTGCGGGTCACCAGATCCAATAACCCCGTCGTGCCTGCGTTGGAGGGATCGACCGCCAGTTCGCCGCTGAGCATAAAGGCCATCCAGTCGCTGATCATAGTGACGGTTGACGCGCGATGATAAATATCCGGACGATGGTGGGCAAGCCAGAGCAGACGCGGAATAGCGCTGAGCGCCAGCGTTTGCCCGGAGCAACGATAAACTTCCTCCTCAAAGGTGTTATCGTGCAGCTCTTTTAATTCACTGACTTCGTGCGCCGCGCGGGCGTCAACATTAGCGCAGGCCCAAATTGGTTCGCCGTTACTGTCATAAATAACAATGCCTTCACGCATCGAGCAGGCCGATACGGCAGCGATAGCCGTTGCAGGGATGGCGGCTTTCTGTAGTGCCTGACGGATACACTGGCAAGCCAGTTGCCAGTTTTTGGCAAGATCAAACTCCATCGAACCAGGCACATCCGGCACGGCCAGATGCTGCCATTCCGCTTGACCGACAGCTATTTGCTTTCCTTGTAGATCAAAAATTACTGCTCTGACGCTACCGGTACCGGCGTCAAGAGCCATCAGGTAATGTCCTGATTCAGTATGGGTACAGAGTCGAGCCATTTTTTTATCCTCGGCTATTTTTACATCGTTACATAAAATCCTGTCAGTTATTGTTTATTGAATTGAGGTAAGTGTTATTTTATTTTTTTTATTTTTCAATAAGTTGAATTATTTTTCCTGCGGTTTTCTGATCGGTAACCAGCGCATTGATATAGTTACCGCGCATAGCGGCAATAATAGCTTCTGCTTTTTGTTCGCCGCCGGCGACGCCAATCACGGTTGGGATCGTGGAAAGTGAATTTAACTTCAGGCCAATTAATTCGTTATGGATTTTGATGTCTGGAATAATTTCGCCATGAGCATCAAAAAAATAGCCCAGAATATCGCCTACTGCGCCTTTGCGGCCAATCATGAGTTGTTCACCCTGAGTGATATAGCCGGATTTTAAGATACTGGCTTGATCTTTCTGGTTAATTGCCCCAATCCCCACGATGGCGGCATCGGCAGCTTGCGCTGTGAGCATCACATCCCGCACGCTATTTTCATTGCGCAGCGTGCAGGCAATTTCCTGCGATGATGCGCGCAGCGGCGCGGGCATAATACTTACGCTACAAGCGGCATCAAGCTGGCCTATTCCGGTCATATACGGCCCCACGCCGCCGGATAACGTGACCAGTCGGATTTGTTGCGCCGAGATAAATCCGCTGAGGCGTTTTAATGTGGTCATCGTGGCTTCGCCAAAGCCGACGGCCAGCAGTTGCTGTGGCCGCAGTGACTCCATCAACATATGGGCGGCGCCGATTCCTAAGCGCAGACCAATATCGGCATCGGGTAATGCCGGCAGCACGCGGATATTCTGCAATGCGAAGTGGTTGCGCAAGGCATTTTCATACTCAAGACACCCTTCGAAGCGGGAGTTGATTTGTACGCGAATAATACCGGACTGATGCCCTTTCTCCAGCAGACGAGAAACCTTTAGCCGGGTTAGCCCCAGACGCTCGCTGATTTCACTCTGCGTCAATCCATCGTGATAGTAGAACCAGGCAATACGCGCCACCTGCTCTTCTTCGCACATTCCATAATCAGATACCAACGTATTATCGCTCATTGTCATAACCTGGCTTTACTTTGAACATTTCTAAATCATTAACACAATTGTTCAGTTATCACTCCGAAATAACCGTGATTAACGCCACAAAAACGCGCCAAATCTGAACATTTATCATCTAAAAATTCATTTATTCAGAAAACGTGATCTGGATGAGAGTTTTTTGACCAAATAACTACTACCGTTTTGAACAATTTCTTTTTCAAAAAACATTTGTTCAGTCCCGTCAGTCAACATTGAGGGAGCGGAGGCAACATGCAAATCAGTCACAATACTGCATCCCCTCTGATTTGTGTGCAGAACATTTATAAAAGTTATTCCGGCGTCGAAGTACTAAAGGGAATTGACTTTACTCTGCATGCGGGAGAGGTGCACGCATTGCTTGGCGGCAATGGTGCGGGTAAATCAACATTAATGAAGATTATTGCCGGTATAGTCCCGCCAGATGGAGGGACTATCGATATTGCTGGTGTGCGTTGCAGTCATTTAACGCCTCTGAAGGCGCACCAGTATGGCATTTACCTGGTTCCCCAGGAGCCTCTGTTATTTCCGAGTTTATCTGTGCGGGAAAATATCTTGTTTGGCTTGCAGGGACGTCAGGCCTCCACGGAAAAAATGCAGCAGCTATTAAAGGCGATGGGATGCCAACTCGATCCGGCGAGCGCTGCGGGTACGCTTGATGTTGCAGACCGCCAGATCGTTGAAATTATGCGCGGCTTGATGCGCGACTCGCGAATCTTAATTCTTGATGAGCCCACGGCGTCGTTAACGCCAGCCGAAACTGACCGGTTATTTACGCGTTTGCAAGAGTTGCTGAAAAAGGGTGTCGGAATTGTATTTATTTCTCATAAGCTACCAGAAATTAGACAGTTAGCTCACTGCGTTAGCGTGATGCGTGACGGTAAAATCGCATTATTCGGAAAAACGCATGACCTTTCTACCGACGAGATTATTCAAGCTATCACCCCGGCAACGCAGGGCGTCAGTCTTTCCGCGAATCAAAAGTTGTGGCTGGAATTGCCTGGCAGCCGCCCGCAGAACGAACGCGGCGCGACGGTATTAGCGCTGGAGTCACTGACGGGCGAAGGTTTTATGAATATCAACCTTGAGGTGCGGGCAGGCGAAATACTTGGTCTGGCCGGGTTGGTCGGCGCGGGACGCACAGAACTGGCTGAAACGCTGTACGGTATTAGACCGGTCAATGCGGGGCGGATGCTGTTCAATGGTGAAGAAATTAACGCCCTGACAACCCAACAGCGGTTGCAGCTCGGCCTGGTCTATTTGCCGGAAGATCGGCAGTCATCCGGGCTGTATCTTGACGCATCCCTGGCATGGAATGTCTGTTCGCTGACCCACAACCAAAAAGGATTTTGGATAAAGCCCCAGCGGGATAACGCCACCCTTGAACGTTACCACCGCGCGTTAAATATCAAACTCAATAATGCCGAACAGGCGGCGCGTACTTTATCCGGCGGTAACCAGCAAAAAGTATTGATTGCCAAATGCCTGGAGGCCTCTCCGCAATTACTGATTGTCGATGAACCGACCCGCGGTGTCGATGTCTCCGCCCGCAGCGATATTTATCAGCTGTTGCGCAGTATCGCGCAACAAAATGTCGCGGTGCTGTTTATTTCCTCCGATCTGGAAGAGATAGAGCAGATGGCCGATCGCGTATATGTCATGCACCAGGGGGAACTGGGGGGGCCTGCGTTATGCGGCGAGGAAATTAACGTTGATACCATCATGCACGTTGCGTTTGGCGAACATGGTGCGTCGGAGGCAACATGTTGAAATTCATCCAAAATAACCGGGAAGCGACGGCGCTGCTGGCAATAGTCTGTTTATTCGTGTTTCCTGGCGCGCTGGATAGCCAGTATTTGAGCGTGCAAACGCTGACAATGGTTTTCAGTAGCGCGCAAATTTTGATGCTGTTGGCGATTGGCGCGACGATGGTAATGCTCACCCGCAATATTGATGTATCGGTGGGCTCGACGACAGGAATGTGCGCGGTATTGCTGGGAGTGATGTTAAACGCCGGCTATAGCCTGCCGGTCGCCTGCCTGGCCACACTAATATTAGGAATTGTCGCCGGATTTTTTAATGGCGTACTGGTTGCCTGGTTGAAGATACCCGCCATTGTCGCCACGCTGGGAACGCTGGGCTTGTATCGTGGGATCATGCTGCTATGGACAGGGGGGAAATGGATTGAAGGATTACCCGCAGGCTTAAAGCAACTCTCTGCTCCGGTGTTTCTGGGAATTTCCGCAATCGGCTGGTTTACCCTGGTGTTAGCGCTGCTTATGGCCTGGCTCCTGGCGAAAACCGCCTTTGGCCGCAATTTTTACGCCACCGGCGATAACCTGCAGGGTGCCCGGCAATTGGGTGTCCGTACCGAGATGGTACGCATCATGGCATTTTCACTTAATGGCGGTATGGCGGCATTGGCTGGAATCGTGTTTGCCTCGCAGATTGGCTTCATTCCCAATCAAACCGGCACGGGGCTGGAAATGAAAGCCATCGCGGCCTGCGTATTGGGGGGAATTAGCCTGTTAGGCGGGTCAGGCACGGTCATCGGCGCTATTCTCGGCGCTTATTTTCTTACGCAAATCGATAGTGTGTTAGTGCTGCTGCGTATCCCCGCCTGGTGGAACGATTTTATTGCTGGCCTGGTATTGTTGGGCGTACTGGTATTCGATGGGCGGCTGCGTTGCGCATTACAACGCAATCTGCGCCGCCAGAAATATGCCCGTTTTATATCACCACCCACTCCACTACAGGCGGAAGCAAAAACGCACGCACAACAGAATAAAAACAAAGAGGTGGCATGATGAATCCATGGCGACGCTATAGCTGGGAAATTGCGCTGGCAGCCTTATTGATCTTTGAAATTCTGGCTTTCGGTCTGATTAATCCACGTTTATTAGATATTAATGTCTTACTTTTTAGCACTAGCGATTTTATTTGTATCGGTATTGTCGCTTTGCCGCTAACAATGGTTATTGTCAGCGGTGGCATGGATATTTCATTTGGTTCTACAATCGGGCTATGCGCGATTACCCTGGGTGTGCTGTTTCAGCTCGGTATGCCGCTACCTTTAGCGATTATTATTACCCTACTACTCGGCGCAATATGTGGGCTGATAAATGCCGGACTTATTATTTATACCGGCGTAAACCCGTTGGTGATTACCCTGGGAACCATGTATTTATTTGGTGGTAGCGCATTATTGTTATCTGGTATGGCTGGCGCCACGGGTTATGAAGGTATTGGTGGATTTCCCACAGCGTTCACTGACTTTGCCAATATTTCATTTCTTGGTATTCCCATGCCGCTTATTTTTTTTCTTGTGTGCTGTCTGTTTTTCTGGCTGCTCATGCATCGCACGCATATGGGACGCAACGTTTTCCTGATTGGCCAGAGCGCCCGTGTCGCGCAGTACAGCGCGATCCCGGTGAATCGCACGTTGTATACCGTGTATGCCATGACCGGATGCGCCTCCGCTATCGCCGCCGTATTACTGGTTTCTTACTTTGGCTCCGCACGTTCGGATCTGGGCGCCTCTTTCCTGATGCCGGCCATTACGGCGGTTGTGCTGGGAGGCGCCAATATTTATGGCGGCTCCGGGTCGATTATGGGGTCCGCGTTGGCGGCGCTGCTGGTGGGATTTTTACAGCAGGGGCTACAGATGGCCGGAGTGCCGAATCAAATTTCCAGCGCATTGTCCGGTGCGCTTCTCATTGTTGTTGTCGTTGGTCGTTCCGTCAGTTTGCATCGTCACCAAATCCTTGAATGGTACTCACGCCGTCGCAATGCGCATCAGGCATGATTTCCTTTTGAAATTTATGGAGAAAAAAATGGCAAGACACAGCATTAAAATGATCGCCTTACTCACTGCGTTTGGTCTGGCATCTGCGGCAATGACCGTGCAGGCGGCAGAGCGGATTGCTTTTATTCCTAAACTGGTTGGCGTGGGCTTTTTTACCAGCGGCGGCAATGGCGCGCAGGAAGCGGGAAAAGCGCTGGGCATTGACGTAACTTACGATGGCCCTACAGAGCCCAGCGTCTCAGGCCAGGTTCAACTGGTGAATAACTTTGTCAATCAGGGGTATGACGCCATTATCGTTTCTGCCGTTTCGCCTGATGGCCTGTGCCCGGCGTTGAAGCGGGCAATGCAAAGAGGCGTGAAAATATTAACCTGGGATTCCGATACCAAGCCGGAGTGCCGTTCTTACTATATCAATCAAGGGACGCCAAAACAGCTCGGCAGCATGTTGGTAGAGATGGCCGCTCATCAGGTGGATAAAGAGAAAGCGAAGGTCGCTTTCTTCTATTCCAGCCCAACGGTGACCGACCAGAACCAGTGGGTGAAAGAAGCTAAAGCCAAAATTAGCCAGGAACATCCGGGGTGGGAGATAGTCACTACCCAGTTTGGCTATAACGATGCCACGAAATCGCTCCAGACGGCGGAAGGGATCATCAAAGCGTATCCCGATCTGGATGCCATCATCGCGCCTGATGCTAACGCTTTACCTGCTGCGGCACAGGCGGCGGAGAACCTTAAACGCAATAATCTCGCGATTGTTGGTTTTAGTACGCCGAATGTAATGCGCCCTTATGTTCAGCGCGGCACTGTTAAAGAGTTTGGCCTGTGGGATGTCGTCCAACAGGGAAAAATTTCCGTATATGTCGCCAATGCGTTGCTGAAAAATATGCCAATGAATGTCGGTGATTCACTGGATATTCCCGGCATCGGCAAAGTCACCGTTTCACCTAATAGTGAGCAGGGATATCACTATGAGGCAAAAGGTAACGGCATTGTGTTATTGCCGGAGCGTGTCATTTTCAACAAAGACAATATCGACAAATATGATTTCTGATAACTGTTATGTATCGACGGAGTAAAGAATGGCTGATTTAGATGATATTAAAGATGGCAAAGATTTTCACACCGATAAACCACAAACTAACACTTTGTTCACATTAAAAGGCTGTGGCGCGCTGGATTGGGGAATGCAGTCCAGACTGGCGAGGATTTTTAATCCCAAGACCAGAAAAACGGTCATGCTGGCCTTTGATCATGGATATTTCCAGGGGCCGACAACCGGACTTGAGCGTATTGATATCAATATTGCGCCGCTCTTTGAATATGCTGATGTCTTAATGTGTACTCGCGGCATATTACGCAGTGTGGTACCTCCGGCAATTAATAAACCAGTCGTTTTACGCGCGTCCGGGGCGAATTCTATTCTCACTGAATTAAGCAATGAGGCGGTTGCGGTGGCGATGGATGACGCTGTGCGGTTGAATAGCTGTGCTGCTGCCGCACAGGTTTATATTGGTAGTGAGCATGAACATCAGTCGATTAAAAATATTATTCAACTGATTGATGCCGGGTTACGCGTCGGGATGCCAATAATGGCAGTGACCGGGGTGGGTAAAGATATGGCTCGCGACCAGCGTTATTTTTCACTGGCAACGCGTATCGCTGCGGAAATGGGGGCGCAAATTATCAAAACGTATTATGTCGATAAAGGTTTTGAGCGTATTGCGGCAGGTTGTCCGGTGCCGATTGTCATCGCCGGCGGTAAAAAACTGCCTGAACGTGAAGCATTGGAAATGTGCTATCAGGCGATTGACCAGGGGGCTTCTGGCGTAGATATGGGGCGTAATATATTCCAGTCAGAAGATCCGGTAGCCATGATTAAAGCGGTACATGCTGTCGTTCATCATAACGAAACAGCAGAGCGTGCTTATGAGCTGTTTTTGAGTGAGAAAGGTTAAATGAGATCGCTTCCCCATCTTTTACCGATGCGAGGAGATGGGGATGACTGTTATTTTATTTGGAATAATCAGGGGGTTAATGATGCACGTTACGCTGGTTGAAATTAACGTTCATGATGACAAGGTTGAACAATTTATCGATGTTTTTCGGCAAAATCATCTGGGCTCGATTAAAGAGCCGGGTAACTTGCGTTTTGATGTTCTGCAGGATCCGCAGGTGCCTACGCGATTTTATATTTATGAAGCCTACGTTGATGAACAGGCCGTCGCTTTTCATAAGACAACGCCACACTATAAAACTTGCGTGGAGCAGCTTGAACCGTTGATGACCGGTCCGCGGACAAAAAAAGTTTTTATGGGTTTGATGCCTTAAGGAGCGCTCATGAACAGCCAGTTTGCCGGATTAACGCGCGAAGCATGTGTGGCATTGTTAGCGTCATATCCGCTTAGTGTGGGTATTCTGGCAGGGCAGTGGATTGCGTTACATCGCTATTTGCAACAGTTGGAAGCGCTAAACCAGCCGCTGTTGCATTTGGATTTGATGGATGGTCAATTTTGCCCGCAGTTTACCGTTGGGCCATGGGCAGTTGGGCAACTGCCGCAAACCTTTATCAAAGATGTTCATTTGATGGTAGCGGATCAATGGACGGCGGCGCAAGCCTGCGTGAAGGCGGGCGCACACTGCATCACGCTTCAGGCTGAAGGCGATATTCATCTGCATCATACGCTAAGCTGGCTTGGTCAGCAGACCGTGCCCGTTATCGGCGGTGAAATGCCGGTGATCCGGGGGATTAGTTTATGCCCGGCAACGCCTCTGGATGTCATTATCCCCATTCTGAGCGACATCGAGGTTATTCAACTACTGGCAGTGAACCCTGGATACGGCAGTAAAATGCGCTCCAGTGATTTGCACGAGCGCGTGGCGCAGCTTCTCTGTCTACTTGGTGATAAACGCGAAGGTAAAATTATCGTTATTGATGGGTCGTTAACGCAGGATCAATTGCCTTCGCTGATTGCACAGGGCATCGATCGTGTTGTTTCTGGTAGTGCGTTATTTCGTGATGATCGGCTGGTTGAGAATACGCGGAGCTGGAGGGCGATGTTTAAGGTTGCCGGGGATACTACTTTCTTACCCTCCACAGCATAAATGCCGGATGGCGGCTTTACCTTATCAGGCCTACATAAGCACTCGGCTGGTAGGCCTGATAAGCACAGCGCCATCAGACATTGATCGGCAATTAAGCCTGTTTAGCAGCTTCTGCTGCTTTCACGATCACCGCGAAAGCGTCAGCTTTCAGAGAAGCACCGCCAACCAGCGCGCCGTCGATGTCCGGCTGCGCGAACAGTTCGGCTGCGTTGGAGGCATTAACAGAACCGCCGTACTGGATAATGACCTGTTCAGCGATTTTCGCGTCAGCTTTAGCAATGTGGTCACGGATGAATTTGTGAACCGCCTGCGCCTGCGCAGGAGTTGCAGATTTACCGGTACCGATCGCCCATACGGGTTCATAAGCGATAACCGCGCCTTCAAAGGCTGCCGCGCCCTGCGTTTTCAGTACCGCGTCGATCTGGCGTGCGCATACTTCTTCTGTTTTGCCCGCTTCGTTTTCCGCTTCGGTTTCACCGATGCACAGTACCGGCGTCAGACCTTGTTCTTTCAGTACGGCGAATTTTTTGGCGATCAGCTCGTCAGATTCTTTGTGATAAGTACGACGCTCGGAGTGGCCGATAATAATGTACTGCGCGCCGATATCCTTCAGCATTTCAGCCGAAGTTTCACCGGTGAATGCGCCAGACAGGTTCAGATCAACGTTCTGCGCGCCCAGCATGATGTGGCTGCCGGCAGCAGCGCGTTTCGCCAGATCGATATACATTTCCGGCGGAGCGATTGCCACGTCGCAGCCTGCTACGCCCGTCAGTTCTTTACGCAGGTTAGCCACCAGTTCGTTTACCATGTGGCGGCTGCCGTTCAGTTTCCAGTTACCCATCACTAAAGGATGTCGCATTTCATTTCTCCACGCTTAGTCAGCGAATTAAGGAAGATGGCCGCTCGTCAGAGCAGCATGGTCTGTGAAACAGTATAGAGATTCATCCCCGGAAAGGCTTTGCTTTTTGTCATCAATTCGCCCCTTCCAGATTTTCAGATAACGCCAGCTTAATCGGTTCAACCGCGAAGGTCAGCCCCTTTTCGCCGTTATCTGCGACAACATAACGTACCGCGCCTTCGGTCTCGGCGTAATAGTGTTTACCTTTACCGGCGATAAGCATCTTTTGCAGTTTTTTCTGGCTTTGCTCTTTTGTCAGCAACGGGGCGACAGTACGAATAATGGCGGCCATATATTCCAGCGCTTTCGCTTTCGCCGCTTTCTGTTCCGGCCCCTGAATGGGCAGCCAGGTAATCTGCATACTTTTCACTTTGAGCGTACCGCGCTCCAACGCCGTGGAGGCATACAGATTTTCGTTAATCTTACTGGCGGCGCGGGTCAGATTCGCCTTATCGCGGCTATTCTCAATGGCGCGAAATTCATTGAGCGGCAGATCGGGATTCTGGCGGTTAAAGTTCTCACGAAACTGGCTAATAGAAAGATCAAAGGTTGGCGAGCCCGCCAGCAGATAGGGCGCTGTCGTGGTCGATGAAGAGAGCTGCGCGTGCGCCGTTATGCTGGCGGTGAGAGCAGAAAACAACAGTAGAAACAGAGTACATCCTGGCTTCATCAATCTTACCTTTCGTTAGGACTGCTCACGATTAAAACGATAACTGTCGGGCTTGTCAAAAGGGTAAACTGTAGCGGAAGGCAAAATATAAGGAACTTACATGACCATACAGCAATGGTTATTCTCATTTAAAGGGCGTATCGGACGCCGTGATTTCTGGATTTGGATCGGCCTCTGGTTTGCCGGGATGCTGGCGCTATTTTCGCTGGCGGGGAAAAATCTGCTTGATATCCAAACGGCGGCATTTTGCCTGGTGTGCCTGCTGTGGCCGACCGCCGCCGTCATGGTCAAACGTCTGCATGACCGGGGACGCTCCGGCGCGTGGGCGTTGCTAATGATTCTGGCGTGGATGTTGCTGGCCGGAAACTGGGTGATGCTGCCGGGGATGTGGCAGTGGGTCGTCGGGCGATTTATTCCGACGCTGATCCTGGTGATGATGCTTATCGATCTGGGCGCGTTTGTCGGTGTTCAGGGGGAAAATAAGTTTGGGAAAGCGACACAGGACGTGAAGTTTAAAGCAGAATCGTAAACGGGCGGTAAACCGTAATTTGCCCGGTGGCGCTGACGCTTACCGGGCCTACAGATTGGTGATGATTTGCAGGCCGGATAAGCCCTAGCCGCCATTCGGTAAAACATCACCAGTAATGTTCAGCCGTCATATGCCCCGGTCGGCGGCGCAGATGTTTAGTCATCTGTCGGGTCTCTTTCAGCAGTTGCTGCGTATCGCGCACCATCTGCGGGTTCCCGCACAGCATGACGTGGCTGGTCTCTTTATCCATCGGCAATCCTACGGCTTTTTCCAGCTCGCCGTTTTCAATGAGCGCTGGCACGCGTCCGGTGAGCGAGCCTGGCACGCTCTCCCGGCTGACCACCGTTTGGATGCGCAGCTTGCCTTCATAACGCTGTTGCAATTCCAGCATTAGCGGCAGATAGCTTAAATCGGCGGCGAAGCGTGCGGCGTGGACCAAGACCAGATTTTTAAAGCGCGCGACATCCTGGCCATATTGCAGAATAGACAAATACGGGCCAATAGCGGTTCCGGTCGCCAGCATCCATAGCGTCTCGCAGTCAGGCACTTCATCCAGTACAAAGAAACCCGACGCGTCGCTGACCACTTGCACCTCATCGCCAGGTTTTAGCGCCGCCAGCCGTGGGCTGAGCTTTCCTTGCGGAACCGTCACCAGATAAAACTCTAAATTCGGATTGTCAGGCGCATTCACATAGGAATACGCGCGCTGAACGCGCTCGCCATCGATCTCCAGTCCGAGTTTGGTAAATTGGCCTGCAGTAAAAGGATTAATGGGGGCGTGAACGGTCAGGCTGAACAGTGCGTCAGTCCAGTTTTGCACCTTAGTGACTTTACCTGTTACCCAATCGGCCATGGTTTTCTCCTGTTCTGAATCGCTAACCTTATCTTCGTTCGTCAGGAGAAAGATTTCCAGCCCCGCGAGGCTGGAAGGCTCTAACTAACAAATGCGCTAGAGGATATGCGCCTGCACATCCGGATCTTTACGATCAAGATAGTGGATCGACTGAATGCGGCGGATGGTGCGTGATTTGCCGCGGATCAGCAGCGTTTCCGTCGTGGCAATATGGCCTTTCCGGCTAATTCCTTCCAGCAGATCGCCTTTCGTGATGCCGGTCGCGGAGAAAATAACGTTATCGCTACGCGCCATGTCGCCCAGGCATAACGCCTTGCCCGCTTCAATGCCCATTGCTTTGCAGCGCGCCAGTTCCTGTTCGCCAATGCGGCGGTTTTCTTCGCTGTCGCCTTTCACGTCATGGCGCGCCAGCAGACGTCCCTGCATATCGCCGTCCAGCGCGCGGATCACCGCTGCGGATACCACGCCTTCTGGTGCGCCGCCAATCCCGTACAGCACGTCGACTTCGCTATCCGGCATACAGGTCAGAATTGAGGCCGCGACGTCGCCGTCAGGAATGGCAAACACGCGTACGCCCAGTTTGGCCATCTCTGCGATGACCTCGTCATGACGCGGTTTTGCCAGAATGGTCACGGTCAGATCGCCAAGCGGTTTACCCAGCGCATCCGCGATGTTGCGCAGGTTATCCGCCAGCGGCAGATTGAGATCAATTGCCCCTTTGGCGCCCGGACCGACAATCAGTTTTTCCATATACATATCGGGCGCATTCAGGAAACAGCCTTTATCGCCGACCGCCAGCACCGCCAGCGCGTTCGCCTGACCCATCGCCGTCATGCGCGTGCCCTCAATCGGATCGACGGCGATATCTACCGCATCGCCGTGGCCGGTACCGACTTTCTCGCCGATATAGAGCATCGGGGCCTCGTCGATTTCGCCTTCGCCAATCACGATGGTGCCGTCAATGTTGACCTGGTTGAGCATGATACGCATGGCGTTGACCGCCGCGCCGTCCGCGGTATTTTTATCGCCGCGTCCCAGCCATTTGTAGCCAGCCAGCGCCGCCGCTTCGGTCACACGGGAAAATTCGATGGCAAGTTCTCGTCTCATAACAAACTCGTAGCAAAAAGGAGTGGCGCGCAGTGTAGCACAGGGGAAGGAGGGAATAATTGATGTGTGTGCGGAGTTGCCCCCGCACAAAGATTTTGCCGGATGGCGACCTTACTTGTCGTGCTCTTCCCACGCCATTGCGCGTTTAACTGCTTTCTTCCAGCCGCTGTAACGGTAGTTACGCTCGGTGGTTTCAATGCCGGGGCGGAATTCTCGTTCAATGACGGCTTTTTCCTGCAACTCGTCCAGGTTCTGCCAGTAACCGACGGCCAGACCAGCCAGATAGGCGGCGCCCAGCGCGGTCACTTCGCGCACTTCCGGGCGTTCCACCCGCGTGCCGAGAATATCTGACTGGAACTGCATCAGGAAGTTGTTGGCCACTGCGCCGCCGTCCACACGCAAAGCGTGCAGGCGGATACCGGAGTCGGCCTGCATCGCTTCCAGTACGTCGCGGGTCTGGTAAGCGATGGATTCGAGCGTCGCGCGGATAATGTGATTAGAGTTCACGCCGCGGGTCAGGCCAAAAATGGCGCCGCGGGCATACGGGTCCCAGTACGGCGCGCCCAGACCGGTGAAGGCCGGAACCACGTAGACGCCGTTGGTATCTTTCACTTTCGTGGCGAAATATTCGGAGTCGAACGCGTCGCTGATGAGCTTCATTTCATCACGCAGCCATTGAATGGACGCTCCCGCCATAAACACCGCGCCTTCCAGCGCATAGTTGACTTCGCCGCTTGGGCCGCAGGCGATGGTGGTCAGCAGGCCGTTTTCCGATTTTACCGCTTTCTCGCCGGTGTTCATCAGCATAAAGCAGCCGGTGCCGTAGGTATTCTTTGCCATTCCTTCCTTTACGCACAGTTGGCCGAATAGCGCGGCCTGCTGATCCCCGGCAATCCCGGCGATAGGAATACGTGTACCGCCTTTACCGCCAATATTGGTCTGACCGTAGACTTCGGAGGACTTACGTACCTGGGGCAGCATCGCGCGTGGGATATCCAGCACGTCCAGCATCTTATCGTCCCAGTCCAAATCATGGATGTTGAACAGCATGGTTCGTGAGGCGTTGGTGTAATCCGTAACGTGGACGCGGCCCTGCGTCATCTTCCAGATAAGCCAGGTATCCACCGTACCGAACAGCAGCTCGCCACGCTTCGCGCGTTCGCGCGAACCTTCCACATGGTCAAGGATCCATTTCACTTTAGTGCCAGAGAAGTACGGGTCGACGACCAGACCGGTATTGTCGCGGATGTAATCTTCCATGCCGTCGCGTTTAAGCTGTTCGCAAATATCGGCGGTACGACGGCACTGCCAGACAATAGCGTTGTATATCGGTTTGCCGGTTTCACGTTCCCAGACGATCGCGGTTTCACGTTGGTTGGTGATACCGATAGCGGCAATCTGATCGGAACTGATATCGGCCTTGGCCAGCACTTCTACCAGCGTTGAGCTTTGGGACGCCCAAATTTCCATCGGGTCGTGTTCTACCCAGCCTGGCTTAGGATAAATTTGCTCAAATTCGCGCTGTGATACGCTGACGATATTCGCGTCATGATCCATAACGACCGCGCGGGAGCTGGTGGTGCCCTGGTCGAGCGCAACGATATATTTTTTTTCAGTCATAATTTTGTCCCGTAATCAGATTACAGCGAAGCATTTTGTTGTGTGGTCGCGGTGGAGTCCTTCTCTTCCACGACGCAGGTATCGCACGGCAAATGACGGCCAATAAATTTGCGATAAGCAAACGCGCCCAGAATGGCGCCGACGATGGGGCCAAACAGCGGCACCAGGAAGTAAGGAATGTCTCTACCGCCGGTAAACGCAATTTCACCCCAGCCGGCAAGCCCGGCGAACATTTTGGGGCCAAAGTCACGCGCCGGATTCATCGCAAACCCGGTCAACGGCCCCATAGAGGCACCGATAACGGCGATCAGTAAACCAATGAGCAGTGGCGCAAGCGGACCGCGAGGTACGCCGTTGCCGTCGTCGGTCAGCGCCAGAATCAGCCCCATCAGAATAGCGGTAATCACCATTTCAACCGCGAAGGCCTGCACAAAATTGATATGAGGATTCGGGTAAGTTGAGAAAATGCCTGCGAGATCGAGACTTTCAACGCTGCCACGGACGATATGGTGGGTTTGTTCGAAGTCCACAAAAAGATTGTAATAAAGCCCGTAAACTAACGCCGCTGCGCAAAAGGCGCCGGCAACTTGAGAAATAATAAAAGGAACAACTTTACGTTTGTCGAAACAGGCAAATAGCCAGAGTGCGATGGTCACTGCCGGGTTCAGGTGTGCGCCAGAAACACCTGCCGTCAGGTAGATAGCCATCGCTACTCCCAGACCCCAGATGACGCTGATTTCCCACTGTCCAAAAGTAGCTCCGGCAACTTTAAGCGCAGCGACACAACCCACACCGAAAAAAATCAACAACCCGGTACCGAGGAATTCAGCAATGCACTGGCCTTTTAAGGTTGATGTTTGACTCATAATCGGATCCTGAAGAGTATGTAATGATTATTGGTATGCGAGGAGGTCATGGACATCCACGATGCCCTGTAGGCACACTGTTAATTTATCGTTAACGAGCAAAAACGAGAAATATCGAAATCAAAATGTGTGTACTGCGTCAATAAAATGAGCGTTATCGCGCCATGAGGCGCATTTTGAGACAGCAGAAGAGAGTGAATTGAATCATTTCATTAACCAATATGTTAACACTTTTAAGTTATTGAATGAATGTTACCAGGAGATGGATGAAAATTGCTGCAAACCGCGATCTACGCGGTATGTCGCTGGACAGCGAGAGCGGGGCTTCATACAATCGACACTATATATTGTGCGCGTTTACGTGAAGCGTCGCCTTGCAATTCAGGAGAGGTAAGATCATGTCTTTAGAAGTGTTTGAGAAACTGGAAGCAAAAGTACAGCAGGCGATTGACACCATCACCCTGTTACAGATGGAAATTGAAGAGCTGAAAGAAAAGAACAATAGCCTGACGCAGGAAGTGCAGTCTGCACAGCATCAGCGTGAAGAACTCGAGCGTGAAAATAATTCTCTGAAGGAACAGCAGAGCGGCTGGCAGGAACGTTTGCAGGCGCTGCTTGGTCGTATGGAAGAAGTCTAATCCTCGTCATATTTCACGTTATGGCGGCGTTGGCTGCGTGCGTTCACCCCAGTCACATAGTGGCCTATGCTCCTGGGGATTCACTTACTTGCCGCCTTGCCCTGACGCGAAATCTATAGAGGATTTAGAATGCGGATACCGGTGGGCCGGATAAGGCGTAAGCTGCCATCCGGCAATCAGCGACAACGCATAAAAAAGGCGCCTTACGGCGCCTTTTTTGAT
The DNA here is from genome assembly GCF_046551535.1 of Salmonella sp. SAL04162. Taxonomy (NCBI): domain Bacteria; kingdom Pseudomonadati; phylum Pseudomonadota; class Gammaproteobacteria; order Enterobacterales; family Enterobacteriaceae; genus Salmonella; species Salmonella sp. SAL04162. The sequence continues at coordinate 120,091 of NZ_JBGDVX010000012.1, forward strand.
CACTCGATATCAAGCGGGTCTTCGGAAAGGATAATCCCGGTGTTGTCGGCATAGAGATGATCGCCGGAGAAGAACGTCACGCCGCCGAAATTGACGCGCACATCGCTTTCCCCAATGCCTTCACCTGCGGCGCCAACCGGAATGGCGGCGATCGCCTGAATGCCGATATCCAGCTCTTCCAGATCGTCCACCTGACGCACCGCGCCATAGATAACCAGCCCTTCCCATTCATTTTGCGTAGCCAGACGCGCCAGCTCCGCATCGACTAATGCACGACGGACAGAACCGCCGCCATCGACCAGCAGAACCCGACCACGGCCATTTTGTTCGAGCAGATCGTACAGCAACCCGTTGTCCTCGAAACATTTTACCGTGATGATTTGTCCGCCAAACGACGACCGTCCTCCAAAATTGGAGAACAGCGGTTCCACGACGTTGACATCTTCCTGATAGATGTCACAAAGCTCGGAAGTATCGTATTTCATAGGCTTAACGTTCAGTTGCTGCGAGAATTTTTAGTATATCGCGCTAAGTATACTGTTGGCAAAATCATCAATTGTTAATTGATATTTGTCAGTTAAACGGCCCACTGACTTAAGAGTATCCCAATCACAAATAACAGGTTGGTTAACAACGCGCCTTTAACGGTACGTTCAAGCATTGGGCGCATTGCTGCAGGCTCCCTTTCGCGCATTACGTAGCGCGCTTGTTTAATGAGCAATGGCGCGGCCAGAATAAACAACCATCCCCACGGACTGTGTAGCGAGAGCAGATTAAACAGCGCCAGACAGAGCAGCGCGCCTAGCAACAGGCAGGCGTGATAACGACGCGCGTTGACATCGCCGAGTCGTACCACAAGGGTGTTTTTGCCGTTCTCTCTGTCGCTATTAATATCGCGCAGGTTATTAATATTCAGCACCGCCGTCGCCAGTAAACCGCAGGCGGTGGCCGGGAGAATTAGCGCCGGAATCAACGTATGCGCCTGGAGATACCAGCTCCCCATGACACTTAGCCAGCCAAAGAATACCAGGACAGAGATATCACCCAGCCCGATATAACCGTAGGGCCGAGTACCCACGGTGTAGGTGATGGCGGCGATAATCGACAGCCCGCCTAAAATCAGGAAGCCGACAAAATCGGTTAACGTATGGCACGCGACCGCCACCAGCGCCAGTCCGGAGATACAGATCAGCACGACGGTAATGATTAACGCCCGCTTCATCTCCTGCCGGGTGATGACGCCTTTTTGCATCCCCCGCAGCGGCCCGATGCGATCCGGTTTATCACTGCCTTTGACAGCGTCGCCGTAATCGTTGGCGAGGTTGGATAAAATTTGCAGCAGCCCGGCGGTGATAAGGGCCAGCAGTGCGACCAGAGGATCGAAATAGCCTTGCCACCATGCCAGGGCCGTACCGACGATAATCGCCGCGAAGGCGAGGGGTAAGGTTTTGGGTCGTAAGCTTTCCAGCCAGGCCTGGGTGCGGCTAATTTGTTGTTGTTCAGTCATATTTAGCGCCAATAAAAATGGGGCTTTTCAGCCCCATCAACAGTGATGAAAATGCATTGGACGCGATTATAAGATAAAACGGCTTAGATCTTCATCTGCGACCAGCGCATCCAGATGTTTGCTCACATATTCCGCATCAATTGTGATGTTTTGGCCGTGCAGATCGCTGGCGTTATAGGAAATCTCTTCCATCAGACGCTCCAGTACGGTATGCAGACGGCGCGCGCCGATGTTTTCGGTGGTTTCGTTAACCTGCCAGGCGGCTTCGGCAATACGTTTAATACCGGAATCGGTGAACTCGATATTGACGCCTTCAGTTGCCATCAGCGCTTTATACTGCACGGTGACGGAGGCGTTTGGCTCGGTCAAAATGCGTTCGAAATCGCTGGTGGTCAGCGCCTGAAGTTCAACGCGAATCGGCAGACGGCCCTGCAGTTCCGGGATCAGATCAGACGGCTTCGCCACCTGGAACGCGCCAGAGGCGATAAACAGAATATGATCCGTTTTGACCATCCCGTGTTTGGTCGAAACCGTGCAGCCTTCTACCAGCGGCAGTAAGTCGCGCTGTACGCCTTCGCGTGAAACATCCGGGCCGGAGGTTTCGCCACGCTTACAAATTTTGTCAATTTCATCGATAAACACGATGCCGTGCTGTTCAACCGCGTCGATAGCGTCCTGTTTCAGCTCTTCCGGGTTGACCAGCTTAGCAGCTTCTTCTTCAACCAACAGTTTCATCGCGTCTTTAATTTTCAGCTTACGCGGTTTCTGTTTCTGACCGCCCAGGTTCTGGAACATAGACTGCAACTGGCTAGTCATTTCTTCCATGCCCGGAGGCGCCATAATCTCTACGCCCATCGGCGCGGCGGCGAGGTTAATCTCGATCTCTTTATCGTCGAGCTGGCCTTCGCGCAGTTTTTTGCGGAACGTTTGACGGGCGGCAGAAGGCTCCTGCTGCTGTTCGGCCTGGCCCCAGTTATTTTTTGCGGGTGGGATCAGTACGTCGAGAATACGTTCTTCCGCCAACTCTTCCGCACGGTAGCGGTTTTTCTCGATAGCCTGTACGCGAACCATTTTCACAGCGGCATCGGTCAGATCGCGGATGATAGAGTCCACTTCTTTCCCGACGTAGCCCACTTCGGTGAATTTGGTGGCTTCGACTTTAATGAACGGCGCGTTGGCGAGTTTCGCCAGACGACGGGCGATTTCGGTTTTACCGACGCCGGTTGGGCCAATCATCAGAATATTTTTCGGCGTTACTTCGTGGCGCAGCTCTTCATCAAGCTGCATACGACGCCAGCGGTTACGCAATGCAATCGCCACGGAACGCTTTGCGTTATCCTGGCCGATAATGTGTTTGTTCAGTTCGCTGACAATTTCGCGTGGGGTCATTTCAGACATGAGAGGTCCTTACGCTTTGGCGGTCAATTCTTCAATGGTGTGGAAATGGTTGGTGTAAATGCAGATATCGCCTGCAATATCCAACGCCTTTTCAGCAATTTCGCGCGCGCCGAGCTCGGTATTTTCTAACAGAGCGCGAGCGGCAGCCTGGGCATAAGGACCGCCGGAGCCGATAGCAATTAAATCGTTTTCAGGTTGCACGACATCGCCGTTACCCGTGATGATGAGCGAGGCGGTTTCATCCGCGACGGCCAGCAACGCTTCCAGTTTGCGTAGCATACGGTCGGTACGCCAGTCTTTCGCCAGTTCAACGGCGGCTTTGACCAGGTGCCCCTGATGCATTTCCAGTTTACGTTCAAACAGCTCGAACAGCGTGAATGCATCCGCAGTACCGCCCGCAAAGCCCGCAATGACCTTGTCGTTGTAGAGGCGGCGGACTTTCTTCACGTTGCCTTTCATTACTGTGTTACCCAGTGTGGCCTGACCATCACCGGCGATTACCACGTGGCCGTTACGGCGTACGCTTACTATTGTTGTCACGAGCAGACCCCTTGGTTACTAATGCTGAATTGCGGCCCCGTACGGCGTACGGGGCATAATGCAAGTATAGATGGGGGAGATTTTGAGGGTTTCAACCCCCGGTGGCGAGTCGAATGCAGTTTGTATGGCCCGCCATCTTCAGACGGTTAATGGTGCTGTCGGCATTTTCTTTACCTTTCACCGGCCCGATAACCACGCGATTCCAGCCGTTATTGGTGGTAATTTTGGAGTCAAAGCCTTCAAACGCCAGCTGAGCGCGGACGCTTTCTGCCTGCTCAGCGCCTTTGAATGAGCCGCATTGCACCATCCAGCGACGTTCATCTTTTTTCTCTGCTGTCGCCTTCGGCGCTTCAGGCGCGCGTGTAATTGGCGCGGCTTTCGGCGCTGCCGCGCTGGTATGCGCCGGCGTTTGCAGCAAATCCTGATAAGGTTGCTGCGAAGCCGTCTGCTTCGGCGGCTGACTTTGGCGCGCAGGTTGCGCCGGGGCGGACTGTACCGTGCGCGTTTGCGGCTGCTCGTTTACCCGCGGCTGCGTGCGTGGTTGCTGAACAGGCTGCGTTTGAGCCCACTGCTGCTGCTGCTGCTGCTGCTGCTGCGCCTGACGCTGGCGCTGTAGCGTTTGTTGGCGTTGTTCTGGCGTCTGCTCGTTCCACGGCACTTCGTTAAGTTGCGTCGGCTGCTGACGCATATCCGCCTGCATCTGCTCCAGGAGTTGACGCTGCTCGCTGGTGAGCTGATTCGGATTCATGACTTCGCCGCCGGCGGACGGTTCCGTTGGCGTACGCACGCCCGGCTGGCGACTTTCCAGCTCTTTGATGTAACGCCAGCGCTCTTCCGGTTTTGGCGGAAGCCCATTGCCGGTGACTTTCTGGTTTTGTAGCGTTTCGGACTCTTCTTTCTTATGGTGAGTAATGAAGTACAGACCGCCGATAAAGGTCACAAGGACGGCTGCCGCAATCGCGACCATTGCCGGCGAGACGGCAGGCATGTTGCTTTGCTTCTTCCGTGAGTTCCGTGAGGTGCTCTTTTTGCGCCGCGAAGGAGCCGGTTGGCCGCGACGTACATAATCTCGTTGTGCCACTATCGTTTCGCTGTATTTATTCGTTCGTCAGCCCGTCATGTTACTGAAGCGGCGGGCCTTTGACCAGACAGGTGAGTCTTAAAGCTATTTACTTTAGGGTAAAGCGCGCGTAGAACCGCGAATAATCAGCTCGCAATCCATTAAACGCGAGCCGCTGCTCACATTTTGCCCCTGCATCTGATCGAGCAACAACAGCATCGCCTCGCGACCAATGTCAAAACGCGGCTGCGCCACGGTTGTCAACGGAGGGTCGCAAAACTCGGCCAGCGCGATATTGTCAAAGCCGATAATCGACAGATCGTCAGGCACTTTCAGACCCTGGCGCTTGGCCCAGGAGAGGGCGCCCAGCGCCATTACGTCGCTATGACAAAAGACGGCGGTAGGCGGCAACGGTTGCTCAAGCAACTGCTTTAATGCGTTTGCCCCGGCTTCAAAGGTAAAGTCGCCACGGGCGATGTAATGCGGATCGACCACAATGCCACTGCGTCTTAATGCCTGTACGTAACCTTGTAAGCGATAGTGACAGAGCGGCATATCTTCCGGCCCCGCAATACAACCAATCCGCTTGTGGCCCAAATCCAACAGGTAGTTCATGGCATTGAACGCGGCGGTCAGGTTATCAATATGTACCGTCGGCAGTTCAAGCTCCGGCGCGAACTCATTCGACATCACCATCGGGGGCAAATTGCGCTGCTCCTCAACGCTGGCGTCAAAGGGCAGTCGGGAACTGAGAAGTACCATGCCGTCGATCTGTTTGGTGATGATGAGATTAAGAAAGGTTTTTTCTTTCTGGTTTTGATGGGCGCAATCGCCAATCAGCACCAGATACCCCTGTTCTGCCGCGGTCACTTCGATACCGCGGATAATTTCACTGAAGAAGGGATCGCAAATATCCGGGACAATCACCAAAATCGTACGGGATTCATTGCGTTTTACATTTCGCCCCATCGACTGCGGGAAATAACCCACTTCAAGCGCGGCCTGTTCAACCCGGCTACGGGTCGACTGGGAGACTTTATCGGGGTTCATTAACGCGCGGGATACGGTTGCCGTAGAGACTTTCGCCTTCAACGCAACATCCTTCATCGTAGCGGCAGTAACCTGCTTGTTCGATTTCACTCTTTCTCCTCGCCTGGGAACTGCTGGCGCAGATCTATCCCTGGTAACACTCATCGAAAACATTTTTATCAGATAGTGCGTGGAAGCGGTTACAGAATTTTCATAAAAAGTGTGATGGATCTTTAATTTTACGATCCGCCTCGCATCGTGAGGACTATCCTTCAATCGGATCGACGTCCAGAACCCATTTAACTTTCCGCGCTTCAGGGAGCGTATTGATCAACGCCAGCGTGCCGCTGATGATGTGTTGCAGGCGAATCCGTGAAGGATGCTGAAGTAAAATTTGCCAGCGATAGCGGCCGCCGCGTTTTGGCGCGAGGGCCGGAACCGGACCTAAGATCCACAGCTTATCGTCTGATAGCGGGCTGGCCTGAATCAGATTACGCAACTGCTGGAGAAAGACGGGCGCCTGCTGATTGTTGTGATCCTCTGCGCGAATAATGACGTGGCTGGTCCACGGCGGAAGCTGGAGCGTTTGCCGTTCCGCCAGCGCCTGCTCCGCAAACGCATCATAGCCTTTATACAGTAACGTTTGCAGCAGGGGATGCTCAGGATGGTGCGTTTGGAGCACCACTTCGCCCTGTTTACCCGCGCGCCCGGCGCGGCCGGAAACCTGAGTGTAGAGCTGGGCGAAGCGTTCCGCCGAACGAAAATCTGCGGAAAAAAGCGCGCCATCGACGTCCAGCAACGCCACCAGCGTGACGTCCGGAAAGTGATGGCCTTTCGCCAGCATTTGTGTGCCTATCAGAATGCGCGCTCCGCCGCGGTGAACTTCCGCCAGATGCTGCTCCAGCGCGCCTTTACGACTGGTGGTATCACGGTCGATTCGTGAGATCGGCACGCCGGGGAAGAAGGGCGCCAGCACCTGCTCCAGTTGTTCCGTCCCTAACCCAACCGGTAGCATATGTGTGGAGCCGCAGGAGGGGCACTGACGCGGTACCGGACGCTGGCTGTCGCAGTGATGACAGCGTAAATGATGCTGCGCCTGGTGCAGCGTGTAGTAGTGATCGCAACGCGGGCACTCCGCAATCCAGCCGCAGTCGTGGCAAAGCAGCGCGGGCGCGAATCCCCGGCGGTTAAGAAATAAAATTACCTGATTGTCGGCCTGGAGATGTTGGCGCATACGGGCGATAAGGGCGGGCGCCAGTCCCGCCTGAAGACGCTGGCCTTTTAAATCCAGTACATGCTGCAGGGCTGGGCGGGCGTTGCCTGCGCGCCGCGTCAGACGCAGCATCCGGTATTTTTTCTGCCGCACGTTGCATAGCGTTTCCAGGGCTGGGGTGGCGGAGCCGAGAATAATCGGGATCTGTTCGCTATGGGCGCGATACACAGCCAAATCGCGGGCATGGTAGCGCCACCCTTCCTGCTGTTTATAAGAGCTGTCGTGCTCTTCGTCGATGACAATCACGCCAAGATTTTTAAACGGCGTAAACAGCGAGGAGCGCGTGCCGATGACAATCGCCGCTTCGCCGTTTTTCGCTTTCAGCCATGCCGAAAGACGCTCGCTGTCGTTTAGCCCGGAATGCAGCACTTCCACCGGCGCGTTAAAACGTTCGCGAAAACGGGCGATCGTTTGCGGCGTCAGGCCGATTTCCGGCACCATCACCAGCGCCTGTTTGCCCTGGGCGAGGACGTTTTCCAGCACGCTCAGATACACTTCGGTCTTGCCGGAACCGGTTACGCCTGCCAGCAACCAGGCGGAGAAACCGTCCGACGCGCTGTGAATCGCGCCGACTGCTGTCGCCTGTTCGGTATTCAGCCGCAGGCGCTCTCCTGCGACGGCATAACGCTCCCGCCAGTCGGTAAACGCGGGCGTTTCACTGGCAAGCTCACAAAGCCCCTTACGCCGCAGCGTTTGCAGCGTGGCGTCAGTAAAATCAAGCTCGGCTACCTGATAGCGCCAGATCTTTCCTTGCCGTAGCGCCGCCAGCGCCTGTTGTTGTTTGGCGGAGCGTTTCAGGCTGTTGATGTCGGCGGCTTGCCCCTCTTCGGTGGCGAACCAATACCATAGGGGCGCGTTGCTGGCTGGTTTTCCCTGACGCAGTAAAACCGGCAGAGCGTGAAACAGAACGTCGCCGAGGGGATGGTGGTAGTAATCCGCCGCCCAGAGGAGTAAGCGCCAGATGGAGGGAGAAAAGATGGGCTCGTTATCCAGGATTTCAATGACCGATTTTAATTCATCGAGCGGCAATTCGCTGTGGTCGCTAACCGAGACGACAATGCCCACGCGCTCTTGCTGCTTGCCGAACGGCACGCGCACGCGGCACCCGGCTTTGGCGACCTCGCCTTCCGGCAGCAGGTAATCAAAGGTTCGGGGAAGCGGAACGGGCAAGGCAACGTGCGCGACGGACATAGCATCTTCCTGACTTGAAATTTCGTCGGGTAGTATACACATTACGATAAGGGAGCGCGGATCAGTTTGCATACGGTGGTCAAATTCTGTATGATTCGCCGCCTTTGGTGCGTGTTGTGAGCATCAAACCCTTTACTATTAACTTCGCGTGGTGTCTGGCGTTAGGGCTGGAAGAGCGACGCGGCCTTACACTGAGGTTCCCCATGAAAAAAGGTATTCACCCGAATTACGTAGAAATTACTGCAACCTGTTCTTGCGGTAATGTTATCAAAACCCACTCTACCGTGGGTCACGACCTGAACCTGGACGTGTGCGGCAAATGCCACCCGTTCTTCACTGGTAAGCAGCGTGTTGTTGATACCGGTGGTCGTGTTGAGCGCTTCAACAAGCGCTTCAGCATCCCTGGCAGCAAATAAGTTACCGCCAGAAAAAAAGCGCCGCAGGGCGCTTTTTTTGTTTTCTAGGGATAACAGTATTTGTTCAGACACATTCTGTGATCCGCAATCGCTTTCATTACGCTTCCTGCCGTGAGTTTTAACGAAGGATTTATAGTCAGTCCCGCGCTTTCCAGCCCCTTCGCTGTCCATTTATTGCAGGTATTGAGTATGCCGTAGCGGCCATTCGCGGCGTAAAACTGGCTATCGCCGTAAATTCCTTGTTTTAACGGAATCAGATTACCCTCTGCGTCACGCGCAAAGCTGCGGCCCAGATAACGCATCAGACTGTTACGCTGGTTTGTGTGCAGGAGCAGTGATTTTATCTCGCTACCGGCGAAATAGCGTTCTGGTTTACCGGAAAAGGCGACGATGTGCATAACCGCGCCGGATGACCAGAACATGGCCTGGAGCGTAAGCGCGGTGGTTATTTCTTGTGACTGATAAAAGCCCTTATCTCCCCAGCCGATTTCATACCACTGCGTCTCCTGAGCGAACCGTTTTTTAAGCTGTGGCAGAACGGTATTAACATCATGGGCCGGCGCAATAATTCCCGTGTGCCAGCCATGACTGACGATATAGATTTCCGTCGGGGAGGGATGTCCGCCTGTCGTAGGTTTTACGGCTTGTGGAAAGGTTGTGCAGCCATATAGCAATAAACTTAACCAGGCGATAAAGAGATTTTTCATGACATATCACCAGTAAAGGCGCGGTATGTTGTGGCGTTTGTCTAATGACGCAGCGCTTATCGGGTCGGTACCGGATTGGTAATCCATTGATATTTTTACATTCCTCTTCGAGGGCAATAAGGTGGATGTCGTAACTACAATACGTTTTAACCATTCAGGCGGAAGTTGGCTTCCGCCTGTTTTACTTTTACTATCTCGCTTTATTTTTTAAACATCTGCTCTGGATCGATAATCAGCGCCCGATAACCCAGCATACCGGCACGGTTACTGTGTACTTTTAGCTCCAGCATCACATCCTGAGTACCGTCTTTGACTTCATCCAGAACGGAAACGATCGGTTTTGTACCGCTCATTCCCGCTGTAGCCGAGTACATGAACATCGTTTTGGTTTCCGGGCGATATTCCGTGACGGAAGTAATGGCGCTGTACCAGTCAAAACCGCGCTCTTTACCATATTCCCACATTTGGGAAACCGTCATATTTTTTTCGTCAATTTGATATTCCACGCCGCGGGAATATTTCATTGATGGCATGGCCGGTTGTTCCATGCCGCGCGCATCGCCGTTATCAAAGGCGGTCACGACGGTTTTACCTCCGGTGCTTTTGGATGGCACTAACCAACCGGTATGTTGTGTCCATGTCCAGTCAAATCCACCGTCGCAGTGGTGCGCTTCGCAGGTTAGTGGTTTACCGTTGCTGTCTACGGGTTTCAGCACTTTTTTCGCCAGTTCGCCTTTCCAGCCGGATGGATCGGAAAGTATCCATTTCACTTTTTTATCGCGACCAATTTTGATGATGGCAGACTGGTGGCGCGAGCTAATGATAATGCTGTCGTCGCGAGGATCGTAGCTGACGGAGTTAACATGCGCCCAGTTGCGGCCCGGGCCGGAGCCCGCGATATCGCCGAAGGGTTGTTTTGCAAGCTGCTCTTTGGTCATGACCTGACCGGAATGTTCGGCATCGACGCTCAAACATACCGCTCCCTGATCCATCGCCAGAATAACGTCGTCACGATAGGGGTCGAGGATTTTTGGCAGATCCCAGTAATCGACGGTATCGCCGTTCTGGTCAACTTCAAGAATATGATCACGCACAGTATTGATGGTGTATTTACCATTTAATGGATAATTTTCTTTTGCGACACGCAGCAGGTAGGTGCCTTTCGGCGTTTCGGTAATGGCGTGCGAAAAATCAATAAATCCTTTTGGCAGTCGTTTATCGGAAATAACGCGGCCTAAGAAATCATATTTAAAGTAACGTTGACCCTGACCAAAAATAAGATTGCCATCGTTAACCTGATGGAAGCTCATCATGGAACCAAAGCGCGTTATATCATCCTGGTTACGGAATTTATCAATATTCATATAGCCGCGAACGTCGCCATTCGTATCGCTAATCCAGTTGATACCGGTATAATCCCAGTTCGCCGCGCCGCCTGCGACATGCATAATGTGGCCGGCTCTTGGCATCCCTGTTATATGGTTAAAAAGATATAAGCGATTTTTAAGCGAGCTATCGACTTTAACCGGTTCTACCGTAGGAAGAACGGCAGTTTGCCCGGTAGTAGAGGGCAATGATACCGGTGCGGCGTAAATGGACCACGTATAAGTTTGTTTTTTACCTTCTTCAGTCCAGTCAACTTTAACCTTATTGACATAATCTGGATACAAGCCAAATACAGGTATGCCGTCATGGGTATTTATAGCCTGCGGGCCGACATCATAACTGATCGGGATACCTTTTTCCCCTTTCCCTAAAACGGTAACCTTCACGTCCTGTACATTATGATTGGCTTTATTAATGATTGCTGTTAATGGGAAAACGCCGCCGTAGGGAGCGACATCGACCATACCTAATGGCCCTTCATGTACTGGAATGACATCTGCTGATGCGACCATTGGCCTGTTTGGGTCTAAAACGCCTGAGGCCAAAACGCTGCCGCTCAAACACAGGCAGCATAATACAGATAAGACTTTCCTTGTAAATAACATATTTATTTCCCCATTCGATATTATCGATAAAATGAATGTATATTAACCTTCTTATTTATCGGAGATGAAAAAACATTTAAAAAAGTAAAACAATCCGCGGAGGGGAATAATGATGTTGGTCACAAATATGAGGTGTCCATGGTCTTTTTAACAATACTCATCGTTATACTATTTGTTCAGTAAATATATGGTGGTGTATTATTATTCATGTGCGCTTTGCTACGTGAAACTTTAAATAAAGATTGGAAGTTTAAATATAATAAAATTATATCGGTTATGGCATGCCGGGAATTTTTTTCAGGAAAATAACGAAGAGAAACTTATCATGTCTGACAAATTTATCCACCGAGGGCTATTAGGGAAGATGAACATTTAGAAAAATGTCGGAGATAGCCGTGTACGGCGGGAATCGTTAAAAAAGCGCGGCCAGAGGCGTTCTGACCGCATGCTTTGCTATCAGTATTCCCACGTTTCCGGGTCAATCCCCATCTCACGCATGATCTCTTTTGCCGCTTCCGGGATTTCATCGCTGCGCTCTTTTCGCAGATCGGCATCATCCGGCAAGGGTTGCCCGGTAAAGGCGTGCAGAAATGCTTCACACAACAGCTCGCTGTTGGTGGCGTGGCGCAGGTTGTTCACCTGACGACGCGTACGTTCATCGGTGAGGATTTTTAACACCTTCAGAGGAATGGAAACCGTAATTTTTTTGACTTGCTCACTCTTCTTACCGTGCTCAGCGTATGGGCTGATATATTCGCCGCTCCATTCAGCCATGAGATACTTAATCCTCTTCGTCATTAATATTGAGGTCTGAACCTGAGCCCGGACCATAATCGCGCGTAGTTTACCTTAGTGGCGCGGCCCTGACACGAAGTTAGCGGTCGCAGATGTGCGCTAATGCATATAATTTTAACGGCTATTTGCGGTTTGCTCAATCTATACGCAAAGAAGTTTAGATGTCCAGATGTATTGACGTCTATTGTGGTAGTGGTTAATCTGTGGCCTGACTTTCACCGACTCAGCCAGGAATATCTTCATATGACGCGTAAACAGGCCACTATCGCAGTGCGTAGCGGATTAAACGACGACGAGCAATACGGCTGCGTTGTGCCGCCAATCCATCTCTCCAGTACCTATAACTTTACCGGTTTCAATGAGCCGCGCGCGCATGATTATTCCCGCCGCGGTAATCCCACGCGTGATGTGGTTCAGCGCGCATTAGCGGAACTGGAAGGCGGCGCGGGCGCGGTATTGACGAATACCGGCATGTCGGCGATTCATCTGGTCACCACCGTTTTCCTCAAGCCGGGCGATCTGCTGGTCGCGCCGCATGATTGCTATGGTGGCAGTTATCGTCTGTTTGACAGTCTGGCGACACGCGGCTGTTATCGTGTGCGGTTTGTCGATCAGGGCGATGAACGCGCCTTACAGGCGGCGCTGGAAGAAAAACCGAAGCTGGTACTGGTAGAAAGTCCAAGTAATCCATTGTTACGCGTGGTGGATATTGCGAAAATCTGTCGGCTGGCGCGCGAGGCGGGCGCAGTGAGCGTCGTTGATAACACGTTTTTAAGCCCGGCGCTGCAAAATCCGCTGGCGTTGGGTGCCGATCTGGTGTTGCATTCATGCACGAAATATCTCAACGGTCATTCGGATGTCGTGGCCGGCGTGGTGATTGCTAAAGATCCGGAAATGGTCACTGAACTGGCGTGGTGGGCGAATAATATTGGCGTGACGGGCGGGGCGTTTGATAGTTATCTGCTGCTGCGTGGTTTGCGAACTCTGGTGCCGCGTATGGAGCTGGCGCAGCGCAACGCGCAGGCGATTGTGGATTACCTGCAAACCCAGCCGTTGGTGAAAAAACTGTATCATCCGTCGCTGCCGGAAAATCAGGGACATGAGATTGCCGCGCGTCAGCAAAAAGGCTTTGGCGCAATGTTGAGTTTTGAACTGGATGGGGATGAGGAGACGCTGCGTCGTTTTCTGGGCGGGCTGTCGCTGTTTACGCTGGCGGAATCTTTAGGGGGAGTGGAAAGTTTGATCTCTCACGCCGCCACCATGACGCATGCCGGTATGTCGCCGCAGGCGCGTGCCGCCGCCGGGATCTCCGAAACGCTACTGCGTATCTCCACCGGTATTGAAGATGGCGAAGATTTAATTGCCGACCTGGAAAATGGCTTCCGGGCTGCAAACAAGGGGTAAACATGAGTGTGATTGCGCAGGCAGGGGCGAAAGGTCGTCAACTGCATAAATTTGGCGGCAGTAGTCTGGCGGATGTGAAGTGTTACCTGCGTGTCGCAGGCATTATGGCGGAGTATTCGCAGCCTGACGATATGATGGTAGTGTCCGCCGCAGGCAGTACCACCAACCAGTTGATTAGCTGGCTCAAGTTAAGCCAGACCGATCGCCTTTCTGCGCATCAGGTATTACAGACGTTACGCCGCTACCAGTGCGATCTGATTAGCGGGCTGCTTCCCGCCGACGCGGCAGATGACTTAACCAGCGCTTTTATCAGCGATCTGGAACGTCTTGCCGCCTTGCTCGACGGCGGCGTAACGGATGCCGTCTATGCCGAGATTGTCGGACACGGCGAAATTTGGTCGGCGAGATTGATGTCCGCCGTCCTGAATCAGCAGGGGCTGGATGCCGCCTGGCTGGACGCGCGCGCATTTTTACGCGCCGAACGCGCCGCACAGCCGCAGGTTGATGAAGGGCTATCTTATCCTTTATTGCAACAGCTACTGGCGCAGCATCCTGGCAAACGTCTGGTCGTGACCGGCTTTATCAGCCGCAATCATGACGGCGAAACAGTCCTGTTAGGCCGGAACGGTTCCGACTATTCCGCCACGCAAATCGGCGCGCTGGCGGGCGTTTCCCGCGTGACCATCTGGAGCGATGTCGCGGGAGTTTATAGCGCCGACCCGCGCAAAGTGAAAGATGCCTGCCTGCTGCCGTTGCTGCGTCTGGACGAAGCCAGCGAGCTGGCGCGTCTGGCGGCGCCTGTTCTGCACGCCCGCACGCTACAGCCAGTGTCCGGCAGCGATATCGATTTGCAGTTGCGCTGTAGCTACACGCCGGATCAAGGGTCCACCCGAATTGAACGGGTGCTGGCTTCCGGGACGGGCGCGCGTATCGTGACCAGTCACGATGATATCTGTCTGATTGAGTTTCAGGTGCCCGCCAGCCAGGATTTCAGGCTGGCGCATAAAGAGCTCGACCAAATTTTAAAACGGGCGCAGGCGCGTCCGTTGGCGGTGGGCGTGCATCGCGATCGCCAGTTATTACAGTTCTGCTATACCGCCGAGGTAGCGGATAGCGTACTGAAACTCCTCGACGATGTCGGGCTGCCGGGGGAATTGCGCCTGCGGCAGGGGCTGGCGCTGGTGGCGATGGTCGGTGCGGGCGTCACTCGCAATCCGCTACACTGCCATCGCTTCTGGCAGCAGCTTAAAGGTCAGCCAGTGGAATTTACCTGGCAGTCGGAGGAGGGCATCAGTCTGGTGGCGGTGCTGCGTACCGGCCCGACTGAGAGCCTGATTCAGGGGCTGCATCAGTCGGTTTTCCGCGCCGAAAAACGCATCGGCCTGATGCTGTTCGGTAAGGGGAACATCGGTTCCCGTTGGCTGGAACTGTTTGCCCGTGAACAAAGCACGCTTTCCGCGCGTACTGGTTTTGAATTTGTGCTGGCGGGCGTGGTAGATAGCCGCCGTAGCCTGCTGAATTATGAAGGGCTGGACGCCAGCCGCGCGCTGGCATTCTTTGATGATGAAGCCGTTGAGCAGGACGAAGAGTCGCTATTCCTGTGGATGCGTGCGCATCCGTATGATGATTTAGTGGTGCTGGATGTGACAGCAAGCGAGCAACTGGCCGATCAGTACCTTGATTTCGCCAGCCACGGTTTTCATGTGATTAGCGCTAATAAACTGGCGGGCGCAAGCGCCAGCGATAAGTATCGCCAGATTCATGACGCGTTTGAAAAAACCGGGCGTTACTGGCTGTATAACGCCACCGTGGGCGCGGGATTGCCGATCAACCACACGGTGCGGGATCTGATTGACAGTGGCGATACGATTCTCTCGATCAGCGGGATCTTCTCCGGGACGCTATCCTGGCTGTTCCTGCAATTTGACGGCACGGTGCCGTTTACCGATCTAGTGGATCAGGCCTGGCAGCAGGGGCTGACCGAACCCGATCCGCGCGTCGATCTTTCCGGAAAAGATGTCA
Organism: Salmonella sp. SAL04162; assembly: GCF_046551535.1. Classification (NCBI taxonomy): domain Bacteria; kingdom Pseudomonadati; phylum Pseudomonadota; class Gammaproteobacteria; order Enterobacterales; family Enterobacteriaceae; genus Salmonella; species Salmonella sp. SAL04162. Next base: position 135,424 of record NZ_JBGDVX010000012.1, read on the forward strand.
TGCGTAAGCTGGTGATTCTGGCGCGCGAGGCGGGATACGACATCGAGCCGGATCAGGTGCGTGTAGAATCGTTGGTGCCGGCGCACTGTGAAGAAGGGTCTATCGATCACTTTTTCGAAAACGGCGACGCGCTGAATGAACAGATGGTGCAGCGTCTGGAGGCAGCCCGCGAACTGGGGCTGGTGTTGCGTTACGTGGCGCGTTTCGACGCCAATGGCAAAGCGCGCGTCGGCGTTGAAGCGGTGCGTCCGGAGCATCCGCTGGCGGCGCTGCTGCCGTGCGATAATGTCTTTGCTATTGAAAGCCGCTGGTATCGCGATAACCCGTTGGTGATCCGTGGGCCGGGCGCGGGTCGCGATGTGACCGCCGGGGCGATTCAGTCGGATATCAACCGCCTGGCGCAGCTATTGTAATACGCCTGCCTGCCGGATAGCGGCTTCGCCAGATCCGGCAGCGGGCAAACCGGGGTATCTGTTTATTCTTCGTCAGATGCGTTTTCTGCATTGGCGACGATAAATCGATTCATCTTCGCCTGAATAATGGCTATGCCGACAGGGGGGAACAGCAAGGCCCAAAATAGCGCCCAGCCGCTCTGTATCCCCGTATTTTCGTTTGCATTCGCCAGCAATGTTCGGATTTCGCCGCTAAGCGTCAGACACAATATTGCTGTGCTATGATAAGCCTGACTACGTCAGATGGGCCATTTACGCAAACGAGAATAACACCAATACGATCGGCTGGAATAGACAGTGATTTACTCCAAAAATAAACACCATACGACGATCCCAGCGAACTGATAAAAGAGAGCACCAAAAAGAAAAAAGTGATCCCCCAGAATCGATAGCTACTCAGGAGATCGGCGCAGGTCCATTTTTTATCTGACATTGACGGTAAAGTAATTTCCATATTTATCCCTTGTTTTCCATAGAAAATAAGAATGTATAGATCTATTCAAATCGATAATAAATATTTATTATGTGAACAACGTTTATAGCCGATTTTAACTTAAAACGAAGGGCCATTTTATCAAATAGTTCTATTCTTTTTCAGCGTATAAAAGCAGGATGTGAGGTGATTAAATCTATAGCGCCTTCTGAATGATAATCTGTGATTTTTTATGCGTGGCATTACATCATTGGGTTAAATGTGATTCCATTGTGAGTTATATTTTTCCGTCAGCAAATACAGAATTTGCGTGACGCGTTTGGCGGAATAGTGGGCGCTTTGCTGGAATTCAGGTTGTTGCCATAGCCAGGTAACAAAGCGGCGACTGGCCGCCAGATTAACGGCGACACCTTGTTCTAAGTGGGAACCGGTTAACGAACAGACCATTTTGCGGTTGTGACCTTGCCCCCAGAGTTGCCACTGATTTTGCCACCATCCCTGCCATGTTTTGCCTAACAGTTGCCACTCTGCGCGGCAATCGTCATCGTTTATCTCTTCCTCAACGAACCACAGCGAGGAGAGACGCTGGCGAAACCGCTCCGCCCATGCCGTAATGACCGCGCCGCGCAAAAAACACTCATGGGCAATGATGTGTGTCGTGACATCAGGAAAGCGGTTTTTCAGCACCCGAAAATGACCATGCGCCGTAATGACCGGGCGAAGTATTGTTCCTTGCGCGTTACGTTTAAGCACCGCCGGGCCATACTGAATCTCATCGAACTGACTGCGCTGTAAAAATTGCCGTTCTTTAGTGGCGATACGGTGAATAATATCGCCATTCTCACCCTCGGGCGGCGCAATTCCTTTCCAGTGGTAATGCAAACTCTTTCCGGCAGAAAGTAACGTGAAATTGCTGGAAAGGTGAAGAATATTGCCGCGAACAGCGTCAAAACTGAATAAAAAATACAATTGCTGGAAGGCATTCGCTCCCTGAAACGGTACGAGCAGCGGAATACTGCAAATCTGTTCCGGCGTTTCGGCGACATTCAGCGCGTGCTGTTTTGGCGTCCAGACCTTCTTACAGTACTGGCACTGAAGTCGCTGCGTTCCGCCGGGATTACGTCCATAGCGAATCCATGTTTTTTGATAGCAGTCGGGACAAAAGTGACCATGCTCTTTGGCATACTGCGCGATATAAGCAGACGCCCAGCGGCGAAATTCCACCTCGTTGAAGAGCGGCGGATAACTGCCGCAGGCTCGACAATGCAATGCCGGATAACCCAGGCGATAGTCCGGCCACACATAATCCGGCGAGTCAGGCAGCCCAAGATTGCGACAACCAGCGCTTTTGCAGGCATTAATGGTGAACAGAGGCGGCATACATTTTACCAACGATTTTGGCAGGTCGTTGATTCTGCCTTCATAAAACGGTAGGCGGATGTGAGGACTCTCACATAAAAAAACCTTTCAGAACGTAACGTAGCGAATCTTTATATGACTGAAAGGGACTTATTTATGAAAGTAAAACTGCTTGCTGCCGGTATTTTGTTCACGCTGCCGTTCTGGGCCTGCGCCAAAGATGTCACCATTATTTACACCAACGATCTTCATGCTCACGTAGAGCCTTATAAAGTGCCGTGGATTGCTGACGGTAAACGCGATATTGGCGGCTGGGCCAATATCACTACGCTTGTGAAGCAGGAAAAAGCCAAAAATAAGGCGACGTGGTTTTTTGATGCCGGAGATTACTTTACCGGACCGTATATCAGCAGCCTGACGAAGGGTAAAGCGATTATCGATATTTTGAATACCATGCAGTATGACGCTGCCACTATCGGTAATCATGAGTTCGATCATGGCTGGGACAATACATTGTTGCAACTTAGCCGGGCAAAATTCCCTATCGTGCAGGGCAATATTTTTTATGAGGACAGCAGTAAATCCTTCTGGGATAAGCCGTACACCATTGTTGAAAAAGATGGCGTCAAGGTTGGCGTAATCGGCTTACATGGTGTCTTTGCTTTTAATGATACGGTATCCGCCGCGACGCGCGTGGGCATTGAGGCACGCGATGAGATTAAGTGGCTGCAACGTTACATTGATGAACTTAAAGGTAAAGTCGATCTGACCGTCGCGCTGATTCACGAAGGCACCCCGGCCCGCCAGTCCAGCATGGGAAATACCGATGTGCGACGCGCGCTGGATAAAGATATTCAGACCGCAAGTCAGGTAAAAGGGCTGGATATTTTGATTACCGGCCACGCGCATGTCGGTACGCCGGAACCGATTAAAGTCGGTAATACGCTGATCCTCTCAACGGACAGCGGCGGTATTGATGTGGGTAAACTGGTGCTGGATTACAAAGAGAAACCACACCACTTTACGGTGAAGAACTTCGAGCTGAAGACCATTTTTGCTGATGAGTGGAAGCCCGATCCGCAAACGAAACAGGTGATCGACGGCTGGAACAAAAAGCTCGATAAAGTCGTGCAGCAAACGGTGGCCCAGTCGCCGGTTGAGCTGACCCGCGCGTATGGCGAATCGTCGTCGCTGGGGAACCTGGCGGCGGATGCGCTGCTTTTTACGGCGGGGAAAGACACCCAGTTAGCGCTTACTAACTCTGGCGGTATCCGCAACGAAATCCCGGCTGGCGCGGTGACGATGGGTGCGGTAATCAGTACCTTCCCGTTCCCTAATGAACTGGTCACGATGGATTTAACCGGTAAACAATTGCGCAGCCTGATGGAGCATGGCGCCGGATTAAGCAACGGCGTATTGCAGGTGTCTAAAGGGCTGGAGATGAAGTATGACAGCAGCAAACCTCTCGGCCAGCGGGTTACCGTGCTGACGCTCAATGGCAAACCGATTGACGATGCGGCGGTTTATCACATCGCCACCAACAGCTTCCTTGCCGACGGCGGCGATGGTTTTGCGGCGTTCACGGAAGGCCAGGCGCGGAATACCTCCGGCGGCTACTATGTGTCGAATGCGATAGTTGATTACTTTAAGGCGGGCAACACCATCACGGATGAGCAGCTCAAAGGGATGCGCGTTGCGGATGTGAAGAAGTAATTTCCCCTGCCGCGGCGCGTTCAGTGTCGCGGCGTGACATGAAGAAAATTCAACTTTGCTGAATATTCCTCATTCTTTGGCGTGATTTTTCAGTTGACGTCCTTCTGCTTTTCCGTCATTTTTACATCTGGACGTCTAAACGGATAGATGTTTACAACACAACAAATAATAACATGCGATTGATGAGGTAAGGTATGAGCTTTTTTCACGCCAACCAGCGGGAAGCCCTGAATCAGAGCCTGGCGGAAGTACAGGGTCAGATTAACGTTTCGTTTGAATTTTTCCCGCCGCGCACCAGTGAAATGGAGCAAACCCTGTGGAACTCCATCGATCGCCTGAGCAGTCTGAAACCGAAGTTTGTTTCGGTAACGTATGGCGCCAACTCTGGAGAACGTGACCGCACTCATAGCGTTATTAAAGGCATTAAAGAGCGTACTGGGCTTGAGGCCGCGCCGCACCTTACCTGTATTGACGCCACGCGCGATGAGCTGCGCACCATCGCCCGCGACTACTGGAATAACGGTATCCGCCACATTGTTGCTTTGCGCGGCGATTTGCCGCCGGGCAGCGGTAAGCCGGAGATGTACGCCGCCGATCTGGTTGGTTTGCTCAAAGAGGTGGCCGATTTCGATATTTCAGTAGCGGCCTATCCGGAGGTACATCCGGAAGCGAAAAGCGCGCAGGCCGATCTGCTTAATCTGAAGCGTAAAGTGGATGCTGGCGCTAACCGCGCGATAACCCAATTTTTCTTCGATGTGGAAAGCTATCTGCGTTTTCGTGACCGCTGTGTTTCCGCCGGTATCGACGTAGAAATTATTCCCGGCATTTTACCGGTGTCTAATTTTAAACAGGCGAAAAAATTTGCCGATATGACCAATGTCCGCATTCCGTCCTGGATGTCACTGATGTTTGAGGGGCTGGATGATGACGCAGAAACCCGCAAGCTGGTGGGCGCTAACATTGCGATGGACATGGTGAAAATTTTAAGCCGCGAAGGAGTGAAGGATTTCCACTTCTACACGTTGAATCGTGCGGAAATGAGTTATGCCATTTGCCACACGCTGGGCGTAAGACCCGGTTTATAATCTCCAGCTCCCTGCCGGGAGCTTTATTACACCTCATATTGATCTACATCTCTGTAACTAAAAATATAAAAGGTATTAGCTATCGAATCTGTGGATTAATTCAACTATATCTATTTGCTCCTGGTGTATATCGTAACGGTAACACTTTAAAAGGGAGCTGAGATATGAGCACGACCGACGATACCCATAACACGTTATCCACTGGAAAATGTCCTTTCCATCAGGGGGGGCATGACCGAAGCGCAGGCGCAGGGACAGCCAGCCGCGACTGGTGGCCGAACCAGCTTCGTGTGGATCTTTTGAATCAACATTCCAACCGTTCTAACCCGTTGGGTGAAGACTTTGACTACCGCAAAGAGTTTAGCAAGTTAGACTACTCCGCCCTGAAAGGGGATCTCAAGGCGCTGCTGACCGATTCACAACCGTGGTGGCCCGCCGACTGGGGCAGCTATGTCGGTTTGTTTATTCGTATGGCCTGGCATGGCGCTGGCACCTACCGTTCTATTGATGGTCGTGGCGGCGCGGGTCGTGGTCAACAGCGTTTTGCGCCGCTTAACTCCTGGCCGGATAACGTCAGCCTGGATAAGGCGCGTCGTTTGTTGTGGCCGATTAAGCAGAAATATGGCCAGAAAATTTCCTGGGCCGACCTGTTTATTCTGGCGGGTAACGTGGCGCTGGAAAACTCCGGCTTCCGTACCTTCGGTTTCGGCGCCGGGCGTGAAGATGTCTGGGAACCGGATCTGGATGTGAACTGGGGCGATGAAAAAGCCTGGTTGACTCACCGACACCCTGAAGCGCTGGCAAAAGCGCCGCTGGGCGCGACCGAGATGGGCCTTATCTACGTTAACCCGGAAGGGCCGGATCACAGCGGCGAACCACTTTCTGCCGCCGCCGCTATTCGCGCTACCTTTGGCAATATGGGGATGAACGACGAAGAGACCGTGGCGTTGATCGCTGGCGGGCATACCCTCGGTAAAACCCACGGCGCGGCAGCGGCATCCCATGTAGGGGCCGATCCGGAAGCCGCGCCGATTGAAGCGCAGGGCTTAGGTTGGGCCAGCAGCTATGGTAGCGGCGTTGGCGCGGATGCTATCACCTCCGGGCTGGAAGTGGTCTGGACGCAGACGCCGACCCAGTGGAGCAACTATTTCTTCGAGAACCTGTTCAAATATGAGTGGGTACAAACCCGTAGTCCGGCTGGCGCTATCCAGTTTGAAGCGGTAGACGCGCCGGACATCATCCCGGACCCGTTCGATCCGTCGAAAAAACGTAAGCCAACCATGCTGGTCACCGACCTGACGCTGCGTTTTGATCCGGAGTTCGAGAAGATTTCCCGTCGTTTCCTTAACGATCCGCAGGCCTTTAATGAAGCCTTTGCTCGTGCCTGGTTCAAACTGACGCACAGAGATATGGGACCAAAAGCGCGTTACATCGGACCGGAAGTGCCGAAAGAAGATCTGATCTGGCAGGACCCGTTGCCGCAACCGCTCTATCAGCCAACGCAGGAAGACATTATCAACCTGAAAGCGGCGATCGCTGCATCCGGGCTTTCTATTAGCGAGATGGTTTCGGTTGCCTGGGCATCCGCGTCTACTTTCCGCGGCGGCGATAAGCGTGGCGGCGCTAACGGCGCGCGTCTGGCATTAGCGCCTCAGCGCGACTGGGAGGTCAACGCCGTTGCGGCTCGCGTTCTGCCGGTATTAGAAGAGATCCAGAAAACGACGAATAAAGCTTCGCTGGCCGATATTATTGTGCTGGCGGGCGTGGTCGGTATCGAGCAGGCGGCCGCTGCTGCGGGTGTCAGCATCAGCGTACCTTTTGCGCCGGGCCGGGTGGATGCGCGTCAGGATCAGACCGACATCGAGATGTTCTCGCTGCTTGAACCGATTGCCGATGGATTCCGTAACTATCGTGCGCGTCTGGATGTGTCGACGACCGAATCGCTGTTGATTGATAAAGCGCAGCAGTTAACGTTGACCGCGCCGGAAATGACGGTACTGGTTGGCGGGATGCGTGTGCTGGGAACCAACTTTGACGGCAGCCAGAACGGTGTCTTTACCGACAGACCGGGCGTGCTCAGCACAGACTTCTTCGCTAATCTGCTGGATATGCGTTACGAGTGGAAACCGACCGACGAATCTAATGAGCTGTTCGAAGGCCGGGATCGTCTGACTGGCGAGGTGAAATACACGGCTACCCGCGCCGATCTGGTGTTTGGTTCCAACTCCGTACTGCGCGCGCTGGCGGAAGTTTACGCGTGTAGCGATGCGCACGAGAAGTTTGTGAAGGACTTCGTCGCGGCATGGGTGAAAGTGATGAACCTGGACCGTTTCGATCTGTTGTAAATCTTATGCCGGATGACGCTAACGCTTATCCGGCCTACCGTCTCATATGCCCACCGGGCAAAAAAATCCCCGCGCAATTGCGGGGATTTTTCATTGCAAGCCGACCTTATTCCCATTCCTGCAAGAAGCGTTGACCGTACTGGTCGGCGACCAGCAGCGCGGCGTACACTTCATCCGGCGTTGCGCCGCCAGGCATGTTATGAATAGTTTCACCTTCTGCGCAGGAGGCTTCCGCGACGGTGCGCATTTGGGCCGGGATATCCTGTTTAATATCCAGTTGCGCCAGCGTAATCGGCAGGCCAACGGAATGGCACAGCGCCGCAACGGTTTCGATTTCTTCGACCGGCGCGTTTTCCAGCACCAGTTGCGTCAGCGTACCGAAAGCGACCTTCTCACCGTGATAATAGTGGTGCGCATCCGGAATCGCCGTTAAACCGTTATGAATCGCGTGCGCTGCGGCCAGACCGCCGCTTTCAAAACCGACCCCGCTCAGGTAGGTGTTGGCTTCGATGACGCGCTCCAGCGCTGGCGTGACGACGTGCTGTTCGGCGGCCAACATGGCTTTTTCGCCTTCTTCGATCAGCGTGTTATAGCATAGCTCCGCCAGCGCCAGCGCGGCCTGTGTACACTTGCCGCCCGCCATTGTGGTGGCGCCGCTGCGTGAGCAGGCGCGCGCTTCAAACCAGGTCGCCAGTGCATCGCCGATACCGGCTGCCAGCAGACGCGCCGGCGCGCCCGCCACTATCTGCGTATCGACAATGACCATATTCGGGTTATGCGGCAGCAACAGATAACGGTCAAACTCACCGGCATCGGTATAAATAACCGAGAGCGCGCTGCACGGTGCGTCGGTAGAGGCGATGGTCGGCGCGATAGCGACCGGGACGTTCATAAAATGCGCCAGCGCTTTGGCGGTATCCAGCGTTTTACCGCCGCCGATACCCAGTACGGCGCCACACTGACTTTTTTCGGCGACGGCGCGCAGCCTGTCGATCTCATTTTGCGAACATTCGCCGCCAAACGGGGCGATTTCTACTGACAAACCGGCATCCGTCAGGCTTTTGCGCAGCGTCTCTTCGGCAAATCCCAGCACGAATTTATCGCCCACAACCAGCCAGTTGTTCGCCATTGGTTTTAAATAATCGCCAAGACGCGCGATGACGTTTGCACCCTGAATATACTTACCTGGTGACTGAATAATGCGATCCATACATTTCTCCCCTACAGGTTCAGATTACCAAAAGCGTTTTTCCAGTCTTGCTCAAACTTCTCTATTGCTGACTCTACCGCAGGCGTATTGAGCATTTGTTGCGCTACATCTAAAGGAAGGGTAATCGCCTGGCAACCTGCCAGTAAGCAATCCAGCGCCTGCCGCGGTGTTTTAAAGCTGGCCGCCAGCACCATGCTGTCGGGAGCGTGATGTTCCAGTAGCGTTTGCAGCTCCTGAACCATACGAATGCCATCGCCGCCCTGCGCATCAACGCGGTTGACGTAGGGAGCGACATATTTTGCGCCCGCCAGCGCCGCCAGCAGGCCCTGCGATGCGCTGTAGACGGCGGTGCCCAGCGTCACGATGCCTTCTTTTTTCAGCAATTTAATCGCTGCAAGACCTTCGGCGGTCACCGGAATTTTAACCACAATGCCGGGGATGGCGTTATTCAGCCGTTTGGCTTCTTCCACCATCCCTTTCGCGTCGCGGCTCATGGTCTGCGCAAATAAAGTGCCTTCTTCGCCGATGGCGTTTTGCAGCCTGGGCAGCACATCCCAGATAGATTCTTTGCTGGCTGCCACAATGCTTGGATTGGTGGTGACGCCGGCAATCGGGAAAATGCGCGCCAGACGTTCAACTTCCGCTACGTTAGCGGTATCCAGATAGAGTTCCATAGTCTTTCTCTTCGTGAGTTTTCGTTATGGACAGGATAAAGGAGCGTGTCCCGGATGCGCTATGTGACAAATCTGCCAAAAACTGGACAAATGTGATGCTCTTGGTAAAGTGTGATTTACTTCACAAGTTGGTAATGATTAACGTATAACGTGCTGTTGTATGCCATGTGGGGGAGTGAGGTTTTTGCATTGATATTACAATAATCCAGTAAATGCGCGTTTTATCTACTGTATTCTCTTTATTGGCGTGTGGATTATTTCTCCGTTAGCTGGCTGTGATACTGGCGGCGATACTCCGACGGCGAGCGTTCCGTATTTTTGCGAAACAGGCGGCAGAAATAGTTACTGTCGACAAAGCCGCAGCGGTGCGCCACCTCTTTCACTTTCAGGTCATAGCCCTTCAGCAACGTTTTGGCGTGTTCCAGTCGCGTATGGTTCAGGTATTCGTTAAAGCCGATGGCCCCCGTTTTCTGGAACAGGTGCGAGAGGTAATTTGGCGAGATATAAAACGCCTGTGCTACCGATTCGCGCGTCAACGGCGCGGCGTAGCGTTCATCAATATACTCCCGAATGGCTTCAAAAAGCGCGCGGCTGCGGGAGGCGGTCTGGATTTGGCTGCCGAGCAGATCGCGGCAATGGCTTAGTAGGCTGGCGACAATCAATCTGGCCGTTTGCTGCTCTTGCGGCTGCATCTGCATCTCATTAAGCGTTTGTAACAGGAACGAGCCTATACGCGGGCCGCGGCGCGCAACGTGCTGTTTCGTGAGGTTTTGATGCTGCTGACCATCCCAGTGGACTACGCTGAAACCTAACTGCTGTTTGCCAAACAGAATGCTCAGGGTGGTGACGGGCGTTTGCCACTGCGGGATGTTCCAGCCGCCAGCCGGAACGTAGAGAACATCGCAAGGAATGAGCGGGGCGGTAATGCTCATGTCAGTAAGCTCGCCCTCCAGCACAATCTCCAGCCGCGGAAAATCCACCTGGTACGCCAGTTCCGGCGCTGGGCCGCTGGCGCTGGCAAAATAAATCTGGCGCAGCGGCAGCGGACCGTTGATGAGACGGGAGAGAAGGTGGCTGACGTCGTGATACATGATAATCCCCTGCCGATCGCAAACAGAGGAAACAGTAACGTCGAAAACCGATGTCCTCAAGCGATTATTGCCGGATAGCGGCGCTTTGCGCCTTATCCGGACTACGGGAGAGAAGCACGCCAGGCCCGATAAGCGTTAGCGTTATCGGGCAGCATACAGGCTATTGATTACCGACCTGATCGCCATACGGCAACGTATCATAATCAATCAGCGCGTTTTTCTTATACGGGTTGCCAATCCAGCGCGTGGTCTCTTTGAACTGCGGGTTGGTGATGGAACGTGTCGGGTCGTAACCATCATAGGTCAGGCCCGCTAAGTCCGACCAGGTATGGATAAGCTCGGAACTGCTGTACTTACGATCGACATCCTGTGAGAAGTCGCGCGGATGCGCCGCCTGCCATTTCTCTGAGGTCCACAGCAGGAACGGCACCGTATACATATGACGGGTTGGCGAATCTTCGTTTCGTCCCTGCGTCTTATGCGGCGGCGTGTCATACACTTCTTCACCGTGATCGGAGAAGTAGAGCAGGAAACCGTTCGGATCGGTCGCTTTATAGTCCTTAATCAGGCTGGCGACAACATAGTCGTTATACAGATTCGCGTTGTCGTAATCGTTATACGACTCCAGTTCGTCGCTGCTTAATCCCGGCGGAACATGGTCGGTTTTACCATCAAACTTGCCCTGGTTTTCTGGATAGCGGAACTTGTATTTAATGTGCGTTCCCAGCAGATGCACAATAATGAATTTTTTCGGCGCCGGGTCGGCTAACACCGCTTTAAACGGCGCCAGCACGTTGCTGTCATATTCGCGTGCGCTTTGAGTGCGCTGCTGGTTCATATAGAACTGCTTATCAGTCTGCTTAGAGAACACGGTCAGCATGGTATTACGCGCCGTCATCGTCTGCTGGTTAGTGATCCAGAAGGTTTTATACCCGGCCTGTTTCATCATATTCATCAGCGATGGCTTCGTCAGATACCAGTCCGGGTTCTTTTCGTCCGCGAACGTTAGCGCCTGTTGCAGAATCTCAATGGTGTACGGTCGCGAAGTTACCACGTTATTAAACACGGTCAGCCCGGGGTCGGTTTTATGCAGTGCGTCCAGTTCCGGCGTGGTTTCGCGCGGATAACCGTACAGACTCATACGGCCACGCTGGGTCGATTCGCCAATCACCAGTACCAGCGTGCGCGGCGCATCGCCGGAGTGGTCCTGGAAGTTAGCCAGCGGCGGCAGGGCATCGTTTTCATTCAGCAGTTTATTCAGCGAAGCGAGCTGTAAACGGTACTGATAGTAGCCAGTAATAAATTGCCACGGCGCGGCGGGTTCCATTCGTGACGCCAGGCTATCCAGCGTTTTCTCCATCGACTTATGCTTGATAAAGGTATTCATCGCGATGGGATGGAGGATCAGCCCGTACAGCAGGGCAAACGACACCAGATAGCGCCAGGGCGATGGAATATAAACCGGGCGCAGACGTGTCCACAGCAGAATCGCCGCTACCGTATAAGCCAGGGCGACAAGAACAATTTTCAGACTGAAATATTGGCTTAAATATTCGCTGGCTTCATTGGCGTTGGTTTCAAACATCACAAACAGCACGCTTTGCGAGAACTCCTGCCCGTAGATTACGTAATAGCTCAGCGCCGCCAGCGAGGCGGCCCAAAGTACGACGCCAATAACGGCAGCAATAACCCGGATGCGGCCTGGAAACAGAAAGACCGGGATCAGCCACAGTGAGCTGTACAGTAGCGAATCCCGCAGACCGTTTGTCCCACTGTATCCGGTGAGATAAATAATGGCCTGCAGGAGGGTGGAAAAGAACCAAAAGTAGAGCAGTGCCCAGCCCAGGGCTTTCCAGCTAAACGCGGGTTTAGTCTGGAGTAATGTGGATTGCATAATGAGAGCCTGTCTTTAATCGTAGCGCCAAACGTAACGCCTGAACCTTAAAAGAATCTGAAGCAAACCTGCTTTATGCCGCACGTTTTGCTAAGAAAGATTTACAAATGCATAAAATGCAGACAGGAATATATTGAAAAAATGACGAGGATGACAGCAGTATTTCATGCCGCCCCCACATAACTGCGTGAGGGCGGCTTTCTTTTGGCGTTAGCCGGTGTTGCGCATACCGGCGGCGACGCCCGCAATCGTGACCATCAACGCCTGTTCGACGCGAGGATCGGGCGATTTGCCCTGCTCTTCAGTCAGACGGGAACGATACAGCAATTCGGCCTGCAACACGTTTAATGGATCGGTATAAACGTTTCTTAACTGAATGGACTCCGCAATCCACGGTAAGTCGGCCATCAGGTGCGAATCGTTGGCAATCGCCAGCACCACTTTAATGTCTTCTTCCAGCAGGTCTCGTAGCTCTTTGCCCAGCGGCCATAGCGTTTTCGCCACCAGACGCTGATCGTAATAGTCGGCCAGCCACAGGTCGGCTTTCGAGAATACCATTTCCAGCATTCCAAGACGCGTGGAGAAGAACGGCCAGTCGCGGCACATGGCTTCCAGTTCGCTTTGTTTACCGTCTTCCACCACTTTTTGCAGCGCAGTACCCGCGCCCAGCCAGGCTGGCAGCATCAGGCGGTTTTGCGTCCAGGCGAAGATCCACGGAATCGCGCGCAGCGATTCGACGCCGCCAGTTGGACGACGTTTCGCCGGACGTGAGCCGAGCGGCAATTTGCCCAGCTCTTGCTCCGGCGTCGCGGAGCGGAAGTACGGTACAAAGTCTTTATTTTCGCGCACGTAGCCGCGGTAGGTTTCACAGGAGATGACGGAAAGCTCATCCATAATATGACGCCAGCTGTCTTTCGGTTCCGGCGGCGGCAGCAGGTTTGCTTCCAGAATTGCGCTGGTGTAAAGCGAGAGGCTGCTGACGGTGACTTCCGGCAGGCCGTATTTGAAGCGGATCATCTCGCCCTGCTCGGTCACGCGCAGACCGCCTTTCAGACTGCCTGGCGGTTGCGAAAGCAGCGCCGCGTGGGCTGGCGCGCCGCCACGGCCAATAGAGCCGCCGCGGCCGTGGAAGAGGGTGAGCTCGATGCCGGCTTTTTCACAAGTTTTGATCAGGGCGTCCTGCGCCTGATACTGCGCCCATGACGCGGCCATAACGCCGGCGTCTTTCGCCGAGTCGGAGTAGCCGATCATGACCATCTGCTTACCCTGAATCAGCCCGCGATACCAGTCGATATTCAACAACTGGGTCATTACGTCGTCGGCGTTGTTCAGGTCGTCGAGGGTTTCAAACAGCGGCGCGACCGGCATGGCAAAGCCGATACCTGCCTCTTTCAGCAGCAGATGCACAGCCAGCACATCAGACGGCGTTTTCGCCATTGAAATTACGTAGGCGGCGATCGACCCTTTTGGCGCTTCGGCAATAACCTTGCAGGTTTCAAGCACTTCGCGGGTATCGTTGCTCGGCTCCCAGTTACGCGGCAGCAGCGGACGTTTGGAGTTCAGCTCGCGGATCAGGAAGGCCTGCTTGTCGGCTTCTGACCAGCTTTCGTAGTCGCCAATACCAAGGTAGCGGGTAATTTCGCCCAGCGCTTCGGTATGGCGGGTGCTCTCCTGACGGATATCAATACGCACCAGCGGTACGCCGAAACACTTCACGCGGCGGAGCGTGTCGAGTAACTCGCCGTTGGCGATAATGCCCATGCCGCAGGCCTGTAACGACTGGTAGCAGGCGTACAGAGGTTCCCAGAGCTGCTCGTTTTGCGTCAGCAGGCCATCCGGTTTGGGCAGTTTCTCGCCTTTCAGACGCGCTTCCAGCCAGGACTGGGTCGCCATCAGACGGGCGCGCAATTTTTTCATCAGGTAGCGATACGGTTCAGACGCGCCTTCTTCGCCCACTAACGCCAGCAGCTCCGGCGTGGCGTCGACCATCGACAGTTCTGATACCAGAACATGAATGTCTTTCAGGAACAGATCGGTGGCTTTCCAGCGGCTTAACAGGAGCACGTGGCGGGTGATATCCGCCGTCACGTTCGGGTTGCCGTCACGGTCGCCGCCCATCCAGGAGGTAAAACGTACCGGCACAAAATCCACCGGCAATTTGTAGCCGAGATTTTCTTCCAGCTGTTCGTTCAGTTCACGCAGATAGTTAGGTACGCCCTGCCACAGGCTGTTCTCAACCACGGCGAAGCCCCATTTGGCTTCATCCACCGGGCTTGGGCGCTGCTTGCGGATCTCATCCGTATGCCAGGATTGGGCAATCAACTGGCGCAGGCGACGCATTACCTGGTGGCGTTCGTAGTCGGCGATATCGGTATTATCAAGCTGTTTCAGACAGTTATTGATTTCACCCATCTTGTGAATAAGCGTACGGCGGGTAATTTCTGTCGGATGGGCGGTTAACACCAACTCCAGAGACAGCGACTCTACCGCTTTTTTGATGGTTGCGTCGTTGAGGTCCGGTTGGTTTTTCAGTTTGCGCAGAGTGCGGGCAATCACTTCCGGGTTGCTGGCGGCTTCGCCTTTTGGCGAAATGCTGTGGTATTGCTCGGCAGTATTGGCCAGGTTCAGGAACTGACTAAACGCGCGCGCAACTGGCAGCAGCTCGTCATTAGACAAGTTTTGTAGCGTGGTGAGCAGCTCCTGGCGATTAGCTTCATTGCCGGCGCGTGAAGATTTGGATAGCTTACGGATTGTTTCTACGCGATCAAGAATGTGTTCTCCCAGCGCATCCTTGATGGTTTCTCCCAGCACCTTGCCGAGCATACTGACATTACTACGCAACGCGGAATATTGTTCGTTCATATGACCCCAGACACCCCATCTTTAATGTAATTGCCCTGTCTCTTTCATGCCACAGCGGCAGTGGCTGCGCTCGCCCGTATGCCAGTTCTGCGGAATGGGCTCGTTTGCCGCCTTGCTGTGACGTGAGATTTTTCGGACTTTGCTTTTTAGCCGTCTTTTATAAAGCCACGTAAAACCCGTGGCGTCAATTACTGCGAAATCGGTTCAGCAAACGAAAAAATGGCGGTAATTTATTAAAGTTAATTCGCATCGTGCCAAATAAGAAATGCTTATGAACATGTGGCGTAGAGATGCCGGATGGCGCTGCGCTTATCCGGCCTACAAGACGGGGGAGGCCCGGTAAACATCGTGTCACCGGGCAATATGCATTAATGCCAGCAAAAATGATGTACTACCTGGGTAATCAATTCCCGGGTTGGCTTAATAAAACGCGTTTCGAGATATTCATCCGGCTGATGCGCCTGATTAATTGAGCCCGGACCAAGCACCAGCGTTGGGCATAATGTCTGCATAAACGGCGCTTCAGTACAGTAGTTCACCACGTCGGTTTTTGTTCCCAACAGTTTTTCTACTACTTCAACCAGCTGGTGGTCCGGTGGACACTCGTAACCTGGAATCGGCGGATGTAATTCCGCCACCGTCAGGCGGCCCGGCCAGCGTTCGCTTACCGGGGCCAGCGCGTCGTTAAGCAGTCCATTAAGGTCGTTTAACGTCATGCCCGGCAGTGGACGAATATCCATATGCAATTCGCAGCAGGCGCAGATACGGTTTGAGGCATCGCCGCCGTGGATATGGCCCAGATTCAGCGTTGGATACGGAACGGTAAACGCCTCGTAGTGATACCGCGCTTTCAGCGAGTCACGCAGTTGCATGATATGGCCAATCGCATCGTGCATCAGTTCAATGGCGTTAACCCCACGCGCCGGGTCGCTGGAATGACCGGACTGCCCCAGGACGCGAACGACATTAGAGATATGCCCTTTGTGCGCGCGTATCGGTTGCAACGACGTCGGTTCGCCAATGATCGCGCAGTCCGGACGTAATGCCGTGGTTTCGGAAAAATAACGCGCCCCCGCCATGCTGGTCTCTTCATCGGCGGTCGCCAGAATGTAGAGCGGCTTTTTCAACTTTGTGACGTCAACGTCACGTAGCGCGTCCAGAATAAAAGCGAAGAAGCCTTTCATATCCGCAGTGCCCAGACCATAGAGCTTATTGTCGTGCTCGGTCAGCGTGAACGGGTCGCGCGTCCAGCGTCCGTCATCAAAGGGAACCGTGTCGGTATGGCCGGTCAGCAGCAAACCGCCCGCGCCATGTCCGGTGCTGGCGAGCATATTAAATTTGTTTCGCGTTCCTGGAACCGGTTGAACCTCTACGTTGAAACCAAGATCGCTGAACCAGCCTGCAAGCAAAGTGATTAAAGACGCATTACTTTGATCGAGGGATTCTTCGGTTGCGCTTATCGACGGTGTGGCAATCAGAGCGCGGTAAATCTCGATAAATGGCGGTAAAACGTTTTTCATTGTTGACACACCTCAGGTCATGATAGTATCAATATTCATGCATTAATTATGAATAAAAATACATTAACGTTGAGCATAAAGGAACCCGATGTTGAATACGCTGATTGTAGGCGCTAGCGGTTATGCGGGCGCAGAGCTTGTAAGCTACGTAAATCGCCACCCACATATGACCATAACCGCTTTGACCGTCTCAGCGCAAAGCAATGATGCAGGAAAGTTAATTTCTGATTTACATCCGCAGTTAAAAGGGATTGTCGACCTGCCATTGCAACCGATGTCGGATGTACGTGATTTTAGTGCAGATGTTGATGTGGTGTTCCTGGCGACAGCGCATGAAGTGAGCCACGATCTGGCGCCGCAATTTTTACAGGCCGGATGCGTCGTATTCGATCTTTCCGGCGCGTTTCGGGTAAACGATCGCGCCTTCTATGAAAAGTACTACGGATTTACTCATCAGTATCCTGAGCTGTTGGAGCAGGCGGTGTACGGTCTGGCGGAGTGGAATGCCGATAAACTGAACACGGCGAATCTGATTGCGGTTCCTGGTTGCTATCCAACCGCAGCGCAGTTGTCGCTAAAACCGCTGATTGACGGCGGGCTTCTGGATCTGACGCAGTGGCCGGTAATTAATGCCACCAGCGGGGTGAGCGGCGCGGGGCGCAAAGCGGCAATATCGAACAGTTTCTGTGAAGTGAGTTTGCAACCGTATGGTGTGTTTACGCATCGTCATCAGCCGGAAATCGCCGTCCATCTGGGCGCGGAGGTCATCTTCACCCCGCATCTGGGGAATTTTCCGCGCGGGATTCTGGAAACCATTACCTGCCGCCTGAAAGCGGGAGTAACCCATGCGCAGGTCGCCGACGTGTTGCAAAAAGCCTATGGCGACAAACCGCTGGTGCGCCTGTATGACAAAGGCGTTCCGGCGTTAAAGAACGTCGTCGGGCTGCCGTTCTGCGATATTGGTTTTGCCGTCCAGGGCGAACATCTGATTGTGGTGGCAACCGAAGACAACTTGTTGAAAGGCGCAGCGGCGCAGGCGGTGCAGTGCGCTAATATTCGTTTTGGCTTCGCTGAAACGCAGTCTCTTATTTAAGGGTGAAATGATGAATCCATTAATTATCAAGCTGGGTGGCGTATTACTGGATAGCGAAGAGGCTCTGGAACGTCTTTTTACCGCGCTGGTCAACTATCGTGAGTCCCATCAGCGTCCGCTGGTGATTGTTCACGGCGGCGGTTGCGTGGTGGATGAGCTGATGAAAGGGCTTAATTTGCCAGTGAAAAAGAAAGACGGCCTGCGCGTGACGCCTGCCGATCAGATTGGCATCATTACCGGCGCGCTGGCGGGAACCGCTAACAAAACTCTGCTGGCCTGGGCGAAGAAACACCATATCGCCTCTGTTGGTCTGTTTCTGGGCGATGGCGACAGCGTAAAAGTGACCCAACTCGATGAAGCTTTAGGCCACGTCGGGCTGGCACAGCCGGGGTCGCCGAAGCTGATTAACATGCTGCTGGAAAATGGCTTTCTGCCGGTGGTCAGCTCCATTGGCGTAACAGACGACGGCCAACTGATGAACGTCAACGCCGATCAGGCGGCAACCGCGCTGGCGGCGACGCTGGGGGCCGATCTGATCCTGCTTTCTGACGTGAGCGGTATTCTGGACGGCAAAGGCCAGCGTATCGCCGAAATGACGGCGTCCAAAGCCGAGCAGCTTATCGACCAGGGCATTATTACCGACGGGATGATTGTGAAAGTGAATGCGGCCCTCGATGCTGCGCGGGCGCTGGGTCGCCCTGTGGATATCGCTTCCTGGCGTCATGCGGAGCAACTGCCGGCGCTGTTTAACGGCACGCCGATTGGCACGCGTATTCTGGCTTAACTATTTGTTCGCCCGATGGCGGCTGCGCCTTATCGGGCCTACGTGAACAGAAATTATAGGCCGGATAAGCGTAGCGCCATCCGGCAGTGAAATTCGAAGAATTTAAGGAAGTCTATTATGGCACTTTGGGGTGGGCGTTTTACACAGGCGGCAGACCAGCGGTTTAAACAATTCAATGATTCGTTGCGCTTCGATTACCGTCTGGCGGAGCAGGATATTGTCGGTTCTGTGGCCTGGTCCAAAGCATTGGTCACGGTAGGCGTACTGACTGCCGATGAGCAACGACAGTTGGAAGAAGCGCTGAACGTGCTGCTGGAAGAGGTTCGCGCGAATCCGCAGCAAATCCTGCAAAGCGATGCGGAAGATATCCATAGCTGGGTGGAAGGTAAGCTCATCGACAAAGTGGGTCAGTTGGGTAAAAAGCTGCACACCGGACGCAGCCGTAACGATCAGGTGGCGACGGACCTGAAACTGTGGTGCAAAGAGACGGTGAGGGAACTGCTTACCGCTAACCGCCAGCTACAGAGCGCGCTGGTGGAAACCGCGCAGGCGAACCAGGACGCGGTAATGCCGGGATATACCCATCTGCAACGCGCGCAGCCGGTGACTTTCGCCCACTGGTGTCTCGCGTATGTCGAAATGCTGGCGCGCGATGAAAGCCGCCTGCAGGACACGCTTAAACGTCTGGACGTGAGTCCGCTAGGTTGCGGCGCGTTGGCGGGAACGGCCTATGAAATTGACCGTGAACAATTGGCAGGCTGGCTGGGCTTTACGTCTGCGACCCGCAACAGCCTGGACAGCGTGTCCGATCGTGACCACGTACTGGAACTGCTTTCTGATGCGGCTATCGGCATGGTGCATCTGTCACGCTTCGCGGAAGATCTGATTTTCTTTAATTCTGGTGAAGCGGGCTTTGTAGAGCTTTCTGACCGCGTGACTTCCGGTTCATCGTTAATGCCGCAGAAGAAAAACCCGGACGCGCTGGAGCTGATTCGCGGTAAGTGCGGTCGCGTACAAGGGGCGCTAACCGGCATGATGATGACTTTAAAAGGTCTGCCGCTGGCGTATAACAAAGATATGCAGGAAGACAAAGAAGGGCTGTTCGATGCGCTCGATACCTGGCTTGACTGCCTGCATATGGCGGCGTTGGTGCTGGACGGTATTCAGGTGAAACGCCCACGTTGTCAGGACGCGGCGCAACAGGGGTATGCCAACGCCACGGAGCTGGCGGATTACCTGGTCGCGAAAGGCGTGCCGTTCCGCGAAGCGCACCATATTGTCGGCGAAGCGGTGGTAGAAGCTATTCGCCAGGGTAAGCCGCTGGAAGCGTTGCCGCTGGCCGATTTACAGAAATTCAGCCGCGTGATTGGCGACGATGTGTATCCGATATTGTCTTTGCAGTCGTGTCTGGATAAACGGGCGGCAAAAGGCGGCGTTTCTCCACAACAGGTGGCGCAGGCCATCGACGATGCCAGGGCGCGCCTCGCGTTGTAGGCCTTATAAGCGTAGCGCCATCAGGTAATACTGCCCGGCCGAGCATCAGCGACGCCGGGCTTTTTTACGCAAAAAAAAAGCGGACCAGAGGTCCGCAAAAGTTCACGTTGGCTTTAGTTATTTCGGGTTCGAGAGATACCCTCTAAACGGGCGGTGTCTTCAAGGGTTAAACGAGAAACCGCTCCGTTCTGTGATGTATTATTAATCAGAAAGGTTGATAGGGATAATCGTTCATTGCTATGCTACCTATCGCCATGAACTATCGTGGCGACGGAGGATGAATAATGAATATTCGTGATCTTGAATATCTGGTGGCGTTAGCCGAACATCGCCATTTCCGGCGAGCGGCGGACTCCTGTCACGTCAGCCAGCCAACCCTTAGTGGGCAAATACGTAAGCTGGAAGATGAGCTGGGCGTTATGCTGCTGGAGCGTACGAGCCGTAAGGTGCTGTTTACCCAGGCGGGCTTACTGCTGGTGGATCAGGCGCGTACCGTACTGCGTGAGGTCAAGGTGCTCAAGGAGATGGCAAGCCAACAAGGCGAGACGATGTCCGGCCCGCTGCATATTGGTTTAATCCCAACGATTGGTCCCTATTTGCTGCCGCTTATCATTCCAATGTTGCACCAGACTTTCCCGAAGCTGGAAATGTATCTGCATGAGGCGCAAACGCATCAGTTGTTAGCGCAACTCGATAGCGGCAAGCTTGACTGCGCTATTCTGGCGCTGGTGAAAGAGAGCGAGGCGTTTATCGAAGTGCCGCTGTTTGATGAGCCCATGATGCTGGCTATTTATGAGGATCATCCGTGGGCGAATCGCGATCGCGTGCCGATGTCCGACCTGGCGGGCGAGAAATTGCTGATGCTGGAAGATGGCCACTGTCTGCGCGATCAGGCGATGGGGTTCTGTTTTGAAGCGGGAGCGGATGAAGATACCCATTTCCGGGCAACCAGTCTGGAAACGCTGCGCAACATGGTGGCGGCGGGCAGTGGTATTACACTACTCCCCGCGCTGGCCGTACCGCAGGAGCGTAAGCGCGACGGCGTGGTTTATCTGCCATGCATTAAGCCGGAGCCGCGTCGTACCGTGGGGCTGGTTTATCGCCCTGGATCGCCGCTGCGTAGCCGTTATGAGCAACTGGCAGAGGCCATCCGTGGCGCAATGGATGGCCATTTCGACAAGGCGTTAAAACAGGCGGTTTAAGCCGTTCAACGCCGCAACCCGATAAGCTTCCGCCATGGTTGGGTAGTTAAAGGTGGTGTTAACGAAGTATTCGATGGTGTTACCGCCACCTTTCTGCTCCATGATCGCCTGGCCGATATGAATAATTTCGGCGGCGCGTTCGCCAAAGCAGTGAATCCCCAGAATTTCTTTGGTTTCGCGGTGGAAGAGAATTTTTAGCGTGCCGACGTTCATGCCGACGATTTGCGCTCGCGCCAGATGCTTAAACTGCGCGCGGCCCACTTCGTAAGGCACTTTCATTGCCGTTAACTGCTGCTCGGTTTTGCCGACAGAACTGATTTCCGGAATGGTATAAATCCCGGTGGGGATATCTTCGATAAGATGCGCGGTCGCTTCGCCTTTCACCAGCGCCTGCGCTGCAATACGCCCCTGATCGTAGGCGGCGGAGGCCAGACTGGGATAGCCAATCACGTCGCCCACCGCATAGACGTGCGGCAGGGCGGTCTGGTACATACTGTTGACTTTGAGCTGTCCACGGCTGTCTGTTTCCAGACCAATATTCTCCAGCGCCAGCGAATCGGTGTTACCGGTACGGCCATTAGCATAGAGCAGGCAGTCAGCCTTCAGTTTTTTACCGGATTTCAGGTGCATGATGACGCCATCATCGCAGCCTTCGATTTTCTCATACTCTTCATTGTGGCGAATAACCACGCCGCTATTCCAGAAATGGTAAGAGAGAGAGTCGGACATCTCCTGATCGAGAAAGGCCAGCAGGCGATCGCGGGTGTTGATCAGATCCACTTTCACATCCATACCGCGGAAGATGGACGCATATTCGCAGCCGATAACGCCGGCGCCGTAAATAATAACGTGGCGCGGTTCATGGTGGAGACTCAGGATTGAGTCGCTGTCATAAATGCGCGGATGCGAGAAATCCACATCATTGGGATGGTAAGGACGCGAACCACAGGCAATAACAAATTTTTCTGCCGTCAGGGTTTCAACCGTGCCGTCATGGCATTCCAGCGCCAGGGTATGTTCGTCAATAAAATGGGCGTTGCCCTGCAAGATTTCACAGTGGTTACGCTCATAAAACCCCTGACGCATACGCGTTTGTTGATTAATCACGTTATCGGCATGATTAAGGATATCGGCGAATGAAGAACGAAGAAGACGGGAGTGGTCGCTATAGAGCGGGTTTTGATTAAATTCAATAATGCGGCTGACGGCGTGGCGAAGGGCTTTGGATGGAATGGTGCCCCAGTGGGTACATCCGCCGCCAACGTTATGATAACGCTCAATCACCGCGACGCGTGCTCCTTGCTTAACCAGACCCATTGCAGCGCCTTCACCGCCGGGGCCTGACCCTATGACGACTGCATCATAATCCCAGGAATGTGGCATGGTATTACTCACCTGTTTTTATACATAAAATAAACACGATGATAACATTTGCCCAGCTTTAACCCAATTATCGTTGTGCTTTTTTGCGAAGCCGGAGCACAAACTGTCTGTAAACAATCATTCACAATCCAGTGTGAACCCGTTACTTTTATTCTCTGGTATAGTGCCGAATAAGGCATATGGAAGGATTCAGACATTGTGATGGGTGTTAGAGCGCAACAAAAAGAAAAAACCCGGCGTTCGCTGGTGGAAGCCGCATTCAGCCAACTGAGCGCTGAGCGGAGTTTTGCCAGCCTGAGTTTGCGTGAGGTGGCGCGTGAAGCGGGCATTGCGCCAACGTCGTTTTACCGTCATTTTCGCGATGTCGATGAACTCGGTCTGACGATGGTGGATGAAAGCGGTCTGATGCTGCGTCAGTTGATGCGTCAGGCGCGGCAGCGCATCGCGAAAGGCGGCAGCGTCATTCGCACGTCGGTCTCCACATTTATGGAGTTTATCGGCAACAATCCCAACGCCTTCCGTCTGTTGTTGCGCGAACGTTCCGGCACTTCAGCGGCGTTTCGTGCCGCCGTCGCGCGGGAGATTCAGCATTTTATTGCGGAACTTGCCGACTATCTGGAACTCGAAAACCATATGCCGCGCGCGTTTACTGAAGCCCAGGCCGAAGCGATGGTGACTATTGTCTTTAGCGCGGGCGCAGAGGCGTTGGACATCGGCGCTGAACAGCGTCGGCAATTAGAAGAGCGGCTGGTATTGCAACTGCGCATGATTGCGAAAGGGGCGTATTACTGGTATCGCCGTGAGCAAGAGAAAATAGCACATCATTCCGAATAACGTGAAGGACGAGTAATGAAACAGTCAGGTCAAGATAAAGGTACGCTGTTGCTGGCGCTCATCGCTGGCTTATCGATTAACGGCACATTCGCGGCGCTGTTTAGCGCTATTGTGCCGTTCTCCGTATTCCCGGTTATCTCGCTGGTGCTGACGGTATATTGCCTGCATCAGCGCTACCAAAATCGTACTATGCCGGTAGGTTTGCCGGGGTTGGCCGCCGCTTGTTTCATTCTTGGCGTTTTACTGTATAGCACCGTCGTGCGTGCAGAATATCCGGATATTGGCTCTAATTTCTTCCCGGCGGTGCTGTCGGTGATTCTGGTATTCTGGATTGGCTTTAAACTGCGTAACCGCAAGCAGGACACCGCGGAATAGTGTGCGAATGCCGGATGGCGGTATAACCGGCCATCCGACGTACATTTTACCTTGCGGTGAGTAATACCCCGCATTCCATATGATGCGTATACGGGAACTGATCGAATAGCGCCAGGCGAGACACCGTGTGCGTCTGGCTGAACGTTTCCAGGTTTTTGCACAACGTTTCCGGATTGCAGGAAATGTACAGAATACGTGGATAAGCCTGCACCATTTTTTCCGTTTCGCTGTCCAGACCGCTGCGCGGCGGATCGACAAAAATGGTTTCGCACTGATAGCGCTTCAGGTCGATCCCCTGCAGGCGGTTAAACTCACGAACGCCGTTCATCGCCTGGGTAAACTCTTCCGCCGCCATGCGAATAATTTGCACATTATCAATATGATTAGCGGCAATATTGTACTGTGCGGCAGCGACGGACGGTTTGGCGATTTCGGTTGCCAGCACGCGGTTAAAATTGCGCGCCAGCGCTAAAGAAAAATTGCCGTTGCCGCAATACAACTCAAGCAGATCGCCTTTTGAGTCTTTCGTCACCTCCAGCGCCCACTCTAACATCTGAATATTCATGGCGGCGTTTGGCTGCGTAAAGCTGTTTTCGACCTGGCGGTAGATCATCTCTTTACCTGCCACAGGCAGACGCTCATCAATATAATCCTGATCCAATTCGATCTTGGTTTTAGTAGCCCGGCCAATCAGGTGTACGTTCAGACCTTGCGCGCGTAAAGCATCGCGTAACGCAGTGGCGGCTTCACGCCACTCTTCGTCCAGCTTCTTATGGTACAGCAACGACACTACCGCCTGGTTGCTCAAGGTCGTGAGATAATCGATCTGGAACAGCTTATGCCGCAGTGCATGATTATCGCGCACGCCGGCAATCATCGCCTTCATTAAGGTATTAATCAGTTGGCTGGCCGCCGGGAAGGTGTCAACGCGAATCCGGCTTTTGGTCTGCTGATCAAACATAATGTGGTACAGATCATCGCCGTCATGCCACAGGCGAAATTCCGCACGCATACGATAGTGACTGACCGGCGAGCGAAATACTTCCGGAACCAGGCCAGAAAACGGCGCCATCATACTCTGCAAGCGTGCCACTTTTTCGGCCAGCTGCGCCTCATACTGTTCTGTCGGAAGATGTTCGGGGGTCATATCGCATCCTGAATAATAAAAGTACGCGGGGATTGTAGGGATTGCTCAGTGGATGTCCAGCTATTGATGATTTCTGATTTGTGATGCGCGGTCTGGACAGGGTGTTGTGACAGACGGTAGCATCCGTGGGCCGGTCCTGTGAGTTAATAGGGAATCCAGTGAAAATCTGGAGCTGACGCGCAGCGGTAAGGAAAGGTGAGATGAGAGCGTAAGCAGACACTGCCTCCGGCGGGAAGTCATCATTTCTGCTATCCAGCCAACGGATAACCCTCCAAGCCCGAAGACCTGCCGGCTAACGTCGCATCTGGTTTTTCATCATCGCGTACTATCGATGAAGCCTGCGGCATCCTTCTTATATTGTGGATGCTTTACAATGATTAAAAAAGCTACGCTGCTGACGGCGTTCTCCGTCACGGCCTTTTCCGCTTGGGCGCAGGACACTAGCCCGGATACCCTGGTTGTCACCGCCAACCGTTTTCAGCAGCCGCGCAGCGCGGTTCTGGCGCCCGTTACCATCGTGACGCGTCAGGATATTGAACGCTGGCAATCGACCTCCGTAAATGATGTTCTGCGCCGTTTGCCTGGCGTCGATATTGCGCAGAGCGGCGGCGCTGGACAAAACTCCTCCATTTTCATTCGCGGCACCAACTCCAGCCATGTACTGGTATTGATTGACGGCGTGCGTCTGAATTTAGCAGGCGTGAGCGGGTCCGCCGATCTCAGCCAGTTCCCGGTGTCGCTGGTACAGCGCATTGAATATATTCGTGGTCCGCGCTCCGCTATTTATGGTTCCGATGCTATCGGCGGCGTAGTGAATATCATTACGACGCGCGATAACCCAGGCACAGAATTAACCGCTGGATGGGGAAGCAATAGCTACCAGAATTACGACATCTCGACGCAACAGCAACTTGGCGAAAACACGCGGGCGACGTTGATCGGCGATTACGAATACACCAAAGGGTTTGACGTGGTAGCGAAAGGCGGTACCGGGATGCAGGCGCAGCCTGACCGGGACGGCTTTTTGAGTAAAACGCTTTATGGCGCGTTAGAGCATACCTTTTCTGATCGCTGGAGCGGATTCGTGCGTGGTTATGGCTACGATAACCGTACCGATTACGACGCCTATTACTCGCCGGGCTCGCCGTTGATTGATACACGCAAACTTTATAGCCAAAGCTGGGACGCCGGGCTGCGCTTTAATGGCGAACGTATTCAGTCTCAGCTGGTTTCAAGCTATAGCCACAGTAAAGATTACAACTATGATCCGCACTATGGCCGGTATGATACCTCCGCCACGCTGGATGAGATGAAACAGTACAATGTTCAATGGACCAACAGTGTGGTCGTGGGGCACGGTAATGTTGGGGCGGGCGTAGACTGGCAGAAACAGACTACCACGCCAGGTACCGGCTATGTGCCCGAGGGATATGACCAGCGTAATACCGGGGTTTACCTGACAGGATTACAACAGTTGGGTGACTTCACTCTGGAAGCGGCGGCGCGCAGTGATGACAACTCCCAGTTTGGTCGTCATGGTACATGGCAAACCAGCGCGGGATGGGAGTTTATAGAAGGTTATCGCTTTATTGCCTCCTACGGAACCTCCTACAAAGCGCCTAATTTGGGCCAACTGTATGGTTATTACGGTAATCCGAACCTGAATCCTGAAAAGAGTAAACAGTGGGAAGGCGCATTTGAAGGGCTAACCGCTGGCGTCAGCTGGCGTATTTCAGGTTATCGTAACGATATTAATGACATGATCGATTATGACGATCATCTGCAAAAATATTACAACGAAGGTAAGGCGCGCATTTAAGGTATTGAGGCGACGGCGAATTTCGATACCGGACCGTTAACGCATACGGTCAGTTACGATTACGTTGATGCGCGTAATGCGATTACCGATACGCCATTACCCCGGCGTTCCAAACAGATGGCAAAATATCAACTTGACTGGGACGTTTACGATTTTGACTGGGGGGTGACATATCAATACCTTGGTTCCCGCTATGATTCGGACTACTCCGCTTACCCATACCGGACAGTAAAAATGGGCGGCGTCAGTTTATGGGATCTTACGGTTGCATATCCGGTCACCTCACACCTTACAGTTCGTGGTAAAATAGCCAACCTGTTCGACAAAGATTACGAGACAGTTTATGGCTACCAAACTGCAGGACGAGAATACACCTTGTCTGGCAGCTACACCTTCTGAACCACGTCCCACCGTGCTGGTATTTGATTCCGGCGTCGGTGGATTGTCGGTCTATGATGAGATTCGGCGGCTCCTGCCGGATCTCCACTATATATATGCTTTCGATAACGTGGCTTTCCCCTACGGGGAAAAGAGCGAAACGTTTATCGTCGAGCGCGTTGTCGAGATTGTGACTGCGGTACAGCAGCGCTATCCCCTTTCACTGGCGGTGATTGCCTGCAATACCGCCAGTACGGTCTCACTTCCCGCATTACGTGAAAAGTTTGCCTTCCCGGTGGTGGGCGTTGTGCCTGCAATTAAACCAGCGGCGCGGCTGACCGCCAATGGCGTCGTCGGGCTACTGGCGACGAGAGCGACGGTCAAACGTCCTTATACTCACGAGCTGATTGCGCGCTTCGCCAATGAATGTCAGATAGCGATGTTGGGGTCGGCAGAACTGGTGGAACTGGCGGAAGCTAAATTACATGGCGATTCGGTATCGCTGGAAGAGCTGCGCCGCATATTACGCCCATGGCTACGAATGCCGGAGCCGCCTGACACGGTCGTTCTGGGGTGTACGCATTTCCCTCTATTACGGGACGAGCTTTTGCAAGTCCTGCCCGAAGGGACGCGGTTAGTGGATTCCGGCGCGGCGATAGCGCGTCGTACAGCCTGGCTGTTGGAACATGAAGCGCCGGATGCGAAATCAACCGATGCCAATATTGCTTATTGCATGGCAATGACGCCAGGAGCTGAACAATTATTACCCGTTTTACAGCGTTATGGCTTTGAAACGCTCGAAAAACTGGCGGTTTAATGGCGTTTTGGGTAAATACCAGGCACTTGAGAAATTATTTTAAATTTCCTCTTGTCAGGCAGAAATAACTCCCTATAATGCGCCACCACTGACACGGAACAACGGCACACAGGCCGCCGGGTCAGCGGGGTTCAGACCAGAACCTCACGGAGAAAAGCGAAAATAAACGCTTGACTCTGAAGCGGGAAAGCGTAATATGCACACCCCGCGCCGCTGAGAAAAAGCGAAGCGGCACTGCTCTTTAACAATTTATCAGACAATCTGTGTGGGCACTCGAAGATACGGATTCTTGACGTCGCAAGACGAAAAATGAATACCAAGTCTCAAGAGTGAACACGTAATTCATTACGAAGTTTAATTCTTTGAGCATCAAACTTTTAAATTGAAGAGTTTGATCATGGCTCAGATTGAACGCTGGCGGCAGGCCTAACACATGCAA
>NZ_JBGDVX010000013.1:0-163470 GCF_046551535.1 Salmonella sp. SAL04162
AACTTCCTGCTGATGCACGCGATGGGCCCGAACGTGGCGGGTGTTATCGGTTCGGCGATTGCGGCGGGCGTGATGCTGAAATACGTGCTGGCGATGTAATAGTGGATGGGATACGCATGTCGTATCCCATTTTCATCCAAATTTTTTCTGAAAGAAAAGTAAGTATGAACTGGTTCAGGTTCCGGTGATGCCGAATGCAAGAAAATACCGTAATTAAATATCTAAATACCAATATGTTTATACGGGAAATTACACACTGGTTTGCCAGACGCTCGTTTCAAAACCGGATATTTCTACTGATCCTGTTTACATCCACCATCGTGATGCTGGCAATCACCTGGTATCTGACCGATATCACGAAAGAGCGCCTGCATTATCAGGTGGGCCAACGTGCGCTTATTCAGGCAATGCAAATATCCGCTATGCCAGAATTAGTTGAAGCCGTAGAGGCGCATGATTTGCCACGCATCAAAGCGCTGATTGACCCAATGCGCTCGTTTTCGGACGCGACTTACATTACCGTTGGCAACGAAAAAGGTCAGCGACTGTATCACGTCAACCCGAATGAGATCGGCAAATATATGGAGGGCGGCGATAGCGACGACGCGCTGTATAACGCTAAAAGCTACGTATCGGTGCGTAAAGGTTCATTAGGCTCTTCCTTACGTGGTAAATCCCCGATTCAGGACAGTACCGGTAAAGTCATCGGTATTGTTTCCGTCGGCTATACTCTGGAACAGTTGGAGAGCTGGCTTAACTTACAAATCAGCTCGTTGCTGTTCCCGATGGCGATACTGTTGCTGGTGCTGTTGTACTGCGCCCGCCGCTTCTCGCTGCATATTAAAAAGCAGATGCTTAACATGGAGCCGCAGCAGCTTTCACAACTATTAATTCAGCAAAGCGTGTTGTTTGAGTCGGTATTTGAAGGGTTGATCGCCATTGACTCCCATCACCGTATTACCGCCATTAACCAAACGGCTCGCCGCTTACTGAATCTGAGCCAACCGGAGTCTGAACTCATTGGCTATGCAATCCACCATATCGTGTTGCCGGAGGCTTTTTTTTACGATGCGCCGCAAAAAAACAAAAAAGATGAGATCGTCACCTTTAACCAAATGAAAGTCATCGCCAGTCGCATGGCGGTCATTATTGACAACCAGCCTCAGGGCTGGGTTATTAGCTTTCGCAACAAAGACGATATCAATACACTCAGCCTGCAGTTAAGTCAGGTGCGGCAATACGCCGATAACCTGCGCGCCGTGCAGCATGAACATCGCAACCTTATTTCCACCATTGCCGGACTGCTGTTCCTGAAGCGCTACGATAATGCGCTGGCGCTGATTCAGCAGCAATCGGAAAGCCACCAGAAAGTACTCGATTTTATTTCCCATAATTTCCGCGACCACCACCTTGCGGGGCTATTAATCGGTAAATATTATCGGGCAAAAGAGCTGGGGCTGGAGCTGATTTTCGATCCTTCAAGCTTTGTTGAACACCTGCCGTCATCGCTCTCGCATAATGAATGGATTTCGATTGTTGGCAATTTATTGGACAACGCCTATAACGCCACCCTGCTCAATCGCGAAGGCTCGCGACAGATTGAGTGCCTGATCAACAGCGAAGGTAATGAAGTCATTATTGAAGTTGCCGATCAGGGATGTGGTATTGACGAAAATATCCGCCAGCATATTTTCGAGCGTGGAGTGACCACCCACAACAACGGCGATCACGGAATTGGATTATGGTTGGTGCACAGCTACGTCAAGCAGGCCAATGGTGACATTATCGTCGATAACAATAATCCTTTTGGCACCATTTTTACCCTCTATATCCCTTTTACCAGAGAAGAATAACATGGATAGCATTACGACACTCATCGTTGAAGACGAACCGATGCTAGCGGAAATCCTGGTGGACACCATCAAGCTTTTTCCCCAGTTTTCAATCGTCGGCATCGCAGACAAACTGGAAAGTGCAAAGAAGCAAATACGCCTCTATCAACCACAGTTAATTCTATTGGATAATTTTTTACCCGATGGCAAAGGGATCGATTTAATTCGTCATACCATCAGCACCAACTACACGGGGCGAATTATTTTCATTACCGCCGACAATCATATGGATACCATCAGCGATGCCTTACGCATGGGCGTATTCGATTATCTGATTAAGCCGGTACATTATCAGCGCCTGCAGCATACCCTGGAGCGGTTCACCCGTTACCGCAGTTCGTTACGTTCCAGTGAGCAGGCAAACCAGACGCACGTTGATGCCTTATTTAATATCCAGGCCAAAGAACAAACCGCAGAACCGAATAGCGGACTGCGAGGAATTGATGAAAACACCTTCAACCGGGTACGACAAATATTCGCCGACCCGCAGGCAGTACATACAGCAGACACTCTGGCGCAAATTCTGGGCAGCAGTAAAACCACTGCCCGACGCTATCTGGAACAAGGCGTGAAAAATAACTTTCTCGAAGCGGAGATCAGCTACGGGAAAGTGGGCAGGCCGGAGAGACTCTATCGCGGCAAAGTATGAGATTATGGCGCCAACATGTAATTACGGCGCACAGGCAAACACCTCAGCCACCCACTGACGAAAACCGTCCACATCCAGCGCCAGCGCCACCTGCGCGTTGGCGGGCTGCCCCAGACGCCCTTCAATATCCACCACCGTGGTACCGGCGGTATATTGCCCCTGCGTTTCTACGGCCACAAAACAGGATTGCAGGGTAAAAAGCTCCGGACGCACCAGCCAGGCGATAGCGCAGAGATCGTGCATCCGCAGACCGCTTTGCATACTGCCGCTGCGGTAATGGCTGAACAATGCATGCAGCATGCCGCCGGTTTTATTAAGCGCAGGAAGCGTAGCCAGGTACTCCGGCGTCAACACGGCCTGATTGGTGACGTCCAGCCCACACATCACAATCTCAATGCCGCTACGAAATACGTGGGCGGCGGCTTCCGGATCGACAGCAATGTTAAATTCAGCATTAGGCGTAAAATTGCCGCGCCCTGCGGAACCGCCCATAATCACCAGCCGGTGAATGTTGAAGCGGCACTCCGGATAGTGCATCAGTAGCAACGCAATATTGGTCAATGGCCCTATCGCCACCAATGTCATGGGCTCCGGGGCGTTCATCAGCACATCCCGGATAGCGATAAACGCTGGCTTCGCCAACGGTTGGCGCTGATGGTCGACAAAATCATAGCCTTCCATGCCGGATTCGCCGTGGACGTATGCCGCATCGCGTAACGGACGCAGCAGCGGCGTCGCGGCCCCCTGGGCAAGTGGCACATCGGCGTCCCAGAAATGCAGGAGCTGTAAGCCGTTACGGGTGGTTTTTTCGACCGAAACGTTGCCGGCAACGGTGGTCATCAGTTGCAGATCCAGCTCGGGGGCAAACAGCGCAGCGGCAATCGCGGCGGCGTCATCAATGCCTGGATCGGTATCAAGAATAATGTGTAGGGATGCTGCCATTAACGCTCTCCTGACCTATTGTTTTATATCTTCATACTCAGCGCGACTGATACAGGTATCAGGCACATCGTCATCCGTCACCAGACGCGGACTTAGCTTATTACCTTCGACAAACGGAACTAATGGGCAAAAACGCCCTGGCGATGCTTTGTTTTCCTGCCACTGAATCTCAAGCGATTCGGGCTCAGCGCCGGGTTTTTCTGCCTGAATCACGGTACGAACATTACCGGTTAGCCAAAAAGGTTGACACGTCTCATCAAGGCTAAAAGGCGGCGTCAAATGACCATTTTTACGTACTAGCGGATAAATAATACGCCCATCAGCGTAGGAAGGTATCATGTAGCAGTTATACATTTTGCCTTTACTGATCACAGGCTGAAAATAGCTTTCACCGCGATCGATCAGTTCAATCGTTTTTCCTTTCCAGCGATACACATTGACGCCATGACTGCAGCAACCACCGCGCCAATAGCTAACAATCTGTTTATGTTCAGCATCGATCTCTGGTGAAGTGATTTCCTGATAAGACGCTGGCGCATCAACATAACGCTGTTTGGCGGGGTCATAGAGCCATGTTTGTTCTGGAGCATTCGGCCCTGCAAGTAGCTCTGTTACAATCGACAGATCCGGGTAGCCATCAAAATTGACATCCCCCCATTGAGGCATAAACGGGCTACAAGTGCCCACCGAGGCGGTATCTAAGGTCTGTATGAGTTTACCATCACGGTATAATTTTATCGCCGAAATGGCCGGCGTATTGCCGCAATCAATCTCTTTGGAAGGGTCGTAACCCCCTGCATCATTCGTGTTCGTGACCAGCACAATATCAGGGGAGTTTTTAGGTTTGAGGTAGATAAGGGCAACAGGAAAATGTCGTTTTTTATCTGCGGAAGTCCATTCGCCTTTAATCTCACTGCTGGAGATTTCCGCATTCCAGTAACCCGAAAGCGCCTTTACGCGTTCTTCAAGATGCACCTCTTTATCCTGGAGTGAGCCGCGTAGAGCAATCGCTGCCTTGTGCTGATTGCAAGGTTCATAGCAGTAATACCCATAAAGCGTGTTACCAAATCGCGTGATATTAACGTTTACCGGTTTCCCCGCGATAGTTCCGGTATAGTTTCGCTCCCAGGCGGGTAGCTCCAGCACCGTGGCGCTTGTCGCGTCCATCCAAAAGCCGATGGCGAGTAACGTTGCCAATCCATATTTTATTTTGCCCATTTCCCTTATCCCTGTAGGCATTACACCCCAAAAACCAGCAACGATTGTGCTGGTTTTTCAGATGAATAGCAAAAAGGTGGGGCATTAGCAACGGATGACGACTACGCCTTATTCTTCCTGTCGCCCATTGAATATCAAAAGAAATTCTTAAGATCTGGTCAACGTAACGTCATCAGGCAGATTTCTGAATTATGAAATCTTATTCGACCTCACGAACATCCACACGCAGCTCTTTCGGCACTTCAAAAACAATATTTTCTTCGCGCCCCTCAAGCGTGACGGCTTCGCCGCCGCCAAACTCGCGCAGACGCGCAATAACATTCTGCACCAGAATATCCGGCGCGGAAGCGCCAGCGGTGACGCCGACGCAGGCGGCGTCTTTCACCCACGCCTCCTGGATATCCGCCGCATCGTCGATAAGAAACGCGGTTCTTCCCATCCGTTGGGCCAGTTCCGCCAATCGGTTAGAGTTAGAAGAGTTTTTCGAGCCGACCACCAGCACCACGTCAGCCTGCTCCGCCAGCGCCCGCACCGCTTCCTGACGATTAGTAGTGGCATAGCAAATATCGTCTTTGCGCGGGCCGACGATTTTCGGAAAGCGTTTACGCAGCGCATCAATCACATCGGACGTATCGTCCACGGAAAGCGTGGTTTGCGTCATGAAGGAGAGCTTGCCTTCATTTTTGACATTCAGCGTCCAGACGTCCTCTGGCGACTCAACCAGGTACATCCCCCCTTCCGGGTTGCTGTACTGGCCCATGGTGCCTTCCACTTCCGGGTGCCCAGCGTGGCCGATGAGAATAGACTCTTCACCGCGACGGCTGGCGCGCGCCACTTCCATATGGACTTTCGTCACCAGCGGGCAGGTGGCGTCAAAAACGGTAAGATCGCGGCTTTTCGCCTCGTTACGCACCGCCTGGGAAACCCCATGAGCGGAGAAAATCAGAATGGCGCCATCCGGCACTTCGCTAATTTGCTCTATAAAGATTGCCCCGCGCTGGCGCAGGCTGTCCACTACATAGCGGTTATGCACGACTTCGTGCCGAACGTAAATTGGCGCGCCGTAAATAGCGAGCGCATTTTCAACAATGCTGATAGCGCGGTCTACCCCGGCGCAAAAACCGCGTGGGTTGGCCAACAGGATCTGCATGTTTATGTCTCCAGCGCCGGATCGATTTCCAGCACTTCAATATCAAAGTGAACGGTATGCCCGGCCAGCGGATGGTTAAAATCAACGGTAATCGAGTCGCCGTTGATTTCGCGAATCACGCCAGGCATTTCGCTGCCATCCATTGCGGTAAAAAGCATAATCGCCCCGACTTCCGGTTCGCCCGCCGCCATAAACTCACGGCGCGAGAAATACTGGATCAAGTCCGGACTGGGGACGCCAAACGCGGCGTCAGGCTCCAGCGAAAACGCTTTCTTTTCCCCTTCTTTCAACCCCAGAAGCTGCTGCTCCAGACCTTCGGAAAGCGAGGTATCGCCAAGACGGAACAGGGCTGGCTTGCCGTTATTGCGGGTAGATTCCGCCGTTGAGCCATCATCCAGTTTCAGGGTGAAGTGAACGAGGATCGCGCTGTTGCTCTGTACGGATTTAGACATGCAAATTGCTCACGTGTTTTGCCCGGAGGCACAAAGAACGATAAAACCGTAGGCCGGATAAGGCGTTTTCACCGCCATCCGGCACCACGTTTGCCTGATGGCGCTGCGCTTATCAGGCCTACAAAACCGGATAAGCGCCACCCGGTATTTACGCTTATGCCTGTTCTTTCGCTGTCGGCTTCGGCAAAAAGCCTTCCAGTACAATCAGCGCCGCACCGATACAGATCGCGCTATCGGCAAGGTTGAACGTCGCGAAATGCCAGTCGCCGACGTAAAAATCGATCATATCGACAACAAAGCCGTGCCACAGGCGGTCGAACAGGTTACCCAGCGCGCCGCCGATGATTAACGCATAAGCGATGTTATTCAGCTTCTGCGTTGCTTTCGAGCGATACATCATCACCAAAAGAATTACGCAGATCCCTATCGCAATCCCGGCAAAGAACCAGCGCTGCCAGCCGCCGCTATCCGCCAGGAAGCTAAAAGCCGCGCCGTAGTTACGCGCATAATGCAGATTAAGCGACGGGAACAGCCCTACCGTATCCCCCAGAGCGAAATTCTGGAGGATCAGGTATTTGCTGCCCAAATCGATAATCAGCACGACTACTACCAGCCATAGCCAGCGTAGTCCTGTTGAACAGAGTGGTTTACTCATCAGGCAAATTTACGTTGTTCGCCATTACCGGCGATGTTGCTGACACAGCGTCCGCAGATATCTGCATGTTCCGCCACCTTGCCGACATCAGTAGTGTAGTGCCAGCAGCGCGGACACTTGTCACCCTCGGCACGCGTTACCACTGCCTGAACTGTCGTATTACCAGCATTGTACTGAATATTTTCATCATCAATACCCCCCGCTTGCTCAGAAATCACGAACTGGGAAGTAATGAAGATAAATCTGACCTCTTCACCCAACAGTTTCAGCTTCTTGATCGTACCGTTAGCATCGTCAGCATATTTCAGCGTCACTTTTGCTTCCAGGTTCGATTTGATGCCATTGGCTTTCTGATTTTCCAGCTCTTTGTTGACCTGGTCCTTGATATAGCGGACATCGTCCCAGAATGCGTCATTAAATTCTTCATTCTCTTCCAGGCCAAACAACCCGTCGTACCATTCGCCGGTGAAGACATATTTTTCACGCTCGCCCGGCAGGTAGCCCCAGATTTCATCAGCCGTGAAGGACATGATCGGCGCCATCCAGCGAACCAGAGCTTCTGCGATATGATACAGCGCAGTCTGGCAGCTACGACGCGCGACGCTATCAGCCTTCGCGGTGTACTGGCGGTCTTTGATGATGTCGAGGTAGAACGAGCCCATTTCAACGGAGCAGAAGCGCATCAGGCGCTGTACCACTTCATGGAAGTCGTAAGCTTCGTATGCCTTCAGAATCTCTTGCTGCGCCGTTTTCGCGCAGCCCACCGCCCACCTGTCCAGCACCACCATCTCTTCTGGTTTGACCATATCGGTGGCCGGATTGAAGCCATTGAGGTTCGCCAGCAGGAAGCGCGCGGTATTACGGATACGACGATAGCTGTCGGCGGCGCGTTTGAGGATCTCGTCAGAGACCGCCATTTCGCCGGTATAGTCAGTAGACGCCACCCACAGACGCAGGATATCCGCGCCCAGTTTATTCATCACATCCTGCGGCGATACGGTGTTACCGATGGACTTGGACATTTTGCGCCCCTGACCATCGACGGTGAAGCCGTGAGTCAGTACCTGGCGGTATGGCGCTTTGCCTTTCATCGCCACGCTAATCATCAGGGAGGACATAAACCAGCCGCGATGCTGGTCAGAGCCTTCCAGATACATATCGGCAGCGTGACCGGCGAATTCCGGACGTGCGTCAACCACGGAGTAACTGGTGGAACCGGAATCAAACCAAACGTCCAACGTATCCGGAACTTTCTCGTATTGATCAGCATCTTCGCCGAGGATCTCTTTCGGGTCGAGATCCCACCATGCCTGGATACCGTCAACTTCGACGCGTTTCGCCACCTCTTCCATCGCCGCCAGAGTACGCTCAATCGGCAGTAGCTCCTGCGTTTCTTTATGCACGAACAGCGACATCGGTACGCCCCAGGTACGCTGACGTGAGATACACCAGTCAGGACGGTTAGCGACCATTGATTCAATACGCGCCTGACCCCAGTCCGGGATCCACTGAACGCCTTTGATCTCTTTCAGGGACTGTTGACGAAGCCCTTCTTTATCCATGCTGACGAACCACTGCGGGGTCGCGCGGAAAATGATCGGCGTTTTGTGACGCCAACAGCACGGATAGCTGTGCTGCATTTTTTCGACATGCAGTAGCGCGCCTTTTTCTTTCAGCAGTTCAATAACGATATCGTTCGCTTTGAAGACGTTAACACCGTCAAGCGTTGGATATGTGCCTGGCAGATAAGTGCCGTCCGGGCCAACCGGGTTAGCGGTTTCCAGACCGTATTTCTGACCAATCACATAGTCGTCCGGGCCGTGACCAGGGGCGGTATGTACCGCGCCGGTACCGGCGTCCAGGGTGACGTGATCGCCGAGGATCGCCGGCAC
Source organism: Salmonella sp. SAL04162 (assembly GCF_046551535.1). NCBI lineage: Bacteria > Pseudomonadati > Pseudomonadota > Gammaproteobacteria > Enterobacterales > Enterobacteriaceae > Salmonella > Salmonella sp. SAL04162. The sequence goes on from NZ_JBGDVX010000013.1 coordinate 8,851, forward strand.
GTCAAAGCCCATAAACGGATGGGTAAAGCGCAGCAGTTCCAGCTCCGCGCCTTTAACGGTGCCGAGAATGGTGTATTCAGCCGCGCCAATACGCTGCATGACGCTTTCAACCAGATCTTTCGCCAGAATCACCGCCTGGCCGTCAATCTGCACCAGCGCATAATCAAAGTCCGGCGCCAGGGAGATGGCGCGGTTAGCCGGCAGCGTCCACGGCGTGGTGGTCCAGATAACCAGCGACACAGGGCCGCTCACGCCCGGCAAACCAAACTTCGCTTTCACCGCATCCTGATCGACGGCGCGGAACGCCACGTCGATAGACGGCGACGTTTTGTCGTAATATTCAACTTCCGCTTCCGCCAGCGCGGAACGGCAGTCAACGCACCAGTGCACCGGCTTAGCGCCTTTGTGCAGATGACCGTTTTTGATAATTCTGCCCAGCGCGCGGATGATGTTGGCTTCGGTTTTGAAGTCCATGGTCAGGTACGGATGCGACCAGTCGCCCAACACGCCCAGACGAATGAAGTCCTTACGCTGGCCGTCAACCTGCGTAGCGGCATATTCGCGGCACTTGGCGCGGAATTCAGCGGCAGTAAATTTCTCGCCCGGCTTACCGAACTCCTGCTCGACTTTCAGCTCGATAGGCAGACCGTGACAGTCCCAGCCCGGCACGTAAGGCGAGTCAAATCCCGACAGTCCTTTGGACTTCACGATAATGTCTTTCAGAATCTTGTTAACTGAGTGACCAATATGAATGCTGCCATTCGCATATGGAGGGCCATCATGCAGAATGAAGGTTTTTTTGCCTTTTTTGGCCGCACGAATGATGCCGTACAGATCATCATCGGTCCAACGCGCCAGCATTCCCGGTTCACGCTTGGCGAGGTCGCCGCGCATCGGGAACCCTGTTTCCGGCAAATTCAGGGTCGATTTATAGTCACTCATCAGATTCTCGGTTCCGTATTTCGGTTTGATAAACACCGTCAGGGTTACACCTGCCCGGCTAGCCCAAAAAACTTGCGGGCCGTTAACTCATCGCGTGCGATTTGCGCTTTTAGCTCATCAAGCGACGCAAATCGCTGCTCATTACGTATCTTTTTACGCAGTATTACATCTATATGGCGACCGTAGAGGTCCATTACAACGTCCAGCAGGTGCACTTCCAGTTGTTGACGCACGCCAGCCACCGTTGGACGAGTGCCAATGTTCGCTACGCCGGGTAACGGCTTATCGCCAAGCCCGGTGACTTCCACCGCATAGACCCCTTTTACCGGGGAGACCTGACGGCGCAGCGGTAAGTTCGCCGTCGGGAAGCCAATGGTACGTCCCAGCTCGTCGCCATGAACGACACGCCCGGAAATAGTAAAGGGATGTCCCAGCAGGCTTTCGGCAAGCGCCAGGTTATCTTCCGCCAGCGCCTGTCTCACTGCGGTACTACTGATACGCACGCCGCCTTCACAAAAGGTTTGGGTGCTGGAAACCGCAAAACCATACTCCGCCCCCGCCTTCTGTAATAACAAGAAATCGCCCGCGCGGCTAGCACCAAAGCGGAAATCATCGCCGACGGCAAGAAATTGCACGCCAAGTCGCTCCACCAGCAGTTCGCTGATAAACGTTTGCGCCGTCAAAGCGGCAAAGCGGCGATCGAATTTCACGCACAGCACATAGTCCACGCCGCACTGCGCAAGGTAATGCAGTTTTTCACGCAGGCGCGTCAGGCGAGCGGGCGCTTTATCCGTCGCGAACAGCTCCAGCGGCTGCGGTTCGAAAATCATGACCACCACCGGCAGACCGCGTCTGCGTCCTTCTTCCTGCAAACCCTGCAGTAGAGCGCGATGCCCCCGATGTACGCCGTCGAAATTACCAATGGTCAGCACACACCCATGCGGGGCCTGACTGAGATTATGTATGCCGCGTATCAGCTTCATGTCTGACTCAAAACAGTGAAAATCGCAAGAGTATACCTTGTACAGCGGTCAAGGTTAACCGACTATTGCCCTGAGGAAACATAAAGAAGATGCTTTTCATCGCCATGCGGCAAACTCCGCCCCAAAACCCGCCGCTTAATGCAATTTTTCTCATGGAAAGGCTGTATTCACAGCACGCAAGCTGGTAGAATCCTGCGCCATCACTACGCAACGAGTGCTGCAATTTAAACGGCGCTTATTTGCACAAATCCATTGACAAAAGAAGGCTAAAAGGGCATATTCCTCGGCCTTTGAATTGTCCATATAGAACACATTTGGGAGTTGGACCTTGGCTAATATCAAATCAGCTAAGAAGCGCGCCGTTCAGTCTGAAAAGGCTCGTAAGCACAACGCAAGCCGTCGCTCTATGATGCGTACTTTCATCAAGAAAGTATACGCAGCTATCGAAGCTGGCGACAAAGCTGCTGCACTGAAAGCATTTAACGAAATGCAACCGATCGTGGACCGTCAGGCTGCTAAAGGTCTGATCCACAAAAACAAAGCTGCACGTCATAAAGCTAACCTGACTGCACAGATCAACAAACTGGCTTAATCGCCTGCTTGTTATCAGCTTTGTAAAAAAACCCGCGTAAAGCGGGTTTTTTTATGCCTGCTATCTGGCGTTTTTCTCGTCAACCGCTGGCGCCGATCTCACTCGTTAACGCTCTTACTAACCAGCCTCTTTTTTCAGCTACTCCTCCCTTAGCCACGTCACGTAATACTTGAAAGTTATTTTCTTTCACTGTTTTCCTTTTTTTATTTCATTATTAAAAAAACTGTGACCACCTTAGCAAATAGAAACATCGCTCATTCAAAAACTAATAAACGCAATCCTGATGTAAGATTTGATAATTGATTGATGCCGTCGGGTTAACTACTTTTCATGTACACCTTACTCACTCATTTTAATCTGAGGTTAAATTCAGAAACGACATAAAAATAATATTTAAAACTTGCTTAGAAAGTAGAGGTTGTTTTTCTGGGCGTATCGTACCAATATCGGAGTTATCATTATGAGTTCTGTCATTGAGGATACCCAGCCTTCCGGGTCAGCATCATTGTCTTTACTACAGCGTATTAGCTACGGCTCTTTGGATGTGGCGGGTAATCTGCTGTACTGCTTCGGTTCAACGTACATTTTATATTTCTACACAGACGTTGCGGGCATTAGCCTTGCCGTAGCAGGCGTTATCCTGCTGCTGGCGCGTATTATCGATGGCATAGACGCCCCCATATGGGGGATCATCATCGATAAAACGCGTTCACGCTACGGTAAATGTCGTCCCTGGTTTTTATGGTTACCGCTGCCTTTTGCGGTATTCAGCGCGCTGTCATTTTGGTCTCCTGATATCAGTATGACAGGAAAAGCCATCTATGCAGCAATATCTTATATGATTGCCAGCATTCTATTTACCGGACTTAATACACCACTCAGTGCAATATTACCCCTGATGACCTTATCTCCCAAGGAAAGACTGGTTTTAAATTCCTGGCGAATGACCGGTGGGCAAATTGGGGTTTTATTAATGAACGCGACCGCCTTGCCGTTAGTCGCTTTTTTAGGTAACGGTGATGATCACGCTGGTTTTATTTATACGGCAATTACATTTGCCATTATATCCTGCGCGCTAACGCTCTTTGCGTTTAAAAACATTCGTGAAATGGATACGGATAAAATACAGCATGAACCTAAGTTGCCGATGAAAAAAAGTTTCGCGGCGATGAAAGGTAACTGGCCGTGGATCCTGATGGTGCTGGCTAATCTGATCTTCTGGATTGCCCTACAGCAGCGCAACACGACCATTGTCTATTATCTGACCTACAACCTCGACCGTAAAGATCTGGTACCGCTGATTAACAGCCTGGCGACGATTCAGATCCTGTTTATCATCGCTATCCCCTTCTTTAGCAAATACCTGGCTAAAACCTGGATATGGGTAGGCGGTCTGCTGGTCGCCACGTTTGGCGGCGTCATGATGTGGCTGGCAGCGGACAACATTACTTTCCTCATCGCCGCCTGGATACTCGGCAATATCGGCAGCGGTATCGCCTGCTCAATGCCGTTTGCCATGCTGGGGTTCGCCGTCGATTTCGGTGCCTGGAAGACCGGTATTAAGGCTACCGGCATTCTTATCGCCTTCGGCAGCACCTTCTGCATCAAGATGGGTAGTGGCCTCGGCACCGCTTTCGCCGCCTGGATCATGAACAGTTTTGGCTATGTCCCCAACCATGCCCAGAGTGCTGCGGGTCTGGAGGGAATTATCTGGGCCTTTATCTGGGCACCCGCCCTACTCTTCGCGCTCGCAGCGATCCCACTACTTTTCTTTCGCAAATACGAAGCGATGGAAGAGAAGATTCGCCACGATCTGGAAACCATCAACTCATAACGTTCTTTACCTTCACCCTCGAATATGGGAGGCACCACCATGCCATTTATGCAACAAGACCCGCGTCGTCTGGTCTGGCAGCAAAACGATCGCTATTTATGGATTGAGCCCTGGGGCGAGAACAGCCTGCGCGTACGCAGCGGCCGTCATCTGCCGGTAATGAGAAATGAAGACTGGGCATTGACTGAGCCAGTCGCAGAAAGTCAGTGCCACATTGATTATGAGCACCACCAGGCAACGCTGACCAACGGCAAAATTATCGCTATCGTCAATCAAAAAGGACAGGTTACCTTTTACCGCCATCCACACAAACCCCTGTTGCAGGAGTTCTGGCGCCTGCGGGGCGAAATTGGCGAGGATGAATCATCTCACGGCCAGTACGTCAGCGCACTCAACCTTGAGGGACGCGAGTTCCGCCCGATTCAGGGTGGGAAATATTCACTGAAAGCCCGCTTCGAAGCCACCGAAGGGGAAAAAATTTATGGTATGGGGCAGTATCAACAGGCCAACCTGGATCTCAAAGGATGCGTGCTTGAGCTGGCGCAACGTAACTCCCAGGCCTCAGTACCGTTTATGCTCTCCAGTCTGGGCTACGGATTTTTATGGAACAATCCGGCAGTCGGACGCGTAACCTTTGCCCAAAACGTTACCGAATGGGAAGCGCAGGTCAGCGAACAGCTGGACTACTGGATCACGGCTGGCGATACCCCGGCAGAAATTAGCCGGGCTTACGCGCTGGCTACCGGCACACCGCCGATGATGCCGGACTACGCCATGGGCTTCTGGCAGTGCAAACTCCGTTATCGCACGCAGGAAGAGCTGCTGGAGGTCGCCCGCGAATATAAGCGTCGCAATCTGCCTATCTCAGTGATCGTTATCGACTTCTTTCACTGGCCGAATCAGGGTGACTGGATGTTCGATGCGCGCGACTGGCCCGATCCTGATGCCATGATTGCCGAGCTGAAATCGCTGGGAATTGAGCTGATGGTCTCCGTCTGGCCGACGGTAGATAACCGTACCGAAAGCTATCGGGAGATGCGCGAAAACGGCTGGCTGGTACAAACGGAACGTGGCTTGCCGATCAATATGGATTTCCTCGGCAATACCACTTACTTTGATGCGACTCATCCGGGCGCGCGCGACTACGTCTGGGGCAAAGCCAAACGCAACTATTACGATAAAGGCGTGAAGCTATTCTGGTTAGATGAAGCCGAACCTGAGTTCAGCGTTTACGACTACGACAACTATCGCTACCACGCCGGGCCGGTACTGGAAGTGGGCAATATCTACCCACGTATGTACGCTAAAACCTTTTTTGACGGCATGAAAGCCGATGGCGAAGACCAGGTTATCAACCTGCTACGCTGCGCCTGGGCCGGCAGTCAGAAGTACGGCGCGCTGGTCTGGTCAGGTGATATTCACTCCTCGTTTAGATCGCTACGCAACCAGTTTGCCGCCGGACTCAATATGGGAATCGCGGGGATACCGTGGTGGACGACGGATATCGGCGGTTTTCATGGCGGTAATATTCACGACCCGAAATTCCATGAATTGCTGATTCGCTGGTTCCAGTGGGGCGTCTTTAGCCCGGTGATGCGTCTGCACGGCAACCGCGATCCGCAAATTTTACCCGCACAACCGTACCGGGATGGTATCGCCCAGTGCCCTACAGGTGCGCCGAACGAAGTCTGGAGCTACGGTGAGGAAGTATGCGACGTACTGACAGGTTGCCTGGCGTTGCGAGAAAAACTCAAGCCCTATATCAAAGCGCTGATGGAGGAAACCCATAAGCACAATACGCCAGTGATGCGCCCCCTGTTCTTTGAATTCCCCGAACAGGAAACAAGTTGGGCAATCACCGACCAGTATTGTTTTGGTCCTGACCTGCTGATCGCCCCCGTCATGCATGAAGGTATGCGCGAACGTGATATCTGGCTACCGGAAGGGGAAACATGGACGGATCTTGCGACCGGTGAAAGCTATTCAGGAGGGCAGACGCTGCAGTACGCTACGCCACTGAACAGAATTCCGGTGTTTATCCGCGAAGGTGGGCAGTACCGTAGCCTACTGAATTTGTAGAATGACTCCGGCTGCGGGGTAGTTCCGCAGCCGGAAGTATTACGGTAGGTGTGTCTACTGAAGCTTAAACAATGCCGAGTAGTCCGCATTGCAAATACGCTGCACCGCCGGATGCTGGATCATTCTCTCGGCAAAAATCGCATGATATTCTTCCATGACATTCTCCACGCGCCCAATCTCTATTACCGACTCATCGGCATAAAAATCCAGCGAATAAAGGCTCGGCGCCACAAAAATCGCATCGTGTGTCGCGCCAAACGCCTTCATTAAGGCCGCGTCATCAAATTCACCAAGGATCTCAACCTGCAACCCCTGCGAATTAAACCAGTTCAACAACTTACGCCCCAGCATTGAGCGACGTCCCGGCACCAGCAACCGTCGCTCTTCCAGGCAGGCAGGGAACGCTTTTTCAGGAAGCGGATTCGTACACCAGAAACTGACGCTGCATTCGCCGATTTTGACTGAGAATAGCCCCTCCTGCTGCGTGGAATCTATCGGGCAGTCGGAGATAATCATATCCAGCTTGTGCTGGCTGAGCTGTTCGAGCAACATTTCGTGCGTCGACTCAAAGCAACGCAGATGTATGGGTTCGTCCACCACCACCGCCGCATCCAGAACGCTGCTGACCAGACGCTTGGATAAAGCATCGGCGACGCCGACATCAAACAACAGGTTTGATTCTTTGCGGTAATTGACGATATCCAGCATCTCCTGGCTTAGCGTAAACATTTTGTCCGCATAGCGAAAAACCAGCTCGCCCAGTTCGCTGGGCTCAAGACCGCGTCCCTTACGTTTAAATAGCTTCCCCTGTAAACGCTCTTCCAGGGCTTTAATTTGACCAGTAATGGTTTGCGGCGTCAGAAAAAGCGCCTCTGCGGCACCCACGACAGAACCTTCTTTATAGACATGCCAGAAGTAATAAAGATGGTTGTAGTTAATATGAGACATGCTCATTCCTCTCCCTGTTCAATGTCGCAAGGGAGCGATACATCGCTCCCCCTTTCCTTCGTACTGGTTATGCCGGCGCGTTCAAACGCGCGCGCAACCAGCTATACCCCACCACTGCGGAGAGCAATGAACCAATCAAAATGCCCAATTTCGCCCAGTTAATAAGTTCCGGATCGACATTGCCAAATGCCAGGCTGGCGATAAAGATGGACATCGTAAAGCCAATGCCACACAAAATGCCGACCGCCATGATTTGCTGATAAGTGGTCCCCTGCGGCAGATGCGCCATCTTGAAACGCAGCGCCAGCCAGCAAAACAGGCTAATCCCCAGCGGCTTACCAATCAGCAGACCGGCAATAATTCCCAACGGCAGCATGGAGGTCAGACCGTCAATCGTGACGCCCTGAAGAGAAACGCCGGCATTCGCAAAAGCGAAGAGCGGCAGGATCAGGTACGCGACCCACGGGTGCAGAACATGCTCCAGACGCTTCGCCGGCGAGCGACCGTGTTTTTCTTTCAGCGGAATAAAGAAACCGACAATGACGCCAGCCAGCGTCGCGTGAACGCCGGACTTCAGTACCGCCGTCCACAGCACTGCCCCGACCAGAATATATACCCCAGTCCGTCTGACGCCGCACAGGTTCAGCAGCGCCAGCACGGCAATCGCGAACGCCGCCACGCCCAGCGAGACGATGGAAAGATCGCTGGTATAAAACAGTGCGATAATAACGATGGCGCCGAGATCATCGATGATCGCCAGCGCCATCAGGAATATTTTCAGCGCCAGCGGAACCCGGCTGCCCAACAGCGCCAACACGCCCAGCGCAAAGGCGATATCCGTCGCGGCAGGAATAGCCCAGCCCTCGCGAGTGACCGGATCGGAGTAGTTAAAGGCCAGATAGAGCAATGCTGGTACAATCATCCCGCCGATGGCGGCAATCACCGGAAAAGCGGCCTGGCGCAGACTGGCTAACGAGCCTTGCATTAGTTCGCGCTTAACTTCCAGACCAATCAACAGGAAAAACACAGCCATCAGCGCATCGTTGATCCACAACAGCATGTTTTTGTTGATTTCAAGCGCCCCAACCCGTAGCTGAACCGGCGTCTCCAGAAAATCATGATACCATCCACTGGTCGCGCCCATATTGGCCATCAGCATAGCCAGCGCAGCGGCGATGATGAGAATGATGCCCCCAGAGGCATCGCTGCTAAAAAATCGGTGCAGATGTTTCACTTTTTATTCTCTCAATCAGGTGAATTCTTCGAATCTACTATCTTACCTCGCCTGACTCATCGTTAAAATTAGATTATATATGATGAATAGCTCGTTTTTTACGAAATGAAGTCCGACTTACGCCGGACTTTTTTAGTGCAGTCAGTTATTGATGATAGACCGCTACGCGTACAGATCCATTTTATACACCCGGAAACTGGTAATATCGTAGCGATAGCCTTCCCCGTTCGTTTCCGCGTTTTTGTAGTAACCTGACGTCATAGTCGCTTCAAAAAGCACGGTTTTCTCCGTAGGCGCAATCTCCTGTAAAATTAGCAGCCCCATCGCCTCACTGCCCGCCTGCGGATCGATAATATCGCTCTCGCCAGGCTGGCAAGAGATGGCGCGGCCATTTTCATCAAACGTGCAGTCGGCAAAATGCACCACAATATTGCCATTCTGCTGGATCGCTTTCGCGCTAACGCAGCTACTGTAGCCACGCGCGCCCAGCTCCTTGCCGTATTCAAATGGCCGCATAACGGTCATCTCATTCATATTCACCACGAAATGGACAATGCGGCTGTAGTTATCCGGCGGTAACAGGCTTTTGCTGTCATCACGCGAACGGTAATTACCGTTATCAAATACCATAAACTCCACTATACCCGGCGTATTATTGGCGATTTCAACGACGTTATGCTGGCCCCACGTCCAAAAGTCACGGTCGGCCGCGTCGATATCCTCCTGTTTGCTAAAGTCGTAAAGCGCCACACCTTCACTGTCGACCGGGGTTAAAAGATAAGGCTGATAAGCATCGTTCCAGTCTTCATGCGTTGACAAAATAAAGCGTAACGCTTGCGTTTGCAGATCGACGCCAAACACCGCGCTCTGATGACGCCCGGACGCAATTAACAACTGATTCGTCTCATTCACGTAGCTCTGGTTTATATGCAGCCAGTCTTTAACCGTCGGGTCTTCTCCCGGCGCCGTACCTGAAGGACGGGAAACCCGCGTCGTATCCAGCACCTTCGCCATATCGTAGTAAGCGGTCTCCAGCCCGGTAGTCAGATCGACAACCGATACGCCGTCTTCATTGGTTTTCAAATCGTCGGGCCGACCCGAGGTATATTCAGAGGGCGCAACAATGGTATTGCTGTCCCACGGCCAGATAGAATGGTGAAATTGATTATCGAGATTATAGAATGTGTGAAGACGCCCCATCATGTCGAACTCATACATATCCAGATAGGTATTTTTCGCTTCTGAAGTGGTGAGGAAATGGCCATTATCAATTCGAACAAAATTATAAGACGGATAATCCTGAGTAACGTACCAGCGCACCAGACCATTCTGATCTAATGCGTAATTATAGCGATCGAAATGCGTAATAAAATAAAACCCTGGCGCCATCTTGTCCGCATCGGTAGCAGGTTGCGTCACGTTGATAATCGGAAAACCTAATACGACCTCCGCGGAATCTACCGGCGGTAATGGCTGTGTGATGAGCGTATAGACGGCAAGCGGCGTATCTGCCTGAGAAAAGACAATACGGTTTTCAGTATCCGCTACCAGCCCCAGAACCGGCAACAGATTTGCGCCTGGCGTAAGGGTATAAAGATGTTCTACCGGCATCGCCGTTTTTGCCGCATCCTGGACCGTGACTATGATCTCAGCTGATTCCAGACTCCAGACCCCGGCATAAGCGCTTAAAGGCGCCGTGCCGTAAGGGTCTAACAACATCAGCGCATTTTCTACCGTATTCTCTTGCGTGACCTGCGTAAGGCAATTTTCATAAATAGCAGTATGGTTAAGCACCATTTCATTATTGATATCGATACCCTGATTAATCGCCGGACGCGGCGCAGGAAGGACAACAGACGTTGCAGTTAACGTATTCATGATAAATCTCCAGTGTATTAATCTCATCGCCCCTCATGGGGACCACGAAAATTAATACTCTGGATTTTTAAGCCGTCCGAATAAAATACCGCAACAACACCTCATCACACTTTTTATTTTAGCAATTCAGTTACGTGAAGCGTTATATTCAAATTTTAGGTAATCCAGTACGGCAACAACATTGCCAGGAGACATCCGGTTAAGATGCGGCAGGAAGGGATGGTTGTGAACATAGCGAATAAACGCCGTCGCGCTATTTAACGTCGCATGGCGTAACAAACTCACCTTTTTATTTCCTGTGAGATTGCATACCGCCATCGCATAATCCCGTGTGGAAAATGTACGCCAGACGTTGTTGCGAATTCCGCCGCTCAAAAACAACCGCGGAGGGAGATCGCGTTTGGGCGGCGTAACGCCTCTTTCACGCACAAACGAAATATGGCAGCGACCCTGACGAAGATAGCTAAAATTCGCCATCATACAGCCGCCCAGAATGAAGCATTCGTGATCGAGATAATGCTGGACATTCAGGGAGCGCTCATCCGTCAACGCCTGAACCAACTCAAAATGTCGATAAGCAGGTAATACGGGTTTTACTAACATCCCCGGATCGTTTTTATATAAAATGGCGGGGCCGTAATCCACATCAAATAATACATTACGGCGCATGGTCATCGCCTCTTTTCGCTGCACCAGATGCGCCAGCGTGCCGGACGGGAGTCGTTCTTCGTAATCAGAATGATATTGATAATCCGCTTCCACCGGTTGTGCAGAGTAATTCGTTGAGATCGCGACGACCTTACCGCTCTCTTCTTCCGCCGTCACCAACACGTATAAGCTGCTGTCGCCGCCGTTAAATTTCACGCGAAACGCCCGCGTGCTCATAGCGATGTCAAACGCGGGAAACACAAAATCGCGTTCCGCTTGATTAGCGCGACGGGACAGTTTTTGTAATTCGCGGCTAAAACCCGTGCTGTCTATCGCCAGCGCCGCGCGTATTTCAACTAGCGACGCTCCTTCGCCAATCAACGTGGCAAGGTTCTCTTGTCTGGCGTCGCTTCTGATAGCGGTATAGGAGATGAACGTTTTATTACACTGGCGGCAATACATACGCCGCTCACCTTTAGTGGAAAAACCATATTTTTTCAGCGACGTCCCGCCACAATGCGGACAGGACTTCACCAGACCTTTCCAGGATTGATTCGCCGCCTGGCGAAAAAGATTAAGCGATCTGGCTGAGATAATGGGGAACAAAAAACCGCACGCTCGACAGAGAACATTTTTCCCTTGCGGTAGATAGTCTGGACTCTCCAGAATCCCCAGATTTTTGCAGCCGGGCGTTTTGCAAGCATCGACATTAATGTGAGAAAACATATTCACTCCCTGCGAATACTACCTTCAAACAAATATTGACTTTATTTCTGCAGGTGAGATGCCTTTTTCATACAGGGTTCGCATGGCACTCATCGCCGTCGCGGTATGCGAGAAAAAAGCCTGATAACCTGCACACAGATAGTTATGATTGGTTGCGCCTGACGCAGAGGGTAAAAAACGATGTTTCGGACAGCCGCCATAGCAGGCGAACTTCCATTGACAGCGATGGCACTCCTGCGCCATTGAACGCTGTTTATCGCTGCCGAACTGGCGATTTTGTTCGCCCTGATTCATTTGACGCAGCGTCTTCTGGTGGATATTCCCCAGTTTAAATTGCGGATATACGAAGTGATCGCAGTTATAAACATCGCCGTTCATTTCCATCGCAAACGCGCTGCCGCAGGTGGGAGCAAAAACGCAAACCTGCGGCGGCAGGCCGCACCAGGCCGCCAGCGTCTGTTCAAATAGCTGGATGCCGATATCGCCGATATCCTCACGGATCCAGATATCAAATACCGCATTCAGAAACTGACCAAATTGCAGGCTATCGACCGACCACGGCGTCATCGCGATGTGTTTATCCTGCGGCTGCGCCAGCCCATTTTCCCCACAGCGTTCAACTAAAGGGATAAATTGCATATAGCGACTACCAATGCTTTTCAGGTAGCGATAGACCTGAACAGGATGGTGCATATTGGTACGGTTAACCACCGTGAGGGTATTAAATTCCACGTCGTGCTGCGCCAGACAACGCACCGCATTTTCTACTTTTTCATGCGTCGGCTTTCCGGAGCGCGTCACTCGCCATTCATCGTGTAACGCGGCATCGCCATCAATAGAGACGCCAACCAGAAAATCATGCTCCCGGAAGAAGGTCGCCCAGTCGTCGTTGATCAGGATGCCGTTAGTCTGGAAGGTATTGACGATGGTTTTGCCGCCACAATAGCGCTGCTGAAATTCAACGGCTTTACGATAAAACGGGATGCCCATTAATGTGGGTTCCCCGCCCTGCCACGCAAAAATGACCTCATCAATATCCTGTGCGGCAATCTGCTGCCTGATGAAGAGGTCGAGGGTCTCTTCCGACATTTTGTAATGGTTTTTTCGATCCGGATAGAGCTTTTCTTTCTCCAGATAAAAACAGTATTTGCAGTCAAGGTTACACACCGATCCGGTTGGTTTAACCATGACCTGACAACTTTTCCCAAACATCATTACCTTCCCTGAAATAAAAGAACCTGATCCGGCACAGAGTGACCGGATCAGGTGGGCATCGCCCTAAGTGGCATACTTAATTTTTTATAATTATTCCATTAGCCCCAGGTGACAGGCGTCGGCTTATCGCCACGGGCTTTCATCAGCGAATCGTTATCAATATCCTTTTTATACTTCAGGAACTTACCGTAAAGCTGTTTCTCAATCTGCGGCTGTTTACCAATTTGATTGAGCGTCTCGAAACGATCGGTTTTCAGGTTATAGAGATATTTAGGTTTATTCTGGCGATCGATGATCATCTTCCAGTCGCCGTCGCGGATCGCCCACTCATCCGTCGGATCGTCCTGGAACGGCATATCGATACCGAAGATCAGCGGTTTCTGGCGTTTTAAAGTCTTGTCCTTCAGGAGCGGAACTAAAGACTGACCGTCGTAGGTACGATCGGTCGGAAGTTTAAAGTCCATCATGTTGGCCAGCGTCGGCAGCCAGTCAAGACCATATACCGGCGTGTCCGTTACCATCCCCTGTGGAATGTGCTTGCCGTATTTGATGATTGCCGGTACGCGAATGCCGCCTTCCCACAGGTTGTCTTTACGCCCGCGCAGACCGTCGGTTTCCCCGGCCAGGTTCAGCTCGTATACCTTACGCGCTTCACGCGTGACAGGGCCGTTGTCGCTGGTAAAGATGACGATGGTGTTATCTTCCTCGCCCATCGCCTTAATTTTATCCAGCACTTTACCGACCTGCTCATCCATGTAGCTGATATTGGCGTAATATTCGCCGGTGCCGCGCCACGGTTTGTCTGCCCAGTCGCCGTAGAACAGATCCGGATGCTGCTTCTGGTAGTCGGTCATGTACTGCGAATACATATCAAGGTATTTTTTCGGCGACGCCAGCGGGCTATGGACTTCGGTAAAGGCGACATATAAGAAGAACGGATTATCGTCTTTCTTATTATCCAGCCAGTTCACCACTTCAGAGCTCACAAACTCGCCGCTCATCTTATCTGCGCGGCCAATATGTTGGCCATTACGAATCCACCCCGTAGGATGCACCACGCCATAGCGCGGGCGCTCCTTGGCGTTGTCCAGCGTAGCATCGGTGACAAATCCCGCCGGATTAACCAACGTATAGTCAAAGCCCATGTCTTTCGCCTGCGGCTGATCGGTGCGATCGCCGCCCGCATTCAGGTGTAATTTCCCCATCATCGCCGTATCGTAGCCCTGCTGTTTTAGCAGGTTGGCGATAGTCAGTTCATTACGCCCCAGCGCAACATCTTTGCCTTCCGGTATCCAGGAACGGATTCCGGTACGGAACGGCATACGGCCGGTTAACAGGCCCGCGCGGGAAGGAGAACACAGAGGCGCTGGCGCATAATAGTCGGTAAACTTCACCCCCTCCTGCGCCAATTTGTCTATGTTAGGTGTTTTAACGATGCGGTGCCCGTAGGTGGCGAGATCGCCATACCCTAAATCATCCGCCAGAATAATGACTAAGTTAGGACGCTTTGCGGTTGCCGCTTGCGCGGTTGATAATACGCTTCCAGCGCATAGCGCCAACCCTATCATACTGGCAACGACTGTTCTTTTCATTTCAACTCCTTTGAGTTATCGCACGGTCTGATTACGATATATTTGCCGATAGACCCGGCTGCGGGATACAGCCTGAATTAATTGCACTATATATATTCGATTTGTCTTATATTTCTTCCATTAACATCATTTTATCGTAGAAAATTATTCACACTCATTATAATATTAATACCATAAATATATTTCGTGCTAAAGAAAACACGCCTGAAGCAGTCTATAAAAAAAGAAATCGCGAACGAGTGATGCAGATCTCAAATATGGCCCATATGTCAGAACCGCTATTGTGATGTCAATATATGTTGCTGTTTCAACGGTAACACCCTCATTTACTGGCAGTAAGTTGTCTTTACGAGAGATTATTCCCATTCGAAGTTTCATTAATTTCATGCTATCCGGTGTGACTTTTACAACAGAGACATAAACTATAAATCAAATAGTTATTGCGTAATAAACAACATTATCTGACACGAATATTTGACGATTATATGTCGCTGATATTTTTGAGACATCTATCACCTACGTATAAAAAGACACTCCTTAGAATTCGCTTCTTTACACAACATTTCACTGTGTTTTTACCTCATGGAGTTGAGCATGAAAAATAAGAAATATATTAATAGTCTACTCGCCGCATGTGTTCTTTTCTCTTGCTTTAATGGCCAGGCAGCGGAATTGAAACGCGTATACGGTAAACTTAGCTTCGGATATGGCGACTGGAATAAAGGCTTTGTCAATGTCGATCGCGGCGAAGTGTGGAAAGCGGTAGCCGATTTCGGCGCCGTGTTTGACAGGGGCGAATTTGCATCATTTTATGAAATGAACGTGCTCAACCATCCGGTAGAAGGCCGTAACCATGTTACCCAATTTCTGGGACATTATAGGGTGGTAGAAGGCTCTAACTTTACCGCAATGATGAAACTCTATATGTCGATGGAGAATAAATTCGGTGATGAATTAAACATGATGTACGGGGTAGGTTATCTGGGTTTAACCAGCCCATCAGGCTTTATTAAGCCCTATTTCGCTGTTCATAACTTATCGAACGATTATACCTCTAAAAAGTATGGACAGGCGACAGGCTTTAACGGTTATGTTCTCGGTTGGGTCGCGGCTTATAACTTCGATATGTTTAATGAAAAGTTCGTCATTTCAAACTGGAACGAAGTTGAAATGGATCGTAATGACGCCTACGCCGAACAACAGGGTGGGACGACCGGCCTGAACGGCGCGGTAACGTTTACATGGAAATTTATGCCGCGATGGACCGCCTCCGTCTCTTACCGTTACTTCAATAATAAATTGGGGTATGACGGCTACGGCGACCGTATGAATTACCTGATCGGCTTCGAGTTTTAATAATTAATAAACTTGATGAATATTACTTAATTTCCCCGGTTTGTAGTCGTGAATGATACGACTACAGACATTGTTTTTCTTTAATGTAGCGTAAATGGATGGTTTATATGAACAAAAAGTTTTCGATATCCCTACTGTCGCTGTGCATTGGTTTGTCTTCAGCCATTTCCTTTTCAGCCGATGCGCGTGACATCACAATTTATTATACAAACGATTTACATGCCCATGTGACCCCGGAAATTATCCCCTATGTATCCAAGACACGTCCGGTAGGAGGCTTTGCTCCCATCTCGAAAATTGTCAAAGATGCAAAAGCGAAAGAGAAAGATGTCTTTTTCTTTGATGCTGGCGACTATTTCACCGGACCTTTTATCAGTACGCTGACCAAAGGCGAGGCTATTATTGATATTTTAAATACCATGCCTTACGACGCCGTCTCTGTCGGTAACCATGAATTTGACCATGGCCATGAGAATCTGGTTAAACAACTCAGCAAATTGCAATTCCCGGTATTGTTGGATAATGTTTTTTACAGCGGCACAGATACGCCATTAATTAAAGAACCGTATACCATCGTGGAAAAAGATGGATTCAAGATCGGCGTCATCGGTATGCACGGCGTTTCCGCATTCTATGAAGCGATTGCCGCAGGCGTGCGTGAAGGCGTTGACTGCCGCGATCCGATTCCTTATGTGAAAAAACAGCTGGAAGAGTTAAAAGGGAAAGTTGACCTGACCGTGCTGCTGGCCCACGAAGGCGTGCCGGGTATGCAGTCCAGCGCGGGCGAGGCTGATGTCGCACGCGCGCTGAAAACCGACGTTGATATGGCGAAATCGCTGGAAGGCTATGGACTTAACGTCCTGATTACCGGCCATGCGCATAAAGGTACGCCAGAACCGATTAAAGTGGGCGATACCCTTGTCGTTTCCACGGATGCGTACACCATCGAATTAGGTAAACTGGTGCTTGACTGGAACCCGGAAACCAAAAAAGTGGACAGCTACAATGGTAAGTTGATCACCATGTATGCGGATACTTATAAGCCAGATCCGGTCACGCAGGCCAAAATTGACGAATGGGATAACAAGGTTAAGAAAATTACCGATGAGGTGGTCGCGCACTCTCCGGAAGTGCTGACCCGTTCTTACGGTGAATCCGCGCCAACCGGCAACTTAATCACCGATGCCCTGATGGCTACCGTTCCTGGCGCCGACGCATCCTTCTATAATGCTGGCGGCATCCGTACCGAATTGCCTAAAGGTAATATCACCTATGGTGATGTGCTGAGTATGTATCCGTTCACCAACGATGTCATGAGCATGGAAATCAGCGGTAAGGACCTGAAATCCATCATGTCACACGCTGCCGATCTGAAAAACGGTATGCTGCACGTATCGAAAACCGTCCAGTTTAAATATGACAGCACCAAACCGCTGGGCCAGCGTATTGTTGAATTTGATATCAAAGGCAAACCGGTAGAAGACAATAAACTCTATACCGTCGCGCTGGATTCCTTTATCGGTAAAGGTGGTGGCGGATTTACCTTCACTAAAGGTAAAAATATCAAATATATAGGGATACAAACCGCACCAGCGTTGGTTAACTATATGAAGCAGGTTAACAATATTCAACCTGACCACACCATGCGCGTGGATGATATTAGCAAATAAGCCATAATGTTATGCGGTCGATAACCGGCCGCATAACATACTTAGTTATGCAAACAGCGGCATTTTGTATACCCGAAATGCAGAAATATCATAACGATAATTCGTGCCATTCGTCTCTTCGTTCTTGAAATAGCCCGACGTCACCATCGCTTCGAATAAAACCTCTTTCGTCTCTTTATTGATTTCTTGTAATACCAGTCGGCCTAACGCCTGTTGCCCTTCATCCGGATCGACAAGATCGCTGGAACCTGGTTGCGCGGTAATGGTATGTTCAAACTCATCAACCGTCGTCGCGCCGAAGTGAATAACCAGGTGACCATTAGTCAATAAATGCTTAGCGCTCACAAAACTGCTATAGCCCCGGTTCCCGACTTCCGTTTTACCATATTCATACGGACGCGTTACGGTCATCGTGTTTAGGTTTATTTTAAACTGCACCACCCGGCTGAAGTTATCGAGAGGCAACAGACTTTTCGCATCTTCGCGTGAACGATAGTTACCATTATCAAAGACCATAAACTCCAGGATACCAGGCTCATCATTTGGAATTTCAACAATGTTATGCTGCCCCCAGGTCCAGAAATTCTTATCTGCCGCATCAATCCCTCCCGGCGAGGTAAGATCATACAGCGGGACGCCATCATCATCGACAGGGGTTAATAAGTATTGCCTGAATTCGTCAGACCAATCCTCATGGTTCGCCATAATAAAGCGCAGTTCGCCGGAATCCACATTTACGCCAAAAATCGCGCTCTGATGTCGACCGGAACAGATCAGCAAATTGTTGGGTTCATTAATATAGCTTTGGTTGATATGCAGCCAGTCATCCATTGATACGTCCTGACCTGGCGCGCTTCCGGAAGGACGCGGCGATCTGGAATAATCCATCACATACAGCATATCGTAATAGGCGACTTCAAGTCCGGTAGATAAGTTAATAATAGAAACGCCATCTTTCCCGGTTGAGTAACCATCTGGCCGTCCATTGCTATATTCTGAAGGCGCAATCGCCAGATTGTTCTCAATGGGAAGAATGGAGTGATGGAACTCATTGTCGAGAAGATAAACCGTATAAACCCGTCCCATAATGTCAAATTCATACATATTCAGACAATGGTTTATTCCCTGTGACGTCGCCAGGAAATGGCCGTTATCCATTCTGACAAAATTATAAGAAGGGATTTCCTGACTTACATACCACCGGACAATCCCGTTATGATCAAAAGCCAGATTATACCGATCAAAATAAGTGGAGAAATAAAGCCCTTCCTCCATCAGCGAGGCCTGCTGCGCAGGACAGGAGACGCTAATAATAGGGAAAGCGAGGCTCACGTTAGCCGAATCCGTGGGCGGTAATGCGTCTGTCATTACTGTATATTGCCCGACAATTTGCGAGGCAAGGCGTAGGGTAATCTGATTATTCACCGCGGATACCATCCCACACACAGGAATAAGGTTAGCGCCCGGATGTACATCATATTGATAACGCACTGCCTCTGTCGTCGCTTCGCTATCAACAACATTGATCTCAAGCGCGGCAGCTTCATCAATCCAAATCCCCAGATAGAGACTCAACGGGGCGGTCCCGTAGGGATTTACGGTGACAATGGCCTTGTCACAGGTATTAGATTGCGTGATCTCCGCTAATCGTTGTTCATATATGGCGTTATGGTTTAACACCAATGCGTTATTGGTATCGATTTTCTGGTTAATCGGCTCACGCGGTGCGGGCAAGTTAACCATTGACGAACTTTTCTTATTCATACGTTTCTCCTTATTAATTCAGATATAGACAACGAGCGGCCACAACATGCCAGCCCGTTGCTTAGCAAATAACCCTACGTCAACAAGAGAAATCGGTTTAATAATTTAAAATAAAACATCCATAAAATAACACCCAGACTAACACTATTCTTTATCATCCGGAGATTTTATTTCCCTGGCGCTACTATAAAAGCATAACAATTATGTAGCATTAATGCTTTGCGACCAATAGCCTATACCTTTTTAATGGTTGGCATAGGCCTTACGCCGTAATTCAAATTATTTTATACCAACAATAAATCAATCAAAGCACATCAATCTACTGATAAAAATTAACACTACTATCATTTTATTTTTAGAGTAACTAAAAATAAAACTTTAGCTTTTCTAAAAAACCATCATTTTTGTGACATGATACGATTTTCTCTGGAAAAAAGGCGCTATTACAGTCACGCCAGTTGATCCCTAAATTTAATATGCATATTATTATCGCCACCCCCATTAAACCCATAAAATAACATCATGACTATTTATTTAATTAACAGCACGCACACTTACAATGATAAGACCAATGAGCTAAAAAACATAAAAACGGGAAAGATGATAAAAATTGCCGCAATGCGTATAAAGTGTCTGGAATATATGCTAAATCACGCACAACAAGAGATTATTTATAAAAAACAGCTCACTAATGAACTTTGGGGGGAAAGAAGTCAATTTATCAGCGACGCCAATCTGACCCAGATTTTATATCTACTGCGGCGCGACCTTAAAGGCTTTGGCCTGAGCCAGTTTTTTTCCACGGTGCCCCGAACTGGTATTAAAGTTGATGCTAACATTATTATCAGCAATGAAAATAAAAACCATCCCTCTTCTTTAAAAAAAGAAGGGTATAAATATATGGCATTACTTTTCGCTTTACTGACCATGGTCATAACGGTTATTTATTTAATACAATAATTTGATATTAAACCGACAAATCGCATAAGGATGTGCTTCCTTCAACCAAAGCGTCAGGCTGCTTTTCCTGGCTAAAAAGAAAGGTCGACTGAAATGTTGATATCAGTTTTTTGGCATTTTTATAATGGATGCTGTTTGTAGCCAGATAAGCATAAACGGGTAACGTACGAAAAATTATTTCATCAGGCATACGTAGTATTTTTATATTATAACGCCGTACATCTCTAAAATAAGTAGCAATCTTTCCTGGCAAAATCGCAACCATATCGCTTTTCTCAACAACACCGATAACTCCAAATAGTGAATCACTATAATAACCTATTTCCCTGCGCCCCGCATAAGGCGTACTGCTCTTGAATAAATCAATGCTATCAGCGGTGAAAGAAGAGAACATATCTGAATGATAGACAGCATGTCTGGCAGCATAAAAATTATATAAAGAAATTTTTTCAAGCCCAACCAATGGACTTTTTTCACCACAAACACAAACAAAATCAGATAAATTATCAATAAGATAACTTTCGATCATCTCACTCTTAATATCCAGAATTCCCATGATGACATCCGCATAACCATGCGTCAGCATGGAGGCTGGCGAGTATTCCCCTGTTTTTTTAATCGCATAGTGTTTAATAATATATCGATTCACCAACATCATATCCAGCAACGCCGGAAAATAGTAATTTTCAGTGATATCACTCCCCAGAACAATGAGTTCATTACTCTCCTGAGCATCTGTTTTATCGCAAAGTGTGTTTTCTATAGATTCAATTGCCTGGCGAAATACCTGGTGGAGCGATTTACCTTTGCTGGACGGGACTAATCCTTTGCGGGTTCTGATAAATAACTCTTCGCCATAAAGATTTTGTAAGCGAAGAAGAGCCTGAGAGATCGCCGCAGGCGTGACATCCAGTTTCCTCGCCGCCCTGGTTGCATTTCCTTCAGTAATAACCGTATCGAATACTTTGATCAGATTGTAGTCAATTTTTTTAGCATTTTTTATTGGCCGCATATAGGTTATCCTGGCTGGTATAATCTGGCACCATCATTTAAAGCGCAGATTAACCTTGCACCACACTTATTTCAATAAGTAAATCATTTCCTCTACCTGTTTGTTATTAAATTATAGTTTTATTGATATCATTTCAGCCTGTATGAAATAAAAACACATGATACTATTTTATAAAAAACATCAAAAACATCTGGCACACTTTATAAAAAAGTAAAAAAGCATAATGTTATCCTGTTTAATCACAAATGATTCTCTTATTTCTTTGAGATTCTCTACGCTTATCCGTGCTGATGCAAGAAGTACTTTACCGCCAGTGAACACACTGACAGTGTGAAACTTACCTTATGAATATCAAAATGGAGTGAATTCATGAGACAATACTCTATTAATAACGAATTTATTTATAATGAGTCGTTAAGAGAAATAATATCATTACATGATAAAAAAGTGCTAAAGATGACGTTAATGCGTGCGCGCTGCTTAAGCTATCTTATTGAAAACGCCTACAGGAAGTTGATTACGCGAGAAATGATTTCACACGCAGTTTGGGGAGAGCGAAGTCAATTTGTTAGCGATGCTAATTTGACGCAACTTCTTTATCTGCTGCGACGAGATTTACAACAAATCGGGCTTTTCGAACTGTTCGTTACGCTCCCCAGGCAGGGAATAAAAATCGATGAAAGATTTATCATTGACGCTGCTGACATACCGCCACAAGCTATTCAACATCATACTCACCGATGTAATAAAATTATATCTATTGGTATTCCCACTCTTTTTTTATTGATCGTACTTTTCTTTTTAGCGCCGTTTATCTGAAGATAAAGTCTGTAGACCGTGTCCCGGGAAGGTGAGAACATTTTTCATAATATCCTCACACGACACTGACGGGACACCATCTGCGGTCTGCTACGCGGTTCAGTCATAGACAATGCGTAGCACTGTTAATTGCTTATCTTCATCCAAATAATCTCGTTTTACCGTTGCATGAGGAGACGATATCGGCGTGATAATATTCTCGACAATAATATAACGTTCAACTCCCTGTTTATTATGGCATTGAATTTCTAAGGTTCCCACGTCATTCCAGCAACCTGCCTCAACAACCGATCCCATAAAATGAATCTGAGCGGTCGGTTTCGCTGTCCCTTCATGAACGATAAAGGAAAGTAAAATCACCGGTATGACGCAACGCATAGACTTCATTTTACTTTCACTCCTGTGCGTTCTCCTCTGAGCGAATATCACCCCTTCGCTTTCTGAATTGCCATTTGCAACATATCCTGAGTCGTGCTTCCCGGGATCACGGTCACCCGTTTTACATCACCGTTTTGCGTCTGAGGCATGACGACAAAAGCAGGCGTGCCGCTAAAATCCATATGCTGCGCCAGTGCCTGGTTAGTGAGGAGCGCATCATGTACTGCACCGCTGCTTTGCGCTTCTTTTACGGCGGTCAACTGCGTCGGCGTTAGATAATGTTGCGCCAGGGTATAGACATCGTGTTCCGTTAACGCGCCTTCCACTTTGCCGGTAGCATACAGGGCATTATGCCAGTCGAGATATTTTGCCCCGCCCTGGGTAAGCCATACCTGTTCGCCGACTCTGGCCGCCAGTCCGGATACCGGCCAGCGGGAGGAAAAAATAGGAAACTCTTTGAAAATAAACCGGGTATCCGGGTTCGCCTTAATCAGGTTTTCGACCACTGGCGCCATTTTGCTACACCACGAGCACTGGTAATCAAAGAACATCACCACCGCCGCTTTTGCCTCGTTGGGCCCAACGGAAGGACTGCTGCTACTGAGCAACTCAGCACGATACTGTAATGCCAGTTGAACATATGCCTGTTGTTGCGCAATCTGCTGACGCTGATGCAATGTCTCGCTGGCGGCGACCAAAAATTCCGGATGTTCGGCCAAATACGTTGCCACCACCTCTCCCACTTTATCCGGATGACTGACGATGTAGGCTTCCGCCGTCGGACCAATTTGCGACGTCGGGGCAGAATCGGCGGCGATTGCCGAGGCGGATACGGCAACGCCTGCCAACGTCAACATCGACAGTCGGGAAAGTTTTAACGCGTGATAATACATAATAAAAGTCTCGTTCGATAAGATCGGAAAGCCTCCCGCTATCGGGAGACGCCTGAAAAATAGGTTAATGAATACGCGTCAGATCCACGGTTTGCGCTGGCATTACCCGCCCATAGTCATTAATACTTTGCCAGCGCACAGTGCAGCGAACCGTGTGCCGGCACCAGTCCGTTTGACGCGTTGCAAAGGGAGCCACGACCCCGGCGTTGTCCTGGGCGCGCTCGTTAGCGCGTAATAAAAAGAGCGTAACGTAATAGGGTGTCGGATTGCGTACCGTCGCGCCATCAGGGGTAAGCGACCAGCTCAGATGCCGGTAGGCCTGCTGCGGATTGCCGGCGAGTCCCTCAGGGCGATAGAGCAATTTTAAAGCCGAACGAAACGCCATTTGTACACGGTTCGCTTCCGGTTTACCGGAGGGAATAGCGGCGATACTCAAGGTAAACAGACTTTCCCTGTCGGCGGGTAGCGGTTCGCCGGTATAAACCACCCGCAGCGTGTTTTCCTGGCGCGCTGAAAGCATAAATAATGGCGGCGTGACCACGAAGGGCGTGATATTCCCTTCGTTTTTGGTTCCGGGCCAGCGGCCGCCAGGTAAAATATGCGTATCAATTAACCAGGACGCTTCTGAATGGTTACTTACCGGTACGCTTAATGCCGGGGCGTCCGCATGATAGATAAAGCGAGTACCGCCAATCACCACGCCAGCCTGCGCCCATGATATGGGAAGCAAGCACCAATATATTGCGCAGCGTAAAAAGAACTTATTCATAGGCAAGAATGAAGGTTGCGGAGGCATTGGCATCCCCGGGCGTTACCGTGCCGCCATCGGCAAGATAACGCGCGTAAAATTGCAGATGCGCCGACGCCTGGCCCGGACTGAGCGTCACTACATCACTCTCCTGCCCCAGTGGGATTAAGGTTTTATTTTGATCATAAAGCGCAATCCCAATGCCTGAAGCGTCGCTTTCCCCTGCGGTAAGCGCCAATAAATCCGTATTACGGCTGTCCCCCGCACCGCTAAAACTGACCGTTACGCCGCTGGCAGTGCTGCCGCAGTTTTGTAAATCGATAGCAAAAGGTTGCCATGCGGAACCGTCGCCTGCGCGATAAAACTGCCGTTGAGAAACCTCGCCCATCACCACGTTAATATTTTCCGAGTCTGGAGAGAGCGAACACGTATTGTCCGTGATGGTTCCGGAGACATAGACCCGGCCATCGTGCGCCTGGACGCCGGATGCCGCCAGCAGCATCCCGATGCCGTACAGGATATCGTTACGCATAATTACGATGGCTCCTCATTCATACTGCATATCGAAATACATGACCGCCGTCGCGTTCCCGGACGTGACCGTAGGCCGGGTCGATTTATAGCGAATATAAAAAGACAGCGTGTTGCGTCCGGCTTTCAACGGATAGACCACTGAGTCGGCATTATTGATACTGATGGTATCCTGATCATCATTCAGAATTTCCACCCCTACCCCGCTTGCTAACATGTTTCCGCTTCCCATCCCGGTATCGGTTATCGCCAGTAGCGCGGGATTGTCCGGATCGGGTTCGCCGGTAAACCAGATCTTCGCCCCGGCAATTCCTCGGGAACAATTTTTGAGGTTGATATTAAAGGGCTTAAATTTTGTCGTTGTTCCTGTCGAAGGAAAATCGCCGACCGCAAACTGCCCTAAATCAATACTTTGACTGAGGCTGGAAATATCTATGTCGCAGGTTTGCGCCACAATAGTGCCGGTAAATTCGAGGTTATAAGCGAGGTCGTCAGCGCTGGCATTGATTTGTGGACACAGCATCAGTCCCATGGCAAAAAGAGCGCAGTGTGATCTGTTCATTTAGTCAAAGTCCACTCGCAGGCTGGCCAGCGCGGTAAACGCCCCTTCCGCTGGCGTTTCGCCTGTTGTACTCACCGGGTAGGCTTGCAATGTGATGTTAGCGCGTCCGGCGCTATCGGTGATAAAAGGCGCGACGCTCTGTGCATCATTGGGGATAAGCGCGTTTCCTTCATCGGTTTCGACCACTACGCCGACATCCGCATTATCCGAAGCGATAGCCTGGGGAACGTGGCTATCCGGCGTAGCGATAAGACGCATCGTTAAATTGACCTGCGAATCCAGGCCGCTGCACTTTACCGGTACGCTAAATTTTTTCGCTCGTACCCCCTCCGGCTTTTGGCCTGCATGGTTGAAATTGCCACTGTACAATGCGCCGAAATTCACCAGAATCGTTTGTCCGGCGTTGATTTCGCAACTTTGCGGTACGGTCACCGTTCCACTATAAAGAATGCTGTACACGACATCTGTCAGCGGATCGCCTGCGGCGGTCATGACATAAACATTGAACATAGTCTTAGGACTAATATTCACCGTGCCGACGAACGGTTTAACAATTTTGAGCTGAAACTCCAGATTTGAGTCACGAACGTAAAACGGTTGACCCGCTTTCACATTTTCATCATATCCCATCAGGACATTGTTCATTGGCGGATAGATATCGCCCGCCGAAGAATCCTCAATTCGCATTCCGCCTTCAAGATAGTCCGGGTCCAGCTTTAAATATTTCCAGTTACCGCTCGTTTCTACGATCGGATATGGCGACACATAGGAGCGATAAGTCTGGCTATTGGTCGCCGCGCCGGCGGGACACACCGCCTGTACATTAACTTCCTGGCTTTTTTCCAGTTGAACCGTCTTTCCCACCTGGTTTTGTTCTGCCGTCAGAGTGGTCGTTAAATCGTAATTAATACTGGAAGGTACACCGTTAACGTTTTTACACACGTCTGCGAATGCGTACTGCGATACGACACTTCCCACCAGCAGAGCAAATAAAAGAGGTATTTTCATTTAATGACACTCCGCATGTTGTCGGCTCAGAATCTGACGGGAGGAAGAGAGATGATAGGACGCGACGCACTGTTGATCCGGCAGGTTCCCCCAGCGAACGTGCAGAACGCCTTGCGCTGACAACCCGGAAAGATAGACCTCCCCGGCCTCGTCAACAATCGCCTCCGCATGACGCTCATTCACCGTCACCGTTGCGCCAAAGGGGACAGGCTTACCGTTATGATTCAGCGTTACCAGGGCACGCGCGCCGACTCGCGCTTTAAAGCGGGCCAGAACCAGCGCGCCCTCGGTCGGCACAACGCGAGTCACCGCGTCATCAATATCGACATCATCAGCCATCGCGTTAACGTCCAGCGCCATACGGTTTTGGCGATATGTCGTCGCATACGGCACCACCGCATAGCCACGCGCGTCCGTATGAATACCCGGCTGGTCGACAACGCCGACGTTGGCTGCGCCCGGCGCGGCAATCAAAATATTGGTATTGCCCAGCGGCTGGCTTAGCGTCACCCCATGCGCGTGCGCCACCAGGCCGCCGCTCAGGCCATAATTCACCTGCTGGTAATCGCCGTTATCGCTAACGTTATAGCCAATGTTGGCGTTGCCTTTCGCCCCATCGTATTCCAGGCTGGCGGAGCCGCTTTCGCCAATACCGTGATTCTGATAACCTTGTTGTATGTTGTAACTAAGATTGTTTTCGTCCAGCAGTGTGCCGCTAAGGCCCGCATTCTGCGTAACGTTATGCTGTTTATCCGTACTGGTGCTAAAGGTAGCGTAAACATTGTGATGGCGCGTGACCTCATCGTCGTGTTGTAGCCATTGACTTAGCGGCACCGAGATATTCAGCGCGAAAATTTGATCGCGCTCCGCATCGCCTGCGGATTTGTTATTGTTATAAGAAACACTCCATGCAATACCCGCCAGCGTATCGCTGTATCCCACCTGCAACAAAGAATCCTTTTCATCAGTGTGCCAGTAACTTTGCTGACTGCCGGTAATAAAAAGCGATCCCAACCCGCCTAGCTGTTGATTGATATCGAGTTGTACTTTCCCCCTCCTGGTATAATAAAGATTGTAATAATCCGCCCATTCCGGCCTGCTTTTATCGCTGTCAGTCCGACTGTCATCGTCATAGCCGCTCATCCGTTTCCACGTGGTATCATCCAGCGTATAAAAGCCCGAGGTTGAATAGCGATAGCCCATAAGCTGTAAATTGGTTCCTGACTGTGCAAGCGATTTGGCATACAGGAAACGCAGCGATTGCCCCTGGTAGGTGTTATTATCCGCCAGCGTACTGGTAGCCTGGGTGACATCCAGCGACACCGCGCCCCAGTCGCCCAGATTTGCGCCGCTGCCGATCGCCAGCGCGTGATAATGACTGGAAAGTTGTGTTCCGCCATACAGCGTAAAACCATGCGGTAACCCCCATATCAAGGTCGCCTGACTGAATTTCACCTTCTCTTTTTGACTACTATCGCTGCGATACTCCGCCACCGTCGCCGCATACTTCAGCCGCCCTTCTCGTTGTAGAATCGGCACGGCGGAATAGGGCACGTTATAGCGATTAATAGAACCGTCAGACTCTTTGACTTCCACAGTCAAATCGCCGCTGGCGGCGGTGGGATAGAGATCATTAATAGTAAATGCCCCGGGCGGCACATAGCGCTGATTGATGATGTAGCCGTTTTGCCGAATGGTCACTTGCGCGTTGCTTCTGGCAATGCCGTGAATGGTCGGCGCGAAGCCTTTCATGCTGTCTGGCAACATATTGTCGTCAGACGCCAGTTGTAGCCCGCGAAAAGGAATGCTGTCGAATAATGCGGAGGGGGTATAACTATCGCCTGCCGTCAGTTCTCCCTGCAAAAAGACCACATCACGTTCCAGATAAGTACTGATGTGCTGCCAGTCGCTGTCGCTATTCTGATCGCCGCTATTCGCGTTCCATGTGGAGTAGTCGCGTAACCGCCAGGCCCCCAGATTAAGGCCGCTATTCAATCCAAGAAAATAGCTGTTCTCCGCACTGCCGCCTGGGCTCCAATCCTGACTATTCGCGCCGGTAAAGGTGTAATTCAATAGCAACGCGTTAATACCTTCATCCCAGTATTGCGGTGGGATATAGCCTCTGGCGCTGGCAACCATCGCCGCCTGCGGGATGCTAATGTCGAGACGTTGCTGCGCAAAATCAAAGCGGGTCCGGGCGGCCGGTATCGCACTGGCGAGATCCGGGCAACTTCCCGCCGCCGCCTTCGCCAACAATGGAAACGCCCCGGTGTTTACCCCCATATTTTTAAGCATTTCAGGCGTCAGGCAGGCGCGTAATCCGCTGTCATCAGTGGGCGCGCTTTTTCCCGTCGTCTTCACCGCCTGGAAGGCAATGTCTCTGGTCGCGAGAAACGTATTGTTCAGGTAAACGTCAACGCGATACATCCCCGCCGCCTGGGCATTACGGGAAAAGGTCGATAAGTCGGCCACCGCAGACGGGTCGTCAGACAGAAATGCCGGGTTGAAATAGTTTTCCGCCCACCCCGGCGCAGGCGCCAATGCGATAGCCAACGCCAGCGGGGTTAATACGGGTTTAGCTACGCTGGAGTAATATCGCGTCATGAAAAGCTGATTACGCATAACATCATGAAGCTGGACAAACGCGTGCTGGCGTCGTTGCGCCAAAATCGTTTACCGTGCGCAAAGATACCTGGCCGGACGTCGCCGGGAGAGTGATCGCGCCTTTCGGCGGTACCATAGTATTCGGCAGCTTTTTCCCTGCGCTGTACAGTTCAACCATCGAAACGTAGTACGGCGAAGGGTTAGTAATCGTTAGCTGGCCGCGTTCGTTACGGCAGCGAAGCGTCGACGGGGCATGAGCTGGCGCCTCCGCCAGATTTTTCGGGCGAATAAATAGCTTAATCACGCTTTGCGTCGCAATTTGCAGGGAGTTGCCGGTCAGCTTATTTTTATCGACAGAGGGTATCGCTTTACTGTTTAAATAAAATACGCTTTCGCGATCGGTCGGTAATGACGGCCCGACATACATAATACGTAATATATTTTCTTTTTTAGGCTGGATCACAAAGAGAGGCGGCGTGATGATAAAATCCGTCGAGCGTGAACCATCGGCATTGGCGACCCATGACTGAATTAAAAAAACATTGCTGGCAGAAGAATTAATAATCGGCAAGGAGGTTTGCTTACTTCCCTGCGGATAAATCACCCTGGTCGCGCCCAGCGCAATGCCTCCCGCCTGCGCGGCAAACGACAGGCCGGCCGCCGACAGCAGTAGCAATAATCGAAGGAAAATCGGTACGTTTTTTTTCATCTGCGTAATATCCTGATGCCGTCGGTTTGTTACGCGCAGTGACGCGCGTAACGCCCCTTTCTCGCCTCCCAACAGACGAGAAAAAATCCCGATAAGGAATCAGGAATAAACCATGCTAAATGTCGCCGTCGCGGTAACATTACCGGCAGTCGCCGTACCGGTAGCTATATAATCCACGCTAAGCGGAATAACGTTTTCGCCATCGTTCAAAGTAACAGTACTGGACGATTCACCGATATTCAGCGCCTGGCCATCTGGTCCATAAAGTTGTAATGCCACATTCGTCGCCGAACCTGCCCCAGCGGTATTCGCCAGCGAACCCGGCTGGTTTGCGTCCTGCTGGCCATTAAAAATCACCGCCGCATTCTGGCTGGTCTGAGTATCGCAGTCTTCCAGTTTAATGGTGAAATCTTCTTTTTGATTCGCCACCATACCGGCCTCGGTTAATTTACTGGCGCGAACCTGGCCTAATGTCACGGTCTGATCGACAGAGTCAGCGGAAACAGAACAGGCAGCGTCAACGACCTGTCCGACAAAATTTACCGTACCGCCAGTGACGGTTGTAGTATCCGCTTGCGCGGTGGACAACATTCCGCCAAAGGCAATCGCAGAGACCATTAATGCTAGTACAGGCTTTTTCATTCAAGCTCCTTTTAAATATAAAAATAAGGGTAATCAGATTTTTTAACGAAACGGCTGCTGATATTTCTTCACAGCAATATCACGACTTTTTCTTATGCGAAAAAAAGTGTCTTCTTGTTCTGATATAAATATCAGAAGCAATAAAACAGCCACTCAACGTCGTGAGTTAATCTTTACGTTA
Source organism: Salmonella sp. SAL04162 (assembly GCF_046551535.1). Classification (NCBI taxonomy): domain Bacteria; kingdom Pseudomonadati; phylum Pseudomonadota; class Gammaproteobacteria; order Enterobacterales; family Enterobacteriaceae; genus Salmonella; species Salmonella sp. SAL04162. The sequence goes on from NZ_JBGDVX010000013.1 coordinate 39,359, forward strand.
TAATGAGATAACGATGTTATTAATTATTAGCAAGCCAACGGCAAGTTGCAATCATCGACATTTGGTTTTATAGGACTAAGCATAACTTATTGTTTTATATTAACTTTACACCAGTCGTTCGGCCCATCTCCTTTAGCCATATTGACTTTTAAAAATAGCCTTCATAACAACCTTCAGTAAAACATTCTATTAACGATAACAGGCAAATTCAGTCGAGATATGTAAATATATCGTTGCGTATAGTACATTAATACGCCACTGGCAGTTTTCCGAGCGCCGTCAGCCGCCCATTGTCAATATGGATATACCCGCCTTTTTTTAGTTCAGACAGAATCTTCATGGTCCGACTGCGCGATATCCCGGTACGCCGTTGAATAAAATTCAACACGATAATGCTTTCCCGGTAGGCCTGTGGATAAGCCCAGATTTCAGTCAGCAGCGCCCGAACTTTCAGATAAGAATCGACGCCGACTAATTCACGATCGCGCGCGCTCATCACCATCAGACGGTAAGCCAGACAACGGGCCACGTCGTGCCACAAATCGCATTCATCGGCGATTTTTATAAAATCCGGCAGGCGAACAAATCTACCGGTACAAACCGTTTCTGCGAGCAAAAAGTGTTCCGGTCGCGCGGGGACGTTATAGGTAGCGCCATAGCTGTCAACCATACCCACGACCGATGGCGCAAACGATGAGGATATATGGAGTCGTTTGTCATTATGACAGAAAGAAACAACGCCTGACTCCAGTAATACAATGTAGTGTTCATCATTTGCCTGTAAATAAAACTCATCGCCGATACCCAGCGTAAACGGTTGGCCAAATGGCAACAAGGCCGAAAATAAGGCATCAATCGCCGCGTGAGGTTTAGCCTGCTGAGAAAAAAGAAAAGAGTGTAATGAATTCTCATTATTATCTTTAGCAAAAGCGTCGTTCATCATTTTTTTCATTAACGGTTGTCTACTCAATGTAGCGTCACAGTATAACCTCTCAAAAAGTACTTAAATTAATAATAAATAACATCGCTATGCAGTATTTCTGTATTCACAAGGCACTAATACGCAATATTTTTAAGATTAAGACAATTCTTAATACAAAATGATTACAGAAAATTAATCACGAATTACGCATAAAGAATGAGAGGTCAGGGGGCGCAAGAAAAGAGATTCGAAAGAACGCGCCTTCGAATCTCAAACTAATAGTCCAGATTAATGCAAATAAGCAGTGATATTATCTGAAATAGCGTGGAGCAGCATAATACTCTACCATTTTATCCGCCAGCCAGCCGCCGTCTTCACCGTTAGAATGGATTGTCGTAATACTGATAGTAGAACCACCGCCCCATAAGATCGAAAAGACGTTAAAGTCCGGTAGGTTCAGCGCCTGCATCTGGCCCCAGTCATACCCTTTATCTTTACGTAAAAAGTCGCCGACGGTCGGGACGCCGTAAGTCGCGCTATTTAAGGCCGTATTGAGTAGCTGCAAAGAGAGCGTGTCAGGATCGCTGCCAATGCGGGCGTCCCCCATAAAAAAGGTTCCGCCGGATGCAAAGTGCGCAGCGCTGATTTTACTGACGCCCTCTTCTACTGTAGGCATATGGCCGCCAGGGATTTGCCACAGCATGGCGGGCGTCAGCAGCGCTTTAGTCACCTGTTTGACCATCGCCAGATAATTAAGCCAGCATGTCGCATTCCAGCCATAGTGGGCAAGCGCATCAGGACTGAAACAGTCACGCTCAAATTTATCAAACGCAATAAAGTCCGGCGCATATTCTCCGCTATAAACGCCCAGTTCATGAATAAATTCGGCGATCGCCTGCCCTTCAGCTACCGGATCAGCGGTATCGCGCAGCACCCAGTCCGCCGTTCCTGTCGCCCAGACATTCGTCTGCCAGCCAAAAGCCACATCCGGGGCAAACTGACGAACAAGATAGTTCACCGCCTGAATATAGCCGTAGAGATCGTCGCTAAACGTCGGCAACGAAGGCGCGATAAAGCCAGCCATCGCCGGTAATGCTTGTATCGCCGCCGCCAGTTGGGCATTCACCGGCACACTGTTTTTTTGCCGTACTACGGTATAGCCATACGGTCCTTGCTGTAGCGCCCCCAGAAAATCCGGGTTGAGCACAAAGGTCGCCGGGACAGGATGCGTCTCATCTTTGTATGACTGCGCCGCCAGACACTGGGTAATAAAGTTACCAAAATGGTTACGTAGCTTTTGCGCATCCTGTAAATCCGCCAGGGCGCTACCGCCGCTGGCATTCGCGGTATAAATAACCATTACCGGCATGACGCTACGCCCGGCTTCTTTTTCTATCTGGCGCACCAACGCAACGGTTTTATGGATCGGTAACGTCGCGTAATCCAGAAAACCATCCCCGTTCACGTCAACCTCCGCGGCCGGAACCGGATCGCCGCCGCCGTCAAAACCATCGTATTTAAACAACGCGCTAAACGGTATATCGCGATAAAGAGAAACCGTCTCTGGCGCGTTAACCGTCACTCCGCCATGAGCAAGGTAATCAGGCCAACCTTTTACCTGTAGCGTCACGCCGGGCAGAAACTCCAGCGCCACATGGTTGACCTTTTGCAATAACCGTAGCGGCCCGGCCTGTTCACAACGCCACGGCACGCTGTCGATGAAAATATCGTCCGTCTGAACATCATACAGCCCGGGCGCAAAGCGTAATGCCAACGTCTGCCGATCGCTACCGCTCTCCAGTATTAATGAGTATTGATATTTACCGCTGCTGAACAGATAACGCTGTGGCGCGACGCCATCAGGCAGGCCCAGTAGAGTGGCATCCACCGTCACGAAACTCGCCGTGTCGATCGCTGCCTGCTGGTAAGCGACAGCAACCTCGGCAACCTGCGCCGCGGCAGGGATAAAACCCGTAAGCTGTATGGGTGCCGATATAAAGCGGTTATTAATCATCGCAGGCTGCAGATTGACCGTATAATGATGCCCCGCCAGTAGCCGGGTGATTAACTGCGGTTGGTTGGCGATAAGCGTGACGGTACGCTCATCCGCTTGCGTAGCATCGGCGATCTCAACGGTCAATTTCGCATTACCAAGCGCAGGGGCGTCAATCATCAGACGCGCGCTGGCATAACGGACAATCGGCAGACAGGATACCTGGACCTGCGCGGCGGCATCGCCGGTTTGCAGCGGAACGGTAAAAGAGGACTCGACTGGCGCGATTTGCATCTCATCATTCGCCAGTACCGGTACGGTAAGCCGATACGTTCCTGCGCTAAGATCGCCTATTGTCAGCACCTCTCCCCACTCACCGACAAAGCGCCGGGTTTCGCCGGCAGGAAACAGCAGCTCAATCGCCGATTTAAGCGCCACGGTCTGCGTCATGGCAGGAAAATGAACGCAAATTTTTCCCTGACGGGCAGGGTCATGGGCCAACGTCGCGCTCAAATCGCTGATGGCAACTGGTGTCTGCGTGGCGGCCAGATAGCACTGTAATTCGGCGGTATCCCCCGCCGCCAGCATCAGCGCGCCGTCATGATTAATGGTGATGGTATTCTTCTCGATGGGCCATCCCCCATCGCTGGCCAGCGTCACGGCCTGATTCCCCAGCATTGTTCCCTGAAACGGACTGTAGGGGTCGGGGTGCGCGCTGGCCGTAAAATTCAGTTGAAGCTGATTGAGATCTACCGCCTGGGCGTAGAGGTTGGTCAGCGTAAAGGTGACGCGTTGATACCAACTCGCGGTATTCAACTCGCTAACGTTAAGCGTAAGGCCGCGTTCCTGAAGGTTGTTATCCTTTTCCGGCGCATCGGGTTCGGCGGGGTGTTCATCTGCGGCGGGTATCGCTGGCGTCTCCTCATCGGATAAGGTTTCAGACTCTGTGTCTTCGGATGACGATGACGCCAGCATCAAGGTGATGGTGGACATTTTTCCCGGCACCTGTGTCGCCGCGAGGCTGAAAGAGAGCGTCCCGCGTTCGCCCGGCTGAAGAAGTAATGCATCGCTGTTATTAATGATGATGTTGTTAGTTTCCAGCGTGCCATACGAACTATCGTTCAACGTAAGCGGCAGGTTCCCTTTGAGCGTACCGCCGCTATTTCCCCATGGATCGATGTGCCCGGAGGCCGTGAACGATATTGCGGCATGGTTCATATCGACCGCATTACCGCTCTCATTAATAAAGGTTAAGGTGATTTTTTGATACCAGCTGTTGACGTCAAATGCGCTGGCATGGATGGAAATGGTCATGGTCTACTCTTCCTCTGTCCCTGGTGGAGAAAAGCCCCGGTAAACCGGGGCTTGAATCATGAAGCCCAATACAGCGTGCTTAATGCCGTGTATTAGTAAGCGCCAAGATCGGTCCATGCACCGCCGACACCGCAGTTCAGGTCAGGCTGGTTGCCCATAGACCACCATTTCACCTGATAGTTATGGCCTTTCCAGCTAACGATTTCGAAAGAACCCCAGTTTGCGCCATAAACGGTCAAAGCATCCCACTGTGCGTAAGGTGACGTTTTGTCATCTGCTGGCGTATCATCCTCAGCTGGCGTGGTATCTTCTTCCTCGTCCGGTACAGGAACGATAATCTCTTCTTCCTCTTCCGGTTCCGGTTGAACCTGAGATAGCGCAGGCACAGCCGTCAGAACAAAGCGCTGTTGAGAGGACGGTTCGTTGTAGCAGTCGCGTACAAACAGGGTGAACTGAAAGGCTGTTTTTTCGCTAACTTCCGGTACCACAACCTCAATGATTTCTGCCGTTTTGTCTGCCACAGCGATTTGAGAAGGCACGCCCCAGCTAAAGGACAATTCATCACTATCTTCATCAGAAGAACCTGCGCCAGACAGCTGTACCGTAGATCCGCCTACGACCAGCAGTTCAATCGCCGCTTTCGGCGCGTGGTTGACTTTCTGCGCGTCGTCGCTATCGCTCTGTTCTTCACCATTTTCTACATTGATACCTTCGAAGTAGAACGGTTCCATATCAATAACTTCAGATTCGATTTCATAACCCAGACCTTCACGCACGGCGTTAACCAGCACGCCGTTGTCCTGATCGATAGTCCAGGTAAACACGCCGCCCAGGCCCAGTTTCGCTGCATATTCGCCTTTTGCTTTGACAGTACGCGGCGTATCCAGGGATAAAAACAGTTTGGATTCCGGGCTATACAGGTAGTCAGCGTCAGCGACCTGGTCGGTGTAAACGTTGAAACCGTTACGACCTTTCTGGTTTTCCAGATCCAGGTAGCTATAAATGACGTCATACCATTCGCTGGTGCCGGATTCGAAAGAACCTGTAGTGTCACCTGTTCCCGGGTTATAAGAACCTTTCAGCGGCGACAGGGATTCAATTTCTGCCTGACGAGCGTTACGGGTATAGCCGGCATAACCGATGTTGATACGGTCAGCGGAGAAACCTTCCGCCAGCAGGTGATCAACGATGGTTTCGACAGCCCAGCCGCCCTCTTCCAGCGCTTTGCGGTTGGTGTGGTGGCCCAGCGTTTCCGCCCACGGCGTACCGAAGAAGTCATAGGTCATCAGGTTGATGCCATACAGGCCGGCAGCCAGCAGATCTTTTACTTTAGCGTGATCAAAAATCGTGGTCACTGCGGAAGCAGCGATAGAGATCTTCACATTGCTCAGACCAGCGGAATCCAGCTGTTTACGCAGTTCGGCAATCAGCAGCGCGTAGTTAGCGCCATCTTCCGGACCAAACGGGTTGCCCGCCCCTTCATCGTTCGGGTATTCCCAGTCAATATCCACTTCGCTGAACATCGGGAACTGTTTGAACAGTTTCACCACGCCTTTGGCGAAGATTTTACGAGAAGAGTCAGAAGCGGCGGTTTCGTGGAACCCGTTACTCATGCTCCAGCCGCCGATACTCATGGAGAGCGCCAGCGTGTGACCTGCGGCTTTCGCTTTTGCCTGCATATCACGCAGTGCGCCCAGCATACCTTTGGCGTTAGCCTGGGTCACGGTTTTCGGATCAACATCCCAGCCGCTGGTTTCAAAACCCAGGTTGATATAAGACTGGAAATCGCCCCACGGATCGAGGAAGGTCGGCTCATATTTCACTTTGCCGCACTGTGCTGCCGCTTCTGCTACGACGTCGCGGTTTTCTTTATCAATTTTTCTGAAACCGGTGATGCCAACAAAGCCGAAAATCAGTTTGTCATAAGCCGTCGGTGAAACATTGGTTAAATCATAACCACGGCCCGGTTGGGACATATTGCCTTGCAGACGGCTGTCATACTGTGACCAGTCGGTGTAATAACCGAATACCTTCGGTTTAGTCGTGGAGTTTTTATATTTATTGTATACCGGTTTCGCAACACGAGCGGAAGTATAGCTTATTTTATCATCGCTTGTTGCAGGGTCAAAACCATTCGCTGCATGGGTAGTTTCAGTAATTGTATCGCCTTGAATCAGTTTGCTTGTAGCCATTTTCAAATTTCCTTTTACGTTTCAAAATTGTCGCAGCTCGTTCTGCGGGGTCCATAATCGTTACAGGCATAAAAAATAGCTAATCACAAAACATCATCTTTTTAGATGATATAAAAATCATAAAAATGAGGTTAACAACACCGTCTGTCGAAGAGAAAACAACACCTCTCAGCGCCCGCTTAGTCAGTTCTGGTGAGAACATAGTAAATATCATTTATCATGTAATTAAATATCATTTAATTACAATGAAATAATGTGATTACACTCGCTATAGACAATGACAATACAATAAAACCAGTGACATTTATTGGATTAAGACATTTCTCATACAATATAGTCACCACAGACAACCAGGATGTACATTTCTAAAGGAAGACGTTATGAAAACTTATATCATTAATAGCAACTGCATTTACAATGAAGGTAAATATGAACTGAGGACGGTCTCGAATTCACAGGTTATTAAAATGACTGCGATGAGAGCCAAATGTCTCAGTTTCATCATCGAGAATGCTCATCTGGAGATTATCGAGCGACAAAAAATAACCACCGCGTTATGGGGAAGTCGAAGCCACTATGTTAATGATGCAAATCTAACGCAGATTCTCTATTTAATCAGACGTGACCTTAAAGCGCTTGGTATTAACGATCTTTTTATTACCATTCCAAGACAAGGCCTCAAAGTTAATAGTGATATCGCCATTATCGCGACGGATAGCGAAACAAAGGGAAGAAAAAAACAGATTGTACGGCAAACCATCGCTGCCCTGACGACCGTATTTTCAGTAACGTTAGGTTCTCTCATGTATCTGCATATTCACTAAGCGAAGGAAAGGGAAGATGAATCCAATTATAGATGGAATTATTGCGCTTGAAGGCGGTTACGTATTTAACCCTAAAGATAAAGGCGGCGCCACCCATTGGGGCATTACCGAAGCCACGGCGCGAGCGCATGGCTATGCTGGCGATATGCGGGATCTGACCCGCGCCGAAGCCTACGCGATTCTCGAAGAGGATTACTGGATAAAACCAGGCTTTGATGTCATCTCGACGCTATCGTGGCCAGTCTCCTTCGAGCTGTGCGATGCGGCAGTCAACATAGGCGCTTACCACCCCAGCACGTGGCTGCAACGCTGGTTGAACGTCTTTAATCACCAAGGTAAACGCTACCCGGATGTTCATGTGGATGGCAATATTGGTCCGCGGACGCTTGCCGCTCTCGAACATTATTTGGCCTGGCGAGGCCAGGAAGGGGAAGCCGTTTTGGTGAAAGCTCTCAATTGCAGTCAGGGCACGTACTACTTAAACGTTGCTGAGAAAAACCACAATAACGAACAATTTATTTATGGCTGGATCAAGAATAGAGTGACCTAGACCAGGCTGAAAAAAGACGCGTAAAAGGCTCACGGATGAGCCTGATACCGTGAATGATAATTAATCTGAATTATTTCCTTCGATAATTTTTTTAATCCGCCGCCCAAGAATTTTTAAGATCGGACTCGCGAAAACACCGCCTAAGCCTGCCGCCAACAGAACAATGTTGAAACTGCATTCTTTTTCGATCGCAATCGCGCTTAACAAGAAACTGGTGAAGCAGGAAATCACGATCTGCGTTAAGCAATATTTTATACTTTCATGAGAACTATTATATTCTGTCTTATCTTTGCGTAAAAGATAGCTGACAAAGCCTCCCCACGCGCCAATCGAAATAATAGTGAGTAAGATCTCCAGCTCCAATAGCACAACTTCCGTTGTCGACACATGGTTGGGAATAGACATTTTAACACTCCGAAATCATTATAAATGAATAATTAACACAAGGAGTGTAAGCGCCCTGTCAGGCGGGTGAAAATCAAAGCACATCATTTAAAACCATATTAAATCAAAGCGTAAAAATGAGGTGTATTAGCGACGGAAGGAGGAAAGCGTTTGTAACATACTTACCATCTCATTAATCGTCGATATATTTCTACTATTTTTATTCCAGGATGCATAGACCTGAACTGACTTCAAAGCCAGTTCGGGCGGAGGCTGAATAAATTTAATGTCATATTTACGATGGTTTTTATAAAAAAGCGCTAATTTCAAAGGCATCAATGCAATCAATGAGGTTCGTTCGATCATGCTCATCAAACCGTTAAGCGAATCACTGCGATAGCCGACAATACGCCTGCCAGTATAGTAAAGCTCATCCTTAAATAACTCGCTATCATGATATATCACTGAAGCCCCCATCCCCGGCTGATATAACGCATGACGCGAAGAATAAAAATGATGTAGCGATAGCTGTGAGAGGGTACTCAGCATGTGTTTACTGCTACAGATACAAACAAATGATTTAAAACTATCAATAATTTGATTCTCTATGCCGGACTCCAGCAAAGGTTCGGCACCAATCAACAGATCGCCTTGCGCAGTAAACAGAAGTTCGCTGATACGCTCCCGATTCATATTTCTGACAGAGAAATGATTTATCAAAATACGGTCAAAAATATCGCTGTTATAGAGCTGAGAAAGATAATAGCTTTCAACAATATCACTGCCTAATAACGTTATCTGGAACGCTTCATCTTTTTTGCTATTACAGAGAAATGTGTCATCCACCAGTTTCATCACCTGACTGAAATTTTGGTGAATGTCGACAGCCTTAGCTGTGGGGATGAGCCCGCCTTTCCCTCTGCTAAACAGTTCTTCCGGGTAATAACTCTGCAGGCGCTTTAACGCCATAGAGACGGCAGCCGGTGTAATGCCTAGCTTTTTTGCCGCCATAGCCGCATTTCCTGACAAAATAACAGCGTCAAGAATTTTGATTAAATTATAATCAAAGCTCTTGTTGGCACCTTTCGATCCCATTCGCTGTCTGCCTCCGGAAACTAAAAAAAGCAATATAGATAATACTCAAGATAAATCAATTCACAGCATCTAAAAAAGCAATCGTTAATGTCATCACATCACGTTTTTTTAAAGAATAAGCGTATACAAAACTGCTGATTAACATCAATTTGTTTATCAGTAAAAACAAAATATCAACAAATGAGAGGATACGATGCGTTTAACAGAAGCCTGGGCGCGTACAGGCAGAAAAAAGCCCGGATAAACACCCGGGCTGAAGAAAAATACAACGGGAAAAAGATTAGCGAGTCAAATCGTCAAAGAATTTTTTCACGCCGTCAAAGAAGCTTTTTGAACGCGGGCTGTTTTTCTCTCCCGTCGGGCCGCCAAAACTTTCCTGAAGATCTTTTAGCAATTGCTTCTGTTTTTCGCTCAGACCGACCGGCGTTTCAACCACCACACGGCACAGCAAATCGCCCTGCGCGCCACCGCGTACGGACTTCACGCCTTTGCCGCGCATACGGAACAACTTGCCCGTTTGTGTTTCGCTCGGTACTTTCAGCATCACGCGACCATCTAACGTCGGCACTTCAATTTCACCGCCCAGCGCCGCCATCGCAAAGTTGATCGGCACTTCGCAATAAAGATTATTGCCTTCACGCTCGAAAATAGGGTGTTGTTTCACCTGGACCTGAACGTACAAGTCGCCTGCCGGTGCGCCATGCTCGCCCGCTTCGCCCTCGCCTGCCAGACGAATACGATCGCCGGTATCCACGCCCGCCGGGATTTTAACGGACAGAGTTTTACTCTTTTCAACACGCCCATGACCGTGACATTTATGGCACGGATCTTTGATCAGCGTACCGCGTCCCTGACAGTGTGGGCAGGTCTGCTGTACAGCAAAGAATCCCTGGCGCATCTGTACCTGACCAGAACCATGACAGGTCGGACAGGTTTGCGGTTGCGTGCCAGCTTTCGCGCCGCTGCCGTGGCAAACGTCGCACTCCTCCAGCGTCGGAATACGGATCTCTTTGGTCACGCCACGCACCGCTTCTTCCAGGGTGAGATCCATGTTATAACGCAAATCAGCCCCACGCGCCGCACGTTGGCGACCACGCCCGCCGCCAAAGATATCGCCAAAAACGTCACCAAAGATATCACTGAAATCAGCGCCGCCATTGAAGCCGCCGCCAAATCCGCCGCCCATACCGCCTTGTTCAAACGCGGCGTGACCATACTGATCGTAGGCTGCGCGTTTTTGCGCATCGGTCAGCACTTCATAGGCTTCTTTAATCTCTTTAAATTTAGCTTCGGCCTCTTTATCACCCTGATTGCGGTCCGGATGATATTTCATGGCCAGGCGCTTATACGCCTTTTTGATTTCACGCTCTTCCGCTGTTTTGGAAACGCCTAAAATCTCGTAGTAATCTCTTTTCGCCATCTCTTTTTATCTGCCCTTAACATGCATACACGGGCGGAGAGGAAACCTCTTCGCCCGTGCCAGTAATTACCCGTTCAAAGGGCGATTATTTTTTATCTTTTACTTCTTCAAACTCAGCGTCGACAACGTCGTCATCTTTCGCGTTGTTTGCAGAAGCGTCAGCGGAGCCAGCCTGCTGCTGCGCATGTTGCTGCTGAGCGATTTCCATCAGTTTCTGGGAAACCTGCGCCAGTTCCTGCATTTTCGCTTCGATAGCGGCTTTATCTTCGCCTTTCAGGGCAGTTTCCAGCGCGCTCAGGGCAGACTCGATAGCGGTTTTGTCATCAGCCGGCAGTTTATCGCCTGCTTCTTCAACCTGCTTACGGGTGCTGTGCAGCAGATGGTCGCCCTGGTTACGGGTCTGAACCAGCTCTTCGAACTTACGGTCGGATTCAGCGTTCGCTTCTGCATCGCGAACCATTTTCTGAATTTCTTCCTCGTTCAGACCAGAAGATGCCTTGATGGTGATCTTCTGCTCTTTACCGCTATTTTTGTCTTTCGCGGAAACGTGCAGGATACCGTCAGCATCGATATCGAAGGTAACTTCGATCTGCGGCATACCGCGCGGCGCCGGGTTGATACCATCCAGGTTGAACTGACCCAGAGATTTGTTATCAGACGCACGTTTACGCTCACCCTGCAGCACATGGATGGTTACCGCAGACTGGTTGTCTTCCGCAGTAGAGAACACCTGGCTGTGCTTGGTCGGGATGGTGGTGTTTTTGGTGATAAGCGGAGTCATCACGCCACCCATCGTTTCGATACCCAGAGACAGCGGGGTAACGTCCAGCAGCAGTACGTCTTTCACGTCGCCGGTCAGAACGCCGCCCTGAACCGCTGCGCCGATAGCCACAGCTTCGTCCGGGTTAACGTCTTTACGCGGCTCTTTACCAAAGAACTCAGCCACTTTTTTCTGCACCATTGGCATACGGGTCTGACCGCCGACGAGGATCACGTCGTTGATATCAGACACGGACAGGCCAGCGTCCTGCAGTGCGACTTTCAGCGGCTCGATAGAACGGTTCACCAGATCTTCAACCAGGCTTTCCAGTTTCGCACGAGTCACTTTGATGTTCATGTGTTTCGGACCGGTGGCATCTGCGGTAATGTACGGCAGGTTCACGTCGGTCTGCTGCGCAGAAGACAGCTCGATTTTGGCTTTTTCTGCGGCTTCTTTCAGGCGCTGCATTGCCAGCGGATCGTTACGCAGGTCAATGCCCTGATCTTTCTTAAACTCGTCAACGAGGTAGTTGATCAGGCGGGTATCGAAGTCTTCACCACCCAGGTGGGTATCACCGTTGGTTGCCAGAACTTCAAAGGTTTTTTCGCCATCAACTTCGTCGATTTCGATAATAGAGATATCGAAAGTACCACCACCGAGGTCGTAAACCGCGATAGTACGGTTGCCGACTTCTTTATCCAGACCGTAAGCCAGCGCTGCGGCAGTCGGTTCGTTGATGATACGTTTGACTTCCAGACCTGCGATACGGCCGGCGTCTTTGGTAGCCTGACGCTGAGCATCGTTAAAGTAAGCCGGTACGGTGATAACCGCTTCAGTTACCGGTTCGCCCAGATAATCTTCAGCCGTTTTCTTCATTTTCTTCAGCACTTCGGCAGAAATCTGCGGCGGCGCCATTTTCTGACCTTTCACATCAAGCCATGCGTCGCCGTTGTCGGCGCCGATGATTTTGTACGGCATGATAGAAACGTCACGTTGAACTTCTTCGTCCTGGAAGCGGCGGCCAATCAGGCGTTTAATCGCAAACAGGGTGTTTTGCGGGTTTGTCACTGCCTGACGTTTAGCCGGCTGACCAACCAGAGTTTCACCATCCTGGGTATAAGCAATGATAGAAGGCGTAGTGCGATCGCCCTCGGCGTTCTCCAGCACGCGTGCCTGCGTTCCATCCATAATCGCTACACAAGAGTTGGTAGTACCCAGGTCGATACCAATAATTTTACCCATCTAAACGTCTCCACTAAAAATTCGGTCATCATGTGGTTGTGAATCTGTAATAAGGGCGAAACGTGCGGTTTCAACTACCCTGAATCGTTTTTTTTCAGACTCACCACTGCGGTTGACTACAAGATGGGGTCGTAACCCACGTCATCAAGGGGGAGATGAAAAAATTTTTTAGTGACGAGAGGGCGCGATGGAAAACCAGACAGATAAATATTCATGAAATAAATTAAACAACGAATACCATTCACGGAAAAATTGTAATAAAAAGAAAAGATTACAAAACTGAATCGTTGCCATGAGCAGAGTATGATAGACGGTAATTGCTTATTGAACCCGTCAAAGAGAAATTCCATGCGATCTGTGTTAACGATTTCCGCCGGCCTGCTTTTCGGCCTGGCGTTAAGTAGCGTCGCGCACGCGAACGACCATAAAATACTGGGTGTTATTGCCATGCCCAGAAATGAAACGAACGATCTCGCGCTGAAAATTCCCGTCTGCCGCATCGTGAAGCGCATTCAACTCACGGCGGATCACGGCGACATCGAACTTAGCGGCGCATCCGTCTATTTTAAAACTGCGCGTAGCGCCAGCCAAAACCTGAACGTCCCTTCCTCAATCAAAGAGGGCCAGACGACAGGCTGGATCAATATTAATAGCGATAACGACAACAAACGCTGCGTATCAAAGATTACCTTCTCAGGCCATACGGTAAATTCTTCCGATATGGCGAGACTTAAAGTCATTGGCGACGATTAATCGCTGTTATTTCTATTCCAAAAGCCAGACTGAAAATGAACGTCACTTATTTACACGACGAGGATTTAGACTTTCTTCAGCATTGTAGCGAAGAACAACTCGCCGATTTCGCCCGTTTGCTGACGCATAACGAAAAGGGCAAAGCTCGCTTGTCGAGCGTCCTTAGTCATAACGAGCTGTTCAAAGCGATGGAAGGTCACCCGGAGCAACACCGCCGTAACTGGCAGCTCATTGCCGGCGAGTTTCAGCATTACGGCGGCGACAGTATCGCCAACAAATTGCGCGGACACGGAAAACAGTACCGCGCGATTCTGCTGGATGTCGCAAAGCGGCTAAAACTCAAAGCAGATAAAAGCATATCGACGTTTGAAATAGAACAGCAACTGCTGGAGCATTTTTTACGTCATACCTGGCAGAAGATGGACGCGGCGCATAAGCAGGAATTTCTGCAAGCCGTAGACGCCAAAGTTTCTGAACTGGAAGAACTGCTGCCGCTGCTCATGAAAGATCGCAGTCTGGCAAAAGGGGTCTCCCACCTGCTTTCCACCCAGCTTACCCGCATTTTGCGTACCCATGCCGCAATGAGCATCCTGGGCCACGGATTGCTGCGCGGCGCAGGTCTTGGCGGCCCGGTCGGCGCGGCGTTAAACGGCGTCAAAGCGATGAGCGGCAGCGCGTATCGCGTGACTATTCCGGCGGTGTTGCAAATAGCCTGCCTGCGACGAATGATGGCAGCCGTTCAGGCGTGAATGCCCTCACAGGGGGAAATATTTTCTTTTCCCCCTTATTAGATCATAGACAGTCCTCTTCCCCCTGATTATTATGCCGCGCCCCGAATACGGAACTCGTTATTCTGGGAAACTATTTCACCATTCAATTATGATGATTTTGAGGAATTATGGGCAACACTAAGTTGGCTAATCCGGCACCGCTGGGCCTGATGGGCTTCGGCATGACCACCATTCTGCTTAACCTGCACAATGCCGGTTTTTTCGCCCTGGACGGTATTATTCTGGCGATGGGGATTTTCTACGGCGGTATCGCGCAAATTTTTGCCGGTCTGCTGGAGTACAAAAAAGGCAATACCTTTGGTTTAACGGCCTTTACCTCTTACGGTTCGTTCTGGCTGACGCTGGTCGCTATCCTGCTGATGCCGAAAATGGGCCTGACGGATGCGCCTGACGCTCAGCTACTCGGCGCTTATTTAGGTCTGTGGGGCGTGTTCACGCTGTTTATGTTCTTTGGTACGCTGAAAGCCGCCCGCGCGCTGCAATTTGTTTTCCTGAGCCTGACCGTACTGTTCGCTCTGCTGGCGGTCGGCAATATCACCGGTAACGAAGCCATTATCCATATCGCAGGCTGGGTTGGTCTGGTTTGCGGTGCCAGCGCTATTTATCTGGCGATGGGTGAAGTGCTAAACGAGCAATTTGGCCGCACTATTCTGCCAATCGGCGAAGCGCACTAAATCTCTTTATTCCTCCCGCACCGGGAGGAATAACCCTACTATCAGTATCTTCCGGTCAGGATGACATATTCTCACGTCTGGCGCTCTTCGGACGGAAAGCGGCAACCACTTCCGGCGCGGTTTCGACATACGGCCCGTCAAGCAGCTGTATGCAATACGGCACGCTCGCAAAAATGCCCGGCACGCTAACGCTGCCATCGTCCGCTTTTACGCCTTCCAGCGTTTCTTTGATCGATTTTGGCTGTCCAGGCAGATTAAGAATTAACGCCTGTTTACGGATAACGCCCACCTGGCGGGAAAGAATGGCGGTCGGCACAAAGCGCAGGCTGATCTGGCGCATCTGCTCGCCAAAACCTGGCATTTCACGGTCAGCGATGGCAAGGGTCGCGTCCGGCGTGACGTCGCGACGTGCCGGACCGGTACCGCCAGTGGTCAGCACCAGATGACAGCTCATCTCATCGACCAGTTCACACAACGTTTGCTCGATAATTTCCTGTTCATCAGGAATTAAGCGCCGTTGGACCTCGAAAGGCGTGGTCAGTGCAGAAGCGAGCCACTCCTCAAGCGCAGGAATGCCTTTATCCTGGTAAACGCCGCTTGAAGCGCGGTCGGAGATAGAAACTAAGCCAATACGTAAGGTATCCATAATTATTCCGTTAAAACAGTCTCGTTAAACAGAATGATACACTGCGAAGGGAAGGACAGACAGGTTTCAGAAGAGGTAGCGTGACCCATATCAGGGCCACGCGTTAATGATTACAGCAGATCGCCGATCATTTTTTCCAGTTTTTCCTGGTCTACCGCAAACTTACGGATACCATCCGCCAGTTTGTCAACCGCCATCGGATCCTGGTGATGCTGCCACAGGAACTCGGCTTCGGTAATGCGTTCCGGACGCGCTTTGACTTCGCCGGAGAAAGAGAGCTTACGCTCAATCGCCCCTTCGCTTTCCGCCAGTTCTTTCAGCAATGCCGGCGCGATAGTCAGACGGTCGCAGCCCGCCAGCTCCAGAATTTCGCCTACGTTACGGAAGCTTGCGCCCATAACGACGGTTTCGTAACCATGCTGTTTGTAGTACTCGTAGATTTCCGTTACGGAAACCACGCCCGGATCTTCAGCTGGCGCATAGTCTTTCTTGTCGGTATTGGCTTTATACCAGTCAAGAATACGACCTACGAACGGCGAGATCAGGTAGACGCCCGCTTCGGCGCACGCACGCGCCTGCGCGAAGGAGAACAGCAGCGTCAGGTTACAGTTGATGCCTTCTTTTTCCAGCTGTTCGGCTGCGCGAATGCCCTGCCAGGTGGACGCCAGCTTGATCAGGATACGATCGTTGCTGATACCCGCATCATTGTAGAGTTTAATGATACGTTTTGCTTTGGCGATAGACGCTTCAGTGTCATAAGACAGACGCGCGTCAACTTCGGTAGAAATACGCCCCGGCACCAGCTTCAGGATTTCCAGGCCAATATTCACCGCCAGCTTATCGGTCGCGTCAACAACCTGCTGCGCGCGGTTGCTGCTCTGCTGTTTCGCCCAGGCGACAGCATCGTCAATCAGCTTACGATATTCCGGGATTTGCGCTGCGTTAAGAATGAGAGAAGGGTTAGTTGTAGCATCCTGCGGCTGATACAGCTTCATTGCCGCGATATCTCCGGTATCAGCCACTACGGTGGTGAACTGACGAAGGGAGGTCAATTTGTCCGTCATGATAGAGTTTCTCTTTAAACAGCTTGTTAGGGGATGTAACCGGTCTACCCTGATGATAACACGACGCACTCACAGCGCAACCGCCTACATGCACCTGGCTGCCCTTGTGCACTGTTTGCGTATCTGCCGACGGTTGATGCGCAATTAAAGGATACCGCCGTATTTATGGTAAACTGCCGTTAATATTAGTCTGACAAGGTCATCTACATCATGGGTCACGCTTATACAGGATTATCAAAGCGTGCCGGCATCAACAAGAGGGACGTTAATGCCTGAGTTTTTCAGTTTTATTAACGAAATACTCTGGGGCTCGGTAATGATTTACCTGCTGCTCGGCGCAGGATGTTGGTTTACCTGGCGTACCGGATTCATTCAGTTTCGTTATATTCGCCAATTTGGCCGCAGTCTGAAAGGCAGCCTTAGCCCGCAGCCAGGCGGCCTGACGTCATTTCAGGCGCTGTGTACCAGCCTCGCGGCGCGGATTGGCAGCGGTAATCTGGCCGGCGTGGCGCTGGCTATCGCCGCAGGCGGTCCCGGCGCGGTATTCTGGATGTGGGTCTCGGCCATCATTGGCATGGCGACCTCCTTCGCCGAGTGTTCGCTTGCCCAGCTTTATAAAGAACGTGACCCGACAGGCCAGTTCCGCGGCGGCCCGGCGTGGTATATGGCGCGCGGGCTGGGAATGCGCTGGATGGGCGTGGTTTTCGCCCTCTTTCTGCTCGTCGCCTACGGGTTGATTTTTAATAGCGTGCAGGCGAATGCCGTCTCACGCGCGTTCCATTTCGCCTTCAACATTCCGCCACTTATCTCCGGCATTGCTCTGGCGTTCTGTGCCCTGTTAATTATCATTCGCGGCATAAAAGGCGTCGCCCGCCTGATGCAATGGCTGATTCCCCTCATCGCGTTATTGTGGGTCGCCGGCAGCGTGTTCATTTGCCTCTGGCATATTGAGCAAATGCCTGGCGTTATCGCCTCGATAGTCAAAAGCGCATTTGGCTGGCAGGAAGCCGCGGCAGGCGCAGCCGGATATACGCTCACTCAGGCTATTACCAGCGGTTTTCAGCGTGGGATGTTCTCTAATGAAGCGGGTATGGGGTCAACGCCTAATGCGGCCGCGGCGGCAACGTCGTATCCCCCTCACCCAGTCGCGCAGGGGATTGTGCAAATGATTGGCGTATTCAGTGACACCATTATCATCTGTACCGCCAGCGCGATGATTATCCTGCTGGCGGGGAATCACGCGTCCCACTCGTCAACAGAAGGCATTCAGCTTCTCCAACATGCAATGGTTTCGTTGACCGGTGAATGGGGCGCCAGTTTTGTCGCGCTTATCGTCATTCTGTTCGCGTTCAGTTCTATCGTCGCCAACTATATTTACGCCGAGAACAATCTGTTTTTTCTGCGGTTACATAACGCAAAGGCCATCTGGCTATTACGCCTTGCGACGCTTGGCATGGTTATCGCCGGTACGCTTATCAGTTTTCCGCTGATATGGCAGCTCGCTGACATGATCATGGCCTGTATGGCCATTACCAATCTGACGGCGATTTTGTTGCTCTCACCGGTGGTGTATACCCTCGCCAGCGATTATCTGCGACAACGGAAACTGGGCGTAAGACCGCAGTTCGATCCGCGGCGCTTCCCGGATATCGAACCACAACTGGCGCCAGATACCTGGGATGCGGCATCGCGCGATTAAGCCGACAATCGCAGCCATCGGTCAACTCTGCGGCGTTTTTTTGCTAAAGTCGCAGAAAATTCCCTGCAAGGACTGGATATGCTGATTCTGATTTCACCTGCAAAAACGCTTGATTATCAAAGCCCGCTGGCCACGACCCGCTATACCCAGCCGGAGCTGTTGGATCACAGCCAGCAGCTTATTCAACAGGCCCGCCAGCTTTCGGCGCCGCAAATTTCCAGGCTGATGGGAATTAGCGACAAACTGGCGGATCTCAACGCCACGCGTTTTCATGACTGGCAGCCTCATTTTACGCCGGATAATGCACGCCAGGCGATTCTGGCGTTCAAAGGCGATGTTTATACTGGCCTACAGGCGGAAACGTTCAACGACGCGGATTTTGATTTTGCTCAACAACATCTGCGTATGCTCTCTGGCTTGTATGGCGTATTGCGCCCGCTGGATTTAATGCAGCCTTATCGTCTGGAGATGGGGATTCGCCTGGAGAATCCGCGCGGCAAAGATCTTTATCAATTCTGGGGCGATATCATTACCGATAAGCTCAACGAAGCGCTTGAGGCGCAGGGCGATCGGGTGGTGGTGAATCTGGCCTCCGAGGAATATTTTAAATCGGTGAAGCCGAAGAAACTGAATGCCGAACTGATTAAGCCCGTGTTCCTTGATGAGAAAAACGGCAAGTTTAAGGTGGTAAGCTTCTACGCCAAAAAAGCGCGCGGACTGATGAGTCGTTTTATTATTGAAAACCGCTTAACGAAGCCGGAACAGCTTACCGCGTTTGACCGTGAAGGGTATTTCTTTGATGAAGAAACCTCCACACAAGACGAGCTGGTCTTTAAACGCTACGAGCAGTAACGGCATCGCCGGATGACGGTTACGCCTTATCCGGCCTACAAATCGACACCACCCCATAGGCCCGGTAAGCGACAGCGCCACCGGGCGCAATGGTTACTGGCGGGTCATCATCAGCTTACGCAGGGCGGCAAAATCCGCAGGCAGATGATGTGAAAGCAGCGGCAGGTCGGCGCGTTCGGCGAGCGCTTCAGGCAAGGCCAGCGTTTCTCCCAGAATGGACTCCACGCTTTCTTTAAACTTCGCCGGATGCGCCGTTCCGAGAAACAAGCCATACTCGCCAGGGTTTAACTGGTCGCGTAATGCCCGATACGCTACCGCCGCATGAGGTTCCGAGATATAACCTTTCGCTTTCAGCTCGCGCATCGTCTGCTGTGTCGTAGTATCATCTACCGCCGCATAGCCCAGCTCAGTCAGACGCCAGATTTTACGGCGGAACAGCTCCTCCACGCGCGGCCAGTTATTCGGCTGGCTGACATCCATCGCATTCGACAGGGTCGCCTGCGTCGCTTTCGGTGCCCACTTCCCGTCATGCAGAAAACGCGGCACCGTGTCGTTGACGTTGGTAGCGGCGATAAAGCGTTTCACCGGTAGGCCTAACGACTTCGCCAGCAGTCCTGCCGTCAAATCGCCAAAGTTGCCGCTGGGTACTGAGATCACCAGTTGGTTACGCGCCTCCTGCGGCAGTTGCGCCACGGCTTCAAAGTAGTAGCAAATTTGCGCCAACAGGCGGCTGATATTAATTGAATTAGCCGAATTCAGCCCCAGCGCCATTTTCAGTTCTTCGTCATCAAATGCCTGTTTCACCAGCGCCTGGCAAGCGTCGAAATCGCCGTCGATCGCCACGGTTTCAATGTTGCCGCCCAGCGTACAGAACAGTTTTTCCTGCAACGGACTGATTTTACCGCGCGGGTAGAGAATGACGACCCGCACATTTTCCAGGCCATAGAACGCGTGAGCCACCGCCGCGCCGGTATCGCCTGACGTTGCGGTCAGAATCGTCACCGGTTTGTCGCCGCTGATATGCGTCAGCATTTGCGCCATAAAACGCCCGCCGAAGTCTTTAAAGGCCAGCGTCGGACCATGGAACAGCTCCAGGCAGCCGACATCGCTTTCTACCTGCGCTACCGGCGCCGGGAACGCAAACGCCGCGCGGACGCGCTCTTCCAGAATTTGCTGCGGTATTTCATCGCCAATAAATGCCGAGAGGATCTTTGCGCTACGGCTGACAAAGTCCTGGTTGAGCATCTCATCAATTTCCGTCAGGCTAAACTCCGGCAGATCGTGCGGAAAAAAAAGTCCCTGCTGTTTGCCCAGTCCTTGCGTGACGGCCTGCGCAAAGCTGACCTGCTCATTATGGTCTTTCAGATTATAGAGTTTCATTGATTATCCCACTACTCGTGCGCCCGCCGTATCCAGCCGGCAAATATGAACGAAGCCTTCCTGATTTTGCAGATAATGTTTGCTCAGCCAGTCCGCGACGCGCTGCGCCGTCTCCGGTTTATCGCATAGCGCAAACAGCGTCGGCCCCGACCCGGAAATCCCGCTCGCCAGCGCGCCGATCTCCGATACCGCCTGCCGCGCCTGGCTAAAGCCCGGCAGTAAACGCGCGCGGTATGGTTCGGCAATAACATCTTTCATCAGCGCGGCGGCAAGCTGCGGCTGCCGCGAGTAACAGGCGTGAATAAAACCGGCCAGATGCCGTCCATGCGCAATGCAATCCTGACGGCGATACTGCGCAGGCAAAATGGCCCGTGCTTCTGCGGTGGAAACTTTAATGCCCGGATAAGCCAGTACCCATAGCCACTCATCAAAGCCCGGCACCTGCTGACTAATAATGCCGTTTTCTTCAATCATCAGCTGCATACCGCCAAGAAAGCACGGCGCGACGTTATCGTAATGGATGCTGCCGGAGATACGGCCTTCCAGCTCGCCCATCAGCGCCAACAGACGCGTGTCGTTTAACGGTTTGCCGCAGTGCTCATTCATCGCGACCAGCGCAGCAACGACGGAACAGGCGCTGGACCCTAACCCGGAACCAATCGGCATATTTTTTTCCAGCGTCATCGCCACCGGGATGGTTTTCCCCAATGCCTGGCAAAAACGTTCCCAGCACTGATAAACAATGTTTTCACGCGGCTCCGGCGGCAGTTTATCGGCAAATCGCCCCAGGTTATGCAGACGGAAATGGTCCGCTGCTTCAACGGATACCACATCGCCCAGCAACGTGCCGTCAACGGGTGTGACGGCCGCGCCCAACACGTCGAAACCGACGCTCATGTTCGCGCTGGAAGCCGGGGCATACACTTTCACCATGTTAAACTCCTAACTTCCATGAGAGGGTCCGTAACAGATCGGCAAACACGCCCGCCGCCGTCACATCATTACCTGCGCCGTAGCCGCGCAGCACCAACGGCAAGGGCTGATAATAGTGGCTGTAGAACGCCAGTGCGTTTTCACCGTTTTTCACTTTGAAGAGCGGATCGTTACCATCAACTTCGGCAATCTTCACGCGGCACACGCCATCCTCTTCGATATTGCCCACATAGCGCAATACCTTACCTTCATCACGAGCTTTTGCCACACGGGCGGCAAACGCATCGTCAAGCTGCGGCAGATGCGCCATAAAGGTGGTCACATCGCCGGAGGCGTCAAACTCGTCCGGCAACACCGGTTCAATCACGATATCGGAAAGCTCCAGCTCGCGACCCGTCTCGCGGGCAAGGATCAACAGTTTACGCGCCACATCCATACCGGAAAGATCGTCGCGCGGATCGGGTTCGGTATAGCCCATCTCGCGCGCCAGCGCGGTCGCCTGTGAGAGACTCATCCCCTCTTCCAGTTTACCGAAAATAAAAGAGAGCGACCCGGAAAGAATGCCGGAAAATTTTTGCAGTTCATCACCCGCATTCAGCAGGTTTTGCAGGTTTTCGATTACCGGCAAACCGGCGCCGACGTTGGTGTCATACAAGAATTTGCGCCGTGATTGCGCGGCGGCGAAACGTAGCTGATGGTAGTAGTCCATCGACGAGGTGTTCGCTTTCTTGTTTGGCGTCACCACATGGAATCCTTCACGCAGGAAGTCGGCATACTGGTCGGCCACCGCCTGACTGGAGGTACAATCAACAATCACCGGATTGAGTAGATGATATTCTTTCACCAGGCGAATTAAGCGTCCCAGATTGAACGGCGCGTTCGCTTGCGCCAGTTCCGCCTGCCAGTTGTCCAGATTCAGGCCATGCACATTGGTTAGCAACGCCTTTGAGTTTGCCACGCCGCACACGCGTAGATCGATGTGCTTGTTCTTCAGCCAGGTTTGCTGACGTTTAAGCTGTTCCAGTAGCGCGCCGCCGACGCCGCCGACGCCAATGACAAACACTTCAATCACCTGATCGGTATTGAACAGCATCTGGTGCGTTACCCGCACGCCGGTGGTGGCATCGTCGTTATTCACCACCACAGAAATGGAACGCTCAGAAGATCCCTGAGCGATCGCCACGATATTGATATTAGCCCGCGCCAGCGCGGCGAAGAATTTCGCTGAAATGCCGCGTAGCGTGCGCATACCGTCGCCGACAACAGAGATAATCGCCAACCGCTCAGTAACCGCCAGCGGCTCCAGCAGCCCCTCTTTCAGCTCCAGATAGAACTCATCCTGCATCGCACGTCGGGCACGCGCGCAGTCACTCTGCGGCACACAGAAGCTGATGCTGTACTCAGAGGAGGACTGGGTAATGAGCACCACCGAGATCCCGGCGCGAGACATGGCGGCGAAAACACGCGCCGCCATCCCAATCATCCCTTTCATTCCCGGGCCGGAGACGCTAAACATCGCCATGTTGTTAAGGTTAGAGATCCCTTTAACCGGCAGATTATCATCGTCGCTGGATGCGCCGATCAGCGTTCCTGGCGCCTGCGGATTGCCGGTATTTTTAATCAGACAGGGGATCTGGAACTGGGCGATAGGCGTAATGGTGCGAGGGTGAAGGACTTTGGCGCCGAAGTAAGAGAGTTCCATCGCTTCCTGGTAGGACATCGATTTCAGCAGCCTGGCGTCCGGCACCTGACGTGGGTCACAGGTATACACGCCATCGACGTCAGTCCAGATTTCACAGCAGTCAGCGCGTAAACAGGCGGCCAGCACGGCGGCGGAATAGTCGGAACCATTACGGCCCAGCACCACCAGTTCACCCTTTTCATTACCGGCGGTAAAGCCCGCCATCAGGATCATGTGATCGGCTGGGATCTGGCTGGCGGCGATACGGCGAGTCGATTCCGCGATATCGACGGTAGATTCAAGGTAATGGCCCACCGCCAGCAATTTTTCTACCGGATCAATCACCGTGACGCGATGTCCACGCGCCTCCAGGAGTCCCGCCATAATCGCGATCGACATTTTTTCGCCACGGCAAATCAGCGCGGCGTTGATGCTATCCGGGCACTGACCCAGCAGGCTGATACCATGCAGAACATGTTTGATCTGAGCGAATTCTTGTTCGACAACCATTTTCAACCGTGCAAGCGGGAATCCCGGCTGCGCGCTGGCAAGTCCTGCGAGCAGGTCAGAAAAAATACGTTCGGCATCGCTGATATTCGGCAAAGCATCCTGGCCGCCGATAGTTTTTTCAATCATCGCCACCAGATGGTTGGTAATTTTCGCGGGGGCGGAAAGTACGGTCGCTACCTGCCCTTGCCTGGCATTGCTTTCCAGAATATCGGCAACACGCAGAAAACGTTCTGCATTTGCCACTGATGTACCGCCGAACTTCAACACTCGCATGGTTGTTACCTCGTGATCTCTGGTCGAAAAAAAAGCCCGCACTGTTCAGGTGCGGGCTTTTTTCTGTGTTTCCTGTACGCGTCAGCCCGCACCGTTACCTGTGGTAATGGTGATGGTGGTAATGGTGGTGGTGCTGATGCGGTTCATGGATGTTGTGTACTCTGTCATTTTTATTTGTCTGTCTTGTATTCCTATATTGGTTAAAGTATCTGCCCGCCTAAGTCAATAAATTTTTAAATTGATCACATTCCGAAACTTGTTCATGTGCTGCTGGCGATATATTTATTTTCAACCAATTCCCCCTGTTATGATCTCTTGCAACCAGACGTAATCTCTTATTATTTTAAAAATTACAGCACGTTATTTTGTTAGTTTTTTTTCAATATCATGAACCAAACGGTGCAACATTACCGTATCTCGCTGTCCCAGCAGGCCGATTCGCTGTTGTAGCCAGTCGGTTAATTTGTGGTCATCGGCCGCCTCCAGAGTCGTTAACAGACGTAAAAGGCGCGCGCGTAACGCCTGTAACTGCGATTCATCAGCAATATCAACGGATTCAGTGGTCTGTTGCATTAAACCTGCTAATTGATAGCAATACACCATGACTGCCTGACCCAGATTGAGCGAAGGGTAATCCGCCGCCATCGGCACGCCGGTCAATACATCCGCCAGCGCCAGCTCGTCATTGGTCAAACCGGAATCCTCACGGCCAAAAACCAGCGCGGCATGACGCATCCAGCGTGATTTTTCCTGTAATAAGGGAACCAGTTCAGCGGGCGAAGCGTAGTAATGAAATTTTGCCCGGCTGCGGGCTGTCGTCGCGACGGTAAAATCCACATCGTGGAGCGCGTCGGCAAGGGTGTGGAAAACCTCAATATTATCAATAATATCTCCAGATCCATGTGCGACCCAACGGGTAGCGGGCTCCAGGTGCGCCTGGCTGTCGACAATACGCAGGTCAGTAAATCCCATGGTCTTCATAGCCCGGGCGGCTGCGCCGATATTTTCCGCTCTGGCGGGAGCGACAAGAACGATTGTTACACGCATTTCATTACTCTTTTTGACTAATTTACAGGAAATTAGCTGGCGTTTGTAAGCATATTACGCTTCGCAAATTTACAAAATTTTAACGGATATCACTGAAAAAGCATTTTTGATTTCGTAAAAGACGCTACACTATTGCGTATCTGTACTATTGCTGTTTATGTTAACAGAACATCGTTATCCTGCTGTTTATTTAGGATAATTTAATTTAAAATAGATCCTGCTCTTTGGATTCATCGCATTTATTAGTTGGCTTACGTAACTAGTTGGAATATTGCAAATTTGTGATGAAAGCTAGCATTTAGCTACGATGATTTCATCAAACTGTTAACGTGCTACAATTGAACTTGATATATGTCAACGAAGCGTAGTTTTATTAGGTGTCCGGTACGTCTTAGCCTGTTATGTTGCTGTTAAAATGGTTAGGATGACAGCCGTTTTTGACACTGTCGGGTCCAGAGGGAAAGTACCCACGACCAAGCTAATGATGTTGTTGACGTTGATGGAAAGTGCATCAAGAACGCAATTACGTACTTTAGTCATGTTACGCCGATCATGTTAATTTGCGACATGCATCAGGCAGGTCAGGGACTTTTGTACTTCCTGTTTCGATTTAGTTGGCAATTTAGGTAGCAAACATGCAGACCCCGCACATTCTTATCGTTGAAGACGAGTTGGTAACACGCAACACGTTGAAAAGTATTTTCGAAGCGGAAGGCTATGATGTATTCGAAGCGACAGATGGCGCGGAAATGCATCAGATCCTCTCTGAATATGACATCAACCTGGTGATCATGGATATCAATCTGCCAGGGAAAAACGGTCTCCTGTTAGCGCGTGAACTGCGTGAACAGGCTAACGTTGCGCTGATGTTCCTGACGGGCCGCGATAACGAAGTCGACAAAATTCTCGGCCTCGAAATCGGCGCGGATGATTACATCACCAAACCGTTTAACCCACGCGAATTGACCATCCGTGCCCGCAACCTGCTGTCCCGTACCATGAACCTGGGTACCGTCAGCGAAGAGCGTCGTAGCGTTGAAAGCTACAAGTTCAACGGTTGGGAACTGGATATCAACAGTCGTTCACTGATCGGCCCGGACGGCGAGCAGTATAAACTACCGCGCAGCGAGTTCCGCGCGATGCTTCACTTCTGCGAAAACCCTGGCAAAATTCAGTCGCGCGCAGAGCTGTTGAAGAAAATGACCGGGCGCGAGCTGAAGCCGCATGACCGTACTGTTGACGTTACCATTCGTCGTATTCGTAAGCATTTCGAATCCACGCCGGATACGCCGGAAATCATCGCCACCATTCACGGCGAAGGTTATCGCTTCTGCGGCGACCTGCAGGATTAATTCGGCCCAGGTGCCAAACTGTAAAAACAGCCGGTAAGTTATTCTTACTGGCTGTTTCTTATGCTCCCCTTCCGCTAAGCGGCCCCGCTTTCCCTCCTGACCTGCCGTTATGACGTACTCTTTTACATAAAAATTGTCATGTAGCGCTGTTTATCTCAGCTTGCGAAAGTTAAGGTAGTTTGTGTATTAACATTAAAGAGTAATACACGGGATTTGTTGGTCCCCAAAAAATAAGGGGATGCTCACAGGACGTGAGGTTTCAAAGGATGAAAAAATCACCATTATGCTGCTACCTGTTTTGTGCAGCGATGTCAGCTTCATCAGCCGCGCTGGCTGCTACCGCGCCGGTCTCCGCAGGCGTTATTCATTTCAAAGGCCAGATTGTCGAATATGGTTGTAACCTTGCGCCTCACGATCGCAATATCGAGGTATCATGTTCGCGGAATAATATCCCCCATTTGCAGACAGTCGCCACACCGTCTGGAAACGCTATTTCGTTGATGAATGGAATCGCCACGGTATGGCACGTGTCGTTAAAAGATCATCCGGAGATTCAAAGTTTGATCGTCCAGTACCGCTAACCGCTTATGGCTCCCGCCGGGAGGAGTTCCGGCAGGCGGCGATTTCGCTCAGTAAAACGCCGCCCGCCTGCATTTTGTACTTTTCTCTCATTCGTATCCTACAACAGCGATGAACATCGCTTCGCTATCCTGTACGCTCTACGCGCTCGTTAAGCACGGTACCTATGATAGCTGTCATAAAATGATTGCAAATAAAATCATCACATTTACTATGGTTAACCTTACAAACAGCGTTGTCGCTCATGCATTGATAAGGTGAATACATTGACTTAAATATTCTTGTTGGCTATTTTAATTTACTTAATTATAATTTTAAGTGAATATTAAATTTATGTTTACCTTTTAATAGTCAACCACTTTATCAGCCATAATAATGGGGAAGATATGAAGCAGTTAAACGGCGGGAATGTGTATCGTCCCACAGGGAAAGAAAAAAACCTGCAAGCCATTTTAAATATTCATCGGCACGTTATTCAAAACATCTCTCCTGTCACTATTACGGCCGGTAAAACACTGGATATCAAGATTGATAATCAATCCCACATCCTGTTAATCACTAAAGGCGCTATTAAAGTATGTCGGCGTATCGACAGCATTGTAATGGGCTGCGGTGTCTCACCAATGATTTTAGGCCTTGTAGATGCCTATGCTGACTTATACCAGTTAGAAGAGAATTCAGACGTCTTTTTTATCGCCGAAACCACCTGTGAATATTATCCTGTCCCAGTAAAAGATTTTGTGGAAATAGCCGATGAAAAGCATCTCTGGCGTGACATTTCGAACATCCTGATGTACCGCATTGCTTTCATGACTAACCGTGACAGAAACCTTATCGGGCAGGACGCCTATAGCCAGATAAAAGCGCTGTTACTTGAACTGTGGTCGTATCCTGAAAGCTCACGATTTGAGATCAACGCACAGAACTTCATACAGCAGAGAACCGGGCTTTCACGCAGCCGTATCATGCAGGTACTTTCAGAACTAAAAGCGGGGGACTATATAAAAATACTGCATGGAAGACTGTTAGAGCTTCGAAACCTGCCGGTTTCATTTTAAACGGACAAGCGTCGTATATTCTTAAAAATAAAGCAATATAGAGTTAAATAAACCCTCCAGGAAATAATAACTATTATCAAAAAAGAGATCTTGCTCTATAAATCCAGTCATCAACCGTACTTCTTTAGTGGTATTTTATTAAACTTTGTTACCGGGTCCGAAACTGGACTGCCGTTCAATATTGCATCAGAATTTTTATTGAGTTCATAGTTGATATACGTAGAATAGCCGCCTGCTTATCTACAGAACAGAAAGAAGCGCATACAGAGTAAAATATAATATTTTATTTTATATAGCTATCTTTATTTTTCAGCGAATAGAATCAGGCAACAATTAATATGTTTAATAAGAAAATTATCATCCTGGCAATGTTAACTGCCGTAGCATCCACACCGGTATTTGCCCAGAACACGATTACGTTCAATGGCAAAATTTACGATCAGGCGTGTACGGTTCAGGTTAATGGCTCCACGGATACCACCATTGATTTAGGTAATTACAGCAAAGAACGCATCGCGGAAAAAGGCGCCACAACCGATTACGTGCCGTTTACCGTAAGCCTGGTTAGCTGCCCGGAAGCAGGGACTGGCGTACCAACCCAGGCCATGTTCCGCTTCCACGGCGCAACAGATGATTCTAACCCAACGTACTTCAAAAACGCGGACGAAGGATCGGAAACGGGCGCCGCGGGTGTCGGTATTTCTATTCAGAACGCTTCACATAGCGATGTGACAGATAACACGGATGATGCCGCAGTAAACCTGCCAACCGACGGCTCGACAGCAGACTTTACCTATTACGCCGCCATGGCAAACGATGGTTCCGCAACCGTAACCGGTGGAGATGTTAGCACTCAGGTTACGTATACCGTTTCGTATCAGTAAGGCATTCTCATCCTGATATGGACAGGCAGGATGCCAGTCCATAGCGTAAAACATCTTTACAGAGTAAAAAATGAAACACATAAAGAAATCCGTGTTGGTCGTATTACTGACAAGCCATGTTGCCCATGCCAGCATTGTTGTTGGCGGAACCCGACTGGTTTTCGACGGCAATAATGATGAGTCGTCAATCAATGTAGAGAATAAAGACAGCAAAGCGAATCTTGTTCAGTCATGGTTATCGGTTGCCGATCCCCAGGTCACAAATAAGCAGGCGTTTATTATCACCCCGCCTCTTTTTCGCCTTGATGCCGGGCAAAAGAACAGCATTCGAGTTATTCGCTCTGGCGCCCCTCTACCTACAGATCGAGAATCTATGTACTGGCTCAATATTAAGGGTATTCCTTCTATTGATGATAATGCCTCCGCGAACCGCGTGGAAATCTCCATTAATACCCAAATAAAGCTTATATATCGGCCGCCAGCATTAACAAAATCGACGCCTGATAGCCAGAGCCAACAATTAAAATGGCAGACGGCAGGTGATGTTATTACCGTAAATAACCCCACGCCCTATTATATGAACTTTGCCAGTGTGACGCTTAACAGCCATGAAGTGAAATCAGCGACCTTCGTTCCACCAAAATCATCAGCGTCATTTAAATTGAGTTCTACTGCCGCCCCTCATGGCACGGTAACGTGGCGATTAATCAGCGATTATGGGATGAGTTTAGAGCCGCATTCCGGTTCATTCTAGCCATTAACGACTTCACTTTACTTTTACCCTTTCAGGACTTTTACTGTGCAATTCTCCAGAGTAGAGCCCCGTTCTCAATTAGCGTTATCGTTTCTCTTTATATGCTGTTCCATAAAACCAGCGTTAGCGCATGATCATTTTAATCCATTATCGTTGGAAAATGATGAACCGGGCGTGGAGAATGTCGATCTATCTGTTTTCGAAAAGGGGGGGCAGGCAGAAGGCACCTATAATGTTGATATTTATATTAATAACACCAGTATTGAAACAAAAAATATTGCCTTTAAAAATAAAAAATCAGCAGATAATAAGCTCTCCCTACAGCCGTGTCTTAGCGTTGAACAACTCAAGCAGTGGGGCGTAAAAACAGAAAACTTCCCCGAGCTTAAAAATGCCCCAAACGGGTGTACCGATCTTAGTCTGCTGGCTGGCGCTGTAGCAAAGTTTAATGTCATCGGTAACCGGCTGGATTTAGCGATCCCTCAAATCGCGTTGATCGCCGCCCCGCGAGAATTCGTCCCTACCAGCGAATGGGATGAAGGCATTAATGCTTTTTTGCTGAACTACAGTTTTACCGGATCGCAGGATCACGATATTGATGAAAACCGGACGGAAAATAGCGAATACGCTAACCTGCGCCCAGGTATTAACATTGGCGCATGGCGTTTTCGTAACTACTCAACCTGGAATCATGATAGCGATGGGCAAAATAGCTGGGATTCTGCCTACACCTATGTTTCTCGCGATATCGAATTTTTAAAAGGACAGCTGATCGCCGGGGAAAATAACACGCCCGCGGACGTCTTTGACAGTATTTCATTTAAGGGCGTACAGATCTCTTCTGATGACGATATGTTGCCGGACAGTATGAAAGGGTTCGCCCCGGTCATTCGCGGGGTGGCCAAAAGCAGCGCGCAGGTAACCGTTGAACAAAACGGTTATACCATCTACAAAACTAACGTTCCGGCGGGTCCATTCGCCATCAATGATCTTTATCCAACCGGCGGTTCGGGCGACCTGTACGTCACCATCAAAGAATCCGATGGTTCTGAGCAGCATTTCATTGTGCCCTACGCCAGCGTTCCGGTATTACAGCGTGAAGGCCACCTGAAATACGACCTGACGGTAGGCCGCACGCGTTCATCAGATACGCATTCCGCGCAACAGAATTTCGCAGAACTGACGGCCTTATACGGATTAGCAGGCGGCATAACCGCCTATGGCGGAATAGAGAGTACGCTGAGCAATGATGTTTATCATGCGGCGCTCATCGGGACAGGTTTAAACCTTGGCGATCTGGGCGCATTGTCTTTAGACGTCACCAACTCATGGTCAAAAATTAAAGCAGGCGATGTGGTTAGCGATACGCTTACCGGACAATCCTGGCGTATTCGTTACAGCAAAGATATTCAGTCAACAGGCACCAACTTCACTGTCGCCGGCTACCGTTATTCGACCAAAGATTACTATGCTCTTGAGGATGTACTGGATACCTATAGCGATAATAGTCACTATGATCATGTACGTAATCGCACCGACCTGTCGTTGTCGCAAGACATTATCTACGGTTCCATTTCACTCACTTTATATAATGAAGATTACTGGAATGACACTCATACCACATCATTAGGTATTGGCTATAACAACACATGGCATAACGTAAGCTATGGCATTAACTATTCTTATACGCTGAACGCCGATAATTCTCAGGATGAAGACGACGATACGGAAGACAGTAATGACCAGCAAATTTCAATCAATATTAGTATTCCGTTAGAGGCTTTTATGCCGTCAACGTATGTCACCTACAATATGAACTCCGCGAAAGACGGCGATACCACGCATACTGTCGGTTTAAACGGCACAGCGCTGGCACAGAAAAATCTCTCATGGAGCGTTCAGGAAGGTTATTCCTCTCAAGAGAAAGCCACCAGCGGTAATGTGAGCGCAACCTATAACGGGACGTATGCGGATATTAACGGCGGGTATAGCTACGATAATCATATGCGTCGCCTGAATTATGGCGTTCAGGGCGGCGTACTGTTACATCGAAATGGCCTGACACTATCCCAGCCAATGGACGACACCATCATATTGGTTAAAGCCCCTGGCGCAGCGGGTGTCCCCGTGAATAACGAAACGGGCGTGGACACCGATTTTCGGGGCTATGCCGTCGTACCTTATGCTTCGCCTTACCATCGTAATGAAGTGTCTTTAGATACGACAGGCATTAGAAAAAATATTGAGCTCATTGATACCAGTAAAACGCTGGTGCCTACCCGTGGCGCGGTGGTCAGGGCCGAATATAAAACCAATATTGGTTACAAGGCATTGATGGTATTAACCCGCATAAACAATCTGCCTGTTCCTTTTGGCGCGACCGTCTCGTCTTTAACAAAACCAGACAATCACAGCAGTTTTGTTGGTGATGCGGGGCAAGCCTGGTTAACCGGACTGGAAAAACAAGGGCGGTTATTAGTGAAGTGGGGACCAACAGCAGCAGACCGGTGTCAGGTCTCTTACCGTATACCGAGCTCCCCCTCCGCTTCTGGCGTAGAAATCTTACACGAGCAATGCCAGTGATTCTGGTGGGATAAAAGATGAATATGAACAGATTTGCTGCATTAGCCGCCCTGTTAACGTTCACGGGTCTGGCATTATGGTCGCCCTCGATCAGCGCGGCATACAATACCGCAGATGCCGTAGACATTAACGTTACGGGATTAATTTATGCCGATCCGTGTACCGTGACGGTCCCCGACACGCTCTCTCTTGGACAATATGCCCGGGCGGATATCGCCGTGGCCGGTGGCAATACCGCCACCATTCCTTTCACCATAAAAATGACGAATTGCCCGGCAACGACCACAAAAGCCGCGATTTCATTTAACGGCGTACCTTATCCCGATCCAAATTATGCTTCTGCGATTTATGCAAACAGCGCGGCCAATCCGGCGCAGGATTTAGGATTACAGCTTTTTAACCTGGACGGTAAAAGTCTGGTCAATCTGGCCAACAACGTCACTTACACGGTGGATATCAACAGTAATACCCATGAAGCCAATTTGCCTGTCGCCGCAAGGATGTATACCCCGTATGGAAAAGTCACGGCAGGGGATTTCACGTCCGTTGTGACGATCACTATCGCATGGCAATAACATCTTTCTATTTCACCTGGTATAAAAGCAGGAATTTTTCATGAGAAGGTTATATCTGGCGCTTATTCTGCTGTTCGCGTATTCCGGTCATGGTTACGCCTCCTGTAAACGTTCCGGAAATGAAGGCGCGATCACTATCACCCCGCCGTCGCAGCTTGTGGTGGATAGCCACGCCTATACCGCAGGCGAAGTGTTGTGGCAATCGGGCTGGGTTTCCACCTCCGAAGTCACAATGGATGGCTGTAGTCGCGATTATAAGGTCGGTTTTTTATATGAACCCGGTAGCGCGCAGTCAAATACATCGGCGACAATCAATGCGAATGACGGGAACAACACGCCGGTATTTAGCACCGGTATTTCCGGCGTGGGCATTGCGATTAAAACCCAAACGAATGCTGGCCCTTACGATAATGTCATGCCAATCGATAATACCTACCATAATGGCGATGGCAATAAAACACACCATGCGATGGCTCCCGCCTACAATGTTGAACTGGTCGCCTTAGGCGGTCCGATCACCTCCGGTACCGCGACATTCCAAAGTCCACTGGCGCGCGTATCTTTTCGCGATAGCGCAACGGAAGACTCCGGCGGCGATATCCTGACCCATCTGTATTTGGGGAATACGCAATTGATTATGAAAGCAATGGGATGTCGGGTAGAAACACCTGCCATCACCGTGGATTTAGGCAGCGTCAATTTAGGCAGTTTCACTAATAGTCAAACCGCGGGCACAGGCGAGCAGGATATCTTATTGACCTGCGAACAAGGCACCGCTATTTCCGCATCGTTAAGCGCCCAACCTGCCAGCGGAAATAACCCTGATAATTCAGTCATCCAGTTGAGCAATGCAAGCGCGCCAACCAGCGCAACCGGCGTTGGCGTACAGTTGGGTATTCAGGCGCCGGACGCTGGTTTCTTTACCGACAGTTTGCCAATCAATCAAAAAATTGATCTCTTTACTCACGCTATTACCACCAATGCCGATGGCAGCCAGACGGTTAGCGGCGGAACCATGAATATGTCGACCACCCTGAAAATTAGCGCGCGCTACTATAAAACCGCCGCCACGGTAACGGCCGGGCAAGCGAATGCCACGGCAACATTAAACCTGACCTATAACTAACGGCATCACAGTTTCTGGCGCTGCGCGGGAAAACGTTAACGCGCGCGCCCGTTAGATTTATTTCCACAAACGTAATTCGTCATCTTTTACTGGCGGTAATGACTTACGTTGCTGACAAGAGAGCGAATACCAGTCCAGATGGCGCGTCAGGAACATCACGCCGCCAAGCGCCAGTAGCAGAACGCCGGTACCCAGAAGCAACGAGCTATCTTCCGAACGCAGCAATCCCCACATCACGCCATCCAGCGCCAATAACGCTAACGTAAACAGCACGCTATTGCGCCATCCTTTCAGCACCGCCTGCAAATAAACGCTATTCATCAACGCGCCCACCAGGCTTGCGGCGATCCAGGCTGGCGTGAAACCGATATGTTCCGACAGTGCCAGCAACAGCAGGTAGAACATCACCAGCGATAACCCCACCAGCAGATACTGCATCGGGTGTAACCGCTGTCCCGTCAGGGTTTCGAAGACAAAGAAAGCCATAAACGTTAGCGCAATCAACAAAATGGCATATTTCGTCGCTCTGTCCGTCAGTTGATACTGATCGGCTGGCGTCGATACAGCGACGCTAAACGCCGGTAAGTTGTCCCAATCCACCTTTTGCACATCAGCAAACCGTTCGCCGAGATTCGTGGCAAACCGGCTGGTTTGCCACTGGGCCTGAAATCCTGAACCGCTGATTTCGCGTTTACCGGGAAGAAAATCCCCCACAAAATTTGGGTGCGGCCAGTTGCTGGTCAGGGTCATTTCACTGCTACGCCCGACGGGAACCAGTGAAAAGCTGCCGGTTCCGCTTAAATTTAGCGACATCGCCAACGTCAGGTTGCGCGTCGCCCACTGACTGTCCGGCAGCGGGATATGAATGCCCTCTCTACTTTCCGGTAAGCCGGTCCCCGGTTCTACAGTGAGCGTTTCACCATTCACCTGCGGCGCTTTTACTACGCTGATACCGCGCGCATCGCCGACGCCTACGACGATAAAGGGCTTTCCAAGGGTAATGTTCGGTCTGTTCAGCTCATGCAGACGGGCCACATCAAACTCTGCCTTTATCGCCATATCGGTATGCCACACCTGCCCCTGATAAATACCTATTTTTCGCGCTTCAACGTTTTGATTGCCTTCAACCAATAGCGACTCTGGCAGCCAAAAATAGAGATAGCTGCGCTTATACTGGACCTCTTTCTCCTCTTCCAGCACGGTATAGAGCTCTGTCACCGGAACCGCCACCAGCGGGCCGACAACCTTTTGCGGGCCGCTGGTACTCTGACGAATAGCGGCTTCTACATGGCTTCGATAATCAGCACGTTCCACGATGGTGTGCCGTACCATCATCAGGGGAATTAACAGCAGGATCATGGCGCCGCCTAACGTAATCATTTTCCACAACAGGGGGGATTTCAACATAGCGTTCTCCTTTGCAATGCCAGCAGTGTAAGAACGCGATGTGGGGAGAATTTGAAGTTATGTGAAGTGACGGTGAAGTGTCAACGAGGCCAGCACGCCGCCTTCGGGACGATTGCACAACGTCACCTCACCGTTGAGGAGCCGCGCCGCCTCGCTGACAAACGCCAGCCCAAGCCCGCTGCTTTTACGTCCATTTTCACGGGGCAACGAATAGAACCGGTCGAAAATGCGCGGCAGCGCAAAATCAGGAATACCACAGCCGGAATCCGTCACCTGCAGGATCGCTTTCTCCCCCATCGGCTGAGCGCTTAATGTGATAACGCCATTTTCAGGCGTAAAGTCGATGGCATTGTCCAACACATTGCCCAGCGCCTGCGCCAGAAGCTCCGAGTCGGCGACGACAACCAGCGAGGAAGGCCGTAGAGTAAGGGTGATATTTTTTGCCGCCAACTGAATACTGCGCGCCTCGCTAAGCTGCGTAAATAGCTCATCAACAGCAACCGGCGCGAGAGGGATATCCTGTCGGTTTTCCAGCCGCGCCTGGCGCAGCAGGGTTTCTACCAGCGCCTGCATTCGCGTATTTTGCGCCAGTATATTCTCTGTAAAGCGGGTAACCACATCCGCGGGCGGTCCTTCACGCAGAATCTCCGCCGCGCCGCGTATCGCCGCCAGCGGACTTTTCAGCTCATGAGTCAACGCATACACGTACTGCTCAATGTCATTCTTGCCTTCCAGCTTAATGCGCATACTCTCCAGCGCCTGCGCCAGTTTACGCAGCTCGCTGCTGCCTAATGCAGGTAACGCAAGCGGGCGGTTTTCGGTGACAGAATCCGCATAGCGCGTCAACCGGGCGATGGAGCGGTTAATCCACCAGACCATCCCCGCGCCAATCGCCAGCGCAATCCCCAGTAAAACGGCGCTGGCCCACAGAATGCGCCGTTCGCTGCGCTTAATCACCGGCGCCATTGCCGCATTCGGTTTGCCGACAGTCAGGACGCCGATAATCCGTCCATCGCTGATTATCGGCGCGGCTACGTACATCACGGTGCTATTGGGATCGGCAGAATCTTTTGCCGTGCTGCGGGCGCCATACTGTCCGTGCAGCGTAAGCCAGACGTCATTCCAACGAGAATAATCCTGCCCCACAGCTCTGTTTTCCGAATCAAACAACACCTTACCCTGCGCATCCGTCATGTAGACATGGTATTCATTGCGCACTTTGACGATCCCGCTGATATTGGCGCGAAACGGGCGATGTTGCAGTTGGGCGAATGCCTTCGCCAACTGGCCGTTAGTCGGGTTGCCGGAAAGGAGATCGTCGCGGGCCAGCGCCGCCAGCAGCGTCGCTGTGTCAATCAGCGTCCCTTCCGTCGCGCGGCGGACGCCCGGCTTTATCTCCTGAACGAAGATAGACAGCACAAACACGGCGGCGACGGCGACAATAAGAAAGTAGCCCAGTAGCAAACGCATTCCGATGCGCATCAGACGCTCCTCAGGCTGTATCCCATCCCACGATGCGTGTTAATTGGCGAGAGATCCGGGTTGATCGCGCGTAGCTTAGCGCGCAGGGTTTTGATGTGTGTATCGACCGTCCGATCGAAGGTCTCCTGGGCATCAGACCAAACAATATCCATCAATTGCTGGCGCGAGTACACGCGCTCCGGCGACAGCAGCAGGGTTTTAAGGAGCAGAAACTCATAACGCGTCAGCGAGAGCGGCGTACCAAACCAGGCGATCTGCGCCGCCGGTTCATTGAGTTCAAAATGTCCGGTACGCACCACCGGCGACGGCGCAGCAAACTTTTTCACCCGGCGCAGCAGCGTGCGCACGCGGGCGCTCACTTCGCGCGGCGAGAACGGCTTGGCGACATAATCATCTGCGCCGATCTCCAGACCAAGCAATCGATCCACTTCATCGCTACGGGCAGTCAGGAAAAGAATCGGCAGCGCAGGATGGCGTTCCAGCAACTGCCGACACAGCTCAAAGCCGCTGATATCCGGTAGTCCCACATCGAGAATCACCGCATCCGGCCGTTGCTGACGCGCTTTTTCCAGCGCGGGCAGCCCGCGAGCGAATAGCTCAACGGTAAACCCTTCCAGTTGCAGGGTGTAGATGAGCGTATCGGCGATTCCCTGTTCATCCTCGACTAACCAGACCTGCGGTTGCTGCATACTCTTTCCCTGTTATTGTCGCCACGGCATGACCGGCACCGCGCTGATGGCGTTCTTCGGCGACCCGTCGACTACTTTGTCGGAGTAGGCCAGATACGCCAGCGTGTTGCGTTTCTCATCATAGAAACGCACGACCTGCAATGACTTAAATATCAATGAGGTGCGTTTTTTGAAAACCACCTCTCCCTGCGCCTTGCCGTTCTTAATTTTGTCGCTCAGTTCAATAGGCCCGACCTGCTGGCAAGAGATAGCGGCGTCAGACGTATCTTCCGCCAGCCCCAATCCGCCTTTTATGCCGCCCGTTTTCGCCCGGCTAACATAGCACGTCACGTTTTTGACATCAGGATCGTCAAAAGCTTCCACCACGATTTTATGGTCAGGACCGAACATTTTAAATACCGTATCGACTGAACCAATTTGTTCCGCGCGGGCGCTCTGCCCCAGCAGCAACAAAATTGAGAAAAGTACTAAGCTCTTGTATTTCATATTGTTACCATTCATAAAAGTTACGTTGCGTAATTATTAGACATTCTAAAATAAAATGGTTATAGATCACAGGATTAGAATAATTACCTGTCACGTTGCCTAAAAAAAGCATTTAAGCTCAAAAAAAACACTGAATGCTAAAAGAACAAAAAATGCTATTATCCTCTTACCTTATATCGGGTGCTCGTTGTTGAAAGGATGGGGATATTTTATGGATCAGGCTGGCATAATTCGCGACCTGTTAATCTGGCTGGAAGGTCATCTGGATCAGCCGCTGTCACTTGACAATGTGGCGGCAAAAGCAGGCTATTCCAAGTGGCACCTGCAGAGAATGTTTAAGGACGTGACGGGCCACGCCATTGGCGCTTACATCCGCGCCCGTCGTTTATCGAAATCAGCAGTGGCGCTGCGTTTGACCGCGCGTCCAATTCTGGATATTGCTCTTCAGTACCGCTTCGATTCTCAGCAAACCTTCACGCGCGCCTTTAAGAAACAGTTTTCCCAGACGCCAGCGCTGTATCGTCGCTCCTCGGAATGGAGCGCCTTTGGCATTCGCCCGCCATTACGGCTGGGCGAGTTTACCGTGCCGGAACATCAGTTCGTTACGCTGGAAGATACGCCGCTCCTTGGCGTCACGCAGAGCTATTCCTGCTCACTAGAACAGATTTCCGACTTCCGCCACGAAATGCGCGTGCAATTCTGGCATGATTTCCTCGGTCATTCGCCAACTATTCCGCCAGTGCTTTATGGGCTTAATGAAACGCGCCCCAGCATGGAGAAAGACGATGAGCAGGAAGTATTCTATACCACCGCACTGCCGCAAGAGCAGGCCGATGGCTATGTTCAGTCGGCGCATCCTGTGCTGTTGCAGGGTGGTGAATACGTCATGTTCACCTATGAAGGGTTAGGAACCGGCGTGCAGGATTTTATCCTGACCGTTTACGGCACCTGTATGCCAATGCTGAATCTGACCCGTCGTAAAGGGCAGGATATAGAGCGATACTACCCGTCAGAAGATACCAAAACCGGCGATCGCCCTATCAACCTGCGCTGCGAATTTCTGATCCCGATTCGCCGTTAACGCTGTAGCTCATCCAATGCAGGGGCGTCCAGATGCGAAACGTCCCCTGCGGTTTCTACCACCCACCCAGACGCCAGCCACTGACTTTCCTGGTAATCGATGCGGGAAATAGAGCAGTTGCGCAAACGTAACCGGCGTTCCGCCCAGGCGGGTAGTCCCAGTATAGTACTGACCAGACAGCCCAACGCGATACCGTGACTGACCAATAAAGGTCGGCTGCCCTGCGGTAGCTCCAGACAGGACGCCAGCGCGGCATGAACGCGATCGCTCAACTCCTGCATCGATTCCCCGCCGGGAATGCGGCCATCCTGCGTGCCGTTGACTAACTGACGACGCCAGCCCTCTTCTTCTTCCGTCAGCGAATCGATCTGGCGCTTTTCCAGCACGCCCATATCCAGCTCGCGCAGGCGGGAGTCAAAGGTGATATCACACCCGCACGCCTGGGCGATAATCTCCGCCGTGCGTTTTGTGCGGCCTAAATCGCTGCTGATGATATGGGTGATGCCGAGGCTGCGGGCGCGTTCTCCTACCTGCATGGCCTGCTGCTCGCCTTTTGCTGTCAGGGGACTGTCCGATTGGCCCTGAATACGTCGCTCGGCGTTCCACTGCGTTTCACCGTGGCGAACAAGGTATACCTGTAACATGTTTTTTTTCCGTTATACTGCGATAAATTTTTAAAACTGAGCTTAATTATGCACCAGGTTATCTCTGCGACCACCAATCCTGCCAAAATTCAGGCAATTCTACAGGCATTTGAAGAGATTTTCGGCGAAGGATCGTGCCATATTACGCCCGTCGCCGTCGAGAGCGGCGTACCGGAGCAGCCCTTCGGAAGCGAGGAAACGCGTGCTGGCGCACGAAATCGCGTGGATAATGCGCGACGCCTGCATCCACAAGCTGATTTCTGGGTAGCCATTGAAGCCGGAATTGACGATGACGCCACCTTCAGTTGGGTGGTGATTGATAACGGCGTTCAGCGCGGTGAAGCGCGATCGGCCACGCTGCCGCTGCCCGCCGTCATTCTCGACAGAGTCCACCAGGGGGAAGCGCTTGGCCCGGTGATGTCGCAGTACACAGGTATTGACGAGATTGGTCGCAAAGAGGGCGCCATTGGCGTATTTACCGCCGGAAAATTAACGCGCTCCAGCGTTTACTACCAGGCGGTGATCCTGGCGTTAAGCCCGTTTCATAACGCGGTGTATCGATAATTATTTGCGCTATGTTGTAGGCCTGATAAGCACAGCGCCATCAGGCATTTCGCGGCGATGTCGCCGGATGGCCGCTTCGCCTTATCCGGCCTACGAGCAAATCAGGCGTTTTTCAGCAGTACATTCTCAAGCCAATGACGCAGTTCAACCGGCGCGGATTTCAGGCTGTTTGACCCGCGCGTGATGGTGGCGATGCCCGCCCCCAGCTCGGTTTTCAACTCGCGCTGGCTCATTTCGCCACGCAGCAACTCCTCAATAATGCGCACGCGCGTTCCCAGCGCTTCACGCTCGTCCGGCGTAAGCATCAGTTGTAATAAAGGCAGATGCAGATCCTCTGCATATGCCTGACGGAGTAACTCCACAAAACGAAGCCACTCCTGATTACGTTGTTCGGCGATAGCCGATGAATAAGGGGAATGCTGGGTCATGTTATACCGCCGTTTGTACTGTTACACGAGTACAAATGATAACATAACCCGTCTGCATTAATACCGCCGCTGCCACTCAGAGTCGCTCATTAAGGCCTCTTTCTGCCCCATAAAGTGGCGATAGTAAGCGTCATAGGCCAGAACGTTTTTCACGTAGCCGCGCGTTTCCGAAAAGGGAATGCTTTCGACAAACGCTACGGCATCGATACGCCCGGCGCTATTGCCAAGCCAGGTGCGCACGCGCCCCGGCCCAGCGTTATACGCCGCCGAGGCGAAAATACGGTTATTACCAAACTGCTGATAGACATACTGCAAATAGCTGGTGCCAATGTTGATGTTGGTCTCCGGCTCCAGCAGTTGGCCGGGGCCGCGGTAGTCCGGAATCGAAAACATTTTCACCGTATGGGTGGCCGTTCCCGGCATAATCTGCATTAAGCCGCTGGCCCCTACCGGCGATTTTACTTTCGGGTTCCAGGCGCTCTCCTGGCGGGCAATCGCCATGGCATAGCTTTGTGAGATATCTTTTCCGCGGGTATAGCGGGTAAAAAGATCGTTATACGCCAGCGGAAAACGCTCCTCCAGATGATCCCACAGTTTTCCGGCGATCGTCGCCTGTACGCACAGATCCCACCAGTGCTGGTTAAACGCATAGCGCGCCAGCTGCGCCTGTTCAGATTTACTACGGCTTTTTACCAGATTCGCCCATTCGCTGCGCGCCGTGTTATCCAGGTTCCAGTACATCAGCTCCCGTACACGCGCCATCTCCGGCCCCTGCGTCAACGCGCTGTTTACGTTGGCG
Organism: Salmonella sp. SAL04162; assembly: GCF_046551535.1. NCBI lineage: Bacteria > Pseudomonadati > Pseudomonadota > Gammaproteobacteria > Enterobacterales > Enterobacteriaceae > Salmonella > Salmonella sp. SAL04162. The sequence continues at coordinate 80,849 of NZ_JBGDVX010000013.1, forward strand.
GGCGCTTTATCGATTTTAAGCGTGTACTCTTCGCCTAAACGCTGCGCCGCGACCATCGGATAAAAACCGCGCTTCTGCATTAAAGCATGAAGGATCTCTTTCGCTTCGGCGTCACGACCGCGCTCCAGCAATAAATCCGCCTGCCAGTAACGCCACTCGTCTTTCTCTTTCGCCTCCATCGGCAGTCGGGCAAGCCAGGTATTGAGACCGCGACGATCGCCCATCCCCAGCGCCATACGCACGCGCCGCTCGATAAGCGACGTCGATTGCGAGCGCATAATCGCGTCATCGCGCCATTTCGCCTGCGCATCGGTCACATCGTTGCCCATCAGTCGCCAGGCAACGATATCGCGCAGCGCCTGCGTTTGTTCCTCATTAAGTTTCTGCGCCTGTACCAGCGAGGGGATCATCAGACGCGCATTTTCCGCGTCCTGGCGGGCGACGCTGGCAAACGCGACTTCCGCCATCTGGCGGGTAAAATCGGTGGCGCCGGTGGTGCGTGCGAAGGTCAATACGTTATTAGGGTCATTAGCCAGGGTAATGATCGCTGAGGCGATCGTTTGATATTCCGCCGGCATCTGTCCGGCCAGCACCGTAACCAGCCCCGTATTCCCGGCTTTCATCGCCAGCCGAATACGTTCCAGGTACGCCAGCGGGTCTTGCTTGCCGGAGGCCCGCCAGACGCTGAACAGTTTATCGCAGGCATTCGGCTGGCTTTTGCCGGTCAGCCAAAGGTCTTTCGCGCCCTGCCAGGCCGCTTCCGTTTGCCCGGTACTCCATTTCGCGTAGTAATAGTTACATTGCGCTTCCGTGGTGCCGGGTTTCTCCGGGCTAAACGCCAGCAAGCCGCGCCAGTCTTCACGACGCGCCAGCTCATTGACGAAGCGTGATTGCAGCGTACGCGCAGGCGGAAGCGTAGGATTGGCGCGCACAAACTGCGTGACAGCAATCGCCGGTTGGTTCATCAAATCGTCGGTGATCTTACGGTATTCCAGATACGGGTAGAGCGGATAATCTTTCAGACCCGGCATCATCTGCTCTACCACATCCATCTGGCGGTTGTCCCAGGCCTGCTTAATCTGCGCATAGCGGTTACGCTGCTCTTCCAGTGAGTCGGCCCGCGCGAGGTGACAAAAGGTCAGCAGGCATACGCTGGCGGCGACGAGACGCCAGACAAATGGTTTGGCTCTATCCACAAGCACTTCCTCAATTGTTATCCAATGCAGCATCATGCCGCGTAATGAATTTATGCTAACCAGTCATAGCCATTTGCGCCACGTTACGGACACTTTTTTACTTTTATTGCGAGTGCGATCTGCTGGCTGGGCTTAGGCAGGGAAAAAGGCTACACTTCGCCTTTGACATCTATTCACCATCACGATAAACATAGAGGCGAAGTCCAACGTGGCTCAATTCGTTTATACCATGCATCGTGTCGGCAAAGTGGTTCCGCCGAAACGTCATATTCTGAAAAACATCTCGCTGAGCTTCTTCCCTGGCGCCAAAATCGGCGTGCTGGGCCTTAACGGCGCCGGTAAGTCTACCCTGCTGCGCATCATGGCGGGTCTCGATAAAGATATCGAGGGCGAAGCGCGCCCGCAGCCCGGCATTAAGATTGGCTACCTGCCGCAGGAACCTCAGCTAAACCCGGAACACACGGTACGCGAGTCGATTGAAGAGGCCGTTTCGGAAGTGGTTAACGCCCTCAAACGTCTGGATGAAGTGTACGCGCTGTATGCCGATCCGGATGCCGACTTCGACAAGCTGGCCGCAGAGCAGGGCCGGCTTGAAGAGATTATCCAGGCGCACGACGGTCATAACCTGAACGTGCAGCTTGAGCGCGCAGCTGACGCTCTGCGTCTGCCGGACTGGGATGCCAAAGTCGAAAAACTGTCCGGCGGCGAGCGCCGCCGCGTGGCGCTGTGCCGTCTGTTGCTGGAAAAGCCGGATATGCTGCTGCTCGACGAACCCACCAACCACCTGGATGCCGAATCTGTTGCATGGCTGGAACGTTTCCTGCACGACTTCGAAGGCACGGTCGTGGCGATTACCCACGACCGTTACTTCCTCGATAACGTCGCCGGTTGGATTCTGGAACTTGACCGCGGCGAAGGTATTCCGTGGGAAGGCAACTACTCCTCCTGGCTGGAGCAGAAAGATCAGCGTCTGGCGCAGGAAGCGTCTCAGGAAGCAGCTCGCCGTAAATCCATTGAGAAAGAGCTGGAGTGGGTGCGTCAGGGCGCGAAAGGCCGTCAGTCGAAAGGTAAGGCGCGTCTGGCTCGCTTTGAAGAACTGAACAGCGTTGAGTATCAGAAACGTAACGAAACCAACGAACTGTTTATTCCACCAGGACCGCGTCTGGGCGACAAAGTCATTGAAGTCAGCAACCTGCGTAAATCCTACGGCGACCGCGTACTGATCGATGACCTGAGCTTCTCGGTGCCGAAAGGCGCTATCGTCGGGATCATCGGGCCAAACGGCGCGGGTAAATCGACCCTGTTCCGCATGATGTCCGGTCAGGAGCAGCCTGATAGCGGCACCATTACGCTGGGTGAAACCGTCAAGCTGGCCTCGGTCGATCAGTTCCGCGACGCGATGGACAACAGCAAAACCGTCTGGGAAGAAGTGTCCGGCGGGCTGGATATCATGAAGATCGGCAACACTGAAATGCCAAGCCGCGCCTATGTAGGCCGCTTCAACTTCAAAGGCGTCGATCAGGGCAAACGCGTTGGCGAACTGTCCGGCGGTGAGCGCGGTCGTTTGCACCTGGCGAAGCTGCTGCAGGTGGGCGGCAACGTCCTGCTGCTCGACGAACCGACGAACGACCTGGATATCGAAACCCTGCGCGCGCTGGAAAACGCCCTGCTGGAGTTCCCTGGCTGCGCGATGGTTATCTCGCACGACCGTTGGTTCCTTGACCGTATCGCCACCCACATTCTGGATTATCAGGATGAAGGTAAGGTGGAATTCTTCGAAGGTAACTTTACCGAATACGAAGAGTACAAGAAACGCACGCTGGGCGCCGAGGCGCTGGAGCCGAAGCGTATCAAGTACAAGCGTATTGCCAAATAAATGTCTGAATGCCGGGTGGCGCTTGCGCTTACCCGGCCTACAAACCCAGCGATTCCAGTACGTTGTGAAACTGTAGGCCTGATAAGACGCGGTAAGCGTCGCATCAGGCATTGGTTCTTATCCCTGCTCGCCCATCATCTCTTTCACCAGTTCCACACAGCGCAAAAAGCGGCCATCGTAATCAGCCTCTTTAACGTGAACGAACTCAATGTTGTTCTCTTTCAGCATCTCGACCAGCAGGTTCTGGAACGCTTTGCGATCCACTGAACTGCCCAGACTTCGCAGTCCGTCAGCTACCCACGGCGTATTATTCTCCAGCAAAATCACCAGGTCGAAGCGATACTCGTCGATCAGCGCCTGGACAAAGGGATGCTCGCGCCCTTCGTATTTTTTGCAAAATGCCTGGGTGGTGACGAAATCGGTATCGATAAACGCCACTTTATTCGCATATTTCACTGCAAAATCAATATATTGTGCATGACCCAGCGCGATTTTATCGTAATCGGAATACTGTAACGCCATCTCATCGCCGCCCAGATGCGAAAAGACATAGTCGCGGCCATATTCCCAGGCGCTGGTGGTATTAAAAATATTGGCGAGCTTATTGACCAGCGTAGACTTGCCGCTTGATTCCCCGCCCAGTATAGCGACGGTACGCACGAAAAACGGCTTCACTTCGGTAGGAATATATTCCCAGTAACGAAACGGATTTTCGCGGATTTGCGCCCCGCTGATATTCATAAACGTGCGTTCAGGATCGACCAGCACCGTCTCAATCCCTAAATGCTCAAGATACTGCGGCGCATCAGCCTCTTCGGAAGTGTAGATCCAGCTCGGCTGTATTCCCTTCTCTGCCATAAACGCTTTAATGCCGTTGCTCCAGACGTCCCAGCCATGCGGATAAGGCTCCATCCCCTCTTCATTAAAGGCGTGGATGCGAATATTTTTTTGGTATTTGAAGGTTTGCAATAACCAGCGCAGGCGATCCGACACGGTGGGCTGCTGCGACATGGCGCTATCCTCAAACAGCCCGCGGTCGCGCGTATCGTCATATCCCATAATGATGTGCAGCTCATCCACCTGGCTACAGGCCCGCTGGATCAAGTAGATGTGTCCGGTATGCAATGGATAAAATTTACCGAACACCACGCCAATGTTTTTCTGTCGGCGGGGAAACTCCAGCCCGAGAAAACGGTGTAGCGCCTCCAGTTTTTGCGCGCTGGGGCTTTTGATTTTGGCGTTAAGTAACTGACTCAGATACCCCTTGGTCATACCGCTGGCGTCAGCCACCTGTTGCAGAGTGCAACCTTGCTGCTTAATCGCGGTTTTGAGATAGTCGAACGATGACACAAGAGCCTCCTGCTGGAAAAATCGCATAACACTGCCTGATGGCGCTTCGCTTATCAGGCCTACAACATCAATCCGTATCAATCCGTAGGCCGGATAAGACGCATTGCATCGCCATCCGGCAAATTATACAACATCGCTGCATACAGCGAATTATAAGTCGTCAAACACGCTTAACGCATCTGCGAGCTTTTTAACACCGAACACCTGCATTCCTTCCGGCGGCTTTTTCGGTACGTTGGCGGCAGGCACAATCGCCCGACGAAAACCGTGTTTCGCCGCCTCGGAAATACGCTCCTGCCCGCTCGGCACCGGACGAATCTCGCCTGCCAGCCCCACTTCGCCAAACACCACCAGATCCTGCGGCAACGGCCTGTCACGCAGGCTGGAGACCATCGCCAGCAGTAAAGCCAGATCCGCGCTGGTTTCGGTGACTTTCACGCCGCCGACCACGTTGACGAAGACGTCCTGATCCGACATTTGCAGACCGCCGTGTCGGTGCAGCACCGCCAGCAGGATTGCCAGACGGTTTTGTTCCAGACCGACCGCCACGCGCCTGGGGTTCGCCATCATCGAGTGATCGACCAGCGCCTGAATCTCCACCAGCAACGGTCGCGTACCTTCCCAGACGACCATCACTGAACTGCCGGAAGTGACCTCATCGCCACGGCTTAAAAAGATGGCGGACGGATTGCTCACTTCGCGCAACCCCTGTTCGGTCATGGCGAAGACGCCCAGCTCATTGACTGCGCCAAAGCGGTTTTTGTGGCTGCGCAGCGTGCGGAAACGAGAATCGGCGTCGCCGTCGAGCAATACTGAGCAATCGATACAGTGTTCCAGCACTTTCGGCCCCGCCAGCGACCCGTCTTTGGTGACGTGGCCGACCATCACGATCGCCACGCCGCGCGTTTTGGCGAAGCGCGTCAGGTAGGCTGCCGTTTCGCGGACCTGAGCGACACTGCCCGGCGACGACTGGATGTCCGCCATATGCATCACCTGTATGGAGTCGATCACCATCAGTTTCGGCTGTTCTTCTTCGGCAATCAGGCAAATTTGTTCGATGCTGGTTTCCGACAGCATATTCAGATTCGCCGTCGGCAGGCCAAGCCGATGCGCGCGCATCGCCACCTGCTGTAGCGACTCTTCGCCGGTGACGTACAGCGTTTTCATCTGCTCGGCAAGCTTGCACAGCGTTTGCAGCAGCAACGTTGATTTGCCCGCGCCGGGGTTACCGCCAATCAAAATGGCGCTGCCGGGTACCACCCCGCCGCCCAGCACGCGGTCAAACTCTTTAAAACCGGTAGAAAAGCGCGGCAGTTCCTCAAGACTGATGTCAGACAGTTTCTGCACTTTTGATACGCCCGCACTGCCGGCGTATCCGCTCAGACGTTCGTTACGCGCCACCGTCGGCGATGCGGCAAGGCGCACCTCGGTAATGGTGTTCCAGGCATGGCAGGCGCTGCATTGCCCCTGCCAGCGCGGGTAATCGGCACCACATTCATTACAAACAAAGGCGCGTTTTGGAGCTTTTGCCACGTTTTACCTCTTTCGTTAACGCTGTTGCCGGATGGCGCTGACGCTTATCCGGCCTACGGTCGCCTTGCCATTGGGCAGGTTAATCATTTCTGGTTCATGCTGCCGGAGAGAATGCAAAACACGCCCATCAGGTCAGCGTGGCGGATCGTAATCTCCGTCTTTTCGTTTACTTTTGGCTTGGCATGGAAGGCAATACCTAACCCTGCCGCTTTGATCATTGGCAGATCGTTAGCGCCGTCGCCAATCGCCACCGTCTGCGCCAGCGGGATATCATGCTCTTGCGCCAGACGAAGCAAGGTATTGGCTTTATACTCAGCATCCACAATATCGCCGATAACGTGACCGGTAAATTTACCGTCCATGATCTCCAGCTCATTGGCGACCGCCGCCGTCAGACGTAGCTGGTCACGCAGATAGTCGGCAAAGAAAGTGAAGCCGCCGGAGGCGATAGCGATTTTCCAGCCAAGCGCTTCCAGTTTTAGCACCAACTGCGTTAATCCTGGCATTAGCGGCAGATTCCCGCGCACCTGACGCAAAATATCGGCATCCGCGCCTTTCAGCGTCGCCACGCGGCTACGCAGGCTGGCGGTAAAATCAAGCTCGCCGCGCATCGCGCGCTCCGTCACTTCAGCCACCTTCTCACCGGTACCGGCCAGCTTAGCGATTTCATCGATACACTCAATCTGGATCGCCGTTGAATCCATATCCATGACCAGCAGCCCCGGCGTGCGCAGATGCGGAATTTTACCCAGCGGCGCGACATCCAGTTGCGCCTCATGCGCCAGCCGCGTCGCACGCGGCGTCAGCGACCCCGCCAGACGAATGACCTGATAATCCTCCACGCACCAGGCGGCGACAATCACCATTGCGGCGCCCAGTTTGGTCTGATATTGAGTTAAACGCTGCTTATCCAGCCCGCGCCCATACAGCAGCCAACCGCTGCGGCCTGCATGGTAATCCAGAGGCATCACCTCGTCGCCGCTTAAAGAAAGAGGCAAACCAGGCCATAAAGAGACATCTTCAGGCAGATCGCACCAGGTAATGTTAGGCATTAAAGCTCCTGTAAATCGTTCAGGCCGGTAACCGCCCCGCGGAAAATAACGCATGAGGCTACCTTGTAACCATCGCTTCTGGCAACATTAAGCCTCAAATTTTCAGCAGGTGGAATATGGCTCGCGCAAAACTGAAATTTCGGCTGCATCGTGCAGTCATTGTATTGTTCTGTCTCACACTGCTCGTCGCGCTCATGCAGGGCGCGTCCTGGTTTAGTCAAAACCACCAGCGACAGCGCAATCCGCAGCTGGAAGAGCTGGCCCGCACGCTGGCGCGCCAGGTGACGCTCAACATCGCCCCGCTGATGCGCAGCGAAACACCGGATGAAAATCGCATCAACGCCGTGCTGCGTCAGCTCACGCAAGAGAGCCGTATTCTGGATGCCGGCGTCTATGATGAACAGGGCGATCTTATTACTCGCGCTGGCGAAAGCGTCAATGTGCGCGACAGGCTGGCGCTGGATGGCAAAAAAGCGGGCAGCTATTTTAACCAACAAATTGTCGAGCCTATCCAGGGGAAAAACGGCCCCTTGGGTTACCTGCGTCTGACGCTGGATACCCACACGCTGGCCACCGAAGCAAAGCAGGTCGATAACACCACCAACATTCTACGCCTGATGCTGCTACTCTCGCTGGCGATAGGCGTGGTGCTGACGCGCACCTTGCTACAAGGTAAACGCACCCGCTGGCAGCAGTCGCCCTTCCTGCTAACGGCCAGCAAGCCTGTTCCGGAAGAGGAAGAGCGTGAGGAAAAAGAGTAAAATGACGGCTTAATAAAGGTAAGGAAAACCACCATGACTACATTACGCCTGCTTATTTCTGACTCTTACGATCCCTGGTTTAACCTGGCGGTCGAGGAGTGCATTTTCCGCCAGATGCCCGCCACCCAGCGCGTGCTGTTCCTGTGGCGTAACGCGGACACGGTCGTTATCGGCCGCGCGCAGAATCCGTGGAAAGAGTGCAATACCCGACGTATGGAAGAAGATAACGTCCGCCTGGCGCGTCGCAGCAGCGGCGGCGGCGCGGTGTTCCACGACCTTGGCAACACCTGCTTTACCTTTATGGCGGGTAAACCGGAGTACGATAAAACCATCTCCACCCATATTGTGCTCGCGGCGCTGAATTCGCTGGGCGTCATGGCCGATGCTTCAGGACGCAACGATCTGGTCGTAAAAACGCCGGACGGCGATCGCAAAGTCTCCGGTTCAGCCTATCGCGAAACCAAAGATCGCGGCTTCCATCACGGCACGCTACTGCTGAATGCAGACCTCAGCCGACTGGCCAATTATCTGAATCCAGACAAGAAAAAGCTCCAGGCAAAGGGGATTACCTCCGTGCGTGGGCGCGTGGCGAACCTGGTTGAACTGCTGCCGGATATTACCCACCAGCAAATTTGCGAAGCCGTAACCGAAGCGTTTTTCCGCCACTACGGTGAGCGCGTCGAAGCTGAAATTATCTCGCCGGATAACGTGCCAGACCTGCCCAACTTCGCCGAAACCTTTGCCCGACAAAGCAGTTGGGAGTGGAATTTCGGCCAGGCGCCGGCGTTCAGCCATCTGCTGGATGAACGTTTTACCTGGGGTGGCGTCGAGCTACATTTCGACGTTGAGAAAGGCGTGATTACCCGCACTCAGGTGTTTACCGATAGCCTGAATCCGGCCCCGCTGGAAGCACTGGCGGGGCGACTGCAAGGGTGTTTATACCGCGCGGATATGCTGCAACAGGAGTGCGAGGCGTTACTGGTTGATTTCCCGGAGCAGGAAAAAGAACTGCGGGAATTATCGGCGTGGATGGCGGGGGCGGTGCGGTAGCTCACCGTTTAAAATACCAAAGGAAGGGAATATGAGCCATCTGGAAAACCAGGAACGGGAGATTATCAATTTAATGTTCAGCCAGCGTATTTCCTGGCTAGCCGCCGTGCGTATCAGGCATAAATTATCGCTTGCTGAAGTAAGTGAAATGTTAGGTATCTCTATTAATTCTCTAAAACGGATCGAAAAGACGGAACGGCTTGACTCAAACATTAAAAACAAAATGGCAGGAATTTATGGTTGTCCGCCAGAGTTGCTGATATGCCCTTACTGGATGAGGGCTGAACATAAATGAATAGATTCGTGAATAGATACTTGAATGGATTTAATTTCCTATCCATATGAAAAATAATAGTAAATCTATAAATCAGTCACTATTGATGAATAGATACTAAAAAGCCGGAGCGGTCTCCCGCTCCGGCTTAACACGACAATCGCCTTTCAGCGAAACACACTTACTCTTTATCGCCCAGCAGCACAGATTCCAGCGCGATTTTGATCATATCGTTGAAGGTCGTCTGACGTTCAGCGGCAGTGGTCTGCTCGTGGGTACGGATGTGGTCGGACACGGTGCAGATAGTCAGCGCTTTCGCGCCAAACTCAGCCGCAACGCCGTAGATGCCCGCCGCTTCCATCTCTACGCCCAGTACGCCGTATTTTTCCATCACGTCGAACATTTCGCCGTCCGGAGAGTAGAACAGGTCTGCAGAGAACAGGTTGCCCACGCGCGCGTCAACGCCCAGCGCTTTTGCCGCATCAACTGCGTTACGTACCATGTCGAAGTCAGCAATAGCCGCGAAGTCATGATCTTTAAAACGGATACGGTTCACTTTGGAGTCGGTGCAGGCACCCATACCGATCACCACGTCGCGCAGTTTGACGTCCATACGCACAGCGCCGCAGGAGCCGACGCGAATGATTTTCTTCACGCCGAAATCGGTGATCAGCTCTTTGGTGTAGATGGAGCAGGACGGGATACCCATACCGTGACCCATCACGGAGATCTTACGGCCTTTGTAAGTCCCGGTGAAACCTAACATGCCGCGAACGTTGTTCACTTCGCGAACATCTTCGAGGAAAGTCTCAGCAATGTGCTTCGCGCGCAGCGGGTCGCCCGGCATCAATACGACGTCAGCGAAATCACCCATTTCTGCATTAATATGTGGAGTTGCCATCTTCAGTTCCCTTTAAATTTGTTGTTATTGCCTGATGGCGGCTACGCCTTATCAGGCCTACAAAACGTCTGTAAAAACAGTGAAATACCCTAAGGATTTCGCGTTGTAGGAAGGCGACGAATTCGTGAATCCCCGGGAGCATAGATAAACTATGTGACCGGGGTGAGCGAATGAAGTCAACGCATCTACAGCGCGAAAGACAACGGGTATCACAGCATGTTTTTACCGTAATCCATTGGCGATGTACCAAAGTAGGTCGCCAGCGTCTGGCCGATATCCGCGAAGGTTTCACGGTGACCTAAAGAGCCCGGTTTGACTTTTGGACCGTAGATCAGCACCGGAATGTGCTCACGGGTATGGTCAGTACCGGTCCAGCTCGGGTCACAGCCGTGGTCAGCGGTCAGGATCAGAATGTCATCTTCACCCACCAGCTCCATCAGCTCCGGCAGACGGCGGTCAAACAGCTCCAGACCTGCGGCGTAGCCCGCGATGTCGCGACGGTGGCCCCAGGAAGAGTCGAAGTCAACAAAGTTGGTGAAGACGATGGTTTTATCGCCCGCTTCTTTCATCTCTTTGAGGGTCGCGTCGAACAGCGCGTCCAGACCGGTCGCTTTCACTTTCTTAGTGATGCCGCAGTTGGCGTAGATGTCGGCAATCTTACCGACGGACACCACGTGGCCCTGTTTTTCATCGACCAGTTTCTGCAGCACGGTCGGCGCTGGCGGTTCTACGGCCAGGTCGTGACGGTTGCCGGTACGCTGGAAGTTACCGGCCTTGTCGCCGATAAACGGACGCGCGATCACGCGGCCAATGTTGTAGCCGCCTTCGGTCAGCTCTTCACGGGCGATTTCGCACAGCTCGTAGAGTTTATCCAGGCCAAAGGTCTCTTCGTGGCAGGCAATCTGGAACACGGAGTCAGCGGAGGTGTAGAAAATCGGCTTGCCGGTTTTCATGTGCTCTTCGCCGAGCTGGTCCAGAATAACGGTGCCGGAAGAGTGGCAGTTACCGAGATAGCCCGGCAGGTTGGCGCGTTTTACCAGCTTATCCAGCAGTTCCTGCGGGAAGCTGTTTTCGTGATCGCTGAAATAGCCCCAGTCGAACAGCACCGGCACGCCAGCGATTTCCCAGTGGCCGGACGGCGTATCTTTGCCGGAAGACAGTTCGTGCGCCCATGCGTATGCGCCAATAACGTCCGCGTTGCCGTCCATGCCAGCGGCAATTTTACCGGTAGAGCCTTCATGCGCTTTCACCAGCCCCAGACGAGTCAGGTTAGGCAGATTCAACGGGCCCTTACGGCCATTGTCAGCTTCGCCTTTGGCGCAAGCTTCTGCGATGTGGCCCAGAGTGTCGGAACCTACGTCGCCAAAACGATCCGCGTCTTCAGTAGCGCCGATGCCGAATGAGTCCAGCACCATAATAAATGCACGTTTCATATCTTCTCCGTACTTAGTGCTTCAAAAATAATTGATCAGATCAGTATACAACTATTCAGTAATTCGACGATAGACCGAAGGTGTGCTTGCTGGCGCTTTATCGTCAAGGATAATTGCCGCTTTGACGGCCTTCGCCGCTTCCTGCCAACTGGTTTCGTCTTTGGCATGAATCACCGCCAGCGGGCGCTGCCCGTCGATGCTGTCGCCCAGACGGGCCATGTCGGTAAAGCCAACGCTGTAATCAATGGTATCAGACGCCTGACGACGCCCACCGCCCATCGAGACGACCGCCATCCCCAGCGCACGCGTATCCATTGCGCTGATAAACCCTTCGGTATCAGCATATACCGCTTTGCTCAACATGGCAGTCGGCAGGTATTTATCGTAGTTCTCAACGAAATCGCTCGGCCCTTTCTGCGCGGCCACCATACGACCAAAGACTTCTGCCGCTTTACCGTTATCCAGCACCGCCTGCAGTTTGGCACGCGCTTCGGCGTCGTCTTTCGCCAGCTGACCGGAGATCAGCATCTCCACGCATAGCGCCATGGTAACGTCAAACAAGCGCGGATTGCGGTATTCACCGGTCAGGAACTGCACGGCTTCACGCACTTCCACCGCGTTACCGGCGCTCGAAGCCAGCACCTGGTTCATATCGGTTAACAACGCCGTAGTGCGAACTCCCGCGCCGTTTGCCACGCCGACAATCGCTTCAGCAAGGGCTTCAGAAAGTTCATAGGTTGGCATAAACGCGCCGCTGCCGACTTTTACGTCCATTACCAGCGCATCCAGCCCTTCGGCCAGTTTCTTGGCGAGGATGGAACCAGTGATCAGCGGAATAGAGTCCACCGTCGCGGTAATATCGCGGGTGGCGTAAAAACGTTTGTCCGCCGGTGCAAGCGAGCTGGTTTGCCCAATAATCGCCACACCCACGTCTTGAATAATTTCGCGGAAACGGTTGTCGTCCGGGAAGATGTCGAAGCCCGGGATCGCTTCCAGTTTATCGAGCGTACCGCCGGTATGTCCGAGGCCGCGACCGGAGATCATCGGTACATAACCGCCGCAGGCCGCTACCATTGGCCCCAGCATCAGAGACGTCACGTCCCCTACGCCACCGGTCGAATGCTTATCGACAATCGGGCCATTGAGATTCAGGCTTTTCCAGTCAAGGACAGTACCGGAATCCCGCATCGCCATGGTCAGCGAAACACGCTCCGGCATGGTCATATCGTGGAAGAAGATGGTCATCGCCAGGGCGGCAATCTGCCCTTCAGAGATAGTATTGTCACGAATACCATTGATAAAGAAACGAATTTCTTCGTCACTCAACGCATGACCATCACGCTTTTTACGAATAATTTCTTGTGCGAGAAACACGGTACCCTCCTGAGGGAAAAGAGTAGAAGGCTTACATCGCCGGATGGCGGTTAACGCCTTATCCGGCCTACAGGCCTGGATTTGTAGGCCGGATAAGCGCAGCGCCATCCGGCAAATCAGAGCTTAGTAGCTGCTGGCGCTCTTACCGTCGCCGTGACCCAGCGCTTTCAGCAGGCTTGCCAGCAGGCTGGATGCGCCAAAGCGGTAGTGACGAGAATCTGCCCAGTCAGCGCCAAACAGTTCGTCTGCAATCGCGAGGAATTTCTGCGCGTCTTCCGCCGTACGTACGCCGCCCGCCGGTTTGAAGCCAACGGTTTTGGAAACGCCCATGTCGCGGATCACTTCCATCATGATGCGCGCGCTTTCCGGCGTAGCGTTTACCGGCACTTTACCGGTAGAGGTTTTGATGAAATCCGCACCGGCTTTAATGGAGATTTCAGAGGCTTTACGAATCAGCGCCTCTTCTTTCAGCTCGCCGGTTTCGATAATCACTTTCAGCAATACGTTCGCTGCGGCACAAGCGTCTTTACAGGCTTTTACCAGGTCAAAACCCACCTGCTCGTTACCGGCGATCAACGCACGGTACGGGAATACCACGTCCACTTCGTCAGCGCCGTAGGCGATCGCCGCACGGGTTTCCGCCAGCGCAATATCGATGTCATCATTGCCATGCGGGAAGTTAGTCACCGTTGCAATGCGGATGTCCGGCGTACCTTGTTCTTTCAGAGTCTTACGCGCAATCGGGATAAAACGCGGGTAAATACAAATCGCCGCCGTATTCCCGACCGGGGTTTTTGCCTGATGACACAACGCGATCACTTTTTCATTGGTGTCGTCATCGTTCAGAGTGGTCAGATCCATCAGTTTGAGCGCACGCAGGCTGCTTGCTTTTAAATCAGTCATGACATTCTCCAACGGCATTGCCGTATAAAATTTCACCTTGCGAGTCTGTTAATATTCTAACATTCACTCGCGATTACACTTCGATATACATCACAGTTAATGAAAACTACGTACAAATTTGCATTACTGTAATGAGATCTGAATCAAATTATCCCGCCGTCACCGTCTGTTCTTCGAGCGATAAGCGCATCAGGATCAAAGTCGGTTTGCCGCCATTTTCTACAATAGCGCATCGTCCCGGCATAAAGAGGAAACGAAGATGCCTGCCTCATGCGAAACTGCGCTCCAGCAGCGTTGCCAGCAAATTGTGACCAGCCCGGTGCTCACGCCTGAACAAAAACGCCATTTTCTGGCGCTGGAAGCTGAAAACGCCCTGCCTTATCCCACCCTGCCGGAAGATGCCCGCCAGGCGCTGGATGAAGGCGTCATTTGCGATATGTTTGAGGGGCACGCCCCCTTCAAACCGCGCTACGTGTTGCCCGATTACGCCCGATTTCTGGCTAACGGTTCACAGTGGCTGGAACTGGAAGGCGCGAAAGATCTGGATGATGCGTTATCACTACTCACCATTCTGTATCATCACGTACCTTCCGTGACGTCCATGCCGGTTTATCTCGGCCAGCTTGATGCGTTGCTGCAACCGTATGTTAGAATTCTAACACAAGATGCGATCGATATTCGAATAAAACGTTTCTGGCGTTATCTCGACAGAACGCTGCCAGACGCCTTTATGCATGCCAATATTGGCCCTGCCGATACGCCTGTCACACGAGCGATTTTGCGCGCTGATGCCGAGCTAAAGCAGGTGGTGCCTAACCTGACGTTTATCTACGATGCGGAAATTACGCCGGACGATCTGCTGCTGGAAGTCGCCAAAAACATTTGCGAATGCAGTAAGCCACACATTTCCAACGGCCCTGTAAATGATAAAATTTTCACAAAAGGCCATTATGGCATCGTCAGTTGTTATAACTCGCTACCGCTTGGCGGCGGCGGCAGTACGCTGGTACGTCTCAACCTGAAAGCCGTGGCAGAACGCAGTACGTCTGTCGATGACTTCTTTTCACGTACGCTACCGCACTACTGCCGACAGCAGATCGCCATCATTAATTCACGATGTGAATTCCTCTATGAAAAGTCACATTTCTTTGAGAATAGCTTTCTTGTACAGGAAGGTTTGATCGATCCCGAACGTTTTGCGCCGATGTTCGGTATGTACGGGCTGGCGGAAGCCGTGAATCTGCTGTGCGAAAACGCGGGCCTGACCGCCCGTTACGGCAAGAATGAAACGGCGAACGAGCTGGGCTACCGTATTAGCGCCCAACTGGCGGATTTCGTCGAAAATACGCCAGTGAAGTATGGCTGGAAGCAACGGGCGCTGCTCCATGCCCAGTCTGGCATAAGTTCCGATATCGGCACTACGCCGGGCGCGCGTCTGCCGTATGGCGATGAACCGGACCCTATCACCCATTTGCAAACCGTCGCACCGCACCATGCCTTTTATCATGCCGGGATCAGCGACATTCTGACGCTGGACGAAACCATCAAGCGTAATCCGCAGGCGTTGGTCCAGCTTTGTCTTGGCGCGTTCAAAGCCGGGATGCGGGAATTTACCGCCAATGTCAGCGGCAACGATCTGGTGCGCGTCACCGGTTATATGGTGCGCCTGTCGGATCTGGCGAAATTTCGCGCCGAAGGCTCGCGCACGAATACCACCTGGCTGGGAGAAGAAGCCGCACGTAATACCCGCATCCTGGAACGACAGCCACGCGTAGTCAGCCATGAACAACAGATGCGCTTTAGTCAGTAAGATCATTGCGTTTTCCTGCGTCGATGGGCCAGGCAGCCGCCTGGCATTATTCTTACAGGGCTGCAATTTGCGCTGTAAGAATTGCCATAACCCGTGGACGATGGGTCGCTGTAACGACTGCGGGGAATGCGTATCGCAGTGTCCGCATCACGCCCTCAGCGTTGATGGCGGGAAAGTGGTATGGCGGTCGGACGTCTGCGAGCAGTGCGATACCTGCCTGAAAATGTGCCCACAGCAGGCAACGCCAATGGCGCAGACCATGAGCGTTGACGATGTGCTGCGTCATATTCGTAAAGCATCGCTGTTTATTGAAGGTATTACCGTCAGCGGCGGAGAGGCGACCACGCAATTACCGTTTATTGTGGCGCTATTTACGGCGATCAAAGCCGATCCGCAGTTACAACGGCTGACCTGCCTGGTGGACAGTAATGGTCAGTTAAGCGAGACCGGCTGGCAAAAACTACTGCCGGTTTGCGACGGCGTAATGCTCGATCTGAAAGCCTGGAAGAGCGAGTGTCATCACCGTCTGACCGGACGTGATAACACGCATATTAAGCGCAGTATCCGCTTTCTTGCTGCGCGGGGAAAACTGGCGGAGCTGCGGTTGCTGGTTATCCCGGGTCAGGTGGACTATGCGGCGCATATCGATTCACTGGCGGCGTTTATTACTTCGCTGGGCGAGGTTCCGGTGCGTTTGAATGCCTTTCATGCGCATGGCGTCTATGGCGAAGCGAAAGCCTGGCCAGGCGCGACGCCGCAAGAGGTGGAACAGCTGGCTGACGGATTGCGCGCGCGTGGGGTGGCGAAACTGATTTTGCCGGCGCTATATTTGTAAGCGTCACCTACCGGACAGCGGCTGCGATGCCCTCAGAGCCGAAACAAGGTAATGGTATTGCGATACAGCGTATCGGCTATCACCTCTGCGGGCTCCGGACGTAATTCGCAGAGCGCATCAAATACTCGCGCCGCCTGCTCCGGGCGATTCGGCTGCCCCTGAAACCCCTTTAGCGGCATATCCGGCGCATCGGTCTCCAGCAACAGCGCGTCCAGCGGCAACCGCGCCATAACATCACGGGTTTTACTGGCGCGCGGGTAGGTGATGGTGCCGCCGACGCCGATTTTATAGCCCAGTCGCACAAAGCGTTCGGCCTGTTGCAGACTGCCGGCAAAACCATGCACCACACCGGTTCGCGGCAGATCCTGGCGCTTTAAGTGCATCGCCAGTTTGTCATGCGTGCGCCGCGAGTGCAGGATCACCGGCAGATCGTAGCGTTTTGCCAGTTGCAGCTGCGCGTCTAAAAATCGCTCTTGCCTGGCGAACTGCGGATCGTCGCGATAAAGATCGAGACCGATCTCGCCTACCGCCACGACGTTCTGTTGTTGCGCCAGCGCTTGTTGCAGCTTATCAGGATCGTCATCGGCATGACGCTCAATCACAATGGGGTGCAATCCCAGCGCAGCATAAAGCGACGGGAAACGCGCCGCCAGCGCCAGCACGCGGGGAAAGTGCGCCGCCTCGGTCGCCGGCACGATGATTTTTTCAACGCCCGCCTCACAGGCACGCTGAATACTGGCGCGCTCATCGCCCGTAAAGGGCGGGAAATCAAAATGGCAATGCGTATCAATAAAGCGCCAGCTCACGCCAGATCCTCGTCGGTAAATGTGGTGTCGTTTGCCTGCGGCGCGCTAATGACCTCCGCCACATGCGTATCATTGGCCACCGGCGCCGGAGGCACGACCACCGTTTCCGGCACGGCAATCCGCGACGTATGGCGCAGGAGAGGCGGCGTTGCGGCGAGCAATTTACCAACGGTGGCAAGGAAATAACGCCCGCATAATTGCCCGGTTTTGTAATCCTCACGCAGCGCCGGGATACGGCTGCCCAGCGCCATGCTGTGCAGCGGTTTCGGCGGATAAATTTCAATGATCCGCAGCTTACCCGGCGGCTTTTCAATAAATTGTTGGATCGCGCTGTAGGACGTTTCATGATGCTGCACCAGGTTGACCAACGGCTGTAGACTGCTCTCCCCCAGCCAGCGCTCCATACGCTTAAACCACTGCGGCGTGTAATACATTTGCGAGGGTACGGTGCGGATCACCACAATGGTTTTCGCCCCCCGCTTTGCCGCCTCCTGAACCGGAATGGCGTCGCTAATGCCACCGTCCAGATAGTTGATGCCCTCTAACGTAACGCCGGTACGGTAGAAACCCGGTATGGCGCTGGAGGCGCGAATGATATCAAGCCAGTTTTGTTTTGTCGGCGAGAAATAGCCCGGCGTGTAATCATCCCCCCGGCAGGCGCACATATAAAAGGATTTTCCGCTGTCGAACAGGCGCGCTGCGGTATCCATCTGCAGCGGCATTCGGGCGGCGGTGGATTCCACCAGCCAGTCGAGGTCAATAAGGTTTCCTCCGCGTACAAATCGCAGCGGATCAAAAAATTCGCGCCTGGTGGTATAGCGCATAATGACTTTACGCCCGTAGCCGGGCTGGTTGCAGAGATACGCCGAGAGATTTTGCGCACCGGCTGATGTGCCGAAGTAGAGATGGAAAGGATTAAACTGCGCACGCATAAACTCATCCAGCACGCCTGCGGTAAAGATGCCCCGCTGCCCCCCGCCCTCGCAGACCAGCGCCATACGGCCTGGCCGGAACGGTGTTAATGATAACGGCGCAATATTGCCGAGCGTAACCGGTATTCGCTGGCCCACCTCTGCCTTCCTGTTTTTCATTTTTTTCCAGGCTGACAAGGTAACGCAAAACGTTAACGGCTAAAACCGTAAAAGCCAGTCCGCTGGACTGGCTTGATAGCAATATATCTTTACAGCTGCCTGCTAGGGTCGTTTACGGCCCATGAACAGGCTGACCAGGAAGAGCACGATCCCGACGACGAAGACGATTTTCGCCGCGCCGGCAGCCGTACCAGCCAGTCCACCAAAACCCAATGCGGCGGCAATTAACGCGATAACCAGAAATATAATGCCCCAACGAAACATAAGCCTCTCCTTTACCATAGTTAATGTCGACCGCTAAATATGAGCGCTCAGGCTACTCATTCGCGATATTTTTAGTGTGGTGCACATTACGCCTCCCGACAAACGTCGGGAGGACGAATTACGACGAATTACTGAACTTTCAGATCGTTTTTAACACTTTTTACGCCATCAACGGCTTTCGCGATGCTTTCAGCGCGGTCGCTTTGTTCCTGAGTTTCAACAGTACCGGAGAGCTGTACGACGCCATCGGTCGTTTCCACTTTTACTTTACGGGAAGGGACGAGATCGTCCGCCAGCAACTTGGCTTTGACTTCACTGGTCGTGGCCGTATCGCCGGCATAACCTTTCACGGAACCTTCTTTATTGTCGCGAACGTGAAGTTTGTCGCTAACGGAGGTCACGCCTTCTACGCCTTTCGCCACTTTCACGGCGGCTTCAGCCTGCGCCTGGCTTTCTACAAAGCCGCTCAGGGTGACGACTTTCTGATTGGTTTCGACAGAAATATCGGTGCTTTTAATATTGTCATGGTCTACCAGCGCAGCTTTGACTTTCGCAGTGATAGCGCTGTCATCCATGAAGTTACCGACTTTATTCATAGAGCTATCGACTTTTTGCCCTGCGGTTTCGGTTCCGCTTTGCGCCTTGTCCGTTGTTGCGTTTTCTGCAAAGGCAGAACCTGTCGCAACGGCAGAGGTCAACATTACGGCCAGCAGAGTTTTAGAAATCTTCAGTCTTGTCATAGTCATCGATTTTGTCCTGTATAGTTTGCTCGTAATTTGAGCTCAGGCAACACGAGGTTGCATTGCTGAATGCGGTGAAACTCACCGGTTTCTGAAGTCAATGACTGGCATCACATTCGTGAATTTGTAACGACGCGTCGCCTGCCACCCTTCCGTTTCAGTTATTAATATCGTGACTGAAACAAATCTCAGCTTTAAGCTCTCATATTCACGCATTGAACAGGCATTAAAGCCGACATTTATGTCATCACTTTGTTAAATATAGATCACAATTTTAAAATCGCTTGTCGGTGCGTATAAAAAACAGGCAGATCGGAGAAAAAACGCGGGATTTAAGAACATTCCGTAAGCGGTTAAAAAGGCAGGGAAAGTACGAAGGCGCGGCGGATGCCGCGCCCGGAAAGGGATCAGTGTTCGCGCGTTTTACGGAACTGAACGTCAGGGTAACGTTCCTGGGTCAGGTTCAGGTTAACCATCGTGGGGGCGATATAGGTGAGGTTGTCGCCGCCATCCAGCGCCAGCTGCGTTTCATTCTTACGCTTAAACTCTTCGAATTTCTTCGCATCGGCGCTTTCCACCCAGCGCGCCGTCGCCACGTTGACGGATTCATAAATCGCCTCAACGTTGTATTCGCTTTTCAGACGCGCGACAACAACGTCAAACTGCAAAACGCCCACGGCGCCGACAATCAGATCGTTGTTGGAGATGGGACGGAATACCTGAACCGCCCCCTCTTCAGAAAGCTGCACCAGCCCTTTCAGTAGCTGCTTCTGCTTGAGCGGATCTTTCAGGCGAATACGACGGAACAGTTCCGGCGCAAAGTTCGGGATACCGGTAAACTTCATCATCTCGCCCTGAGTGAAGGTATCGCCGATCTGAATGGTGCCGTGGTTATGCAGACCCAAAATATCGCCCGGGTACGCTTCTTCAACGTGCGAACGATCGCCCGCCATAAATGTTAACGCGTCGGAAATCACCACATCTTTGCCGGTACGGACCTGGCGTAGCTTCATGCCCTTCTCATACTTACCGGAAACCACGCGCATAAACGCCACGCGGTCGCGGTGTTTCGGGTCCATATTGGCCTGAATTTTAAAGACAAAACCGGTGAACTTCTCTTCCGAGGCTTCCACTGTGCGGGTATCGGTTTGACGCGGCATCGGCGCGGGTGCCCACGCCACTAAACCATCCAGCATATGGTCAACACCAAAGTTACCCAGCGCGGTACCGAAAAATACCGGGGTAATTTCCCCTGCCAGGAATAGCTCTTCATCAAACTCGTTAGACGCGCCCTGCACCAGTTCCAGCTCGTCGCGCAGCTGTTGCGCCAGGTCTTCACCCACGGCGGCGTCCAGATCCGGGTTATTCAGCCCTTTAACGATGCGCACTTCCTGAATGGTGTGGCCCTTACCGGTCTGATACAGATAAGTTTCATCTTTATAAAGGTGATAAACGCCCTTAAACAGCTTGCCGCAGCCAATCGGCCAGGTGATCGGCGCGCAGCCGATTTTCAGCTCATTCTCGACTTCATCCAGCAGCTCCATCGGGTCGCGGATATCACGGTCGAGTTTGTTCATAAAGGTCAGGATTGGCGTATCACGCAGACGGGTAACTTCCATCAGCTTACGAGTCCTGTCCTCAACGCCTTTTGCGGCGTCGATCACCATCAGACAGCAGTCCACCGCCGTCAGGGTACGGTAGGTATCTTCGGAGAAGTCTTCGTGCCCCGGGGTGTCCAGCAGGTTCACCAGACAGTCGTGATACGGGAACTGCATCACCGAGGTGGTGATAGAGATACCACGCTGTTTTTCCATCTCCATCCAGTCAGATTTTGCATGTTGGCTGGAGCCACGGCCTTTTACCGTACCGGCAGTCTGAATCGCCTGTCCGAACAGCAACACTTTTTCGGTAATGGTGGTTTTACCGGCGTCCGGGTGAGAAATAATGGCAAAAGTGCGGCGTTTGGCCACCTCTTGCAAATAAGGAGACAACGTCATAGTCAAATCTTCTTGAGTAAGCGCGGCGTTTGACCACGCATGTTGAATACGAAAAATGCGGCTATTTTACCCATCAACCAGGGGGAGGCAATCAGTGTTTACACAGGAGCTGCTCCAGTTCGCTTAATGACGCCACAGTCCAGGTTGGATGAATACCCGCGGGCTGCTCGCGATGATGCGCGTTAAGCCAGCAGGTCGACAGCCCGGCGTTAATGCCGCCAAGAATATCGGACTCCGCGGTATCGCCAACCATTAATACGCGCGAGCGGTCAGGATTCCCCGCCTGCTCCAGGGCGTAGTTAAAGATTTTCGGATCGGGCTTCGCGACGCCAACCTGCTCGGAAATCACCAGCAGATCGAAATACTCACGCAGCCCGGTGCGCTCCAGACGAGTTTGTTGTAGCGCGGTAAAACCGTTAGTAATAATACCGATTTTAGCCTGCCCGCGAATCGCATTAAGTAGCGAAACGGCGCCCGGCAAAGGAGAACAGATCTCCGCCATCGCACTAATAAAAGCGTCATTCAGCAGCCCCGGCGCAACGTTTAGCCGTTCAGCCCAACTTTGAAAGCGCGCGTGCTGCAATTGTAATGAGGTAATCGCGCCGTTCTGATAATCCACCCATAGCGGCTTATTCACGGCCTGGTAATCCTGGAAATCCTCAGCGGTAAAGGTGACGCTATAGTCAAGGAACATCCGCTGTAAGCCGGTAAAAGAATCAAACGTAAACAGCGTTTCATCGGCATCAAAGAAAATCCAGTCCCACTTCATCATTACACCTTGCCTCTTTTATTACATGCTTATCGGTAACGCCATGATGATGGCGTCCTCATGCCCTTGTGCCGTGGGATAGTAATTGCGGCGAATCGTCGCCTCGTTAAACCCCAGACTTTCATACAGCGCGATGGCGGCAGCGTTAGAGGCGCGTACCTCCAGCCATAGCGTTACAACACCGCGTTTTTCCAGTTCATCAATCAGATGCTCAAGCAGCATACGCCCCAGCCCCCGACGCTGAAAATCCGGATCGACGGCAATATTGAACAGCGTCGCTTCGTCCAGCACCACCTGTGTAATGGCAAACGCGGCCATTCTGTCATCAGCGGTCAGCTTAAGGTTGAGATACCGTTCGCCCTGGTTGCCGAAAAACGTTTTTTCGCTCCACGGAAACGCATGAGCGCGTTGCTCAATCTGCCAGGCTGCGGGGAGATCGGTCGTGCTGAGGATAGAAATCGTGTTCATGTTCGCAGATTTGTTGCCATAGTGCGGCGCGTGCCGCCGGGTTTGCCCGGAGTTCATTAAACGCCGGCGTCGTGACCTGAGCGCCTTCGAGTTGGAGCGGCGCGTCAGTTCCTAACCGCCAGCTATTACAACGGCTGCCCTGCGGCAGCATGGCGACGCGCTCAGGCGCCAGGGGTAAAACCTGATCGGGACTCACGGTCAACGCGCGTAAAATATCGCGCATTAGCGGCTCGTTCAGCGCGGGTAATTCCTCTGCAACCACGATCAGACGAACGTGCGCGGGAAGGGAAATCGCAATCTCGCCCTGTAGCGCGCCAGGACGTCGCAGCGCCCACTGCGTAATACCCAGTTGCTGTAACTGCCAGTCTCGTCGGGATGTCATAGCGAAACGCTCCTGTAATCAGGGGCGCAAATATAGCAAATCTGTCGAATCTCCGCCATCAAACTACTATAATCGCCGCCAGTCTGAATTAAGGAGCATTCCATGTCTGCTTTTACCCCGGCAAGTGAAGTCTTGCTGCGCCACAGTGATGATTTCGAACAAAGCCGTATTCTTTTTGCCGGAGATTTGCAGGATGACCTGCCCGCGCGCTTTGAATGCGCCGCCAGCCGCGCGCATACGCAACAGTTTCACCACTGGCAGGCGTTAAGCCGCCAGATGGGCGATAACGTCCGTTTTAGCCTGGTCGCGCAAGCCAGCGATGTCGCTGACTGCGATACGCTGATCTACTACTGGCCGAAAAATAAACCCGAAGCGCAGTTCCAGTTGATGAATATTTTGTCGCTGATGCCGTCGGGCAGCGATGTTTTCGTCGTGGGGGAAAACCGCAGCGGCGTGCGTAGCGCCGAACCGATGCTGGCGGACTATGCGCCGCTGAACAAAGTAGATAGCGCGCGACGTTGCGGCCTTTACCATGGTCGTCTGGAAAAGCAGCCGCAGTTTAGTCTTGAATCCTGGTGGGCCGAGTACAACATCGACGGGCTGACTATCAAAACGTTGCCGGGCGTATTCAGCCGCGACGGACTGGATGTCGGTAGCCAACTGCTGCTGTCTACGCTGACGCCGCACACCAAAGGTAAAGTGCTGGATGTCGGCTGCGGCGCTGGCGTGCTTTCCGCCGCGCTGGCCAGCCATTCGCCGAAAGTGCGCCTGACGCTGTGTGACGTCAGCGCTCCGGCGGTGGAAGCCAGCCGCGCCACGCTTGCCGCTAATGGCCTTGAAGGCGAGGTATTCGCCAGCAACGTCTTTTCGGAAGTCAAAGGACGTTTTGACATGATCATCTCCAACCCGCCGTTCCACGACGGAATGCAAACCAGCCTCGATGCGGCGCAAACGCTCATTCGTGGCGCAGTGCGCCAT
Organism: Salmonella sp. SAL04162; assembly: GCF_046551535.1. Classification (NCBI taxonomy): domain Bacteria; kingdom Pseudomonadati; phylum Pseudomonadota; class Gammaproteobacteria; order Enterobacterales; family Enterobacteriaceae; genus Salmonella; species Salmonella sp. SAL04162. The sequence continues at coordinate 104,692 of NZ_JBGDVX010000013.1, forward strand.
CTGAACAGCGGCGGAGAGTTACGCATCGTGGCGAACGCCTTTCTGCCCTATCCTAAGATTCTGGATGAGACTTTTGGCTTCCATGAAGTCATCGCGCAAACCGGGCGCTTTAAGGTTTATCGTACCGTGATGACCCGTCAGGCGAAGAAATAGTTGGCCTGATAAGCGCAGCGCCATCTGGTTGCATGTGCCGGATGGCGACGCCAGGCGTCTTATCCAACCTACGTCTCGCGCCCATTTTTGCAGCAATCAATCTGTCCCATGCAATTAACTATTGACGAATAGCTGAAAACCACTAGAATGCGCCTCCGTGGTAGTGATTCTTTTCAAGAATCGATGGTATGCGAAGGTGGCGGAATTGGTAGACGCGCTAGCTTCAGGTGTTAGTGTCCTTACGGACGTGGGGGTTCAAGTCCCCCCCCTCGCACCAATTATCTTATCCTTCCTTTGTCTCTTCATTTTCATCCCTGATTCCAGTTCATCATTGCCAACATCATGCCGCCAATAAGCGCCATACACGATGGCAGCAGTACAAAATGCCGTAATTGTTTGTGATACAACATCAGCGCAGACAGTAGCAATCCTGATACAATCAACAGCTTCAGCGCATCAGCTGACAGGCCGATAAACGCCAGTCCAACGATAATCACTCCAGGCAATAATACGCCCCATCCGCTGCCTAACGTCCGCTGCAACATGGTTTCACCTCTGGAATTGATAATGATAACCAATATCATATGATATATTTTCTCATTTGTCAGCCAGGGAGAAAGCTAAAGAGATGAGTTTTACTTAACGGTTGATGACACGTATTCAGTAAGGTGATAAATTGTCCGACTGTTAACGTAAAAACAACAACACCTCGCTTTAGGCGACCTTTTCTCATACGTTATTTTCATGTTGGCGCCCGATTCCGTGTATATCACCGATAAATAACGACAATTACCCATGACAACACCATCCTGGCGGTCGCTTCGTATTAAGAAGTATCAGTTTTCTTTACGTCTTTTCTTGTTTCTCAACGCCGTGTCGGCGCTATTTACTCTCGTTTTCCCCCTTTATCAGATCAATGTATTTTGCACGCCAATGATCGGGATAGTGGTCCTGAGCGTATTACTGTTGATATGGCATGGGAAATATGGGCAAAAAAGAATTAATCTCCCCTTTATCTCCCTACTCTTTGGGGGAATATGGGCGGCGCATATTGCGCTAAAGTATCCGGCGTTAGGCCATTATGATTTCTCTTTTTTACTGATTTCCCTGCTTAGCGTTCTGTTTATCGGCTCGATAGCCTTTGCCGCGAATATCGTCGCGTTTACGCTCTATTCGCTACCGCCAGTCGCGGTCTGCCTGTGGCTGAACGGTAATGAACAAGGTTTGCGAATTCTCTATTTGCTGGTCCTGCCAATGGTGGGAATCGCTATTCAACATGTTATCCAGAAACGCTACGATAATTTTGCCCAACAGCTCATGTTTAAGCTGCTGGCCGAGCGGGAAACCCTCAATGGCCTGAGTATGCTTGATCCATTAACCGGCTTATATAACCGCCGTGGCCTGCAAAATCGGCTGGATACGTTACAGGCGCCGGGCAGCCATGAACACTACGTCCTGCTATTGGATATCGATCATTTCAAAGCGTACAACGATCACTACGGTCATATGATGGGCGATCAGGCGTTAATTCGCGTCTCAGCGGCAATTCGGGACGCCGTGCGATCGCGCGATGTCGTCTGCCGTTTTGGCGGGGAAGAATTTCTGGTGTTGCTGACCACCGCCGAACCACAGCAAGCCCGCGCTACCGCAGAACGTATCCGACAGGAAGTATACGATCTTAAAATCCCGCATATGTTTAACGAAAGCGTCGCCACCAATGTCACTGTCAGTATCGGCATTGCGCCCCTGACGGATCGCAATATCGGAGACGCTATCGAAAAAGCGGATAAAGCGCTCTACGAAGCCAAGCATCTTGGACGTAACCACATTCTGGTCAGCGACGACATGCGCGCCCTATGAATCCTGCTGGCGTAATCGTGCTACGCCAACAGCGTTAACCATAAACCGCTTGCCATCGTTTATCGCTATCGATAGGATTAGCAATCATTATCATTTAGATTAACATCATTAAACTGCGCTATGGCCTACCGTTCCGCACCGATTGCTGACGATATTATCTGGCGAGCCGCTCCCCAGCCGGAAGACGCCTCGCTGGCGGACGCAGTACGCGAGACGATCGCCTCTACCCGTGAGCACCTGTTGGACTTCATTCGGCTGGATGAAACGCCGCCGCCAACGGCGATGACTCTTGCCCAGTGGACGCGCCCCGCGACGTTTCGTTCATTGCTGGCCGCCTATTCCGATCACATCTATCGCCACACGCCAGGCCTGCCACGTGAAAATAAGCCGTTACTCTCCCTGTGGGCGCAATGGTATATCGGGCTGATGACGCCGCCGCTGATGCTGGCATTACTGACGCAAGCGCGCGCTATCAATGTCTCGGCAGAACATATTCACGTTGAATTTCATGAAACCGGGCGCGCCGCATGTTTCTGGCTTGATGTGCATCAGGATAACCTGACAACGGGGCGTTCCCCGGAAGAACGAATGGAAACGCTGGTAGTCTCCGCACTACAGCCGGTCATTCAGGCGCTGGAGGCGACTGGCGACATCAACGCGAAACTTATCTGGAACAATACCGGTTATTTAATCAACTGGTATCTGACTGAGATGAAACCGCTGCTTGGCGAAGCCCTGCTGGCAACGCTACGCCAGCGCTGTTTTTTTGAAAAGCAGCTATCCGACGGTCAGGATAACCCGCTGTGGCGGACCGTCGTAATGCGCGACGGTCTTCTGGTACGCAGAACCTGCTGCCAACGTTACCGCTTACCTGACGTACAGCAGTGCGGCGACTGCACGCTAAAGTAAACTGCGTTACGTTGCCTTCAGTTATCGTCACGGCTTACTGCTGCTGGCCTGTCACATTATTATATTTACAGCTGCGCTCTCCGTATGCCAAATTACGTTTTGCCATTTTTGGGTCTACCGTGGCTATTGGTAAGGTCTCAGGAGAGAAGAATGAGTCTGCAATCTGTACGGCAATTTCTGGCCGATCATGCTCCCGATATTGAAATTATCGAATTAAATCAAAGTACAGCGACAGTCGAACTGGCAGCCAAAGCGCACAATGTAGAGCCAGGGCAGATAGCTAAAACGCTCTCGCTTAAAGTAAAAGACACTATTATCCTGGTGGTCGCCAAAGGCGATGCCCGCCTGGATAATAAGAAGCTTAAAAGCACTTTCGGCGCAAAAGCCCGTATGTTGAGCAGCGATGAAGTGGTCAATGCAACCGGACATCCTGTCGGCGGCGTATGTCCCTTTGGGCTGGAGCACCCGCTGCCCGTTTATTGCGACATCTCTCTGAAGGGGTATAACGAAGTATTGCCTGCCGCAGGCGCCACGCACAGCGCAGTACGCATCGCGCCGGAAAGAATGGCTGAACTGACATCGGCGACCTGGGTAGACGTGTGCCAATAACGTGCCTGACCCCCGGATTCCCCGAACAAGCACGGCGCATCCGGCGCGGGCTATACCCGATGCTGGAGCGCGGTAGCATCTCCGGCGCGCAGATATAACAGAATATCCGCCGCATCGAGTAACCCGGCATCAGAACTCACGCCCAGCTTGGACATCACATTAAACTTATGCGCCCGGATAGTCTTAATGTTACGTTCTAACTGGACGGCAATTTGCGGCATTGAGTAGCCGTTCGACATAAAACGCAGAATCTCCCGCTCGGTTGGACTAAGCATACAATTCTGGTGAAGTTCCCAAAGATTATCTGTACGCTCCGTTGTCCGCCGGGCGCTATTAAGCGATGTAAATAAGGCATCCTGTAAAACATCCAACGGCGACGCTTTGCTGATGACCCCATCCAGCGGCAGCGGGGATAGCGCGCTGATTAAGCGGGCTTCAGCATCATCATCTGCAATCACCAGACGCCGCATATGGGGATAATTTATCGCCAGTTCCGTCAGGCTGGATAATCCTGTCCGGCGTTCAGTTCTTAACGCAGAAAGAGAAAAAATAACGGCAGAAAACGGCGTCTTTAGCGCAGCCTTATAAAACGCGGATGGTTTTGAAAAAATATGAAGCGTATGTCGGCAATCCGGCATTGCATCAAATAGCCCTTTAATACCAATGGTGCTCATCACGCATTTTTCTACGAGCGCAACATTTCTCTTGCTGATTCTGTTTTCCATTCCATGGTTTCTCCATATACCGAAGGTAGGTTCAATTCTCTGGCTCCCTGAGAACTGTTTATCCATGCATACATCTCTGCATTACTGTGTATTGATAAGCGTCGCATGGCGCTATTTTTTTGGGCGCTAATTGTTTTATTACTTTTTTTAAGTAATGCCGCAATTTGGTTAATGCCCCACCCTTTTCCTAAAAGGCGTAATACTTTTCGTTCAGACAGCGTAAGGACAATCGGCCTGTCGTGGGACTGCTGAATTTCAGACGGTACCTGAGGCGATAATAACGTTTTGCTTATTCTTTCTGAACGAGCGTTTCCCGCATGGATAACGCTAATAAGATTCTCGATTGGCTCTTCGTCTGAAAGCAAGGTGCTGACGGGGCCCATCAGGAGATCAACCGCATGTGGATAGCTGGATTTAGGAACCAGAAATACCCAATGTATGTCGCGATATTGCGAGAGTAAGCTATAAAAATATTCGCAGATAGCACGGGGAGAGGCATTGTTAACTGCTAAATCAGCAATAACTAAATTACTTCGACGTAGTTGTAGCAGCGTTAGCTCTTCTATCGTACGGCAATACGCCAGTTTATAATCGGGGAAATTACCTGTTATAGCCCCTTTAAGGCCTTCCTGTATAAGGGGGGTTTTACTGATAATAAGTCCATTTTTGCAGCATCCTGGCAGCATAATTCCTCCGCACCCACGCCGCCCCTTTTCATTGTCCCATTAATAAAAATACTATTAACAATGAGCGCAAAGAAATATAAGCCGAGTGGATTAATTATCCTTGTTTTATTTTTAAAAATATAACATTGATTGCGCTACAATCCACATAGCACAAAAACATGAAATCACTATCGCATAGTTACTCATAAAACCAGAAGCAAGACAATTAAATTAACTAAATTTGCACATTAGTAATTCTAACGAAACTCATCATATTAATAAATTTAAAATATGAGTTCGTCCTTCATTCATATTACTGAATCCTGAAATAAAAGCCCAACAATACTGACTGTCACCCATAAAATCCATGTAATATCTGCAAATTACACTAAGTCACGCCTATTTTTACACCTGCTGCTCACGCCATTGTTGTAAAACGATTAATGCATGTAGTTGATAAAATTCACCACATCATTGATTCAAAAATGAACGGCCAGGCTGGCATAATGTCTCTATTCTGGAAACGGACATACGAGAACCGTCGCCCATAAGGATATCCTGCCTGTGACGAAGCGCACGTCTCAGAAAGCTTATGCGTTGCGTCTGGCGGTTGACGTTTTTATCAACAAGAAATTGATCTTAACCAACGCCACCATGCCTGCGCTTCGTGTTAAAAAGAAAGCCTCTGTCATAGTGGCGGCGCATAGAATGTCTTTTCGGACAGGACGAGTCATGCAAGAAGAGCAATCAATTCAACGAGCAGTAACACGGTTATGTATTCAATGCGGGCTGTTTTTATTGCAGCACGGGGCGGAAAGCGCACTGGTTGATGAGCTTTCCACCCGCCTCGGTTTGGCGCTCGGTATGGATAGCGTCGAAAGCGCGATCTCCTCTAACGCCATTGTACTGACGACCATTAAAGACGGACAATGTCTGACATCGACACGTAAAAACCAGGATCGCGGCATTAATATGCACGTCGTCACGGAGGTTCAGCATATCGTTATCCTCGCGGAACATCGTCTGCTGGATTACAAAGGCGTGGAAAAACGTTTTAGCCAGCTCCGCCCGCTGCGTTATCCGCGCTGGCTGGTGGCGTTTATGGTCGGTCTTTCCTGCTCCTGCTTTTGTAAGCTGAATAATGGCGGCTGGGATGGCGCGGTTATCACCTTTTTCGCCAGTATGATAGCCATGTATATTCGCCAGATGCTGGCGCAGCGGCATTTACATCCGCAGATCAATTTTTGCATTACCGCCTTTGTCGCTACCACGATTTCCGGGCTGATGCTCACCCTCCCCGCCTTTAGCCAGACGCCCACTATCGCCATGGCGGCGAGCGTACTGCTACTGGTGCCGGGCTTTCCGCTGATTAATTCCGTCGCAGATATGTTTAAAGGACATATTAATACCGGGCTGGCGCGCTGGGCTATCGCCAGCCTGTTGACACTGGCCACCTGTGTGGGCGTAGTGATGTCAATGACAGTATGGGGGCTACGAGGATGGGTATAATCGACTTTTTACTGGCGCTAATGCAGGACATGATCTTGTCTGCGATCCCCGCCGTCGGGTTTGCGATGGTCTTTAATGTTCCCCACCGGGCACTTCCGTGGTGCGCGCTACTGGGGGCGCTGGGTCATGGCTCGCGTATGCTGATGATGAGCGCTGGCTTTAATATCGAATGGTCGACGTTTATGGCTTCGCTGCTGGTCGGCAGTATTGGTATTCAGTGGTCACGCTGGTATCTCGCTCACCCTAAAGTGTTTACCGTCGCGGCCGTGATCCCGATGTTTCCGGGGATTTCCGCCTATACCGCGATGATTTCCGCAGTAAAAATTAGCCATCTGGGCTATAGCGAACCGATGATGATTACGCTGCTAACCAATTTTCTGAAAGCCTCTTCCATTGTTGGCGCGCTCTCAATTGGCCTCTCTGTACCGGGATTATGGCTGTACCGCAAACGCCCCCGCGTGTGATCGGTGGAACGCCTCCTGCTGTTCTTACGGGTCTGTGTGGTACTATAAAAACAGTCGCCCTTCTCGGTTGTTGTTCCATATTGAGAAACATTATGTCTTCCAGAATTTTAACGTCGGACGTCATCGGTATTGACGTCCTTTTACACGATCATCATGCTGTGCTGGCGAAGTCAACGGGCGGCGCAGTGGCGGTATTCGCTAATAATGCGCCTGCCTTTTATGCCGTGACGCCTGCACGCATGGCTGAACTGCTGGCGCTTGAAGAAAAGTTATCACGTCCGGGAAGCGATGTGGTGTTAGACGCGCAATTTTACGAAGAACCCGAAGCCGCCCCCGTTGCGATTCCCTGCGGAAAATTCGCCATGTATCCCGCCTGGCAACCGGATGCGGATTTTCAGCGTCAGGCTGCCCTTTGGGGCGTGGCGCTTCGGGAGCCGGTCACCGCAGAAGAGCTAGCGGCGTTTATCGCCTACTGGCAGGCGGAAGGTAAGGTTTTTCACCATATCCAGTGGCAGCAAAAGCTGGCGCGCAGCGTGCAAATCAGCCGTTCCAGCAATGGCGGAATGCCGCAGCGCGACATCAATAGCGTCAGCGAACCTGACAATCATATTCCACCAGGTTTTAGGGGGTAACGATGAAAAATGTTGGCGACCTGATGCAGCGTCTACAAAAAATGATGCCTGCGCATATTACACCGGCGTTTAAAACGGGCGAAGAACTGCTGGCGTGGCAGAAAGAGCAAGGCGAGATCCGGGCGGCGGCGCTGGCGCGGGAAAATCGGGCGATGAAAATGCAGCGCACCTTTAACCGTTCCGGCATTCGACCGCTGCATCAAAACTGCTCGTTTGATAACTATCGGGTTGAGTGCGACGGACAAATGAACGCGTTAAGTAAAGCCCGACAATACGTTGATGAATTTGACGGCAATATCGCCAGCTTTGTCTTTTCCGGCAAGCCGGGAACCGGTAAAAATCATCTCGCCGCGGCTATTTGTAATGAGCTGCTGCTGCGCGGAAAGTCGGTACTGATTATCACCGTAGCGGATATTATGTCAGCGATGAAAGACACGTTCAGCAATCGGGAAACCAGCGAAGAGCAGTTGCTTAACGATCTGAGTAACGTTGATCTGCTGGTGATCGACGAGATCGGCGTGCAGACCGAATCCCGCTATGAAAAAGTGATCATCAATCAAATTGTCGATCGTCGTTCCTCGTCAAAACGTCCCACCGGCATGTTGACGAACAGCAATATGGAAGAGATGACGAAAATGCTTGGCGAACGCGTCATGGACCGTATGCGCCTCGGCAACAGTTTATGGGTTAATTTTACCTGGGACAGTTACCGCAGCCGGGTGACGGGTAAAGAGTATTAAATTGCAACGTGCGCCAGGGCGATACTACGCCTGGCTGGCATAACACAGGTGATTACCATGAATACAGCGAAACATGTTCTGTGCTGCGCGGCGGTCGCCTGCGTACTGATTTCCACCAGCGGTATCGCCGCCTCCTGGCAGGATTCGCTTTCCAGCGCCGCCAGTCAGTTAAGCGCTCAGGGCGCGAACTCACAGCAGGGCGGGATGTCGCTTTCGGCGCTAACCGGTCTGCTCAGCAACGGCACCCAGTCGCTCAGCGCCGATAATATGAATAATGCCGCCGGTATTTTGCAGTACTGCGCCAAACAGAAGCTGGCGTCCGCCACCAATGTGGAAAACGTTAAAAATCAGATTCTGAACAAGTTGGGGTTGGATACTACACAGCAGGAGCAGGACACTAACTACCTGAACGGCCTGCAAGGGTTGCTCAAGACGAAGGACGGCCAGCAGTTGAACCTCAATAATATCGGCAGTACGCCGCTGGCGGAAAAGGTGAAAACCAAAGCTTGCGATCTGGTGTTGCAGCAAGGGCTGAATTTCCTTTCCTGACTGCGTTTTTCTGACCGTGCGCCACGCTGGGACGTCCTGATAAAAGCCGTGTTTTGGCCCTTTACCCGCCAGCACGGCATTAACCCGACTTTTCCTTTCGTCTTTTCCTGTTATTAACCGCTATGTCAGGAAGTGATGACGATCAAAAAAACAACTTTCTAAACTCATTCTAAATAATAGCGCCGTGTAAAGTCATTAGAATTGCAGCAATGTGACATCGCTATTACATTGTTAGAAATTTTTTCCTGCCAGCGATAAGCCTGGTTTATTGAGGATCGTCAGTTGTCCGAGTTGCTCTCTGTCGCTCTGTTTCTCGCCTCTGTGCTGATATATGCCTGGAAGGCGGGCCGTAACACCTGGTGGTTTGCCGCCACTCTCACGGTGCTGGGACTTTTTGTCATTCTGAATATTACCCTGTATGCCAGCGACTATTTTACCGGCGACGGGATCAACGACGCAGTGCTTTATACGCTCACGAATAGTCTGACGGGAGCGGGAGTCGGCAAATATATTCTGCCGGGAATCGGCATTGCCCTGGCGTTAGTGGCGGTATTCGGCGCGCTGGGATGGGTACTACGCCGCCGCCGTCACCATCCGCATCATGTCGGTTACAGCCTGCTGGCGTTACTGCTGGCGTTGGGTTCGGTCGACGCCAGTCCGGCGTTTCGCCAGATTACCGAACTGGTAAAATCACAAATGCGCGATGGCGATCCGGATTTTGCCGTTTATTATAAAGAACCAGCAAAAACCATTCCTCATCCGAAGCTCAATCTGGTCTATATCTACGGCGAGAGCCTGGAACGGACCTATTTTGATAATGACGCTTTCCCCAATCTCACGCCAGAGTTGGGCGCGCTTAAAAATGAAGGGCTGGATTTCAGCCATACCATGCAACTGCCGGGAACGGATTACACCATCGCCGGGATGGTGGCTTCCCAGTGCGGTATTCCGCTGTTTGCGCCGTTTGAGGGCAATGCCTCAGCGTCGGTTTCCAGCTTCTTCCCGCAGAATATCTGCCTCGGCGATATTCTGAAAAACTCCGGCTACCAGAACTATTTCGTGCAGGGCGCTAACCTGCGTTTTGCCGGGAAAGACGTGTTCCTGAAATCACACGGATTTGATCATCTGTACGGCGCTGAAGAGCTGAAAACGGTGGTGGCAGACCCGTCTTATCGTAACGACTGGGGCTTCTACGACGATACGGTGCTTGATGAGGCATGGAAGAAATTTGAAGCGCTTTCCCGCTCAGGCCAGCGTTTTTCGCTGTTTACGCTGACCGTAGATACTCACCACCCGGACGGGTTTATCTCACGCACCTGCAACCGCAAACGCTACGATTACGACGGCAAGCCCAACCAGTCCTTTAGCGCCGTAAGTTGCAGCCAGGAAAACATCGCCGAGTTTATCAACAAAATCAAAGCGTCACCGTGGTTTAAAGATACCGTTATCGTCGTCTCTTCCGACCATCTGGCGATGAACAATACCGCCTGGAAATACCTGAATAAGCAAGATCGCAACAATCTGTTTTTCATTCTGCGCGGCGATAAACCACAGCAGGAGACGCTGGCGGTCAAACGCAACACGATGGACAACGGCGCAACGGTGCTGGATATTCTCGGCGGCGATAATTTTATCGGTCTGGGACGTAGCAGCCTTTCCGGGCAGTCGCTGTCGGAAGTGTTCCTGAATGTAAAAGAGAAAGTGCTGGCGATGAAGCCGGATATCATTCGCCTGTGGAATTTCCCGAAAGAGATAAAAGATTTTACCGTCGATCGGGACAAAAACATGATCGCGTTTTCCGGGAGCCACTTCCGCCTGCCGTTACTACTGCGCGTATCGGATAAGCGCGTCGAGCCGTTACCGGAAAGTGAATACTCCGCTCCGCTACGGTTCCAGTTGGCCGACTTCGCCCCGCGCGATAATTTCGTTTGGGTCGATCGCTGTTACAAGATGGCGCAGCTATGGGCACCGGCGCTGGCGCTCTCCACCGACTGGTGCGTCTCGCAGGGGCAGCTTGGCGGGCAGCAAACCGTACAGCATGTCGATAAAGCGCAGTGGCAGGGTAAGACTGCGTTTAAAGACACGATGATCGATATGGAACGCTACAAAGGCAACGTCGATACCTTAAAGATTGTCGATAACGATATTCGTTATAAAGCTGATAGCTTTATCTTTAATGTCGCGGGCGCACCGGAGGAGGTGAAGCAGTTTAGCGGCATTTCCCGGCCGGAGTCCTGGGGGCGCTGGTCAAATGCGCAGTTGGGCGATGAGGTTAAAATCGAATATAAAGCGCCGCTGCCGAAAAAGTTTGATCTGGTGATCACCGCCAAAGCCTTCGGCGACAACGCGAATCGGCCGATTCCGGTACGTGTAGGCAACGAAGAACAGACGCTGGTGCTGGGTCACGATGTGTCCACTATCACGCTGCATTTCAACAACCCGACGGACGCGAATACCTTAGTCATTGCGCCGCCCGCTCCCGTCTCCACCAACGAAGGTAATATTTTGGGCCATTCGCCGCGCAAATTGGGGATTGGCATGGTGGAGATCAAAGTGGTGAATGTTGAGGGTTAAAAGAGAATGTCATATATGCCGGGTGGCGGCTGCGCCTTACCCGGCCTACACATCATCTTTATCAATAAACTGGCGCACAGGCCTGATAAGCGAAGCGCCATCAGGCACTGTATATGCTACACGCCCCTTTCTGTTAATAATCGAACTGACGGTAGTAACGACGAATATCCAGACTGTGGCCGGTATATTTCTCGAAGTGCGCCGCCAGCCGATCAACCAGCAGTGTCGAGACGACGCAGGGCGCCATGATCCAGCGGAACTCATCATCAATGCCGTCCAGCGCATACGCTTTCGGATCAATCACCACCAGGTTATCGGTAATCTTACTGGCGAAGCGCTCAACGCGTTCATCCAGCGCGCGGCATTTCCCTTCCCCTTTCACCAGAATGAGCGGAACGTCTTTTTCCAGCAGCTCCAGAGCGCCGTGGAAAAATTCCGCAGAGCTGACGGGGCGCGTGCGCTTCCACTGCATCTCTTCCAGGATACACATGGAGAACAGATAGACCTCGCCCCACATCTCCGCGCCGCCGACCCACATCATATAATCGCTGTTATGATAACGGCTGGCGATAGCATCAGCCTGCGGATCAAATTTTTGTTTCGCTTTCAGCAGATTCGCCGGCAGAATTTCCAGTTGGCTGGCGAAGCGATCGTAACTGGCGAATTCGTTATTGCGCGACAGCACGCGGAAAAACAGCCAGTACAGCAGCATATATTCATATTCCACGCCATTTTTGTGACGCATCGGAATATGCCATGTCGCCGCCTGCGCCAGCGGAGAGTCCGCATTTTTGGTAATAGCGACTACGCGTATTCCCTGTGCTTTACACCACTCGGCGATCGCCACCGATTCTTTGGTATCACCGGATTTAGACAGCGTAATAACCACGGAGTCTTTATTCAGCCGCTTATTTCCTTTATGAATTAATTCTGCCGCCTGCTCAACATAAACCGGCAACGTTGTTAATTCTTTGGCAAATTCATTAATTGCCATCATTGGCGCCAGTGAACCGCCAACAGAGGCGAAAAATAAAGAACTGAACCCGGCCTGATAAATCTCGTCAGCAACCTGTTCTGCCTTCTGGCGCGCAGCGATGATCTCACGAGCACTCGTCAGGTACTCGTCCTGATTAAAACCCAACATATTTTTCTCCTGATTGTTCAGATTTTACTTTTTAAAACGCGATCGAAATCGTCAAAAATGCGTACCGAAAGGTCGATGCCTTTCAGTGAGGCGATATGAAACGCCATGAGTTGTACCGGCACAATCAACAGCAATGGCGAGAAATGGTGATCAACCGCTACATCCAGCGCAAGCGTCTGGTCATCCTGCGCCGCCTTCGCCAGCGTGAGAGTAAAGGTTTTGGCGACCGCAGGCGTCATATACTCCCGTAGCGCCCTGGAGCGCGCATCGGGCCGGTCCTCAAAGAAGAACATCACATGTTCCGCATTGGCTTCCAGATACGGGCCGTGCATATAGGCTTCCAGCTCAAACCCGCTTGAGGGAACACGCACCGTCTCGGTAAATTTAGTTTCCAACTCTTTTGCCACCCCAACCAGCGCGCCGTAGCCTATCGCCACAAAACGCGTCCCGTTTCGTAAAACGGACTGGTGCTGGTGAATAAACGCTTCCGTACGCACGATAACCAACGGCAGGGTTGCCGCGATGCGTTGAAGCTGCGCCACATACTCCTCGACCTGCGATTCCGTCAGTCGCTGCTGCTGACGGGCAATTAACAACGCGATAAGCAACAGATTCAGTACCGTCGCGCTAAATCCACGGGTAACAAAGCCGACGGACTCAATCCCGGTCAGAATATCCAGTGGATAATCGCTGGCCTTGCCACAAGGGCTTTGCGGATCGGCGGTCAGAGCGAATACCGGACGTCCCTGCGCCTGAACTTTACGCATCGCCTCCAGGGTAGAAGCGCTTTTCCCGCTCTGGGAAATAGCAATAACCATATCGGCTTGCGGATCGCTATTCTCATACTGGCTAAAGGTGTACGGCTCTTTAATATCGATAGAGATACCGCAGCGCTCAAAGAAATAACGGGCGCAAAAGGCGGCATTCAATGACGATCCGGTGGCTAATATCAGGATTCGTCGTAACGTTTTTTGGCTGGCGAACCGCGATACTTCTTCCAGCGACTGGCGATGGCGGAGAATAATATTCGCCAGGACGTCAGACTCTTCGTTAATATAGGTCAGCATGGTTGGTAACATTGTGTATCCCTCTTAAAATAACCCTATCCAGGAACCGAAAATTCCCACCAGCGCAATACCGCCAATGATGGTTAACGGTTTCACTTTTTTCCCTAACAGCCAGTACACAATGGCGAAGCTAATTAACGGCAGCAGACAAGGCATGATGTCGTTAATAATGTCCTGGACATGGGTTTTCGCCTCTCCCGTACCAAACGTAATGGGAATGGTGATATCAATCATGGAGGCCGTCATCGCGCCAACCACCATCAGACCGATAATCGAGGCGCCATAGGTTAGGCTTTCCATCATTCCGCTTTGCTGAATACGTTGCAGTACGCCGGTTCCCAGCACATAGCCCCAGCGGGTAAAGAACCATCGGGCCAGAATATGCGGTACGTTAAACACCAGCAGAAATAAAATCGGCCCCAGAATATTGCCTTTCAGCGCCAGACTGGTACCGATGCCAGTGGCGATAAGACGCAATGTTCCCCAGAAAAAAGAGTCGCCAATACCCGCCAGCGGCCCCATTAACGACGCTTTGACGTTATCGATAGAACTGGCGTCCATCTCTTTTTGCTGGCTATTTTTCTCCTCCATCGCCACGGTAATACCGAGGATCAACGTCACAATGTGCGGCGTAGTATTAAAGAAAGCCAGATGGCGTTTTAGCGCTTCGGCAAGATCTTCTTTTCGGCTATACAGTTTCTTTAATACCGGAATAAGCGTATAGACGAACGCCAGGTTCATTTGCCGTTCATAGTTCCAGGAAAACTCCATCTGGAATGACCGCCAGAAGACGCGGCGTAAATCACGCGCGGTGACCAGACCAGTGGTTTCCGCCTGCTGGCGGTCTTTATCAGAAATCATCTTCATCGTCATGAGACGCTCCTTGCGCAGGTGCCGGTTGCGAGGCCGCAAATTTCGGCATATTGACCATCACGACGGCGACGATCGCGCCAAGAATCGCAATACCCGTCACCGGAATTTTTAAATATGCCATTAAGACAAAACCGAGGAAAAAATAGGGGGCGACCTTTTTATTAATTAATAAGCGCGCCAGCATGGCAAAACCCAGCGCGGGAATAATACCGGTGGCAACGCTTAATCCATGTTTAATAAACTCTGGAATGGCATCCAGAAAACCTTTAACCATATTCACGCCCGCTAAATAAGAGACCGTGACGATAATCCCCAACGTCAGTGACAGCCCAATGCCGGAAATTAAATGCATACGCTCAATGCCCCGGGTATCCCCTACCTCAGCGTAAGCATCGGCTTTATGACAGAGCAACGGAATAAACATTCCGTTATAGATATTTTTCACAATTAACGCCAGTGTCGCGATAGGCAAACCTAATAACAGCGCGGTTTCCGCCCCGGCGCCGGAATTAATCGCAAAGGCCACACCTAAAATACCGCCAGTGACCACATCCGGCGGCAGCGACGCGCCCACCGAAAAGGAACCGATAAACGCCAACTCCAGCGTCGCGCCCATCACAATTCCGGTTTCCATGTCGCCCAGCACCAGTCCGGTTAACAGTCCGGTCACGATAGGTCTGGAAATCAGCGACGTCCCTAATGCATATTCAGACTGGGCGATAAACGCCACCAGTCCAAGTAAAAGCGCCTCTACCATAATATGTCCTCAGGAGGGTATCCGCTCAGGCAAAAAGTTGTTTACGATCGTTAGGCACCAGCCGAATTTCTATCTCTACTCCGCCAGCCGCCAGCTCCCGAAGTTGAGTCATTTCATCCGCTAACAGATTGATGGCTTTAGCAATATTCTGACTCCCTTCACGCACCTTCGTGCCGCCTAAATTAATACTTTTAATGTCGGGTAATTCGCGCGCCAGCCGGTACGCATCCGCCACGGATTCAACAACAATAAAAAGTTTATATTTATCGGTAACGCCGCTTTTTATCGCTTCAATTGAATCGGCAATATTTTTAATAACCAGCTTCACCGCGGGCGGCTTCGCCATTTTAATGGTGGTTTTACGCAGGTCATCATTAGGTACGCTGTCGTTGGCAATTAAAATACAGTCGGCGCCAACGTACTGCGTCCAGGAAAAGGCGACCTGTCCATGTAATAAACGATGATCCACCCGTAAAAAAACAATCATGACGCTTCCTCCCCTTAAAAATCTTTATCGCTTTGCATGGCGCTGGTAATAGTTTGATTGCAGTACTGAATATTTTCTTTTGAATCCGCTAACGCCGTCATTATGGTATGCGTGGTATTGCCATCGTTTTCCGACATAAAGAGATCGATAACCAGCGGCAGGTTAATCCCTGCCAGCAGATGAAAATTTTCTCGTGATAAATAACGGACAAATTCGTTATTCACGCTGCCGGCAAAAATATCGGTCAGCGCAATAATTTCATCTTCCGGCGGGATCCGGGCAATTAGCGTATCTACCTGCTGGCTTAAATCCACGCTCTCTTCAACGTAAGCGCACAGCGTCCAGACATTTGACCGTTTGCCTAAAATCAGCTCCACGGAGTTTAAAACCCCGCTGGCCAGCGTGCCGTGGCTGGCGAAAATATAATGTCTCTTCATCCTGACCTCTAAAACACATTCCACTGTGATAAAAGAGAGCAAGCGGCGTGCCAGAAAAAGTGGCGCGCCGAAAAAAGATGCGGGTTAACAGCGAGGAATCGTTAAAACTGTTGATCTTGCTCGATAAGTTCTGTTTCGAAGGTCAGGATATTATGGATATAGCCAAGCTCGGCGGTGGGGATTTTGACACTGTAGTTACTCTCAATGACACTAAACGCTTCCCGTAGCCGATTCAGTTCCTGTTCCGGACACTGTTGTCCACTATAAGCAGTAATGCCCGCATGACGGATCAGACGCTCAATCAGGCAACTAATATGCACATAGAGCGCCACCTTTCTTTCATTCGAGACGGTAACGCCCGCCAGATGCTCATAGCGCAGCAGAAACTGCTCAACGTGGTTGATGACTTTGCTGGTGTCGAGGATGGTGACGGATTCGATCACTCGTCGGAGCGAGAAGTTTTTCAGCAGCAGGTTATTGATCTCCGCCACCTGCTCCGGCGTGGTCAGCGAACCAAACAGCCGCATCAGATAGTGATTCCCCTCGCCGGAGATCAGCGAGTCGAGCGAAATCCACGGCACGCTGGCGATGTGCGGGTCCAACGTGCCGACTATCGCCAGTACGTCGTAGCGCATAAATACCGGCTCCTGGGTTTTATTGCTCGCCAGCATCGCATAATCGCAGGCGACGACGTCAATCTCCAGCGCCTGCGGAATACTGGCGCTCAGTAATGCGCAAAGATTAGTCGCCACACCGATACCGGTCGCGCAGGTAGTCAGTATGGCGCGCGGTTTGTTGCTTTTCGGCCAGTAGAGCTGATACTCGACCGGCACATCCCGGGCGATATCGCGGGCGATCTCTTCAATAAAATGCCCCTGTAAAATACGCTCCCCGACATACAGGGCCATGCTGGTCGATACGTTGTTGATAATCGTCACCGGCGTGGAAAGCGCGCGATCAAAATGACGATGAATGGCCTTGAGCGATCCCATATCCACCAGAATCATCAGGCCAGAGGCGAGCGGGTGCCCTTCCAGATAGCGCATCACCTGCTGCGCTATCGCCTCCGGCGTGACGTCCAACGGCATATCGAACGATTCAAAAATCGTATTTTTCAGTAACCGGTTGGCGACATTGGCGATACTGCTGGCTGTGGCATAGCCATGCGCCAGAATCACCGCATGCGTCACCTGTTTTTGGTTGTTAGCCCCCTGTTTATGCAGCCAAAGCGCCAGCAGCAGCATATCAATGCGTCTCGGCTCCAGATCCAGCTTCTGGCCCAGCGTCTCCAGAATTTGTAAACAGAAGCTGTACAGCAGCGGATATTTCTGGGCGAGGAAGGCGTCCAGTTGGCGGATCTGCTCGCTGTTGAGACGAGAAGGCGCCAGTGCGGTACGATGGATTAAATAGTGGCTAAGCGCGTAAATACAGTTGCCGTTAAGCTGCATATTGAAGCGCTTCTCCAGACGATAAAACTCTTCCCGCACCTGGCTTGTAATTAACAGCAACCGCTGGGAGTGCACATTATCGTCGCCGGTAAAAATCAGACGATCGAAGAGAGCTTCAATTTCATCGCCCATTCTTTTTTGTACCGTCTCCCACCCCTCTTTCCCGCTACGTACCAGCTCGTACAGCGCCAGCACATGACACTGCGTATCATGGATCATGCCCTGCATCTCGTCGCGGGCGCGCAGCTGCCAGGTAAGGTTCGTGTCGGGCGAGATGCTCACTGGCGCGTCGTCCGCCAGCGGTTCATTCAATGACGGCAATGCTGACAGCATGGCATCCGGCAGATCGTGCAGCGACACGGTAACGGTTTCCTGCCCAGGCTTTTTCGCCCATGCCGTCGCCACCGCATACTTCACCACATTTTTCAGTTCGCCGACGTTGCCGCGATAAACATACTGATTGAGGATCTGCAACAAACGCGGTTTGAGGATAAGCGTGGCCGAGAGTTTTTTCGCCTCCGTCCAGAAAAACAGTAAGATCAGCGCCTCTTTTTCCTGGCGGCTGCGGTGCTGGAGATCCGGCAGGTTGACCTGAATCGGGATGCGCCGCAAAAATGTCGTCAGAAAGGTACTGTGTATCTCTTCGGTCGTCGCAAATACCAAACGTACCGAAACCGGATGCCCCTGCGCGGTGTCGCCTACCCGATAAATTTCACCACGATCGAGCCAGGTAAAGAGCTTCTCCTGCCCTTCGGCGCTCAGCCGGTGGACTTCATCCAGAAATAACATGCCGCCGTCAGCCGCCTCGAACGCGCCCGGTCTGTCGCTCTGCGCGCCGGTAAACGCGCCCTTCACATAGCCAAAAAGATTCGCCGCCAGCAGTTCGGGATTGCTCGCATACTGGGCGCAATTAAAACTGATAAATGGCGCATCCGGCGACAGAAGCGCCTGGGCGATGGCATATTCGTGCATGAGCTGCGCCAGATAACTTTTCCCGGTGCCGCTTTCGCCGGTCATCAGTAGCGGCAGTCCGCCGTCGGGATAAAAAAGCGCGGTTTTCAGTTGCTCAATCGGGCGCTTCAGGCTTTCGTTATGGCCAATCAATAGGGAAAAGTGATCGTCCGGCGCGCACTCCTGTTCCCCGTGCGCTAACAGCTCCGCGACGCTGGCGTATTCATTACGCGAAAGGGTAAAAAACTGTTGGCTAAATGCCTGCTTATGCAGGAAATAGACGGGACGGGTATTGATTTTGCAGAGCACGCCCTGCGCCACCAGTTGGTTCAGATAATGGCTGGCGGTATTGCGCTGCATATTAAAACGCTGCGCCAGATAGCGCGCGGTAAACACCTCACTGACATTTTCCGGATCAAAAAAATCCGTTTGGTTCATCAGGAAAGCAAGCAGGGCATCTTTGCGCATCGTATCCTCTCACGATTATCACATC
Source organism: Salmonella sp. SAL04162 (assembly GCF_046551535.1). Classification (NCBI taxonomy): domain Bacteria; kingdom Pseudomonadati; phylum Pseudomonadota; class Gammaproteobacteria; order Enterobacterales; family Enterobacteriaceae; genus Salmonella; species Salmonella sp. SAL04162. Next base: position 123,738 of record NZ_JBGDVX010000013.1, read on the forward strand.
AGCAATTATGATGCCGCGAAACAAGGCTCTCCTGTCGTGCAATCTCTTGCTTTATTCATTTTTTGTGGATCACCGCACACCTTCACTCAACGTTGGATTAGCGCGCGATATCAGAAAAGAGAGGAGGAAGCGGCGCACGGCCTGGCGTATAAATCACGCTGCGCCATGCGCCTGATGCTGGTTTAAAATCGGCCTGTGCGGACTGCCAGGCCTGATAAGCGAAGCGCCATCAGGCAAAAGTGTGAACATCTCATCCGGCCTACGGTCATCTGTAGGCCGACTGTTCACCATACGCCCTTAAAACGTTTCCCAATTATCGCTGCCGTCGGCCACAGCGGCCTTTGGTGACGACACGGCTGCCGGGGTTTTTACCGCTGCCACTTCACGCGCACGCTGCTGTTGCTGTTGAATACGGAACACCGCGACGGCCTGGGTCAGACGGCTGGCTTGCTCTTCCAGCGCCGCAGCCGCGGCGGCGGACTCTTCCACCAGCGAGGCGTTCTGCTGCGTTACGCGATCCATCTCCGCTACCGCCAGGCCCACCTGGTCGATACCACGGCTTTGCTCGTCGGACGCCGAGGCAATCTCGCCCATGATATCGGTCACGCGGGTAACTGCATTGACGATCTCATCCATGGTTTCACCGGCGCTTTCGACCAGCGTCGACCCCACATCAACACGGCTCACGGAATCCTCAATCAGACTCTTGATCTCCCGTGCCGCCTGCGCGCTACGCTGGGCCAGATTACGGACTTCACCGGCCACCACCGCGAACCCGCGTCCCTGCTCACCTGCGCGCGCCGCTTCTACCGCCGCATTCAGCGCCAGGATATTGGTCTGGAAAGCAATACCGTCGATTACGCTGATAATATCGGCGATTTTCTGCGAACTGGAGGCGATATCGCGCATTGTTTGTACGACGTTATCCACCACTTTGCCGCCTTTTTGCGCTGTTTCAGAGGCGCTCAATGCCAGGTGACTGGCCTGACGGGCGTTTTCGGCGTTCTGTTTCACGGTGGCGGTCAGTTGTTCCATACTGGCGGCGGTCTCTTCCAGAGACGCTGCCTGCTGCTCAGTACGGGAAGAGAGATCGTTGTTGCCCATCGCAATCTCGCTGGCGCCGCTATAGATCGCATTCGCGCCGTTACGTACATCGCCAACAGTACGCATCAGTTCACTTTGCATATGACGCAGGTTTTCAGCCAACTGCCCCATTTCGTTGGAGCCTTCCACGTCGATACGCTTCACCAGATCGCCGCTGGCGATATGACGAATGCTTTCAATCAGACGATTCATCGGGGCGATAAGCGACAGTTTGATGCCGAACCAGACGGCGATAATGACCACCAGAACGGCAATCAGCACACTGACCAGTACCCACATCGCCTGGTTGTAGGAACTGTTGTTATCCTCAACAGCAATATCGTACAGACGATCGTTTTGCTGCATATAGGCCATGTACTGCTTCTCAAAAGCGTCCTGATAGCTTTGAGTCGGTTGATCAAAAAACTCGTTAATCTTACCCGCGCCAAGAAGCTGAATAAGCTCCGCCAACGCGCCGTGGTAGATATCATAGGTTCGTTTGATCTCAAGGAAAGCCGCCTCGCTCTGACGTGGATCGCGCGGTAACGACTCATACTGCGCCCAGTTTTTTTCGGTGAGCTTCAGCGCATTGGTCGCCCCCTGCATCAGTTCAGCGACAGTTGCGCCGCTGCCAATATTGCTCTGGTCCATCATCCAGCGGATACCCGCGCGATTCAGGGTATTACGCGTTTGCAACAGCTCCACCCAGGTTGAATTCAGGGCAGACTGCTGCTGACGAATGGTTTGCAATACGGTGAAGTTTTCTTTGTCATTCTTCAGCGAGTTGAAGAACAGCCCGCCGGATGTCAGTTGTAAAAGGCCAAATAGCGCCAATACCAGCAGTAAGCTGGTAACAATTTTAATTCGTTTTAACATGTTTTCTCTTTCCGCTAGACAGATACAGAATTTTCGGCCTGGAAAGGGAAAACTTTATGGGATGCGCGCCATTAATATCACGATTAGCTCAGTTAAGTCGTTATGACGCCCCGCGCAACAAGGATCGTCCCATTTTATATTGTGATCTCAATCATATAAAATAGCCCACGCCCTCCTCCGCGAAACCGCTTACCGGTACGTCCGACCGCTTAAACCGCCATACAACCACTCACTGATTTACCTAACTTTACGCGCGCGATGATCTGGCAAGATCCTCTCAGCATAGCAGTCAATCTACCTCCTCAAACACGAACTCAATGTCCACCCAGCTTCGGCTGATAATTAAACTTACAACCAGGTTTTACTATGGATACGAAAAAGATATTCAAGCACATACCCTGGGTGATTCTCGGAATCATCGGTGCTTTCTGCCTCTCGGTCGTTGCCCTACGTCGGGGTGAACACGTGAGCGCCCTGTGGATCGTGGTCGCTTCCGTTTCCGTCTATCTGGTGGCTTACCGCTACTACAGCCTGTATATCGCCCAGAAGGTCATGAAGCTCGACCCGACGCGCGCGACGCCGGCGGTCATCAATAACGACGGCCTGAACTACGTGCCGACTAACCGCTACGTGCTGTTTGGTCACCACTTCGCCGCCATCGCCGGCGCAGGTCCGCTGGTCGGGCCGGTATTGGCCGCGCAGATGGGCTATCTGCCGGGGACACTGTGGCTGCTGGCGGGCGTGGTGCTCGCGGGCGCAGTGCAGGACTTTATGGTGCTGTTCATCTCTTCCCGCCGTAACGGCGCCTCTCTTGGCGAGATGATCAAAGAAGAGATGGGTACCGTTCCAGGCACCATCGCGCTGTTCGGCTGCTTCTTAATTATGATCATCATCCTCGCGGTGCTGGCATTAATCGTGGTTAAAGCGCTGGCCGAAAGCCCGTGGGGCGTCTTCACCGTCTGCTCAACGGTGCCGATTGCGCTGTTTATGGGCATCTACATGCGCTTCCTGCGTCCGGGACGCGTAGGCGAAGTCTCCGTTATTGGTATCGTGCTGCTGGTGGCGTCTATTTACTTCGGCGGCGTGATTGCCCACGACCCGTACTGGGGCCCGGCGCTGACCTTTAAAGACACCACCATTACCTTCGCGCTGATCGGCTACGCCTTTGTTTCCGCGCTGCTGCCGGTATGGCTGATCCTCGCCCCGCGCGACTATCTCGCTACCTTCCTGAAAATCGGCGTGATCGTCGGTCTGGCGCTGGGGATTGTAATCCTCAACCCGGAACTGAAAATGCCGGCGTTGACGCAGTACGTCGACGGTACCGGCCCGCTGTGGAAAGGCGCTCTGTTCCCGTTCCTGTTCATCACCATCGCCTGTGGCGCCGTCTCTGGCTTCCACGCGCTCATCTCTTCCGGTACCACGCCGAAACTGCTGGCCTGTGAGACCGATGCGCGTTTTATCGGCTACGGCGCGATGCTGATGGAGTCCTTTGTTGCGGTGATGGCGCTGGTGGCGGCCTCGATCATTGAACCGGGTCTCTACTTCGCGATGAACACCCCGCCGGCAGGTCTGGGCATTACCATGCCAAACCTGCACGAGATGGGCGGCGAGAACGCGCCGCTGATTATGGCGCAGTTGAAAGACGTTACCGCACATGCAGCGGCGACCGTCAGCTCCTGGGGCTTTGTGATTTCCCCGGAACAAATCCTGCAAACTGCGAAAGATATCGGTGAACCGTCAGTATTGAACCGCGCAGGCGGCGCGCCAACGCTGGCAGTAGGTATCGCGCATGTGTTCCACAAAGTCCTGCCGATGGCGGATATGGGCTTCTGGTATCACTTCGGTATTCTGTTCGAAGCGCTGTTCATCCTGACCGCACTGGATGCGGGTACCCGTTCCGGCCGCTTTATGTTGCAGGATTTGCTGGGTAACTTCGTCCCGTTCCTGAAAAAAACCGATTCTCTGGTCGCGGGTATCATCGGTACCGCAGGCTGCGTCGGTTTGTGGGGCTATCTGCTGTATCAGGGCGTGGTCGACCCGCTGGGCGGCGTGAAGAGCCTGTGGCCGCTGTTCGGTATCTCTAACCAGATGCTGGCCGCCGTGGCGCTAGTGTTGAGCACCGTGGTACTGATCAAAATGCAGCGCACCAAGTACATCTGGGTAACGGTGATCCCGGCGGTATGGCTGCTGATCTGCACCACCTGGGCGCTGGGCCTGAAACTGTTCAGCGCCAACCCACAGATGGAAGGTTTCTTCTACATGGCAAACCTGTATAAAGAGAAGATTGCCAACGGCACCAACCTGACCGAGCAACAGATTGCCAACATGAACCATATCGTGGTGAACAACTACACTAACGCTGGTTTGAGTATTCTGTTCCTGGTGGTGGTGTACAGTATTATCTTCTACGGTTTCACCACCTGGATGAAGGTACGCAACAGCGATAAACGTACCGACAAAGAAACCCCGTATGTGCCCGTGCCGGAAGGCGGCGTGAAGATCTCTTCACACCACTAAAACTGATGCCGGGTAGCGCACAGCGATCCCGGCTAGTGTAGGCCGGATAAGGCGCAAGCCGCCATCCGGCTTTATTCATTAACAGGACGGCAGAATGTTTGATACTTTAGGTCAGGCAAAAAAATATCTCGGCCAGGCGGCAAAAATGTTGATTGGTATTCCGGACTACGACAACTATGTCGAGCACATGAAAACCAACCATCCCGACAAGCCGTACATGACCTATGAAGAGTTCTTCCGCGAACGTCAGCAAGCACGTTACGGCGGCGATGGCAAAGGCGGTATGCGCTGTTGTTAATGGAGAGACTATGACCCCGATTGCAGTTACCCTACTTACCGGTTTTCTTGGTGCCGGCAAAACCACCCTACTACGCCATATCCTCAACGAACAACATGGTTTTAAAATCGCCGTTATCGAAAACGAATTTGGCGAAGTCTCCGTTGACGATCAACTGATTGGCGATCGCGCCACACAGATCAAAACCCTGACTAACGGCTGCATCTGCTGTACCCGCTCCAACGAGCTGGAAGATGCGCTATTAGACCTGCTCGACAGCCGCGACCGCGGCGATATTGCTTTCGACCGCCTGGTAATTGAATGCACCGGCATGGCTGACCCCGGCCCGATTATTCAGACCTTTTTCTCCCATGACGTATTATGCGAACGCTACCTGTTAGACGGCGTGATTGCGCTGGTCGACGCGGTGCACGCTAACGAGCAGATGAACCAGTTCACCATCGCCCAGTCGCAGATAGGCTACGCCGACCGTATCCTGCTGACCAAAACCGACGTGGCAGGCGACAGCGAGAAACTGCGCGAGCGGCTGGCGCGTATCAACGCCCGCGCCCCGGTTTACACCGTGGTACACGGCGATATTGACCTGAGTCAGTTGTTTAATACCAGCGGCTTTATGCTGGAAGAGAACGTGCTGGCAAGCCAACCGCGTTTCCACTTTATTGCCGATAAACAGAACGATGTGTCGTCAATTGTGGTGGAACTGGATTACCCGGTGGATATCAGCGAGGTTTCGCGGGTGATGGAAAATCTGCTGCTGGAATCAGCGGATAAACTGCTGCGTTACAAAGGGATGCTGTGGATCGACGGCGAACCCAACCGCCTGCTGTTCCAGGGCGTGCAGCGCCTCTACAGCGCCGACTGGGACAGACCGTGGGGCGACGAAACGCCGCACAGCACGCTGGTATTTATCGGGATCCAGTTGCCGGAAGACGAGATTAGAGCGGCGTTTGCGGGGTTAAGGAAGTAAACGGGCGCAGAAAAGCCGGGCCGCACAGGAGATTGTATGCCCCTTATCCGAGATATTCACCAACGCTTCTGGCGTCTGCCACAACTGCCGTGGCTGGAGCTACGTACCACCAGTGAAAGCCGTCAGGCCTATAAGCGCCACAGCCACCCGCAACTGTCGCTGGGCGCAATCATCGCCGGAGAAACCCGCTGCATCAGTAACGGACAAGAGTATCTGTTACGCCCCGGCGAGCTGATCCTGATCCCCCCGCAATCTCCACACAGTTGTAACCCGCTCCACGAGCGACCACGCAGCTATCATATGCTGTATCTCGATGCGGACTGGTGCCTGACGCAGCTCCCCCATTTGCCGGCGAATAGCCGCCTGCATACCACGCAGCCACAGTTGCAGGACCCGCAGCTTTTCCAGCTTTATCAGCAAATTGTGACGTCTATTACTCAGCAACAAACCGCCGGACTTCCGGCGCTTATTATCCACCTGTTGCGCGCCCTGCCGCTACAAAGCGCCGACGCCGAACCGCCATGCGCCATCAGCCGCCAGTTGGTTGCCCGCTTAGTCAGCAACCTTCAGGAACCGCCGACGCTGGACACACTGGCGCAGGAGTTTGCGCTCCGTAAGGAGACTCTGATTCGCACTTTTAAGCAGGATACAGGCCTGACTCCTGTCAGCTTTACCAATATGGCCCGCATTGAATATGCCCGGCACCGATTGCGCGCCGGGGACGATATTGCCGATGTTGCCTATCAGACCGGTTTCGCCGATCAAAGTCATTTCCACAAAACCTTCGTCAGCTACACGGCGGCAACGCCGCGTCAGTACGCGCAGAACAGATCAATATCCGACAATAAATAGCGCATCCGCAGGTATAGGCTGACCTCAGTATCATCACTGAGGTTACTATGGAACAGGTTACAACGTTATTTCCTCCGGCGTTTCCCGCACTGGCGCTGGCGCATTTTATGGCGCTGCTCAGCCCGGGTCCGGACTTCTTTTTGCTGGTCGGTTACGCCGTACGCTATCGGCTGCGCGGTAGCGTCGGGCTGTGCCTCGGCATTGCGGCGGGAAATGGGCTCTATATTCTGCTGGTGGTGATTGGGTCAGGGCTACTACGTCAGACGCCGCTGCTCTTTACCATCATCGAACTATTGGGTGCCGCCTACCTGCTATGGGTGGGCCGTCAACTGTTGAAAAGCCGCGCCGGGCCGCTGGAGTGGCGGTACGCCGCATCGGCATGTCCGTCACTGGCAAAACAACTATTACTGGGGCTAGGTTCATCGCTGTTGAATCCGAAAAATGCTCTGTTTTATCTGGCGCTAATGACCGCCCTGCTGGGCCCAAACGTGACCGTTACACAGCAGGCCATATGTGGAATCTGGATGACCAGCGTAGTGTTACTCTGGGATCTGCTGCTGATAACGCTTATCGCCCTGCCGCAAATTCAAGGTCGTCTGGGTAATCTTGTCTGGAAAATTGAACGCGCCGCCGGCGGCATTCTGATCGCCTTTGGCTGCTGGATTGTGTGGCAGTTCATTACAAGTTAAATCAATGAGGGGCATCTTTATACGGTGGTCAACGTTGCCCGGGCAGATGAATAGGGTCTGCATCATTCGAACCCTTTCCTTCTTATAATGCCGATGCCGCCATAAATTAACCTGCCTCCAGAAACCAATAAAGCGACTAAATAGCCGCTTTATTCTCATCACCAAATATAATATCACCTCTCATCCAGCGGCTTATTTTCATTGATTTTCAGCTGGACTTTCCTTCTGTAAGACGCGCAAATTGCTGTAACAGCGTCGGATGGCGCTAACGCTTATCCGACCTACGGCCCGCTGCCCGGTAACCACCTGCTGTCGGGCTTATAACATATCTCACCTCCAAAAGCCCGATTTCCGCTTTTATCTCTTTTCACATAACGTATGATAGTGCGCAGAAAATTCAGGAGGGATCCATGAGCGATATCCAGCTTTTCCGCCTCGGTGGCGGGAAAGTACAAGAACTGCCGGGCAAAGCTGCAGCCATTGAAAAAGATCTGCAAATGCTGATCGAATCCCATATGGAAACATTCCTTGGCGTCCGCTTTCTCGAGACCGAATACCGCACGGGTAAAACCCATCGTGGGCGAATTGATTCCCTCGGCCTCGACGAAAATAACTGCCCGGTGATTATTGAATATAAGCGCCACAGCAATGAAAACGTCATTAACCAGGGGCTGTTTTATCTCGACTGGCTGCTCGATCATAAAGCGGAATTTCAGTTGCTGGTGATGGAGAAAATAAGTAAAACCGCGGCCAAAGCCATTGACTGGTCCGGCACACGGTTAATCTGTATTGCCGCCGATTTTAATAAATACGACGAACATGCCGTTCAGCAAATCAACCGCAATATCAACCTGATTCGCTACAAGCTTTTTGCCGACGACCTGTTAATGCTGGAACTGGTTAACGCCGTGGTCGAAAATAGCCCTCAGCACATCATCGCGAACGGTTCCGTCAGCAGCGGTAACGGTAAGCGCCATACCCGCACGCAGCGCGAACAGCTCTCTTCGGCCTCACCCGCGCTGCTTTCATTATATGAACAGCTAAAAAGTTATGTGCTCTCACTCAGTGATGAGGTTCAGTTTAAAGAGCTTAAGCTCTATGACGCCTTCCGCCTCATTCGTAACTTTCTGTGCGTGGCCGTTTATCCCGTGACCGATCCACACCTACGCCTGTGGCTGAAAATCAATCCACAGCATATCCAGCTTGAAGAAGGATTTAGCCGGGACGTCACAAACATTGGCCACTGGGGAACCGGCGACGTCGAATTGATTGTGCGTAACGAACACGATCTGGATAAAGCCAAACTGCTGATCGAGAAAGCCTGGCAGGAAAATTAGCGTTCCAGGATACCCGCCTACTGGAGAGGTTAAGATAAGATTATCCAGCCTTTCCAGTTTTACTGGCTCTTATCTGTTATTCCACATCCTTCCTTTCCAACCCAATATCCCTTAACTGCTCGTCACTCATTCGTCGCAGCGCCTGACAGGCCCGCTTACGCAGCCACCACCTTTTTAGCGCCCGTCTGAGCTGCACAAAGCCAATAAATGGTTGTCTGGGGCGGTTCTCGTAAAATTCCATACCGACCTCCGCATAGAACAGAAAATGCGGGCATCATGAATGTCTGTACAAACAATATCGGGATAAAAAGCACGGTTAGTGCAACGTGGATAAATAAGGAGGGCGATTGAAGGTGTTTTGTTCGCTTATTTCGTTCTGATTTAAGATCCGCGTCCTTCGCTGCAAAAAAGCCAGGCCCCTCCCGTTTTCAGAGGGGCAACAGGGATTAGCGGCGCACCACTACCAGCTTCTGGTTCACAAACTCCTTAATCCCCAGATCCGATAGCTCGCGTCCGAAGCCCGAACGCTTAACGCCGCCGAACGGCAGCTCCGCTGCGGTGTCGGTCAGCCAGTTGATATAAACCATCCCGGTTTCAATCCGGGAGGCCATGCGTTTAGCACGCTCAATATCCTGACTAAACACCGCGCCGCCAAGGCCGTAGTGGGAATCGTTGGCGAGTTTTACCGCCTCGTCATCGTCTTTCACCACATACATCTGCGCCACCGGGCCGAAGAACTCTTCAAAGTACGCCGGGTTGTCACGCGTAATGTGGGTCAGAATCGTCGGCTCAAAGAAGTTACCTTTGCTTTCCAGCGGCTTGCCGCCAACGTGCAGCGTCGCGCCATTTTTCACCGCTTCCTCGACCTGTCTGGTCAGTGTATCCAGAGCATCTTTCGACGACAGCGGCCCCAGTTCGGTAAAAGCGTCCATCTGATCCCCCACCTTCACCTTCCTGAACGCCTCGGTGAACTGGCTGAGGAATTGATCGGCGATTTTCTCATGCAGGATAAAGCGCTTCGCCGCCGTACATACCTGCCCCGCATTAGTGAGCCGTGCCTGCACGCCAATTTTCACCGCTTTCTCAAGATCGGCATCGTCCAGCACGACGAACACATCGTTCCCGCCCAGTTCCAGCGTCGATTTTTTAATGTGCTTCGCCGCCTGTGCCGCCACGGCGCTCCCCGCTTTTTCAGATCCGGTCAGCGCCGCGCCCTGCACGCGCGGGTCGGCGATGATGTTCGCCACCTGATCGGAGGAAATAAACAGGTTGGTCCATGCGCCGTCCGGCGCGCCAGCTTCACGCACCAGATGGGCAAACGTCTCGGCACAGTGCGGTACGATGCTGGCATGTTTCGCCAGCACCGGGTTACCTGCGGCCAGGTTCGGCGCCAGCACACGCATCAACTGATAGTACGGGAAGTTCCACGGCTCAACGGCCATGATGACGCCAATCGGATGATGTTCTACCCACGCGTCGCCAAACTCGGTTTTATAAGGCACCGGGGCAAGAAACTGCTTCGCGTTATCCGCATAATAGCGAGCGATCTGCGCGCACAGTTTGACTTCGCCACGGCTCTGCTCGATGAGCTTACCCATCTCCTGGCTGGCGATTTTTGCCAGTTCTTCAACACGGCTGTCGATCAAGTCAGCCAGTTTATGCAGTACCGGCAGACGTTGGTCAATCTCTCCTTTGGACCAGTCGGAGTGATAGAGCGCGTCAGCTTTTTGCAGCGCGGCTTCAATATCCGCGTCCGTGTGCGGGGGGTACTCTTTAATGAGCTGATTATTGGCAGGATTCACTGTCTGGTAAGCCATATCACATGTCTCCTTGTTATCGTCATTAAGGCAGCCGTAAATGCCGCTCAGAACAATAAGGGTAGTAGAGATGGCTGGCGCTATCGGTAAAGTTCGGTATATTCGTGCGGTTATCAGCGATAATTACAGAGAGCGTTGCCCGGCGATCACCGGGCCTGCAACATTCAGACTGGAACCGCGTTAGTGGCTAACATCCTGAAGCTCTTCAGCCGTAAGGCCGGTGAACCGCTGGACAGTCTCGCGGTCAAGTCCGTCCGCCAGCATCTGTCTGGCGATACGCAATGCGGCAACGCGCTGACCTTTTTCCAGCCCTTTTTCTAATCCTTCCTCCAGACCGACCTGTCTTCCTTGCCGTTCCCCTTTTCTGCGATCCGCTGCGCGGATCCTCTCTATCAGCGTCATCAGTCTCTCCTTAGTGTGCGGGACATGCCCTACCACATCACGAATAAACGTGGTGAAACGAGGCGTGTGTCCGTGCTGAATCATAAGATAATTAAACAGCGCTTTAAGCTGCCTGTCATTAGCGCAACCAGTAACTAACAGCGAAGCAATCCGTTCAACCAGTCCCAGCAGGTCGCGCTGGCGGATATGTTTTTGGATGAGCTCCAGCAGCGCAATGCGGCGGTGCTGCATAATGTCATCATCCGATACCACCGTTATATCGACCAGCGGAAAGGCAGCGGCATAGAGTCTTCTTGCCACTTCCGGGTTCGCAAACTCATCCAGCCAGCACAGCGAAAAAGGATACGGGCTATCAACACCGTGATAAAACAACATCGGCACCACCAGCGGAAGATGCTTATGCCCCGCATCCAGATGCTGCTGCATCGCCGCCATCGAATACCGCATCAGCCGGAACGCCATATGCGCATCCGGCGTGCTCTGATGTTCAATCACGACGTAGATATAACCGTCGCCCTCGCGCGTTTTCAGCGACCAAAGCACATCGGAATAATAGGCTCGCAGATTTTTTTCAATAAAACTGCCGGGCTCCAGCTTTAGCGTCCGCAGGTCGCAAAGCTGGCGTAACGACACCGGCAGATGAATCTACATAAAATCGCGGGCGGTTTCCGGGTGGCGCAAAAAGGTTTTAAACACCGCATCATGCGGTGTTGAGGTCGTCGATTTTTTCATGGCGCTCCGTCACCCCAAACCAGGATGCTGCGACTCTACCTCCTGAAAATTCCTTTCTCATCCGTACCTTTTCAGCATTGCGAGGCGCGACGGAAGATAAATCCTGTTATCTGTAATGCACATGCGTTTTCGGAACTGAACACGCAAAACGCCAGTCTGCGCGCCCTGCCTTTATCTTTATTAACCAGACAAACTCTTTTGATTAACATCAAAATTTAATTACACTTAATGTGTATATTTTCCGTGCAACGTAAATTTCCCGAGGTGTGATGTGCTGATTGTTATCTGTAATCGCCACACGTTCTGACGAGATTCAGAACGCGTCTCTTCCTGTCTGTGTTTTCACCGGCAGCGTTTTTGATTACATGAAATTCAGTACATCCGCAGCCGCTGTTTCCATCGCCTGCCTGACGTCACGATGACGGTATTGAGTTTCGCGGTCCCATCATGGGGTTCTCCGACATGGAGCGCATTTTTTATGCAACGGATTATTCAGTTTTTCTCCCAACGCGCCACAACGTTATTTTTCCCGATGGCGCTGATTTTGTACGATTTTGCCGCCTATCTGACGACGGATCTGATTCAGCCTGGCATCATTAACGTCGTGCGCGATTTTAATGCTGACGTCAGTCTTGCACCGGCCTCGGTCAGTCTCTATCTGGCGGGCGGAATGGCGTTGCAATGGCTTCTGGGGCCGCTATCCGACAGGATTGGCCGCCGGCCAGTGCTGATCGCAGGGGCATTAATTTTTACTCTCGCCTGCGCGGCAACGCTGTTGACGACCTCAATGACGCAGTTTCTGGTTGCCCGTTTTGTGCAGGGCACCAGCATTTGCTTTATCGCAACGGTCGGCTACGTCACGGTACAGGAGGCTTTCGGTCAAACCAAAGCCATTAAGCTGATGGCGATTATTACCTCCATTGTGCTGGTCGCTCCGGTTATCGGCCCGCTCTCCGGCGCCGCGCTGATGCACTTCGTTCACTGGAAGGTGCTGTTCGGTATTATTGCGGTGATGGGACTGTTGGCGTTGTGCGGCCTGCTGCTGGCGATGCCAGAAACGGTGCAACGCGGCGCGGTGCCGTTCAGTGCGGTGAGCGTACTGCGCGATTTTCGTAATGTGTTTCGCAACCCGATTTTTCTCACCGGGGCGGCGACGCTGTCGTTGAGCTATATCCCGATGATGAGCTGGGTGGCGGTGTCGCCGGTGATCCTGATCGATGCCGGCGGGATGAGTACTTCGCAATTCGCCTGGGCGCAGGTGCCCGTATTCGGCGCGGTGATCGTGGCCAATATGATCGTTGTGCGCCTGGTGAAAGATCCGACCCGACCGCGTTTTATCTGGCGCGCCGTACCAATTCAGTTAAGCGGGCTGGCAACATTGCTCCTCGGTAATCTTCTTCTGCCGCACGTCTGGCTTTGGTCTGTGCTGGGCACCAGCCTGTACGCGTTCGGCATTGGCATGATTTTCCCGACGCTGTTTCGCTTCACGCTTTTCTCCAACAACTTGCCAAAAGGGACGGTTTCGGCCTCGCTGAACATGGTGATTCTGACGGTGATGGCGGTGTCGGTCGAAGTTGGCCGCTGGCTGTGGTTTCACGGCGGGAGACTGCCGTTTCACCTGCTGGCAGCGGTGGCCGGGGTGATTGTGGTCTTCACCCTGGCGACATTATTACAGCGCGTGCGCCAGCATGAGGCGGCAGAACTGGCCGCTGAGAAGTAACTACTCTGCCGGATAGAGGCTTATCCGGCACAGGATAATCTGATGTTTTTTGCACGTTCCTGCCGTCTGGCTCTATCCTTAACCCTATGAATAAAATCGCCGAACTCAAACGCGCCAAACGCCTGGCGCTCTCACTGTTGCTGATAGCCGCCGCGACGTTTGTAACCACGCTTTTCCTGCCGCCCAGTTTCTGGGTGCTGGGCGTAAAAGCTATTGCCGAAGCGGCGATGGTTGGCGCGCTGGCGGACTGGTTTGCCGTGGTGGCGCTGTTTCGCCGTATTCCCATTCCGTTTATTTCACGACATACGGCGATTATTCCCCGTAATAAAGACCGAATCGGCGAAAATCTTGGGCAATTTGTGCAGGAGAAGTTCCTTGATACGCAGTCGCTGATCGCGCTAATCCGCCGCCATGAACCCGCGCTGCTTATCGGAAACTGGTTCAGCCAGCCGGACAACGCCAGCCGGGTCGGGCAGCATCTGCTGCAAATTATGAGCGGCTTTCTGGAACTAACCGATGACGCCCGTATTCAGCGGCTGCTCAAGCGAGCGGTACATAAGGCGATTGATAAAGTGGACCTTTCCGGCACCAGCGCCCTGATGCTGGAAAGCATGACCAAAAACGATCGTCACCAGGTGTTATTCGATACGCTGATCGCCCAGCTTATCGCCCTGTTACAGCGTGACAGCTCCCGAACATTTATCGCCAGACAGATCATACGCTGGCTGGAGACCGAGCATCCGTTAAAAGCGAAGATTCTGCCGACCGAATGGCTGGGAGAACACAGCGCTGAACTGGTCTCCGACGCGGTAAATTCTCTGCTGGATGATATCAGTCACGACCGCGCGCATCAGATTCGTCATGCCTTCGATCGCGCGACGTATAAGCTGATCGATAAACTTAAACATGATCCGGAAATGGCTGCCCGGGCAGAAAACATTAAAAGTTACCTGAAGGAAGATGAGGCGTTTAACCGTTATCTCGGCGAGATCTGGGCGGATCTACGCCAGTGGTTAAAAACAGATATCAACGCCGAAGACTCGAAGGTAAAGCAGCGCATCGCTCATGCCGGACAATGGTTTGGCGAGACGCTGATCGCCGACGACGCATTACGCGCCTCGCTTAACGGTCATCTGGAACAGGCCGCGCACCGGGTCGCGCCGGAATTCGCCGCCTTCCTGACGCGCCACATCAGCGATACCGTAAAAGGCTGGGATGCGCGCGATATGTCGCAGCAGATTGAGCTTAATATCGGTAAAGATTTGCAGTTTATCCGCGTGAACGGCACGCTGGTCGGCGGCGCTATTGGTCTGGTGTTATATTTACTGTCGCAAATACCGGCACTGCTCAGTATCTAAGAAGGGGAAGGCGCAATTCTCGTTCAGTTTAACTGCCAAACCCCGCACGTGGGAGGCATTAATTTAATGTCATTTCCCACCGATGCCCCTCTTCTCAATCCGTTATTCGCCTGCGCTTCACTTTCTTTTCTTGCAAATTTGAAACATTAATTTTACTTTTTATTATCATTTACAACAGCAATCCGGCATTCCTGCCTTACTTTAGCAAAGAGAAAAACCATGGTTAATGCTCAGAGCGCTTCACCTCGCCATCCCATTTTTACGGCGCTTTTCGGTATGATGGTATTGACGCTGGGGATGGGAGTTGGCCGCTTTCTGTATACGCCCATGCTGCCGGTAATGCTGGCGGAAAAGCAGCTAACGTTTAATCAGCTCTCCTGGATTGCCAGCGCCAATTATGCAGGGTACCTGGCGGGAAGCTTACTGTTTTCCTTTGGCCTTTTTCATCTCCCCTCTCGTCTACGCCCCATGCTGCTGGCTTCGGCGGTCGCCACCGGTATTCTTATTCTGTCTATGGCGATATTTACTCAGCCCGCGGTCGTCATGTTGGTACGCTTCCTGGCAGGCGTCGCGAGTGCGGGAATGATGATTTTTGGATCAATGATTGTGTTGCATCATACCCGCCATCCGTTTGTGATCGCCGCGCTCTTTTCCGGCGTCGGGGCCGGGATTGCACTGGGCAACGAATATGTCATTGGCGGTTTACATTATGCGCTTTCGGCCCATTCGCTATGGCTGGGGGCCGGAGCGCTCGCCGGTATATTGCTATTAATCGTGGCAATGTTGATTCCCCCCCGCGCTCATGCGCTGCCGCCTGCGCCCTTAGCAAGAATCGAAAATCAGCCTATGCCCTGGTGGCAACTGGCGCTGTTGTACGGTTTCGCCGGATTCGGCTACATCATTGTCGCCACCTATTTGCCGCTGATGGCGAAAAGCGCGGGCTCTCCGCTACTCACGGCGCACCTTTGGTCGTTGGTCGGCCTGGCGATCATTCCCGGCTGCTTCGGCTGGCTGTGGGCGGCAAAACATTGGGGCGTCCTGCCATGCCTGACCGCGAACCTGTTGATCCAGAGCGCCTGCGTGCTGCTGTCTCTCGCCAGCGACTCGTTGTTGCTGTTAATACTGAGCAGTATTGGTTTTGGCGCCACGTTTATGGGCACAACCTCGCTGGTGATGCCGCTTGCCCGACAGCTCAGCGCGCCGGGTAATATTAATTTGTTAGGCCTGGTGACGCTAACGTATGGTATTGGGCAAATTCTCGGTCCGCTCGCCGCCAGTCTGTCAGGCAATGGCGCGCCGGCAATTATCAACGCCACGCTTTGCGGCGCCGCGGCGCTCTTTTTTGCCGCGCTGATCAGCGCCGCGCAGCAGATAAAACAAAAACGGTTTGTGATACGTGAATAAGCGGTAGAGTAAACCCGCGCTATCCGCACCGGGTTGTATCTTTAACGCTATTCGCGGCGCAATGCGGATCTGTTTTTAATAGCACATCCTCAACACGTTATTTCAGGGTAAAGATGCCACTAAAAACTATACTTATTCTATGGTTTTTAGTGCTATCAATCTGCCTATTATTTTATATACCCTTCATACTTCAAGTGGATTATGTGTTGGCTACGGATTACCCGGCCCATCCATAGGCCTCGCCCTGACGGGCCGTTGCTCACCCCAGTTACATAGTTATCTATGCTCCTGGGGACTCACTCCCTTGCCGCCTTTACGCAACTCGAATTATTTTGGCTATATATTCCATTATGATGATTATCGCTTCCTCTCAAATCATCACAATTATAAATAAATCACATCATGAAATTAATTCGATGATTCGTTTTTTATTACCTGCCCGTAGGATTCTTAGGGTGCAAGCTGACCCATCAGCGGCTACTGACCTGACCGTGACAATTCCTCTTAAGGCGTGAAAAATTACAGTAAAAAAGTAAAATTTAGGTTAAAAAATCCTATTTTTTAACAACGATAATTAAGTGGCGTGAAATTGACTAACGTCAAATTTATTTCTCCTTTTTCCTGCTCCCGGCTCCGGTCTTCGTCAACACCTGTTTCTTTGCTTTTTTACCTCGCGTTATACCGTCCACGGTTCCCCGCGCCTCCGGCAGTAGCGAAGATGGTGATTTTTCGCGCTGCTATGCAAGAAACGCATAGCACGATACATACTTGCATTTTGTCCTTACCCTTATGGCTGATAAGGTCTTTCTGTTTCGGGCTTTTTGGCCTGTGGCTACAACCAACACATCATCAAAAAAATTCGGGGATCGCTATGGCGCAACAAGTGGACGGGGCGGCCATGCCGCTTGATACAGAAAAGGTCGGGATAAAGGGATACCTGGCGTTTTTTCTCACCATTATTTTCTTTTCCGGCGTATTTTCCGGAAGCGAAGGCTGGTGGCGCGTTTTTGATTTTACCGTACTCAACGGGTCATTCGGTCATGTGACCGGTACGCAGACCTTTCGCGGCGCGGGCGGAACGGGCGCGAAAGATGGCTTCCTTTTTGCGCTGGAGCTGGCACCGTCGGTTATCCTTTCTCTGGGTATCATCGCGATTACGGATGGACTGGGTGGTCTGCGGGCGGCGCAGCAATTGATGACGCCCATCCTGAAACCATTGCTTGGCATTCCCGGCATTTGCTCACTGGCGCTGATCGCCAACCTGCAAAATACCGACGCCGCGGCGGGTATGACCAAAGAGCTGGCGCAGGAAGGCGAAATCACCGAACGCGATAAAGTGATTTTTGCCGCCTGGCAGACCAGCGGCAGCGCTATTATCACCAACTATTTCTCCTCCGGCGTTGCGGTATTCGCCTTTCTGGGAACGTCAGTCATCATTCCGCTGGTGGTCATTCTGCTATTCAAATTTATCGGCGCAAACCTTTTGCGCATCTGGATTAACATCGAAGAACGCCGTCACCCTGCGCAAGGAGCCCAATCATGACGACTCAGGTACGTAAGAATGTCATGGATATGTTTATCGATGGCGCACGCCGCGGTTTTACCATCGCCACAACCAACCTGTTACCCAATGTGGTCATGGCATTTGTCATTATTCAGGCGCTGAAAATTACCGGTCTGCTCGACTGGGTAGGCCATATCTGCCAGCCCGTGATGGCGTTGTGGGGGCTTCCCGGCGAAGCGGCTACGGTACTTCTGGCTTCGCTGATGAGTATGGGCGGCGCCGTTGGCGTGGCGGCCAGTCTGGCTACCGCCGGCGCGCTAAGTGGCCACGATGTTACCGTACTACTGCCAGCCATTTACCTGATGGGAAACCCGGTACAGAATGTCGGCCGCTGTCTCGGTACTGCCGAAGTCAACGCCAAATATTACCCGCATATTATCGCAGTCTGCGCCATCAATGCGCTGCTGTCGATCTGGGTCATGCAGCTTATTGTTTAATAAGGAGTTATCATGCCTGATTTATCCGCCGCGGAGTTTACCTTGTTACAGGGCGCGCACCTGTTTGCGCCAGAAGACCGGGGCATCTGTGATGTTCTGCTCGCGAATGGCAAAATTATTGCCGTCGGCGCTGACATCCCCGGCGATATCGTACCGGACTGTGCGGTGATTAATCTTAGCGGTCGTATGCTGTGCCCGGGCTTTATCGACCAACACGTTCATCTGATCGGCGGCGGCGGCGAAGCGGGGCCGACGACGCGGACGCCGGAAGTCTCCCTGAGCCGCCTGACGGAAGCCGGGATAACAACGGTCGTCGGCCTGCTTGGCACCGACTCCGTCAGCCGTCATCCCGCGTCGCTGTTAGCCAAAACGCGAGCGCTAAATGAGGAGGGGATCACCGCCTGGATGCTCACGGGCGCTTATCACGTTCCGTCGCCGACCATTACTGGCTCGGTAGAAAAAGACGTCGCGCTGATCGATCGCGTCATTGGCGTGAAATGCGCAGTCTCCGACCACCGTTCCGCCGCGCCCGGCGGGAATCAACTCGCCAGCATGGCCGCCGAATCACGCGTTGGCGGCCTGCTGGGCGGTAAACCCGGTGTCAGCGTTTTTCATATGGGCAGCAGCAAAAAAGGGTTACAGCCGCTGTATGACATCCTGGAAAACAGCGACGTGCCGATCGGTAAACTGCTGCCTACCCACGTCAACCGTAGCGAATCTCTTTTCGAGCAGGCGCTGGCGTTTGCGCTTAAAGGCGGCGTGATCGACATTACCTCCAGTATCCCGGATCCCGTCGCGCCGGCGGAGGGCATTGCCAGAGCGGTAAAAGCCGGCGTCCCGCTTTCCCGGGTGACGCTCAGTTCAGACGGTAACGGCAGCCAGCCGCTATTTGACGCTGCCGGAAATCTGACGGGTATCGGCGTCGCGGGCTTCGAAAGTTTGCTGGAGACGTTGCAGACGCTGGTTAACCACTACGGATTCAGCCTGACCGATGCTCTGCGCCCGCTGACGACCAGCGTAGCCGCCTTCCTCAGTCTGGACAGCAAAGGCGAAATCCGTCCCGGTAACGATGCGGATCTGCTTGTCTTTAGCGCAGATTTACGCATTGAGCAGGTGTATGCGCGCGGCAAACGCATGGTCAATGAGGGGAAAGCCTGCGTAAAAGGTACCTTTGAACCGGCGTAATTCCCGCCAGTTTCAGGCTGCCCCATCACGGCATTCTGAAAGAGGACGGGATAAGCGGTTGTCAGCCGCCCGAATGGACGTAGAATGCCCTTTCGGGCGGCTGACAGGATAACGGTAAATGGATGTAACTGGAGCAGGTTTGCACAATATTGAGACAAAATGGCTATATGATTTTCTGACGCTGGAAAAGTGCCGCAATTTCTCTCAGGCCGCCATTATCCGCAACGTATCGCAACCCGCTTTTAGCCGGCGGATTCGCGCCCTGGAACATGCCGTGGGCGTTGAACTGTTTAATCGACAGGTCTCGCCGCTACAGCTTTCCGAACAGGGTAAAATCTTTCACTCCCAGGTTCGCCACCTGTTACAGCAGCTGGAAAGTAATCTGACCGAACTGCGCGGCGGCAGCGATTATACGCTGCGTAAAATCAAGATTGCCGCCGCCCACTCGCTCTCCCTCGGCCTGTTGCCGACCATCGTTAAGCAGATGCCGACGCAGTTTACCTACGCCGTTGAGGCGATAGATGTCGACCAGGCGGTGGATATGTTACGTGAGGGGCAAAGCGATTTTATCTTTTCTTATCACGATGAAAACCTGCAACAAGCGCCGTTTGATAACATCCGCCTGTTTGAGTCGAGACTGTTTCCGGTTTGCGCCAACAATGGCCGGGGCGAGCCGCGCTATACGCTTGAGCAGCCGCACTTTCCCCTGCTTAATTACAGTCAGAACTCCTATATGGGCCGGCTGATAAATCGTACCCTGACTCGCCATGCTGAACTGAGTTTCAGTACATTTTTCGTCTCTTCGATGAGTGAATTGTTAAAACAGGTTGCGATGGACGGCTGCGGAATCGCCTGGTTGCCCGAGTATGCTATCCGTCAGGAGATTACTGACGGGCGCCTGATCGTGCTTGATGCCGACGAACTGGTTATCCCGATCCAGGCTTATGCTTATCGCATGAATACCCGCATGAGTCAGGTAGCCGAAACATTTTGGCGCGACCTGCGTGGGCTTCAGGCCGCACTGTAAACACATCAGGCGGTAAGGCGTTGTTCCCCGGTCAAAGAGGCGCGGGTGTCCGGCCAGGACTCATACCAACGAATCGCCGCGCGCACCAGCGACGCTGTGGAATCAATCATCGGGCACGCTATCGCGCGTTCATGTCCGGCCACAATAAGCGGAATTTCGGTACACCCCATAATAATTGCCTGCGCGCCACGGGCAATAAGGCTATCGATTTGCGGCAGCAGCAGCGCTTGCGCCGCAGTTTTATCGCCACGTTTAAGCGTATAAATAGCCTGCATTACCAACGCCTGCCCCGCGTCTTCCGGCTGAATTAACGTCAGCCCCCGCGCCAGAGCTTTCTTTTGATATAACCCGGTCGCCAGCGTCGCATTGGTCGCCAGCAGACCAACGTGCCGCGCCGATGGCGGAATATCCCCCAGGGTAGCGTCCAGAATGCTGATCATTCGCGCTTTCGCGACGTTCTGTAAATCATCAAACCAATAATGCGCAGTGTTGCATGGGATAACGATACACTCCGCCCCGGCGTCTTCCAGCATATGCAGATAACGCTCCAGATAACGGAATGGCGAAGGCCCGCCGGATAACAGACATGCTGTACGATCGGGAATATCAGGAATAGAGCTGACAATGAGCGGGATGTGTTGTTGATCACAACTGGCATGTCGTAATTCAACAAATTTTTCCAACATATCCGCCGTTGCCGCAGGTCCCATCCCCCCCAGTATCCCAATGGTGTGTTTCATCGCTTTTCCCGCTTATTTACGTCAAGGTCAGAAACACACTATCAACTTGATGTGTATATAAAAAATGCCGTTTTATTAGCGGCTATGCGTAAAAATCATAACGGGTGTAAGGGCCACGCGTTATCGCCTTTTCTGGCAATCGATTGGTTACATGAGCGCTCATCGACCTTCGCAAGCCGCTAAATGCCATTTCGCTACACCGCATTGCCCACTGCGAGTCCGCACGCTTGTTTTATCCTCATCGCCACAGCGCCTGTCGGTGAAGGGGCCGCCGTGTTTTGCTTTTCGACGCTAATGCGGGAATATCCCAGCGAATATGGCTATAAACCAAATCCACGGTCTCCGTGGCGCTGCCTTCGGCGTCGCCATGATTGCTCATGCGTGAAATCCGCACATTGGTGAGCGTATAAATAATAAATGGCAGCATTGCGCCCTTATCACGACGGCATAATGTCAGCACGCCTTCTTTCACCGTTTTCCCGTTACAATAGTGCTCATAGAGGCCAGGCGTAGCAAGATCGACAGGCTTTGTCAGCGTCAATCCTCCAATATATGTCCCTCTCGCTTCGCCGGACTCCCGTTTCGTCGGGTTGTGGTTGTAAGCAATAAGTTTTATTTGGTTTTCAAAACCTTTGATCCGGCTTTCGCCTTCAATACCGTCCAGTTTTAAATAGATGGCGTCCATCCCCCCTCCGTGATTATCATGCGGCAAAGCAGGCTGACAAGGACGGAACGCCAACAATGAAAGAACGTTCCATTTTCCAGCCATTTCGTTGGTGTCTCTGTATACCAGATTAAATACCGACAATCTGCTATAACTGGATTCTTGCTAAATACCTTCTGCCATCAACAATCCATTTTACAATAGCGCTACTGACCTGAAATCTATTACGCCTGGCATTCAAGCATCGTTTCCTGAATAACCATAGCCGCTATAAGAACCATATCAAAAAAGAAATATCAATATCATTTCTTATTTTTATCCGAGAAATTACTTAATTACACAGAATCGGAATATAGACAATTCTTATTCCTTTTCACATCAATGGGTTTTTTAGACTTTTGTCATATAGAAAACAACCATTCCAATAGAACATATTTACTATGTGAATATATTTAATGTTTTTATCGCGCGCAGTGTTATCACAGTAATAAATGATTTGCATCAAAAATGCGCCTTTCAGCGCCACGTATTTTTGGACAGCAAATTATAAAATCGCGTTTCAAAGTCAGTAACATGTTCTCTGTTCAGGCGATATGACTTTATGCCCGGACGACACGCCAGCCGCTTTACCCTTACGTTTAGTCGTGATACGTTAGATCACATGAACACGAAACGATCCAACGCTACGCAACGCCATCTCCGCTGGTGGCTGCCTTCCTGAAGGCGGCACGGATCACTATCCCTCTTTAAGTAGCCGCCGAAAGGCGGCTACTGTGTTTCGGGACGTCTTTCGGCTTTACAGTAAGCATAAAGGAGTCCTTAATGAACACCCTTCCCATCATTCTGACTGGCGATCGCCCCACCGGCTCGTTGCACCTCGGCCATTATGTCGGTTCACTGCGCCAGCGCGTCGCGCTACAGCAGGATCACCAACAGTATGTCCTGATTGCCGACCTGCAGGGACTCACCGATAACGGCAGTAATCCGCAAAAAATCCGCGATAATATTCCGCAAGTGTTAGCTGACTATCTGGCCGTCGGCATCGATCCCAAGCTGACGACGATCTGCCTGCAATCCGCATTACCCGCCCTCGCTGAATTAACGGTGCTGTATATGAATATTGTTACCGTCGCCCGAGTCGAGCGTAATCCTACGGTAAAAAATGAGATTGCCCAAAAAGGCTTTACCCGTTCCCTGCCGGTCGGGTTCATGGCGTATCCCATTAGCCAGGCGGCAGATATCACCGCCTTTAAGGCCGAAATGGTACCAGTTGGCGACGACCAATTGCCCATGATTGAGCAAACGAATGAGATCGTTCATAAGATGAATAGTCTTTTCTCCTCGCCGGTATTGCGCCCCTGTCAGGCGCTCCTGAGCGATACGGGCCGTCTGCCAGGCATTGACGGCAGCGCCAAGATGTCGAAATCGCTCGGCAATACCCTGCTTCTTTCCGCCAGCGAAGAGACTATCCACCGTGCGGTCAGCGCGATGTACACCGATTCCAATCATTTAAAAATTAGCGATCCGGGAAAAATAGAAGGTAACGTCGTCTTTACGTGGCTGGATGCGTTCCATCCGGATAAAGCCAAAGTCGCGGCGATGAAAGTACATTATCAACAAGGCGGATTAGGCGACCGTGTCTGTAAAAATGAGCTGGAGACCTGCCTGCAAGAACTGATCGCGCCAATACGCGAACGGCGGGCAACCTTTATTGCGGATAAGGGAATGCTAATGGAATTGCTGAAAAAAGGTAGCGAGCGGGCCCATGAGGTCACTCAAAAGACGTTACAGGAAGTAAAACGTGGACTGGGCCTGCCCACGCTATTCCAGGTATAATCAGGCATCAACGTTGTCCAGCGGCCATGACTCAAACAGATAGCCATCAAAGTAGATGTCATCAACATTGGAAAACTCCAGCAGACGCTGCTTCACGTTTTCCAGGTGCTGCCACATCGCCAGCTTCGCTGCGCGGGCGTCTTTCTTAATTAACGCCGCGAGGATCTGCTTATGATCGACCAGCCACTCCTTACGGTAAAGCGTATCGCCCAGATGGCTATGAAGCTGGAGCCACATCGGATTATTTTCACGCCATTGCCAGGACTGACGGAAGAGCTCTACCAACATACTGTTATGGGTCGCTTCGGCAATGGCCAGATGAAACTGCATATCGCCGCTTTCTGAGCCGCCCGGCGCGCTGGAGGCGAGCTCTCGCTCTTCCAGTTGTAACGCCTGGCGCATTTTAATGATGTCTTCGCGGGTGGCCTGCAGAGCGGCAAATTCAGCGATATTGCTTTCCAGCAACTGACGCGCCTGTAACAGTTCAAACGGCCCGGCATCATTACAGTGATTGACGTCAGCGCCTTCCATCTCGTTATTATCCGCGCTGTCGAGCACGTAGATCCCGGCGCCGCGGCGGACTTCAACCAGACCTTTAATTTCCAGCATGATCAGCGCTTCACGCACGACGGTACGCGTCACATTGAGCCTCTCAGCGATCTCTCTTTCCGGCGGCAAGCGCTCCCCGGGGCGGTACGGCGTCTGAACAATCAGATCCCGTATCATTGCGCCCACTTCCTGGTAAGGTCTTTGCTGAGAAGTGTTTGATTTCATATTGGTCGTGCCCGTCCGATGCGATTTCCCGGTATCAGACTATAGCATTTGTAAAGAGGGATAGCACGCGTAGCACACCAAAAACGCGAAACTGGTCAACCAACAAAACAATAATGCGCCCCGTTTCGCTAGTGAGGCCAGATAAAAGGAAAGGCAATAGACAATACACGACTGATGTTCCACCTTTAGCCCTGATGCCTGAATATGAACAGCATATTGGTTTACCAATATAAAATTTATCAACCAAAAATCAGGCCATAAAATGTGTCTGTACATTGACAGGAACAATGCCTCTGACATAGCGTGATCGGCGAAAATCCAGCCGCTCTCTTTGTATCAAGAACGCGTTATGATAAAAGACACCGTGTTTTTCGCCCCAGGCGTATCCGGGGGAAGCAACGCCTCCAGTTTGTCGAGCCGCCATCGCCGGGCAGCGATTATTCTGCATGAAATTTATGGTATTAACGCTCATATCCAACGCGCAGGCCATGAATGGATGACGCGCGGATTCGACATCTATATTCCCGCGTTGTTTCCTCACCATACCCCCTTTCGCTATGAACAGCAGGAGGAGGCTTACCGTCACTTTTCAGCAAATGTCGGCTTTGATCCCGCCGTCGTTACCACGTTACTCCACGATCTCAGAACGCAGTATGAGACGTTAATCGTCGTAGGATATAGCGTCGGCGCAACGCTCGCATGGCTAAGTGCAGCCAGTGGGTTATGCGATGGCGTCATTTGCTATTACGGTTCCCGTATACGCCAGTACCTTCATCTTGTGCCTCTCTGTCCGGCACTGGTTATTATCGCGCGTTATGAGCCGGCGTTTGATCCCCTCGCCATGCGACAGGCGCTGGAAAAGCGCCCCCGGGTGCAGTGTAAAATGTACGATGCGCGGCACGGGTTCTGTGATGCTGATAGCGCCACCTTCGATGCCGCCTTATCTCATCAGGTAATGGACGATGTGAGCGCATTTATTCGCGACATCACCTGTGCAAACACATCGCCCGATTTTCAGCTTTAGTGGAGACTTTTTTCAACGAGCTGTTCCAGTTTTTTCAAAGTCTGTATGGCTGCGGCATCAAGACCATAACGTTGCAGCGTTTCAGCGGGATGATAACTGACCAACGTTCGCCCATCGGCTTGCTGGCTAATGAGCACCCGAAACGGTAAATCCAGTGCCAGTTCGGGATGCGCCAGCATGAGAGGCGTTCCGCCTTTAGGATTGCCAAAGACCAGAACCGTTGTCGGCGGCATTTTCAGGTTAACATTCTGTGCCGCTCTGGCATGATCAAATTCCCCAAATAACACCAGACCGTGATCGGCGACAGCGTGCATCAACCGCGCTCTGGTCTGCAAATAGTCATAAGCGCTGTAGGTTTTAACCATGGTTATCGCTCCATCCTCTGTTGCAAAGCCAGGCCTTATTAAGATTAACATCAGGGTTACCGCCAATAAAAAAGGCTTTAAAATAGTACTCATTCTTCTCTCTCCCTGACCCAATACCTATGAGTAAATGCGACACAGATGATATGCAGTTTAAAAATCAGTCATCGTACTGTACCCCTTATTATTGCACTGAACAGCTCATCACTAAAAAAACAGACGGCAGAACAAAAAATTCCGACGTCTGAACAAATTTAAATAACGATGATGCAGTCTGACTGAGCGACAGCGCGATCATTATTATGGCGAGACACCATCTTCTTCAGCCCGCTGGGTAAGAAAAAATATACTCCGCTCAGTAAGATAATAAATACTACAGGCCAACTCTTCAGAGATACGGAGCATCATTGCGTAGTGATGATGCGATTTTTCTGGCGCCATCGGCAGAAATATTTCTGATTCCAGCACGTCACTTAAAAAATGAAATTTATGTACATATTCAGCAGATATAACGCCTCTCGCCATCAGATTAGCCATTAGTGTATTTAAACTATCTTGTTCATGATACACGATACCTTTTCTCTCATGAATTCTGAGAAGAACGCTTCTGAAGGCTGCATGACATTCCTTTACGACACAGGCAAAATCATTAAGCATCAGGCGATTATACGCTTCCATAAGATCATATTCGACAAAGCCATACTCTCCAGGAGAGTACAAATAATAACATATGTTTTTAAGCCGTTTTATTCTGCGCAACCTTACAATTCTACCATTTTCATATCGATATTTTAAACCATGCTCATGAAATAGATTATTTAATTCACTAATCGCCTTATCCGGTTCTAACCCAAGCGTAACTTCATAGGTCCGAAGGTAGGTATCTATATAGTTAAAAGCAAGTTCAATGGTATCAATATGCTTTCTTTTATCATCTGTTTTTAATAACAGATTACTCATTTCATCCAGATATGACGTTGAATGCGCATATAAGGTGAATAAGCCATACTCTTTGCGCAACGTTTTACATATTCTTCGATAAACTTCATCAGAATGACTATTATGATAGCAGTATAATGTCATATCATAAAAAGAGGAGCAATTTCCTAGCGTATTGATAATCAATAATATTATTTGCTCGCGTATTTCTAACGGAATATCTTCATATAACAGATCGCTATGCCTTAGTGAGTATGGTCTAAAGGTGTGCATACCTCCCCCTTTAACCGCAACAGAACAGATTACGCTATGGATAGCTTCACATTACTCTAATTCAGTGATTCAGGTATTAATATCAGCTCAACAGTGAGACATTTTTTCTTATTTTTTAATGGTGTTGCGTGAATATTTATTTACTCTACAGATAATTGTAACCCATCGCCCTTTGTCATTCTGCTGATCATCACTGGTGCGAAAATCTGGATTATCCATGGCATTCAGCCTTCACTGAATGCCACAGACAAGGGTTATTCAACTAAAGCTCACCTGTCCCTTAATCCTTCTTTCATT
This sequence comes from Salmonella sp. SAL04162, assembly GCF_046551535.1. Lineage (NCBI taxonomy): Bacteria > Pseudomonadati > Pseudomonadota > Gammaproteobacteria > Enterobacterales > Enterobacteriaceae > Salmonella > Salmonella sp. SAL04162. The sequence continues at coordinate 150,912 of NZ_JBGDVX010000013.1, forward strand.
CCGTTACGTCGTTGCCATACCAGCACACTTAAACGTAAGGTGAGCTTATTATTTTTATCGACGGGTCAGAACAATCCTTCGCCGGTCATACAGTGTTTCAACAGAGAGCTGCAAATCATATTTCGCATTCTTCAGTTTTCGCGATTTAAGCATTTTCATCGTGACGCCACTTATTTGTCCTGTTTCAATCCGTCTCTTGATTTCGGCTGCGCTTAACAGGAGTTGCTTCTTCAAAATCGACAGCAGGCTGACCTGAAAAGAACGGGAAATCCTGACGCTAACACTGACCTGCTTGTGGGGGGCGATACTGACCAGCCACCGTTCCTGAATATGAAAATCAGGCTGCCCCGATAATTCAGCATTGTTTCGCTTCAGGATCGCGCTGTCATAAGCAAAATATTGCACCGTGGCAGCATCATTCGCCATCAGTCGACAATAAAGATCGCGGTTAATTTTGCTGACTGGCAGGCGCGAGAACAGGGAGATATTCCAGGTGTAATCGCAGTGCGTGCATTTATAGATACTCCAGACATCGAGTACCTTCTTTTGCGAATTAACCCGAAATGCCCCAGAAGGCGTGAAGTCCCGTTTTACGCTGCATGAAGGGCAACGTTTCGCTATGCGCTGATACCCCACAGGAGTGACAGTCCATATGACTTTCATAACGTACCTTTTTTAACCCATACAAAACCAGATCCGAACTCAGCGGACCATAAATGTTTATGCATGAAAAATATTTAAGTGATATTTTTCAGTGGGTTAAAAAAAGATTTCCAACGCAACAACCCTGTCAATGGCTAAAAAGATACGTCGAGACTATCAAAGCGGCCATTATCGGGTATATGAGTTTAATCAATATTCATTATGGTAGCGGCGGTATCTATTCAACTGACTTACTAAACGCATGATCCTCCCTTTGAGATCACACTTTTCACTCCCGGTTATTCACTTACAGAAAACAGGTGTTATCATTCACGACGTAAATACCTTTCAACTCAACCCGAGGCTTTGATGCTGGAGAATGTCATCATCCGATAATCAGTTCCCCGACCTTTTCAGGCCGGACTGATTATCAATGCGCCGAAATCGAATGCGGACACCGCAGTGTGTTTGCACGTTTTGCCTATGATGATTAAACAGGTTCTTCAGTATGAATTTATCCCGTCAGGAACAACGTACCTTACACGTTCTCGCCAAAGGCGGACGCATTACGCACATCCGCGATGCGTCAGGCCGCGTCACCGCCGTTGAATGCTATAGCCGCGAAGGGCTGTTGCTTGCCGATTGCACGCTCGCTGTATTCAAAAAACTCAAAACCAAAAAGCTGATCAAATCCGTTAATGGTCAGCCCTACCGCATTAATACAACCGGGCTGAACAACGTTCGCGCCCAGCCTGACAATCGCTAAGGAGATGATGATGGATATCAGCGCCGTTATTTTTGCAACGCATCGCATTCGGCTATTACCCGATGAAGGCAAAATCCCCTGGGACGAGCCAGCCTTCAGCCAACGCATGCTGGAAAATCATCTGTCGCAGGACCACGACTGGGCCAGCCGCCGGCTAACCGTGATTGAGCAACAGGTAACATGGATTACCCGTCAGTTACCCGCTGGCGCCCGCATTCTGGATCTCGGCTGTGGACCCGGTTTTTATACCCGCCTGTTAGCGGAGCGTGGGTTTCACTGCACAGGCGTAGATTTCTCTCCGGCATCCATCACATGGGCTCGCCAGCAGGCGCAAGCCGCAAACCTGAATATTGACTACATTCAGCAAGATATTCGTACATACCACCCCACGGAACCTTTTGATTTCATTATGATGACGTTTGGGGAACTGAATGTCTTTAGCGCTGCGGATGCGCAAAGCCTCATCAGTCATTGCGCGCAGTGGTTGAAACCGGACGGCAAACTGCTTGTTGAAGTGCATACCTTCGATGAAGTTAAACGCCAGGGCATGGCGCAGCCAGGCTGGCAGCGTTGTCCGCACGGCCTGTTTCTTGCCGTGCCTCATCTGCTGTTAACGGAAAATGCCTGGGATGAAGAGGCCCAAACCAGCTCAACGCAGTTCTGGGCAATAGCGGAAAACGGCTGTACCACCCGTTTCGGCAGTCAAATGAAGGCCTGGCGCGATGATGAATATATCAGCCTGCTTGGTGATGCTGGCTTCACTGTGTTGCAGCGCCCGGACAGCCACACCTGGCCGGTCGGCGAAACTTTTGCAGGCAAGCTGTTTGCGCTGCTGGCTGAAAAAGCATCCACTTCTGAGGATATTGCCCTCAGTAAAAGGAATAACCCAATGGATATCCCACGTATTTTTACCATTAGCGAAAGCGAACACCGTATCCATAATCCGTTTACAGCGGAAAAGTACGCCACACTGGGCCATGCGTTACGCATGAAGCCAGGCACGCGGATTCTCGATCTCGGTAGCGGCTCGGGTGAGATGCTCTGCACCTGGGCTCGCGATTACGGTGTTACAGGTACTGGCATTGATATAAGCCCGCTCTTCACCACACAGGCAAAACAACGTGCAGAAGAGCTCGGCGTCAGTGAATACGTACATTTTATTCATAACGACGCGGCCGGTTATATCGACGAGGAAAAATATGACGTGGCGGCCTGCGTAGGCGCTACCTGGATTGCGGGCGGTGTCGCGGGGACAATAGATCTGCTGGCCAAAAGCCTCAAACCTGGCGGGCTCATTCTCATCGGCGAACCGTACTGGCGTCGGATCCCCGCAACGGAAGAGATCGCCCACGCCTGTGGCGTCTCATCCGTCGCCGATTTTCGCCCCCTGCCCGAGCTGGTCGCCTTTTTCGACCAACTCGGCTATGACGTAGTGGAAATGGTGCTGGCGGACCCGCAAGGCTGGGACAGATATGAAGCCGCGAAGTGGATGACCATGCGCCGCTGGCTGGAGGAAAACCCTGACGATGAGTTTGCGCAAGAGGTTCGAACAGAACTGACGGTAGCCCCCAAACGTCACGTCACCTGGACGCGAGAATACTTTGGCTGGGGCGTATTTGCGTTAATCGCGCGATAACGTGAAGCAGGAGGTATAGCCTACAAGAGGTATACCTCCATTTAAAAGTATTCAACAAATTAACGCGGCTCAAGGCGGGAATATATCGTCTTAGAGACTATCCCAGTAGGCGTTATTGGCGCAGCCAGTTTGGACACGGACAGCGCGCAAAAACCGGAGCGTACACGTAGTACGTGAGGATTTTGAGCACTGCCCAGGTCCAAAATGGCAAGTAAAATAGCCCTAATGGGATAGGCTCTTAATTTCGCCATTAAGTTTCTGCCACAATATGTCGCAAGACGTGCAAGCGTTCCACCTCACCTGATGAGCGAAACCACCATCAATAAGACGTTATTGCTGCAATTCAATTATTAAGAATAAAAAAAGAACCAGAAGAAAATTAGAAAATGACTTATCCACCATATTAGCTATTGTTAAAATCAAAGTAATCCCCCGTAAAAGCCGGATGTTTTTATTTCTCATAGACGAGAATTTATATATTATGATATAATGCGGTAGAAAAACATGCAGGTTATTAACCTGCCATTAATGTAAATAATTTTTTGAGGAGATGTTTCCAGTGGGACGTAAATGGGCAAATATTGTTGCTAAAAAAACGGCTAAAGACGGTGCAACGTCTAAAGTATATGCAAAATTTGGAGTAGAAATCTATGCTGCGGCTAAACAAGGTGAACCAGACCCGGAATCAAACTCAGCTTTAAAATTCGTTATTGAACGTGCGAAACAAGCACAGGTTCCAAAACATGTTATTGATAAAGCCATTGATAAAGCCAAAGGTGGCGGAGATGAAACGTTCGTGCAAGGGCGTTATGAAGGCTTTGGACCAAATGGTTCAATGGTTATCGCTGAAACGTTGACGTCTAATGTTAACCGTACGATTGCTAATATCCGCACAATTTTTAATAAAAAAGGCGGGAATATCGGAGCGGCAGGTGCTGTCAGCTATATGTTTGACAATACTGGAGTGATTGTATTTAAAGGAACAGACCCTGACCATATTTTTGAAATTTTGCTTGATGCTGAAGTTGATGTTCGTGATGTAACCGAAGAAGAAGGGAACATCGTTATTTATACTGAAGCGACAGACCTGCATAAAGGAATCGCAGCGCTAAAAGCCGCTGGAATTACTGAATTTTCAACAACAGAATTAGAAATGATTGCTCAATCAGAAGTTGAACTTTCACCAGAAGATTTAGAAATCTTTGAAGGACTTGTTGATGCCCTTGAAGATGATGATGATGTGCAAAAAGTATATCATAACGTTGCAAACCTCTAATTATAAATTAAACAAATCTGTCTCTATGGCAGATTTGTTTAATTTATAAAGCTGTTATAAAAAAGTCTATCTGGCCAGATATATAGATTTTTAAATTTATGTGTCTTATCACGACCTGATCTGACACATAGCTTTGAAAGATTGAGAGTTACCGGTTTTGATATAGTGTCGAATCCTTATATAAAACATGAGGTAATTTTCATGCTTCATACGACGAATCCCGTCAGCAAGCTAAGCAAAAGCCAGCAATATCGGGTTGCTTACAATCTCCCTGTGCTCTTTAAGGCACCGCCCTTATAAATTCTGCTTGCGCTCGTAATGGTTCATCTGGCGCTCTATGCGTCGCTTGACTACAGGTGTGACTCCACCAGCGCGCTACAGACTATAGTGCGAGAACCGTGGCCGATTACTTGACCACTACAAGTATTATCCATCGAGCTACGACAAGGCTTTTACAGCATGTAGACAATCTGGTTGCCCGCGCTGCCCGAATTGATCTTTTTTTGTATAAATCTGGGCGCTTATCGCGGCTGAGTGGACGGCAAGTCACACTCCTGAACATCACTCTGGCGGAACCTGGCAAGAAATATTCCACGGCAGGCGTAGCGGAAGCGCTTGGCGTATCGGATAACACTGCGCGTAATGACCTGCGCACCCTGGCACGTGAAAATCTCTTAACTGAGATTTCAGAAAACGACCTGAAAACGGTTTTTAAAGTATCTTGGGATCTGAACTAAATACGGGAGAACAAGGAAAAGAACGACATCATATAAAACGACATCGTGAGTATTCACAAAAGCAGAGCTGTGGCAGGATAACCCTCTATAAATCAGAGATATTTTTACAGCGAGGAAGTGATGATGTCGGGGCTACATTCATGGCTTTTAGATAAGTCAACCAGTGACACCTATATGTTCATCAAGCGCCTGTCAGCCAACGATACCGGTGCGACGGGCGGGCATCAGGTTGGCATTTACATACCTTCTGGGATTGTTGAGCATCTTTTCCCTTCAATTAATCATACAAGGGATCTTAACCCGTCCGTGACGCTGAATGCACATACCTCCTCGCACAGTTGCCCGGACAGTGAGGCCAGAGCCGTTTATTACAATGGACGTTTTTTTGGTAAGACCCGAAATGAAAAGCGTATCACCCGATGGGGAGGAGGAAAGAATCCTCTGCAAAACTCTGAAAACACGGGGGCACTGGCCTTATTGGCGTTTGATCATCGTCAGGGAGTAGATAGTCAATGCGTTGATATCTGGGTGTGTCATGACGCTGAAGAAGAAGATATTGTTGAGTCATCGCTCGGAGAAATTGTTCCCGGATCGTTAGTCTATGGTCCCGCAAATGAGATTCTGGGCGGTCTGGCTTTAAAAGAACCGGTTTCCAGTGGGTATTGTCTTCCGGAAGAGTGGAGAACAAATTTCCCTTCGGGTAAAGAGATTATCCAGTATGCAGCAGCTCACTATTCCCCCAATGTCGTAGGCCCGGATAAGCAACTCATTGAACGTCGTCGTGTTGAATACGAAATTTTTCTGCTGGTGGAGGAAATGCATGTGCTGGGTATAGTTCAGTCTGGGTTTGGTTCCGTAAATGAATTTATTGCACTGGCGAATTCCGTGAGCAACAGACGAAAATCACGAGCCGGAAAATCACTGGAGCTGCATCTTGAACAGCTTTTTAATGAGTATGGACTGAAAACTTTTGAGACTCAGGCCGTTACGGAAGGAAATAAGAAACCAGATTTTTTATTCCCCTCTGCGCAAGCTTATCACGATGAAGCTTTTCCAGAGCAGAAACTGCGTATGTTAGCGGTAAAAACGACCTGTAAAGATCGCTGGCGGCAGATATTAAATGAGGCAGACAGGATTCAGGATATTTATCTCTTTACCCTTCAGGAAGGTGTTTCTGTTGCTCAATTTCAAGAGATGCAGCAGGAAAGGGTCAGGTTAGTTGTGCCCAGTAGCCTTCATGATAAGTACCCAAAAGCTATCCGGGAATATCTTATTTCGTTAGAAACATTTATTGATGAAACTAAATCATTGTATGCCGATGAAATAATTTGATTCTGTTTCCCCCCGGATAAATTCCGGGGGGATCTGTTTATATTATTTTTTGGTCACCTTACTAGCAGCGGCTTTCATAATATAAGGCTGAAGCAGTTTTGCCACGGCTTCAAAAACGGGAACGACCACTGAGTTCCCAAACTGGCGATAGGCCTGAGTATCGGAAACGGGGATTCGGAATGGCTTGCCTCCGGGTTGTTCAAATCCCATTAATCTTGCGCATTCATGGGGCGTCAGTCTTCTTGGCCTTTGTTCCTGATTCTCTGGATTAGAGAAATCGATTTCGCCGAGTTCTTTATCCCATCCTCTGTCGATGAGAATTTCAGAGCCATCTTTATGGTAACGAGCGGATAATGTTCTCGCGACGCTATTTTCATTATTCGGATCAACCAGACCAAAACCGAATCCATTACCTTTGGCAGCATGCTTTTTAGCATAGTTATAGAGATATTCCCATAACTTAGGGCTCAGTATATATTTACTGTCAACCACAGAGTCCAGAAGCTGACCAAATGTTGGTCTTTTCTCAGGGTAGAATTTATCAATATTCTTTAATGTGAATCCCTGATGGATATTAAGGTCACGGCGGAATCCGACCAGAACAATACGCTCACGATGTTGTGGCAGGAAATTTTTACCATCAATAATTTTAGGATCATCTTTCCCTGTGATATTGGCATCAGCGACTTCATAGCCTAATTCATCAAGGGTATCCATAATGACTTTAAACGTTTTGCCTTTGTCATGGCTCTTAAGGTTTTTCACGTTTTCCAGCACAAAAATGGCTGGTTGCTTTGCCTTGATTATGCGGGCGACATCGAAAAACAGAGTGCCCTGCGCTTCACATTCGAATCCATGTGCGCGTCCGAGCGAGTTTTTCTTACTTACCCCAGCCAGACTGAATGGCTGGCAGGGAAAACCGGCCAGCAGGACGTCATGATCCGGGATATGTTGATCGATATGAGCGTAGGCTTTCTCTTCTGAGATGCCTTCTTCTCCGCTTAGCGTGACTTCGCGGATATCCAGATTGAATGTGTGCGCATCTTCATCGTTGTACCAGTTTGCTCTGTAGGTACGTACCGCTTCTTTATTCCATTCACTGGTAAAAACGCATTGCCCGCCGATGGCCTCGAATCCTTTACGGATACCACCAATACCGGCAAACAGGTCAATAAAGCGGAAATCATAGTCAGGATGATGAGCGGGTTGCTCCGGCAACATTTTCCGTAACAGCGCTTCTTCAGCCATGGTGAGCGATTTTGGCTCACACTTGCCATTTACCCAACGGTTAAGTGTTTCGCGGCTCCACTCATTTTTACCTATTTTTCTTAGTAGTTCTGCGACATACTTCTGGTCGTAAATTTCAAGCACCCGATCAATCAGCTTCCTGTCGCGCTCTTGTTGTTGTTTTTCTTCTGCTTCTGCTTTTTCTAGCAGTTCCTGCGCAAATAAATCGAATTCAGACATAATGCCTCCTCGGGGTTTATGGGTGAAAATATATCACTCATTTGACCCAGATGAAATGATTTGTTCTGGATATTTGATCAGTATATGCGTTCAACAGAGCGTACTAATTATGAGAGCTAGCCAATAGTGTTGCCAATTGTTCTGGGGCGTACATACAAACTGCGCAGTGAATCTTACAGTATCAGACATACATAATTGTTTGCTAAATCATATAGTTTTTGTATCACACCAGGTAATACAGCCATCTTACGCTGGAAAACAGTCGATAAGATGGCTAATCAAGATTCCCACCCTAAACCTGACGCCTCTCAAGGCTATTGTAAATTGCCTCAATCTCGCCCTTCAGGTTATCACCGCAATAAACCATCGATGTATCGTATCGTTCATATCGCGCTTCACGTGTCGCGCTAAACCAGTTGAACGATCCCACGCACAGCAAACCATCATCACCAATAACAATTTTGCTATGAACACGATTGACCAGTTTTGTCGCAATACCAAGGGCGTTCAGTTTCTCCAGCGCCGCTTTGAGGTTCTGCTGCTTCTCTTTTCGCTTCTCAAAATCATTATGTTCAGTGTTGTAGCTTCTGTCAGTGACTACCGTGACGTTAATACCACGTGAACACGCCGCAATCATGGAATCAAGAAAACCGGTTTGCTCCAGCTTTTGCCAGGTCAGCCATGGAGAGACTATCGTGATGTGTTTACCGGTATTTTCAAACGTCTGATTCAGGAAATTATCATGCTGCTCCACACCATGGAGTGTGTAGATTTTGGTCTCGGAAGTTTTTAAATCCTCACGCTCTTTATAGTCAAAAAAGAGTGCATTTTTCTCTGACTCAAAGAGATATTTTGCCAGTAATCCCCGCGGAGATGAGGCTGGCTGGATCTCAAACAGGTCCATATCGCCGAAGACAAGGAAACTGTCCTTAGCTCGGGAGACAGCAACGTTCAGCATGCTGTTATCGCTATCAATAAACGCGCCGTCTTCATGCTTTGAATAGACTGGCGAGAATATAACAATCGCTCTTTCAGCGCCCTGAAGAGAATGCACGGTGCCTACTGTAAGCGACTTTTCATTCGCGCCTGCGCTGATGCCTTGTTTATCCAGCGCCTGTTTGATGGTCGATACCTGCGCACTAAAAGGCGTCACGATACCGACAACTTCATGAAGCGATTTACCATAATACGCTTCAATACTTTGCTGGTTATCTGTCAGCCAGGCCGCTATCGTTTCAGCCTCCAGCAAATTATATCGGCTTCCGCTACTTGCCAGCTCTCCTTTACCATCAATATGGAGATAACCCATTGCGGGCATTAAATTGCTCTCTTCACATCCTCTTTTAGGCAACAACTTACCGTGATAGCAAAGCGTATTGCAGTATCCAATAATATTATCGAAGCACCGGCGGTGTTCATATAAGTACATGCCACGTGCCAGTTCGGGATCATATTGATAGCGTGAAGCACACTGCGCTATTTTCATGACGCTGCCAGATGCGGCGCTTTTACCAAGCTCTGCGATTGCCGTATATTTCTCAGTAATCTCTTCTTGCGTACTGCCTGACAGAATTTTTTCCGCCAGCATGTTACCTATATCAATAGCAGGAGTAATACTCCATATTGGCGGGATCTGTTCCGTATCACCAATCACTAATGCCTTTTTAGCCAGAGCAAACGAAGCAGCAGCCACTTCAGGAAGCACCTGCCCGGCTTCATCGACAATGAGTAAATCGGCAAAATCATATAAATAACTTTTCTCGAATTTACGTTGTCCTTTGTGTTCACTTATCTGCATATTGCCGGGCAGCATATAACAGGTCATGACCACGCATGGGGTAAGTTTCATTCGGCGTTGCCAGCGAGCGGCTACTCCTTTAGCACCTTTCTTGCCCTTTTCTTTCTGCAGATCATCAATGCTGGCCATATCCATCAACCAACGACCTTCCCAGTAGTGGGTCGCCAGTAAGAATGCAGGGAAGCGAATCTGCGTATCAGCCAGCTCATCTGCCTGTGAGAAGCTCAGTTCCTCGCCCCCCTCATACCCTAAATCAAGTGCCAGCCTCTGCCATTCCTGAGCCGCCTGCTGTTCTTTAAGAACGATTTCATGCGCGGAGTCAATCTGCTGCCGGTAGGTTGTTTGCTCGCGCTCGGCGGAATTAAGTAACCTATCGATATTACGTTCGATGGTTTCAGGATCAGACCACTGATTTCCCGCAATCAGCGCACCTAATTTATCTTCGAGAAACAGTTGTATTTGGTACTGCCGCTTACTGCGAACCGCTGGTAGCCATGAAAATAATGGATAGATCAGTGATTCACTGGCCCGATATTTTTTCCATTCCGCTTTAGCACTTTTTAGTAGAGTGACATTTTGTTCTTGCCCGACAAGTAATTTATTTAAATTATCGAGATATTGCTTAATGTCGTTAGCAATAAGCTCACGCGCTGCCCGAACCTGGCTTAACGTTTGCCATGTTGTGTTCAGCCTTACCAGTTGTTCGGATTTTGCTGCCAACTGACCATGCAGGAGTTCAATAACCTTTTCAGGGGATGAACACTCTTTTTCAGGAAAGGCTGCCTTAGCTTTCTCCAGATAAAACAGCAGTGCATCCTCTACATACTCTTTTGACTCAACCTGGTTGAAGAAATCTTCAGTTTGATATTTTTTGGCGGCCTCGGCTTTACGAGTGCTTGAGGGAAAATAAGCGCCGAAGCTTTTCAGCTCTGGCAACCATCGTCCGGCCATTACACCAGTGCCCTGGGAAAAATCTTTCCCGAACGCCTCGATAATGTTCGTTACAGCCTGGTTATTCGTTGAAGTCGCGATAATAACCGGAGGCTCCGCTTTTTCGAGAGCCGCTCGGGCCCACTGCGTGGCGATGATAGAAAGCACCAGCGTGGTTTTCCCGGTTCCTGGTGGACCATTAACGGCAAGGATATCGCCATGCCTTGCATCCAGAAAATGGCTTAAGGCATCGCGCTGAGCCTTTGCCAGCGGAAACTTATCCCCGGAGTGTCCAAGCCTGTCGCTGAATTTTGCTTCGGGAGGAAGTAATGACTCTGCAGCATGAACCTCTCGCGAGGCGAAACGATTGAAGAGCGGCACATCCTTTTTGCAAACAAGCAGGTGATCATAAAGCGAAAGGATATGGAAACTGGCACCGCCAGATTGCGCCGTTTTAACAATATAACCGTGCTCAGCGAGTTCATATTGCTCGGGATTTTTAATCCAGTCGCCGACAACGTTCTTCAGTAGCTTCTCTGAATCATCCAGATATTGACGCCAATCCTGCTGCCAGGCTGCATATCGTGCTTCTCGTTCTTCATCCGTTTCGGCGGTCCTATCAACGCTGTCATCAAAGTTGATAGAGAATGAGGTATGTGTCGTTTTATATTTATCATACTGCCCAATCTCACCAATTGAAAATGCCCCTTTTGGCAAAGGTTCAAGCAGGTCTCTGGGAATGGAGGTCGCTGGCGCCGGATATAAAAAACCTTCACGGCTCAACAGGGCTGGCGTCACTATCGGGGTAACAATATCAGGCGCACCAGCGGAATGGTCCTTTCCACGCTGCAGTAACCGGAAATAAACCTTTGGCCGCAAGATGACATCGACTGTTTCGACGTCGTCTTTTTCTCCCTCAAAAAATTTACCGACGATCGTTTCGTCAAGACGTCCCGCCGCTATCCCATGCCAGTGAGTGAAGTTTTTGGCATCTTTGCGTTCAAAACTGCCCTTTCCTGACTCAGCATCTGCCAGCGAATTGCGCCAGTATGAGGCAAACCCTAAAGCATTGTCATCCATTACCAGTCCTATGTTTCAATGAAACCCATTGATTTATCGAATATAAAATCACCGTATGGATAACTATTGTCCACGTTGAAAGGCTGGCTGCAATGTTTTGTTCACGCTTCGATAAAAATACTCAGGTTATACGGAGTTCAGAAAACGACCATATCATGCTGCATGTCACATAAAAGCGTTATAACTGAACCAGAAGAGGGTTACCGGTTACGTAGCACGTTCCAGAAACCCGTGAGCTCGACTGGGCAGCGTTCAGTGCAATACTGGAACCTGTAAGCTCAGAAAATAACGCTGTCGAATGTTCCGCCGACTAGATTATGTTACTGGCGCCCCATTCGCGCGCCACGGACTCGAACGTATAAAGGGGCTCTCCACCCCGCTTGTCCTCTCTGCGTTTTTCCGCCGGATTAATGCCTTCTAAAATAAGCCTTCTTCTATCCGCTTGCTTCTCCCTTACCAGTGCGAGAGAAATGAGCGGATAAGGGCCTAATGCCATGCGGTTCTCTTTGTTTCCAAAGCGAAATTTCAGATACCACAGCTTGGATCCGCTGGGGGTCACCTGAATGTAAAGACCGTGGCAGTCAGAAAGCCGTATGCCTTGCCAGGCGGCCTGGCATGCCGGATTGCGAGATCTGTAAGCGCCATTTGGGGGTCACTCCTCTATCGAACCGGATCTGCCCCTTTTTGCCCCCAGATCGCGTGGATGTCAATGGATGAAAAATGACCAACACGTAAAGGCCATAAAATAAATATGGTTATTAGCGAAAAATAAATTATCTTTGAATTACAGACAGATATGGACGAACCTGGACAGAAATGTGACTAGTCCTGATATAGGTTGACAGTTTTTTGTCTGTAAAACGCCTGATGAACATCATCGGGCGTTTTGTATTTC
>NZ_JBGDVX010000014.1:0-144323 GCF_046551535.1 Salmonella sp. SAL04162
TTGAATGGGTTCATGTGCAGCTCCATCAGCAAAAGGGGATGATAAGTTTATCACCACCGACTATTTGCAACAGTGCCATTTCTTTTCTCATTCCTTCAACACTAAAAGCTCCTTTAAAAAGGTTGCAGGGGGCGCATGATGGAAATAAGTTTTCTATAGCATGCAGTTCAGGGTGCATAACCTTACCCGTACTTCGGGCAACATGAGTTACGCCGCTGCCGACAGGGGCTCTCACCAGTTCAAAGTCGCGTCGAACAGGCTCAACATGATCGGCATGCCACCCTTTTTCAGGAAGCTTGCAACCACAATAGGCACAACGCCCCCCAAATTTCATTCGCAGCTCAGCTCGCTGTATTTTAGAGATCTTATTTTTAGGTTTTGAGAACCTACCATCAGGTGATTCAGCTTTGGATAACTTTGCTGAGGGCTCAGGTAATTCAACTAAATTCCCGTTGATATTTATCACCTTGACCATATCATTTTCCGCCTTTACTAAGCTCACGGGCACAGGAACTGGCTTAAGTAACCGCTAAAGATAACAGCCACTGACTGCATCTACCCAGACCTTCTGTTTATACTCAATAGGCCACCCCTCTTTATCTGCCCGGATGACGCAATCATTTACCGTGGTGCGTGACCGGATACGAACATCAAGCGGAAGCGAATCGTTATCCACACGAGCCTGTGCCTCATTTAAAATGCGTAAAAACATCTCTTTGGTCATTCAGATACCCCCTCAACTTTGCGAATTTTGATCAGATGAGGGCGACTCAGTTTACAAAGTTGTTCTGTCGCTTCATCAATCGAATTGAACCGATGAGCCTCTTCGATATTTAAAGTCCAGTATTTCGCTTTCCCTTCTCCCAGATCGGACTCAAAATAATTTCGCTTTACATCCATTTTTTTAGGCCTGCCATTTATCTTGACGACATTATGTCTGTCATCAAAAAGAAATTCGTCCCCCTCAAAAGTGATTAATACAAATGGCCCCTCAGGCTTGGAAGTCCGGGAACTTTCCATTTTCAAAGTCATACTTCAGCCTCTCGATAGAACTCATGAAACGTCAAATTAAAATGGACTCACACCACACTGATTCAGTATTCCTCCTGAACCCCATTAGGCTCTGTTGTGATTTCATATTTAATTCCGCCAGGTGCTCCCACAGCGTCCGCGACCGACTCACACAGCAGCGAGAGATCGTTGAGGGTCATTGGGTGTTCAATGTCCAGCGTGAAGAGTTTCCCGGCTTGCTTGGCGGCTGTCTTGTCAGCATGTTCGGCATTAAAAAGGTATACGGTGTGTTTTTCCTGAGCGGGTGTATTTTGATTTTGCATTGATGATCCTTTTGTTTAGTTCCCCGATTCCGGGGGTGAGTGAATTAATTTAAATTTATATTCGTCTGGTTTAATTAGAACGTTTCCACGCTATGCGTAAACAGGTAATGCAAGGGCTGTATCAACAGGATTAAAGTTACTTTTCTGGATGCAGCAACGCTTGGACATGATGTCCACATTACATCACGATCAAAGCTAAGTTTTTTTTGTATAACCCCTCCATTTTCGTGTGTTTCGCGTTTCAGACGCTTATACGACCTGCTTGACCATCCTCATCAGAAGGCGGTTTAACAGTCCTTTCGCTGTCGGGCGATTGCTATCGACATAGTAAAAACCTGTTTTGGTCGTACCGTGAGCACTGCTCAGCACCCTCAGTTCCCAGATAACGTCACGGATAACGCCGCCATTTTCTGGCTTAAGGCATTCAGATAAATGGCGCATGAAACGAGCTCTTACGGCACGGTAATAGCGGAACTCCTCTGGCTGGTTAGTATTTTCTTTCACCCGGAGTCGCTGGTTACACAGAGTTAGAACTGCATCCATCATTCCCGCCTTCAGCTTCGCCTGGATCGCACCTTGTTGCTGTTCCCTCTCACCTTCGAGTAACGTTAAAATTCTTTCTCCGAGTGCCGTCTTGTTGTGTACGTGCAACTGAACACAGGCAGCTACGCATGCCCAGAATCTGAACTTTTTTATCTGTCCACGCAATTTCCGGGCTACAACCTGACGGTATGCAGAATCACTGAGTATTTTAAAACGCCGACTGGCAACCAGCTCTGGAAGCGACACTCTGTCGCCTATCCCCAGGCGGGAAAAGGTTTGTCCCCGCTGTGCGAGACGATGATAGACAGCGCCCTTGCCTTTTGAAATTCGGACCGCGCCATAACGAAGAAGATACTGAGCAGCAGTCGTTGGAGTAAACTCACCGTCAGCGATGCGCTGGCGTAACCCGTCGTATTCATGCCAGATAATCCAGGACGCCGTATCTTCTTCAACAGTCAGCTCATCCTCTTCCTCGAATGCCACGACGACAGAACTGCTCTCTCCGGTCTTTAGGCTACGTGAAGCCCTGGGGTCAGCCTGCCCGTCAAAATAGGTCATCAGCGGCAACGTATCAGTCAGTCCATCATAAGCTGTACCGAACCGGCCTCCGGGCAGTTTCATCCAGAGTGGAGCTGGCATTGGTGTACGGGGCACAGGCTGCATGTCAGGCTCATCCTCAAGAAGGTCCAGATCGGCCTCTTCCCAGACCCTGCGATAGATCTCAATTGCCCGAAACGGGCGAGGGTTGAAACAGTGCAACGACCAGAGGAAATCAACGTGGATCACGTTTGCTTCCTGTACAAGCCGAAATTGTGGCTCAGCCATACGACGGTTATAAGCCGTATCGTCAACCTCGCCGGAAAGTAGCTTTCTGCGATGCTCTGCCGCACGTCTTGCTTCAACATAATCAAGGCTGCAACAGGCATGAAAAAGACGTTCAGTCAGGGACGAAGAAAAGATATTGGGTTGAAGACGCACATATCCGCCTTCGAACACTTTACGACCGATATAATCCCGCAGGCTCCAGTCGTACTGGATCTTAGAAAGAAATCGCTGAAGACGACTCAGGCCAGCCTGATAACCGTATTTCTCCGGGTCAGTTCGAAGGAGCGTTTCCATTGAATGGTCAACCCCTACTGCTGTGCAAAATGAGCACCCTATAATTCTGATCATTTAGAAATTTTTTTGCGTTTAAAATCAATGAATTGAAAGATTTCATTTTTCTAAGTCTGATAAAACAGATGAAAACCCAACTGACTATACTCATAAAACTCAATCTTTGCGCTGCTGTACGATACCAGTAATTACAGGTGCCGAGTTTAACATCATGAAAAGTAGCCCAATAATGAATGACGCAACGCCAGCTGCGGTGCCTAACTTCTGACTGAACACCATTGAAACAAAGTACATATTTGGGATAAAAACGGACATAGCAATCACGAAAAGTAACTTATTCAGATAATTATTTATTCGGGTCTTAACCTCAACTCTATCATAAAAAGCCATCGAAACGTAAGCAGTTATCAGTGAATAAAAAGACCATGTCATATAGTTAACCGATTCATTAAATGCCTCTCGCAAAAGCAAAGCACTTTCTGTCATTCCCTACCTCATTAAATCAATAGAAAATAAATCTGAATAATTTATTTTTAAAAGAAAAGAGGCTTTGTTGAATAAATCAGATTTCGGGTAAGTCTCCCCCGTAGCGGGTTGTGTTTTCAGGCAATACGCACGCTTTCAGGCATACCTGCTTTCGTCATTTTGTTCAGCGCTCGTACCAGGGCCATAGCCTCCGCAACCTGACCATCGTAGTCACGCAGCGTCAGTGAACCCCCGAACAGCTGTTTTACCCGGTACATCGCCGTTTCCGCTATCGAGCGACGATTGTAATCTGTTGTCCATTTCCACCGCGCATTACTCCCGGTCAGCCGCTGATTCGCAACAGCACGGTTACGGTCTGCATATTCACCGGGCCAGTAACCCGCACCTTTTCGGGGCGGGATAAGCGCGCTGATTTTCTTACGCCGCAGTTCATCGTGACATAGCCGGGTATCGTAAGCGCCATCGGCGGCGGCTGACCTGATTTTCCGGTGGGTTTGCCGGATTAACCCGGGGAAGGCCTCTGAGTCCGTAACGTTGTTCAGCGACAGGTCAGCGCAGATGATTTCATGTGTTTTACTGTCAACGGCGAGATGCAGCTTACGCCAGATACGGCGGCGTTCCTGGCCATGCTTTTTGACTTTCCACTCGCCTTCACCGAAGACCTTCAGCCCGGTGGAATCAATTACCAGGTGTGCGATTTCACCCCGGGTGGGCGTTTTGAAACTGACATTAACCGACTTTGCCCGCCTGCTGACACAGCTGTAATCCGGGCAGCGTAGCGGAACGTTCATCAGAGAAAAAATGGAATCAATAAAGCCCTGCGCAGCGCGCAGGGTCAGCCTGAATACGCGTTTAATGACCAGCACAGTCGTGATGGCAAGGTCAGAATAGCGCTGAGGTCTTCCCCGTGATGAAGGCGTTGCCGACTCATACCAGGCCTGAATAGCTTCATCATCCAGCCAGAAAGTTATGGAGCCACGGTTGATGAGGGCTTTATTGTAGGTGGGCCAGTTGGTGATTTTGAACTTTTGCTTTGCCACGGAACGGTCTGCGTTGTCGGGAAGATGCGTGATCTGATCCTTCAACTCAGCAAAAGTTCGATTTATTCAACAAAGCCTCATAGAAGTAAAACTCAGTTAAATGAAGATCGTTTTCTTTCACGTATGCCGCCAATTTGCGGATACGCTGTTCAAGCATTGTATCTATCCGTAAGGAAACACTCTGCGGAACGTCACTTGCAAATTCATTGATACAATCAACGGTAGAAACTATGAATTTATTGGTCATGGCAGGCTCCAGGCCACCGGGGAAACCGGTGGCTACGGTAATTGGCAGGCTTAAGCGCCGCAAAGGGTGTCAAGGGAAGGGAGAAGCTTGCTCAGCTTGTCGTAATCGAGCGGAGACAGTTCTGTAACGAGTTCGACCGAAAGACTAGTGTTGTCTTCTTCACACAGAATATAGATTCCGTCTTCTGGCTCTTTTCCGGCACATGCCTTCAGTCGTTTGTTAACGACCTCCTGGGCTGAATCCGCTACGTCGCAGCTCAGGACATAGCTTGCCACATAGCTGCTCTCACCGTGGTAATGCGTCACTTTACACAGAGCATACTGGATACCGGCTTTGTGAGCCTCATTCATGAGACGAGAAAACTGACAGCCATCCTGGTAATAGTGGGTATCCTTTGTGACCAGAATAGTCATACCCCCAAATTCATCTGTCCGGCTTTTACTGCATGTAAATGCAGCAGTAATTGTTACCATTTCCGAGAGGTCGAATACCGACAGCACGGCAGTTGTGAGGCAAATTGCATGGTCAAGATCAATGGTCTCTCCATGAAAAACTGCCAGCCCACTGCTGGTAACTTCTGTTGCGAACAACAGTTCATAATTGCAGTCTGGGCAGGATGGTTGCCCAAAGCTCGGCTCAGAAGGGTCATACTCAGGGTGGTTCTCGATAATACTGAGGATCAGCTTCTCAGTCAGAGAACAATCTGTCAGTGGCTTATCAAGCAAACGCTCACCTTCTGCAATTTCTGCTTCGGTAACGAATGTGATTGCTTCTTGTGCCATTTTTGCCTGCTCCTGAGTGCAGGGAATAATAAACGACGCCTGAGTATAATTATCTGCCACAGTTGACTCCTTGATTATTTAATTAATGTATTTGATGAGAAGATCATAACAAATACACTAATACCAACTAATAACCTGAAGGCGTTTTTTTAGAAAAAATATTAAGAAGAAGAATATGAACACTACCTCATCTTAAATTAATATCATTCAGGATTAATATTCATTTTTGCAAATAAAAACCGCCAGACGGCGGCTTTTATAAAGAGGGAAATATCATTGGAAGTTGAAATTACTTCACGGCAGGCCGACAAATTACGCGACTGCTGTGAGCTGAAGCGAAACTTGTAGAGGAAACTATAATCACCTTTTCTAAGTCGTCGGCACTGTCAGCAATATGATGCCGGAAAGCCTCCTCTGCATCACCAGGGGAGTCGGCTTCGACCAGGTAGGCCTGATCATCATCATCAAACATAATGCGCCCGGAAATGAGATAAAGTCGGCTCAAATCTGGCGTTGCTGCGCTCGTGCTTCGTTCGTTCAGATTCATTTTTTCTCCGTCTGTTGCTCGTAAAAAGAATGACGCCGGTTTAAAAGGCGTCGCCAGGGTTCGGGCTAAAACGCAGGGTTGCCATCGAGGAAGCTCATTGGCTGGCCAATAGCGGATGCCACCCTGAGAATTTCACCTGGTGTGGCATAACGCAGCATTTCAGAGCGTCCAAATTTCTGATACTCATCTACTGACATCTTTCTCCACTCTGGGTGAGGATCTTTTCCGCACAGTGACCAGTTGCTTTCAGAGGAATCACGACGGAGAACGTACACATCAAGCGAGGCTGTAAGCCCACTTCCATATCCCCGCTGCGCTACAACACGAACCTGAGAACCATCGTCGCGTTGCAACGTCTGGGTTAATTTCGTGATAGGATCCTGAGAATGCATGCCATTTACCTCGTTTTCAAAAGATTTACCGTAAGTAAATGATACCGAATCGAGAATTCTGGCTAATAGGTCAGAAGAAAAAATAATGAATATTTTTGAAGTGTAGGATAATGATTAGAATAAAATGGCCTGAATAAATCGCTAGCGGTTAAATCCGCTTATTTCAGAGAAGCTCTGATTTAGTAGTTAGGGAAAACGATGCGGTGAAAAGTAACTTTTACACCGCAATTCAGAAAAAAGTTTCAATTAGTCACATTACGAATAACCCGGCTTACTTTCGCATGTGCGTTCCCCTGGATGTTAAAGTAAAGCCCCTCAGGCAGACTCGTCGCCCACTTAACTCCTCGCTCAGCCATACGCTTCGGTGTTTCCAGCCAACCACGAGGAATATTGCCCGTAACGTCACCGATAACCCGTGAAATGCATGCTGCTACCCGGATGCCGCCGGGAATATCGCATTCGGATTCAACAATATGCATAACCTCAAATAAAGCACCATGCCGCTGGACATGATCGCCAATGTGCAACTCGATAGGAGAAACCATTTCTGTATCTGACTTCATATCTGTCCACCTTTAATTTAGAAACCGTCTAAATTACCAATATAGTTAATGTACCGGATGTTAATTCAACAAGTTCTGTATCACAACCATCAGTTTTTTTTGTTGGGTCTATATCGGAGAAACAAGTGAATATTGAATACACTCGTTAATACAGACAACCGGAAATGAATGGCACCCTAATTATCTCTGCGGCGTATGCTAAGCCGTTAATATTGTCATTTTATGGTAGAAACAATGCAAAATGAATAAACCGCTTGTCGCTTCAAACCACTTTATCAAAACCGTTAACTTGCATTAAGCCCGATACAGTTCGGCGAGCTCGTCCAGCATGGGGTTACTCTTATATCCCGGTGCGGCCGTAAAAAGGTTTCGGGAAATCGCCAGCCATTCCATGATTTTGTCCGTCGCCAGCCAACGTCTGCCAAGTCGCTCGGCTGCGATGGGAACTTTATGCAGGCCAGCGAAGGGATCTACAACAACATCTCCCGGCTCTGTCAAAAACTCAATCAGAAACGCTGCAAGCCTGGTAGGAGACGTTGCACCATGCAGCGGAAAACCTAGCTCGCGGGCAATGGAATGGCAAAATCTCGTATCAGCGCAGCTATTGCCGTAAAACAAAGTATTTTTGGGGATCGTTCCTTCTGTTTTATTTCCAAAGGATCCGCTTTTAAGCTGGTACGCCCCATCACCATAAAAGGTCGTGCGATTTTCACCGCCTGCTGCCTGCAATTTAAGATGCTGCTCTGAATGCGGTTGCAGTACACGTAAGTTGTTTGAACGAACCTTACTCGCATCATTGGTAAACCACAGCACAGGCTCATACGATGAGCAGAGCTGCACTCGTTGCTTACATGCCCAGTGCGTTGGCGATGGGGGCTTACTGCGATTCACCCACTGAAGCCTGTCCATGAGCTCAAGCCCCAGCTTGTCACATAATGCCAGTGTCAGACGCTCCAGATACAGAGAACGTGAAGGCCTGCCCCTATTAAAGCTATCTTGAGTGATATTCAATGCCACACTTGCGCCGGGTACAAGCTGTTTCACGATCGGTTCGAGGATACGCAGAAGCCAGTCAATATAAACCTGCTCGCCACGCCCCCCGCCATGCCCGTAGTCTCTTGAATTTCGAAGGAGGTAAGGCGGCGAGGTCAGGCAAAGATGAATTTGCTCTGTGATATTGCTGAAGAAGGCATAGGCGTTTCCAAAAACCGATGCCCCAAGAGAAGTTGAGAAACCGACAACACAGAGCTTTTCCCATGACTCGTGTAGGTTTGTTTTCGTCTTAGAGGAGTATCTCCAGACGCCCCGTTTTTCTGGAACGCGTTCGATGACTCCGGCCTGCCGAAGAGTCTGCTGAAACCAGCGTACTTTGTGTTTGACGCCGCTGGTTCTGGTTTTATCTGACCCAAATTCTTTCAGTTCGTGCAATTCGGCATCCGACATGCCAGTTTCACGCTGCACTTCGCGATAAAGCTCGTCGTTGCTCAACGGCAATTCGGAGGCTGCGTAGATCCGTGCAATTAAATCCGTAGAAATCGTGCTCATCAGCCATCCTTAATGGAGATGCAGTTTAAATATCGGCCTGATGGTTGGAAGGGGGATTACTAAATCAAACCGATCTGTTTATTTATAGGCTTTGTCAGGTCATGCAGCACAGCTGGGCATGCGCAAAGAGACCCAGTCTTCTTTAGCGGAGACACCTTCAAAAGTTGTACTCAATCAGCCCCAAGATTTTGAAACTCAATGTGCTTTTGCTCACACTCCTCCCTGCCCCACGAGCCCTGCCATTCACAGATGTCCCGGTACTTAATTTCCAGCTTATCCATCTGTGAGAGGTTAGCTGTTGCGAAGTCTGGCCATATGTCGTGCCAGCATGCGTTGTACGTGACGCCTGCTGGTGGGCAATACATCATTGCATCAGCATGGATAATTTCAACGCGAGGATCGTTTGCAAACGAGGCCGCAACGAGGTTAATAACGTCCTGTTCTTTTTCAATTACTGTTACATGGGTTACATCTTCTTTTTGAAGAATGGCGTGAAGCACCATCCCCAGACCAAGACCATTAATGAGCACGCGCCCGGTGGCTCGCTCTAAAAAATCCTGGCAGGTTCTGATCTCCATCGGGGTATTGGACATCACCACATCCCAGCCGTTGGACAAACGCCGATATCTACCGGGCGGGATAAACTCGTCTGTATTACCTGTATACTCGGCACGAAGGGCGAGGCTCATCGCCTTATCTGCGGTAATTTCGAATGTGTCCAGTTTCCAGGTTCCGGACGTGCCGTCTTTAACGGGTAAATCAGAAAAGCAGCTCTTCATCAAGGCAACCAAAATTCCAGTAATGTTGTTACGCTGAACCTATCACAAACCTGCTCTTAATACAGTTATCAGGAGTGACAGCGATCTTTGAGGAATCGTTTAAATCACGGGCATCCTGTAGCGGACGCCCGATATTTAATCAAATGTCGCAGGTGTTAAAGGAAGCGTTGCAAAGTTGCAACGTCTTCTGGAGCAACCTCCACGCAGCTCCTGACACTGTAGTGATTTTCGCCGTTGTAGTCGTAAACCCCACCGTCTTCAAAACTCAGCTGTTCAAGCTCGCCATGGCACTCTGAAATGAGTGCCGTCTGGCAAGCATTTTTCTCACAATCGCTGACGAGTAACCGAACATAGCTATTCTCATGGTCGCCGTTTCGGTTCTGGATTTTAACGATAAAGTGTTTTTCAGACATTTGTGCCTCCAGCACAGTTTGAGGTTAATTTAGCGTTGCCCCGGCTCACCGGGGCAAGAATAAATCAACCCTTAATGAAACTGTGCCCCCAGGTGTTAGGCTTAAATGCCTGCTCTTTGATATATGTTTTCATTACCTTGCAGGTTTTTTTCAGGGCTTTGGTATTGGCATCGGTTACTGAGATAAAATGGCGAGAATAACGGTTTTCCCGGTATTGCTTATCAGCGTTTGGGTCAATTGCTTCGCTTTGCAGGAGTCCTTCGTGCCTGCCAATTACTATTACGTAGTTCATTTCACCTGAAACACGATCCGTGAGTAATTGAATGGAAATATCAGTCGCTCGCGTGGCCTGGCTAGCAGAAATTTTTGCATGTAAGAAAGCTCCCTTTCGAAAGTTGGCCGGAGTCAAACCTGTAATATCCTCGGTGCTAAAATTAAGTGAAGATAGAGTTGAAAATAAATCACAGCTAATGACTTCAGTATTATTAGACATAACCCGGCTCCGCTCATATTCATGTTAAGGTAATTATATCAGGTTGATAGCATTACCTAATAACTTGGTGGCAAAAAGTTGTGGTTTTTGATTAACTAAAATTGATGTTCTCAATACTGCTCAAGAATTCTTTCTTTACACCCGGAGTAAAAGGTATACGTTCAATGTATTTATAAAGCGTCGCAAAGGTTTTGGTTTCAATGTTTCGTGAAATAACATCATCAATCGGGTCTTCGAACATATTAATAAAAACATCAATATGCTGCTCTCCGCTTTCTGAAGCTAAAGAGAGAATACAGACCACTTCAATGTAGCGGTTATCCTGCTCTGCAATGAACAACCAGTGCCCTTCGTTAAAGGCTGGTGCAGCACTGAAGCGTTTTACAACAATTTCTGAAAGAGCATATCCTGCCTGATCCAACAGATTAATAAAGTTGAGTTGAGTTGAAACCACGTCTAACGCTTTCATAAAACCTCCTTTTCATCTGTACTTATTATACTGTTACCCATCCCCCCAGCTAATAACCTCCCAGCAAACTTTCAAAAAAAATACCACCTTTAATTAGAATTGAACACATCCTTTTTAAATAACAAAAAGGATTATGAAACCCACAATGTTTGTGATGTGCCACCAAGGAAAAGTAACTTTTATGTGCTCATAAATCTTATTTCGTATTCACTTTCCTTTGTCTTTCGGTCGTAGATTATCAGGGGAAGCATAAGAAGAATATGTGAGGTTTAAGCAAATGCGGTGATCGGGCATTATAATTTGGTGAGGCTATTATAAGTGGATAAAGATAGTCGTAGGTATAGGATCAGGTTAAATTGCATTTTCCCGGTTGCCTTCCCTGGCCTACCGGTTTCAGCTCAGATACTAAGACCAGCGGTAATACTTAAAATATTCCTCATTTGCAGCTATAAACTCCCTCAAACCGTTCATTAATCCCTTCTCAAACGCTGTCACGATAAACCGGTAACCGTCCAGTGTTTCAATGTAGTAAATACCGCCTGGTGTAATTCCAACATGCAACACCTCGGCTGTCATCATAAACTGGCCTTCCGGAAAATCATGCGAAAGGTAAATGAAACCAGTAGTGGCCGATGCGGGTGTGGCATTCACTAAGACCCCGTTAAACTGCTGCCCGTGCCTCGCCGGTACAAGCTCACTTCCCCTGGTTGACTTATCAAGCAGCCTCTTAACATCTTTTTCTTCTTTTAACGAGGTATAGACCCGCACATCACTGTCATCACCTGGGCGAGAGCCGGTGCCAACATGAGCAAGACGACGGTAAGCACTGCGCATATTAACGTGGCAGGATGCCCCTGCTCTACCCTGAAGCCTTACGCCAAAGTCTTCGCAAAGTAACAAAATCTGACGTAGCTGGTTTTCATGCACGGACGCTGAGAGTGAAAGATTGAAACAGGAAAAGGTCAGTTCTAAAACCTTTTCGCGTTTGTCATTGAAATGAGCTTCCAGCCTGATGACTGGCTTTTCCGACATTGCAAAAGCTTTGTCCGTTACTCTGTACCGGCATTCATCTCCGAAACATTCTTTAACAACGCTGGCTATGACCGTGTCGTGTTCTCCATCTTCCGGAGCTGGCACAAAGATTTCAAATTGTGCCGGTGTATCCGGCTCAAGCAGAACGGGATAGAGACGCGGAGAATTAAGCAAAGCGCATTCAGAATTAATGAGCTTAACCCAGGCGCTTTTGTCGTCCGGATCCTTAAGCTGCTGTCCAAGGTTATCGCAAAAGTCAACTATCTGACGGGTATGCTCATCCGTGACTGCACAGATCAGGTTAAGACCATGCGTGGCCATACGCAGTTCCCGGGTTCGGGACTGGGAATTGATCGACCAGGGGTTAAGTGAAAGCGAAATAGGGCTTATGGAAGGGACGACCGTCTCATTCTGCAAATCTGTAAGCTGGCAGTTCGCAGTAGGCTTCGGGGAAAGGGTACTAAATATGTAACTTGCCTGTTGTTTAGTACTGGCCTGGATATAAAACATCGCGTCCATGCTTGTATCCCGGGATGAAATTGAAAATAGCTTCATTTTTAACCTTAATGGATGAGCGATTTATAGTCATGTGCAGACAAATGAACATTATGTGCGCCATCATTCCATTCAAAGAATAATCGATACTTAGAGTTTACTCGAATGGAGGAATAACGGTTTGACGTCATTCTTAAGCGTTCATAACGCAAGCTGTTGGATAATAACTCCCGCTCACTCTTGACATTATCCAGCGTTTCAAGTCGACACAGAATCGCGTTAATAATTTCAGAAGGAATACCTGCCGTTGTTTTTCCATTACGGAAGAACTTTTCAAGCCGTCTGTCTTTAAATGAATGGATCATAGTTCCTCCGTAATAATTGACCTTAAAATTAAATTAAAAGGGCTTTGAATTAATGAATACCTAAAATGCGGGCGGCAACTGCCAGCTGCTTATCACTTAACTGACGCTGGTGGGTTAAAGAAGACTTAAGGCTTTCCAGAAAATTATTACTACTGGATTGTTGGGTGATTGCATCA
Organism: Salmonella sp. SAL04162; assembly: GCF_046551535.1. Classification (NCBI taxonomy): domain Bacteria; kingdom Pseudomonadati; phylum Pseudomonadota; class Gammaproteobacteria; order Enterobacterales; family Enterobacteriaceae; genus Salmonella; species Salmonella sp. SAL04162. The sequence goes on from NZ_JBGDVX010000014.1 coordinate 12,818, forward strand.
ACCATTTTTTGATGAGACCTGCACCATGCTGTGAACGCAGAACTGTGGGCGCTTTCAGTCCTTAAACGCTCGTCTTGCAGGGATGCTGACACTTTGCGGGCAGCTTGCGCATTAATGCGGTACAGCGCATTCAGCGTGTAAGCAGTACGGGTCGTTTCGAGGCTGTAACCCGTGGCTTTACAAGCCATACAGCGACTTCTATAAAAATGCTTACGCTCTCCCCGCCCATTGCATTTATCGCAAACAATACGAAAAGTATATTCCGCAGTACCTTTTACAGAATCAACACAGCGGATTTTTGCGCTGGAGATTTCAATTCCACTGCGATCATAATATTTGGTCATAATGTGATTCCTCCGGTTAGTTCTGGAGTAATCATGACAGAATGAATCTACTGGCTAATAACCTGAGAGTAAATATTTTAAAAAAACATTGAGAGAGGGGCTGCAAATTTATACACGAAGGATTCAAATATAATTTGTTTAAAAAATTAAGAGCATTCTGAAGTAAAATTGCATCAAAAAGCATTCATGGATAAATCATGTACTGGTGCCAGCGATTTAAACGAGGACATTGTTCCGGTGTAATTACACAGTTTAGCATCATAGATTATAACCAAAAGGAAGGAGTCCTTCCCGTCTCGGGAATATTACTTTCCCGTTTGCAGTTTAAGAGACACTTAATGAGAAAGTAATAATTAAGTCATGCTCAACTCTACATTTTACATTGAGGATGGCGTAACAGGGTACGGCATACTACCGTACCCTTGTGTAGGGTTTATGTTTGAGGGAATTCTATAGTAAATGTGGCCGTGCCAGATTGACCACTTACAGCGGGAGTAACGGGATATGTGCGCTCTTCACCATTACCAAGATCCAGTGACAGCGATTTAGTTTCACCAGGCTGGACCGTAACTCCGGCAACCGTAACGCCGAACTGGGCGTTTTTCTGAACAGTCAGGGTTCCGTTTAACTGTCCGGTAATGATAGAACCGTCCTGACGACGCAACACACTGGTTCGGATGATGGCCAGCGGCGTGTTGTCCGTTGCTTTCAGTGCTACGGCTGTGGCCAGCGTCTTGAGATTATCCAGCATAATCAGGTTAGCTGGCTGGTAGGTAAAATTAAGCGTTTTAGTGGTCCGGTTACCTGATTCGTCAATAGCCAGAGCCTCCAGATGATACATCTGTCCCGATTCGTCAGTATTGGGGAAGATTCTGGGGTATTCAGGAATAAAGACATCCTTGGATAGCGGCGTGAATGCAAGGGTGACCTTTTCAGAGTTAGGTCCACCAGCGAGCTGAAGCGATATCAGGGAAGCATCCCCAGAGGCATCAGTAACGCTTATGCGTAGGTTCTCAAGCCCTTTAACCAGTTTTCCTTCTGCGTCTGCGCCATTAAAGCTGAACGCAATAACCGGAAGCGTTGAGTCAATTTTCAGCGGTGCATTAAGCGTTTTGGTTCCTGTGTTTCCAACAAGATCCGTGGCAGACACGCTAACAACCGTATAATCCCCGTCCGGTAGACCAGCGTATGAGAAAGTGGCGTTTTTGGTTTTATAATCGCTTTCACTGACAGTCACAGGCTTCAGGGTGAAAGTTTCCCCCCGGGCATTTTTAAGGGTGGCTTCGAAAACTTTGGTATCCCAGTAGCTGATGTTCCAGGCGTTGACGCGATCATTATCGGTGGCCGTCATAGTGATTGTCTTGGAGGCCTTGTTTACCTGAGCGACATTAACCACCGGTGGGTTGTTATCCCAGATAACCGTAAAATTACCAGCAAGCGCATCGAATATGCTGTCACCATCTTTTCCCGAGTAAAGATGCAGATACTCAAATCCTTTGTCACTGGTGTAGTTGAAGTTAACCGTCATCTCGCATGAACTTTGTCCGACAGGAATAGTGCAGAACCAGGCTGCATTTTTTACCGTTCTGAACTTTTGCACGTATGGTCGGGGTTCTGCGGTTACCTTTATGCGGCTAATGGTGGCGGTTTTAACGCTGATTGAGGCCTGAGTTAACCACTCACTGGTATCACTCCGGTACATCTCTTTAGCCACTATCTTCGGGGCTATTTCCATCGCCGGGGCTGGAGTGAAGTTGAGGGAGTTATGATGAATTCGTCTTACTCCTCCCGCCAGAGTCTGAAATTCATGATAAGTATCCCCCACATTTGGATATATGTATTTGAAAGTATAGATATTATAAGTGCTATCGGACGTCTGGAAATTCGAGTCCGCCCAGCCATATTTGGAACCGTTAACAGCAGTAAAGTCACTTTTCTTCCTTAATACCCGTACGGAAATAGGGTTCTGGAAGACGGTCATGCCAGACTGATAGGAGACCCATGATCCGGTAGTGGCGTCCTGCACCTGGATGATATCGTCAGGCTTAACCCGATCAATTACGCTTCGGCGGCTTAGTTCGCTCCTGTTTCCCGCTTTGTCATAAAGGTAGATCCCCACTTTATATTCAGAGCGGTTTTCCGGTGCCAGGGCATTGCTGCTTGCGTCGGCGACTTGAACGGTTACGCTACCTTCCACTGTATTAATTTCCGCTGGCTTTTTACGCTCCACTCCAGCGGCATCGGTTATGAAATATTCAGCATTAGCAAGCCCGGAACCTTTATCACTCAGTCCATTAAAGACCAGTGCCTGGACGCTGGCGTACTGCATACCGGCTGGTACTGAAGTGAAGATCGCTTCGCTGCCAAAGTTCCACCCATTTCTCGTATAACTTATGGTACCCGTTGCCGGAGGCGTTCGGTCAATTGCAAGCGGGTAATCCTGCCGGGAGACCTCCTTCCCTTGCAAGTCGGTAATCACCTCTCTGAGGGTGAAGCTATCTTCTCCCATCGCTGGTACGGTCAGAGTCTTGCCGTAATAATCAAAGCCTGTCGAAGATGTGGTACGGTCATCAACGGTAACCAGGCTGCTTTTCGTGCTCCAGATGAGGCTCCCGTCACTTTTCAGCAGACTGAGCGTAATATAACGGTCCAGACCGGAAATAACGGCAACGTCAAAGCTCGTTACCGGATTAATCCATACGGATGCAGGCGATACGGTCTTTTTAACGTTCAGGGTATCTTTAAAGCTGAATTCTGCGATTTCAGCGGAAGCTCCTGCGCTGAAACCTGCAAATGCAATAAGCAGGGCTAGTTTGATTTTCATGGGTTGTCTCCTGATCAGGTTCCCCATGATACTTTTTCAGTGTTCGTGATCTTTTCGGGAAAATAGCTATTTTTGATGTTTTTCTTTTCTGCCCGGCGGGACTTTTTTGTTTACGTGAATGCAACAAAACCAGAAAAGTTACTTTTTGATAGGGTAAAATTAGGTTTCCCTAATTTCCAGAAGCAAGCGAAAGCAGAACTAGCTTAATAGCCATTAAGAACGCCATACCTATTGATAAATAACGCTCCTTACATTTAATGATTTGAGCATTTAAAAATGAATTAGCGAAAGAATTTTGGTTTGCTTTTTATTGCATGAGTAAAACAGTATTAATAATCCGGAGCCATTAGAACGTACTCTAAAGACTCCGGTATACAGATATCTTGCCAGTAAAAATGGCCTTACTCCTCATCATCCCCCAGCGCTTTTTTGATGGCGCGGCGGCGGGCTGCATCACCTACACGATATCCGACTGAATATACGTCATTCAACCGGCGCAGAATAAGATTTATTTCCTCATCCTGAATGTAGGCAGGTAAACACAGAACCACGTCGCCATCTTCATCATAGACTCGAACAACTTCCTTCTGCCCATCTCGCTCGCGAATAATCTGGACATGCTGAACCCTGGTGTATTCTGGGTTTACGCTCATTTTAAGTATCTCTCTGTAATTGTTGTTACCAGTTAGCTATAAGCCGGATAATTCTGGTATTCAGTGTTCTGCACAGCAATCGCCTGCTCGTGGATCATTGACACTGCCAGGCGGGCTTTAACTCGCTTGCTGGTGAGAAAACGCTTCACTTCTTTAAGTTCGCTGCCAGCCGACAGCATATTGAAGACATGCTGTTTGAGACTGTTGTTATTTTTGGCCACTTGTTTCTCCATCATCTTTGTACATGGTTATTTCAGGCTGGCCTGCCAGATCACACACGTTATCCATATGCTTTTGGACCCAGTCTGTTAGACCCAGACCTTCGGCCTTTGCCTGATTGACGTAACGCAGTTTACGTTCAGGGGTAACCCGCATCTGTAGTTGTGCCGTCGCTGGAACCGCCTCTTTCAGGGCGTTAAGGCCCCTCTGATCACGGGCCTGAATTGATGGTTTACCGCTAGGCATCTGATGTATCGCTCTCCCGGCGAGCGGTGGACAGCTCTATTTCTTTTGCGATAGCTTTATCTATGGCATCCAGCTGCATGGCAAACTTGATTTCAAGCGAACAGCGTAATGCCTTCAGGGCGCGTTCTTTGGTGCTGTATTGTGGTATGCCGTTCTGGCTACCATTCATGCCTCGCATGCGGCGGGAGGTTGCATCGACAACCTCTCCCTCTTCCCGTGTGCCGTGAACCGTAGTTCCGCTCCATGTCGGATAAACAGTGCCAGTGGCGGTGTTGAAGCTCCAGCCGTTTTGGTATTCCCCCGAGACCTCTGGTACGGGCATATCGCGTTCAACGCCATAGTCAGACCAGCGTAAAGCGCGGTTTATTCTGGCCTGTGCCACCAGCTCATCATACGCGGCTTGTTCTTTTTTATTCATCGCCATTTAGGGCAATCTCCTTAGAGGGGAATTAGGTGTTATATCGGTACGTAAGTGCTTTTCAGGCCTAATCTCTGACAAGGCCTGATGTGCCAGACTGCCGTTGCATTCACCGTTTTATGGCGGTTGACAGAGCCTCATTAAGAGCCGCAATTAGCTCAGGCGAAGTCGGCTCCAGATTTTTGGAAGCGTTCAGCAGCTCCTGAAGTGAAGAGATTTCCTTTGGCTCCACCTGGTTTGTTTCAGGTGCCGTTTTTTGCACTTCATCCAGTGTACGCTGTGCACCGTTATCCAGCACCAGCACCCCCCCGGCACGAATTTCTGAAATGGTGCGCAACGTATACATCAATTTATCCCAGACACGGCTACCAACCTCGAACCCGGAATCAGCTACTTTTTCTTCATTATGCTTTTGAAAAATTTCTTCTAACCAAGTGGTGAAGCGCTTTCCAAAAGTATTGGCGGCTAAAGAAGTGCAGGAATAAACCTGTTCGACCTGTTTTGTTCCATTTTTATCAGTGAATGTAATGAGACCGATTCGGCCACTGTTAACAGTGTAAAAGCGAGGTTGAAAGCCAGCTTTGAGAAGGTTTTCAATAGCTGAAAAAAAATCTTTTTTGAGCATCGGTTTCAAAATGGTTTTCCTTTTATGCCCGGTGCCGCCGGGGCGGTGGCGTTAAATATACGCCATGTAAGTAAATTAATTTATACCCATTTGATTGTCAATACAAACAAAAAAACAAACCATGTTTATTATTTTATCAACGATGCTATTTTAAAGTCCGTCTAAAATAAAAAACCAAAAAGTTAAATTTGAAGCCGTCCTTCCTAAATTCATTTCTTGCGCATATTAGCACCCTGCTTTAAGTAAATAATTTTTGAAAAAGTTGTCTGGAGGTTATTAGCTCGTGCATCTGGATTGGTAATATAAAGCCAACACAGAAAAGGAAAACAAAATGTATAAATTAGTATCTCCTCGTGAACTGACTGAGATTATTACCGGTTTACTGCTTAAACCTGAACTCCTTGGTGAGCTGGACTCACCAGAAAAGCATCGGATGTTTATGGCAGATTTAGGCCGCGTGGTGGCCGAACATTGTGGAGGTCTGGTAAACAGCGTCGTCTTGCCAGGAACAGAAGTTACAGTGTCGGATGGGTTACCGCTTAATGGCCAGCCGGTACGTTATCTCGGAATCAAAGAGAACATCCCTCACCTCCTTGTAGAGCCTGATGCTTCCTTACCTTCGCTCGCTAAAAACGTCTGGATGTATGCAGATCCTGAAGGCTGGAAAGAACATTTTGGAGCTGAGGAAGACTGCCTTACTCCTGAAATGATGCAGCTGTTCCGTAAAGGTATCCAGGCTCTTCAGAAAGAGCATGACACCCCTGAAATTAGCCTCACACTTCAGGACTGGCGCCTGGAGGAGGAAACACTGCCAGAAGAGGACAGTCAGGCCTATCAGGTCAGCGTTACCGGCCAACATAACATCCACTGTGAAGTTGTTAACAAGGAAGGTAACCCCTGTTTTGGTGTCATGTTCGAAATCGATCAGGGTGTGCCTGCCTTACACATCAACACCGGCGGGGATATGTTGCTCCACATTCATTGCGCCCATAACGGACTCGTTCTGACCCCTGATGCAAGCGGTCAGCGATTTGATAAGGCTCCCGTTGACCGCTTCTCTTATAACAGCCCATCCCTGCTGTTGTCTGCCGACTAACCAAGGCCAAATCTGAATTGTCCCGTTTAAGTAACCAACCCGCTGCCGCCAGGCGGGTAAATCCTCTTAATGGAGTTTTAATGCAAATCTCAACTGAAGTTCTGAACGTCTTATCTCGCTGCCGTGCTGAAGGGAACTTTCTTTTCCTGGCCGACCAGCTCGACCGCAGCATTTATGTTAAGACAAACAAAGTGCTCGAAGCCGCCGGTGGCAAATGGAACCGAAAAGAGCAGGCACATATTTTTACGGCGGATGCAGCTGAGCGTATCGAGCAAATCATTCTGACAGGTTCGGTTGACATCCCACGAGATCTGTTCAATTTCTTCCCTACACCTGAGAATTTAGTCACAGATATGGTTCTACGCGCTGAACCAGCTGCCGGGGAGCGTGTACTGGAGCCAGAGTTTGGTGATGGCCGCATTCTGAAAGCCTTAAAACTGGCGGCTCCGGATGCATTGATTACCGGGATCGAATTGAACGATGAGCGATTCCTTGCAGTGAAGAACGATAGTGTCCTTAGCACAGGAGTCGAGCTGGTGCATACCGACTTTCTTGGGTACCAGCCCGATGAAACTTTTGATGTTATCGTTATGAATCCACCATTCCTTAAACGCTCTGACGTTAAACATGTCATGCATGCCATCGCAATGCTCGCTAAGCGAGGTCGCTTACAGGCCATTCTGTCAGCTGGGGTATTGTTCCGGGAAGACACACTGACAAAAGCGCTCAGGGAGCGAGTCAAACAACTTGGCGGACAAATTTCGCCTCTTCCGGATGATACATTTAGGGAGTCCGGAACAAAGGTCAAAACAGCCCGCCTTGAAATTGATCTTCGCCGCTAACTGACAAGCAACCGGAAAGAAATCTTAATACGAGTAGCCGGTTAAAGTTACCTGACCGGCTTAACTGACTAAATCAATAAAGAGTGAACAGAAATGACGCATACTGCCGTTTCTCAGGCTAATAGTGCTTTGCAGCTACCCACGGTGGAGCATGTCTACGCTCTTCTGAAAGCAAATTGTAAACCTGACCGCTTTGACGGGCGTGACGGACCCGTGTGGGGCCAGGAATACTCGTGGAATCTGGCAAAAGATCGCTTACAGGATCTGGAGAAATACGGTAAGGCATATGTCTCCCGTCATGAAGACCGTATGGGGGAAGGATTTAGTTTTGGTCCTGACCTGTTAATTATTCGCTAACGCTCCTAATGCCTGATGATATGGTAAGCACAACTGGAAAAATATGTTTTCAAAGCCTATGACCACTTTCACACCAGAACGTATTGAACAAATTTTGGAATTTGCCGAGGGTAGTAACCCAAGCGAAGCAATGAGTCTCAGAGCTGACGAAGTTGCTGTACTGGCACGTATTGGAAAGGCAGTTATGTCGATTGCGCCTGTTTATCAGTGCGAGTTTTGCCACCATGACGCAACCGGGCAACTTCAGTGGCACTGGGAAGATGTGAACAAAGCTTTTTATGATAAATACGATCCAGACAGACGCGGAAGACGTCGAATCCTCTATACCGCCCCGCCGATGCCTTTAGTTTCGGCTGACCTGCTTAACATGGCTTCATCTGCTATTGAAGACTTGCTCACTAACAAAGACAGAAGTGGTGCGGGAATGTGGAATGACATTCCAGAACAGCTACGACGCGCAGCTAATGCGATATGTGGATGCCGATAGTTTCAGGCTAATGTTATAAGTTTTGCAATCGTTGCCAGTTTGGACACCACAGAAATGTCAGATGTAATTCCAAAAAGAAAGATTTCCGTCCTGAACGCACAATAAGGTTTGTCGAAAGGCAAATTATAGATTTGTAATTTCGAGCACCATATGGAGAAGTTTTTTATACTTTTACGAACATAGTGACCTTTAGGAAAAGCTTAAAATAACACCAAACCTAAAGGGGAATAAGAATGAAACATCTCGCTTTTATTACTGCTGTAGCCGGACTCGGTATGTCTGTTCAGGCCCCAGCTCAGATATATGAATCGGCCTTTAAAGACACGAACGGTATTGAGATCCACGCCCCGTCTTCTCGTCTTATGCTTAATCCGGCATCACCGGTAACTTTGACACTTATTTCAGGTCTTGATCGTTTCGTTAATGTCAAAGTCACGAAAGACACTGGAACTGTCATTCTTAATACTACGACTACACGGACGGGTGTATCAGACCGACTAACAGCTGCTGACGGTAGTGAGTTCTACGGCAAAAAAGTAACTTTGCCTGCTTTGGGTGAAGGCAAATTTGTCGTTCAGATAAACGTGTTAGATCTCAATCAGAAGCCTGTAGCGACCTATAACTATAACTGGCTAATTGATGTCACCCCTCCAGCGGCAAATGCTCTTACCGCTAATACTGGTTCTGGCTCTACCGCTGGTGACGTGTGGAAGCTTGGATTAGAGGCAACGGGGCAGTATGACTTCACCTCTTCGGGCGTAAGTGATGCAAATGGTATTGATAAGGGCCTAATATATATTTACAGGCAGGACGGTAGCCTCTACAGCACTACACAGATGCAGTATGACGTATCCGGCCAAAAGATGTACCACACTTACTCTAAGAATTCAGTTAAGGGAACCGGAATACCAGACAGCAACCTGGATGAAGACTTTACTGCAAAAGTTGTTATCTTCGATAACGCAGGTAATAGCCGAACGCTGCCAACTCAAAAATTTCGCTACGACAACACGCTGGGTGAGATGACACTGTGGGCCGTTCATGATCCAAATACGTCTTCCAGCGTCGTACCCGGGGTTTCTAATTATCCGGCTTACAAAGCCGGTATGGTCGTTAACGAAAACCCTATTCGATTAGTCTACCGGATCCCAAAATCTAACTACCGTGCTTATTCAGAAGGTGGGCTTCAGTTCATCAATCAATATTCCGCCCCCAAAGAGATAGCTGTAGACAGCACTTATGCTTATGTTGAAATGACTCTTCCCTATGGCTCAATTAATGGGGATATGGCTCGTATGGCGAACTTTGGCCAGTGGGGAGGGTATTATCCGTCATACAGCCTCGTTCTAAACCCATCTGCAAACCAAACGCCTGCATTTGCGGGTACCTGGGTAGATTTCCTCGATGATAAGGGGAACTGGGTTAAGTGGAAGGATTTTGAGAGTGTGGCTTCATCACGACTGCCAATTAAAATTTCCCGACTTCGTTTTAACGTTGAAGCCCGGCCCTTTGCACAAGAGATCGGCGGTAAGGCGACCTGCACCATTCCGGCAGGAAAAACCTCGTGTGAAGCGCCTGAGACGTTTGATATGGCCTTGGGTACCCAGGGCTACAATAGGATCCTTTACTTCGTTCGCAGCATCAGCAATCCCATTTTGCGGTCTGAGCAATGGATTATGACACGCTGGAACAATAAACAACTGCCGGTAATAAACTCGATATCATATGACGAGACTAACAAGCAGCTGGATGTACTGGCGTCACTTGAAGGCGATGGTAACTGGTTCGACTCGGTCTCATTGAGGGAATTTTATCTTTCCGATAAGAACACCGGTACCCGGATGTCACCCACAGGCGTAATCAAATCTCGTATCTCAGGTAACTACACGATTGCTTATGATTTATCCCGTCAGTCTGAAGGAAAATACAACGTTGAGGTCAACATCAGGGACTTCTTCCAGAACCAGACCAATAAAACTTTCGGAGAAATTGCTCTGGATAACACTCCTCCGACAGTGGCCATAACATTCGACGGAAAGCCGGTAAAAGACGATACGGTAGTGTACGGCCTGGAGAACCTCAGGATCGCTCTGGCAGATAATCTGACAACCCCGAGGATAACCCGTCTTCAGCTCGTAGGTGGCCCCACAGCTGATAACGTTGAGCTTACGTGGTCACCGGCAGGCAAAGATACATACATGCCTGAGTATCCGAGGCTGTTCCCAAATTTCGAACCATCTGAAAATTATTCAATTAGCGTAACAGTTGCCGATAGTCAGTCGAATACCAAAACCTATACTCAGAAGTTCAGTTATCTACCGAATAACCTTGTGCAGTTACATAATCTACGCACATTATCGGTCAGTTCGCCTCTCAAAACGACAGATGGCGTACCCCTTGCGTACCTGTCCACTAACGTTCTGCGTAAGACAAATGGAGAAATTGCTAAAGGGGTCCAGAACGCAACGCTGACTGTGCGGAAGGATGCAGCCTTCGGTATTAAATTTAACGGGGCACAGGCGGCTCCAGGTGAGTCAGTTGAGGTGCAAATAGATATGGGCCAGGGGGATAATCTTCTGTTACCCGTTTATCCTTCCGAAAATGGGAAAGTTGGCACCTCAGAATTCATGATTCAGATCGACGAGTTGAAGTAACTACCCGGAGCCGACAGTAAAACTGACGGCTTCAATTTTACTGCCCTCCTTGACTCCGATCAGCCAGTACGTCTTCAGAGATTCGCAAGGAAGAACCGAAAGAAAAGTTACTTTAATCGTACGTTTCCAGCGATGCTTTTAAAAGACAATGCACACTCGTTGATTACGACAATGGGAGTGAGTGTCGAAACCCTTGAGTAAGGATACCCGGTAAATATACAGCCCCGGGGATCCTCTTCCTTCAACCGGGGATGACAACGGTAGTGAGTCCGGCAACTCACTCCCGTTGTCACTTCTCTGACATATCGTCATACGAGCTTACTCAAGTGCATCCACAAAGATGGGATCGTTTTGAATCTAAACTGGTACTGGTTAGCCAGTCACTTGCATCTATTCCCCCGTCGATACTTAAGTGACAATTGTAGTGATCTGCAATACTGGTGTCTCAGAAACACTGACGACGGTAGAGACTCAATACCCTAACCCCTGACAACAGGAGTGAGCTTAGAGGTGTTACGCTGCTGTCACTTAATGCTTGGGAATTGCCTGACTCACAACCATTGTCATCCGGAGCTACTGATTAACGTTGAACCGCTGGACTTTAATGACAGTGGTAGTGATGGATAGGCTCATTTCCATTGTCGTCATTTTATCGGACAAGCCTCTTCGTCCTACAGGTTTAAGCTGACAATGGTAGTGATTGGATGATCTCACTACTGTTGTCACTCAGTTCTTTGAGCGGACCCTTCCCTCGGTTGGTCGGCATTAACAACGGTAGTGACTCGATTGGCTCACTGCCATTGTCATCGTGTAAATGACGTACCTTATCAGCTCAGCTGAAAGCAATGACAACGGAAGTGACTCTAATTGCTCACTGCCATTGTCGTCGTGTCTATTGAGAGCCTTATCAGTGCACCTGAAAAGCAATGACAACGGTAGTGATTCTAATGGCTCACTACCGTTGTCACCGTGTGTATTGAGAGGATGGTCCACTTAACTGGACGTCTATGACAATGGTAGTGACTTTAATAGCTCACTACCATTGTCGGCGTGTGAATTGAGAGGATGATCAGCTCAGCTGTACGGCCATGACAATAGTAATGACTTAATGAGCTCACTACCGTTGTCACCCTGTTAATTAAGAGGCTCATCTGCTCTTCTGGAAGGCTATGACAACGGAAGTGACTTGCTGGGCTCAGTGCCATTGTCGCCGTATGAATTGAGAGGATCATCCGCTCTTCTGGATGGCAATGACAACGGTAATGACTTAATAGGCTCACTACCGTTGTCATCCTGTAAGTTAAGAGGTTGATCTGCTCAACGGGACGACTATGACAACGGTAGTGACTTGCTGGGCTCACTACCATTGTCACCCTGTGAATTGAGAGGTAGATCCGCTTAACCAGACGTCCATGACAACGGTAGTGACTTTCTGGGCTCAATACCGTTGTCACCCTGTGATTTAAGAGGTTGACCCGCTCTACTGGACGGCCATGACAACGGTAGTCACTTTCTGGGCTCACTACCGTTGTCGCCACATAGAATGAGAGGAGCATCAGCTCAGCTGAACGGCAATGACTACAGTAATGAGCTGGATGAAGCATAACCATTGACATCTGGCCCAACCGGAAGCCGTATTCGCCAATCCAATCGAGATTCACAATGGCCGTGACTCGCCGCATTAAGTTCCGGTGTCCTCCCAAAGCTGAACGCACACTCGGAGGACAATGACAATGCCAGTAAGGTACACATCATTACCATTGTCACTATAGCTACCAGAGAAGCCGGGATTTGAATGTCGATGGTAGTGAGTGGGTCAACTCACTGCCATTGTCACCCCGTTACGATATTTTCCGTTGGATGTACTGGCCAATGAAGTAAAGCGTAGAAACCGGGTGTTAACAGGTGACTCAGGAGAAAGCGTTGAATTCGCAATCTCGATCTACATAGGGTGGTAGAGAACAATGACAACGGTAATGACTTTTGACTCATTACCGTTGACGTGAAAGAGCGGGCTGGGACTAACGAAAATCGAAGAAGTAATTTAGCACCCGGAGCCTGAACCGCCGGGTTAACTTTAGCTGGCGTTGCTGTTCTTTTTCTGGCTTCGAAGACTACGAATATAGCGCAGTTCTTCAGCGGTTAAATCATGGACGGTAAGAACATCATCGCCGTCTATCGGGTCAGCTGGTGGGCATAACTCACCTTCTAAAACAGAAGACCCTGAGTTCTCTTCTTCATCTTCAACCACTTCTAAAGGAGGCTGAGTATTGTTCAAATTCAGATCGGGATCCCGCTTATGAATCTGGAAGTATACTTTTCCGTCTTTCTTAATTTCGGTGTACTGGAGGTATCCTATCGATGCCAACTCTTCAAGAGCCTTTCTCACGGTAGCATTCTGACTATTTGCTCGTGTTTTGAGGTTCAGACGATTTTTCAGCCGAGTAAGGGATATCGGTATAGGATTTGGCGGTAATGACTCTATGAACGTATAGAGAGCCTGGGCGCTTTCCTTCTTGGCCAACTCCTTAATTGCCTTCAGCTGCATCAAAACCTTATGATCGTATTGATAGAGCTCGAAAATCTTAGGATCAACCTGAAGGACAACCTGATCTGATTCCGGGTCTAACAGGGCAGACTGTACCAGATGCGTTGTATAGACTTTGGACGAGTTATTACTGGTGAACGACAAGGTAACGGATGCTAACCTGCGTAAGGAGGCGTCTATACGTTTTCTGGACGCTGTAGATGAGCGATAATTTTCAGGCGTACATAGCTTGAGGAATTCAGTGAATTTTAAGCTTATCGTGTCATTGTTAATCGGATGATTGGCATAGGTTCGAATGATGCCCATCCACGTCTTAAAATCTACTGACATATCAAGACGCTCACCGACAATTGAAATATTGGTGAACCCCTCGCTCTCCATTAAAGAGAGCGTCTGTAACTCTTTCGTTGCGTCAAAGCCAACCGTTTTATATTCCCGATTTTGACGCCCCACACTCTTTGGTGATGGGACGAACAGCCCGAGCCGCATCAAAGCAATAGACTGCACCGTACGGTTGCTGTTAGGACGCAAAATGATGTCTTTACCTGATTCTTTCTCTCTAACAGAGAAAGCCCTGGTGACCAGGTCCTGCTGCTCAGTATCTTTCTCTTTAGTCATAATAAGTTATCACTGAATGTGTAAACAGATTGGTGAATAGTAAGCCCCAGCGAACTCTATGTCACTGGATGGATCATTGTGATGATCCATATCTGTGCATAAGTTCTACCTAAAAAAACGACTCCACTCATTAAAACTTGGCAAAAACTCTTTGCATACAATGACCTGCAACTCTTATCAACAACGGATCAGATCAAGTTAAAAAGATCTAATGAAAAGTCACTACTATTGTCGCTCTGATCACTACTGATGTCAAAAAACTCATTACCAACGTTATAATAATCACTACCAATGTCAAAATAATCACTACTGTTGTCACTGATCACGTCTCAGGCCTTGTGCCGTCTGGCCTGGAGGCAGCGGGGATCTCTTTTGATCTATCAGGAACACTAAGGTACTAATTATTGGAACTACCTTGTGGAAAATGGGGATAAATAAATGCTTAGTTCTTATACAGGTCTCAACTTGCCTCCCTGATAAAAACTGTCGTCAAAGCTAAATCACAGCCACAGGCATTTTCGGTGGATAAATTTTTGAGAAATAGAAGCATACATGCAGACTCGTGTCGCAAGTAATTGAAAGTAATAATTTATTTAAATAATGCGAGTCACCTTACCTTACAGTGGAAGTTTAAGTCTAACCTCACTACCATTGTCACTTAAAATCATTACCAACGTCGAAATAGTCTCTACCATTGTCTTTTAAGTCACTCCCGTTGTCACTTATGTCGCTACTGTTGTCAGTGACAATGCTCCAGCCCAGTAACCATGCGGCCTACAGCGTACCGGGATCTTCTTTGTACTCTCTGGCACCTTTGGGATCATTTATTGGATCTACATGAGGGATAAAATCTTTTGACGATTTCGTAGTGCAGTTATACCAGCGACTTAGCAAGACAAAAGCTGCAATTTAGTGACGAGTTACTAGTCTGCCCAACAAGAGCAATGCAGAGAAGATATGTGGTGAAATGACCATGGTAGTGAGTCTAATCACTACCATGGTCCGCAGTAAGCGTTACTTACGCAATGAACGTCGGACTGATTTGCAACAACATGGGCTACGGCGCATCAGAAGACGGCCGTTGTGCTTCAGCAAAACAGCCCTGCTTTATTTTAATTCTTCAATGTTAATCATGAACTCAGATCTGCCTGTAAGGCCGGATACAGCAGGGAAAATAGGAAAGCTACGGCTGTCCCCGAGCCCCAAATCCAGTTGAAGCTCTTTGCTTTCACCTGGCATCGCAGAAACACCATTTACAGTCACGCCGAATGCAGCGTCCTTACGGACAGTAAGCACTGCGTCCTGAAGCCCTGTAGCGATTGAACCATCCTTTTTACGCAGCTGGCTGGCATACAGAACAGCCAGAGGAGTATTGTCAGATGTTTTGAGAGAAGCATTGACAGCTAAGGTTTTCAGATTCTCTAGCCTGACGAGATTGTTTGGAAGGTAGTTAAATTCGACTGAGCTTTCTTTAACGTTGTTCATCTCATCTTTGGCCTGAACTGTGAGAGTGTATGTTTCGCCTTCATTAAGAGACGGAAAGATCTTGGGATAATTAGGTGCATACAGGTTGTTTCCCAGATTCACCCAAGACAATTCCACCGCATCAGAAACAGGGCCACCGCGAAGAGTCATACGGCTTAAGGATGGTTTAGTTAGAGCATCGGTGAGCTGTATACGGACGTTCTCCAGCCCATATACTGTTACGTTTTTGCTGATCGGTTTTCCTTCGTAGCTAATACTTACAGATGGTGCTGTATTATCAACGACAACAGTTTGATAAGGGAGGTTACCGGTATTGTTGAATGTATCTTGGGCATTAATTACCACGTTATAACTGCCTTCTGGTACCTCTTTCATGTTGAACTCATACGTGTAGTTCCCAGACGCCATATTTCTACCTGTTTGTTTGCCGGTTACGCTTATTTCTGCGTTGTTACGGTTTTTATCTGACAACCAAACTCGATTTACATAAACATGGTCGAAATATGAACCATCTCCAGGTTGATTCACGTAAACCTGGAGAATGTTGGTGGTTTCAATGTAATCAAATCCAGTGACGGAGGGACCCAGTGTATGCCAGGCTATATTCTCCCATATAGGGGCAAAGAAGGTTGCTTCGGTGGTTGACCTTACTTCATAGCCACTATGAAGATAGCCGGTAGTGCCATTTATAATATCCTGGGGCAAAGAGACGGTACAGGTTGTTGAGCCAGCTGGAATACTGCATGTTGCTCCGCCAGTGATTTTTTGATCATATGGCCTAGCCTGTACATTGAACCGGATATTAGTAAGTTTTATAGGCATATCAGATGCCTTGAACAGGTTCCAGTTTACGCTGTTGAACCATGTTCCATCAGCCTTTTGTCGTTCTATGGGTGAACTTCCCCAAGCCGGACTCTTTACAGAGGCAGGATCCCAGTTGAGCCAGCTGGCATACTGACCAAGATCTCCTCCAGACCATTGATATGTATTCACAGGTCTATAGTAGTTTCCATCTAAGGCACCCTGTGGCAGCTTAACTTCCACGTAGACATAGGTGGCATCTTCGGAAAGGACCTGTACTCCGCCATAGTTATTGGTAATGCTCATGCCACCATTTCGATATGGCTTCCAGTTAGTTCTTGGGATACGTATAACCAACTTGTAGGGGTTTTCCAGCACTGTAAGGCCTCGTTTAAACGGGACGTATCCCGAAGAAATGCCGGGTACAACACTGGTGCTTACACGTGAGTCATGAACTGCAAATGGCGTAAATTCTCCCATTTGATCGTCATATAAAAACCGCTGGGGAGGAATGTTAAGCGTATTTCCTGCCAGGTCCGTAACGATGAAATTGAAGGTGAATTCTTCATCAAGATCACTTGAGGGCATGCCAGCCTGGGTGTTCATATCTTTAATCCACGGATAGAACGCACGTTTATTGGCTGTGTCATAACTCAGGTTATTGTCGGAGACCACAGAACCATTACTTCGTTTAATGACAAGACGGATCTTGGCAATTCCACTAGCATCCTCAATACCGTCTGCAAATATAGAAAACTGGCCACTACCGCCTCGGCCCAACTCCCAAAGTGGCCCAGAAAGTACCATGTCGTAACCTGCGTTTTGACTCGGATAAATACTCTTATAGCGTGGAGGAGTTGTATCAACGATGAAATGATAAGTAGATGTGCTCACTACAGTCTGGCGAATATCCAGAGTTTCATTGACTACAGTAAAGGTCCCTTCTCCGAGCGCCGGTAGAACCATATCCTTTCCATAGTATTCTGTTCCATCGGCAGCAACGATACGATCTGCAACGCTCGTTTTGGTCGAGACGGAGGAATACATAACCTTTTTATCGCTGTCTCGTGTGACCGTCACTCGCTCGTACCGATCAAGACCCGATATCAAGTTCAGAGTCAAAACACCAGCGGGATTAAGATATGTTTGTGTTGCAGGCTTAATATTCCGAACAGCCTTATTGGTATCTGTAAATGAGTAGCTAAATACCTGAGCATGTGCCGAAGATACAGTAGCAAGGGCAGTTGCAACCATGCAGCCAATTAGAGTTTTACGCATATGATGCTCCGGGAATAGGTTATAGCCTTATTCTACGGATTCAGCCTACAAGGTCCGGTCGGATAAAGTGATAATTTGCCTGTTAAAAGAGACATCAAGTGAGAAAGCAACCAACGTACAGAATGCAAAATGGCGGCAGTGCATCTGGATGACGCAAAAGTAACTTTTTGTACCCACTTTTTTGGATTTTAGCCTTCAAAATGAGTATTCAACCAATCATAAAAGTAACTTTTGATAGACGCTGCTCCTTTATGTTTGCCAATTGTGCTGATATGTTTTTAAATTCAAGGAAGCGAGATTTTAAAAGCATCTGTTGAGTCAAATTTATGTAAAATAACAGGGTAACCATCACTTCTAGGTTGAGGAAACCCAATGTTATACATGCTCTTATGCTGTTTTCTGATGCTCAACAGTACATTCGTTATGTTCAGAGCAATGTCTGCAATAAGTAAAGGATCCGCTAAAGAAAACCGGTCTGAAATATCGCTGATAGTCCTAGCAACACTTGGAATTGCATCACCATTCATTGTCGCAATGATTACTATTAATGAAAGTATGACATCTAAAACAGTAACAGATTTTTCTTTGGGTGCTCAGTGGTCCGGAATGGTTTCAGCGGTAGCGCTAATGGGGTTATATGCTCGACGCGTTTGGAAAGAGAAGAAGTCCTTATTTACTGGCGCTTTCCTGGCCTCTTCCTTAATGGCCTTTATTTTTACTGACAGCCTTGTTTTCGTATCCCAGAAGGACACCGGCGTTCTGGCTACTTTCGTACTCGATAAAAACGCTGGAGATATTGATTGTAGTCGCCCGGCTATGATTGTCCATTACAGTAAAGGTGTTCCAACGGACTGGCGTTGCCCAACCAGTATCATGTTGATGGCGTATTCTTCATATCCTTTTTTACCTTGGCCTGAGTATAGCCATGGTACCAGCCAGTCTCTTACGGTTGTTATTGATACATTTATGGAAAACGCTGTTAATCTCAGTCAAAAATAATAAATAAACCTCTCTAGTGAGAGGTTTTATAAACCTGAGCCACCAATCTAATTAACTCTATATTTTTGTTTTAGCTTTTTTAAAGGTAGACTTACCGAATAAAACAGCAATTATAGAGCAAAGGCCTGGCGTTAGGACAAAAGCTAATAATGCACTGCCAAAACTTGTCATTTCAGGCACCACGAACCAGCTGATAGGCCACGTCAGGGCAGGTAAATTTAGCGGATCATAAAGCGCATGTAGAGCGCTTAACACACAGTAAAGTGCTAAAAAGCAAACTAGATAAACAACGATCCACATTTTAATTTGCTCAGCAATTTCAAATTTAGGACTGCCCATGCTTTACCTCAGTGGCTGAATATTGATGGTTAATATCTTTAATCACCCGTAAGCACTTAGTGCATACCTTAGTTCGATTTGTCTGCTTGTCCAGAGTGTATTTAACTTCAAGTTGACCTCCAGCATTAAGCAAAGTGAGCATCTCATCTTCTAACACGCTTCGGTAAATGGTCTTGTCCGAGAGTGTGCCCGGTAACGAGTACTCAACATAATTGTTTGAAACTCTTACCGATTTAGGGATTTTACCACTGAGCTGGATTTCATTCGTTGAAGGCATTACAGTTACTTTAATCACAGTTGCCGGTGACCAGAAATCCTGATAACGCACTTTATGAATTTTATCAGCTCTAAGGCCTAACCACACATTTCCGGCGATAAGAACAATAAGCAATCCATAAACTGATCGTCGAATGTTACGCCTTTTAATCACAATGTCCCCCATCCCTCAAATATCATTCTAAATAACTGCACCAGGATATCATGAGCGTAATTAAAAGAATTCTTCATAACCGGGGTTTTCAGTTGAGTTTGCGGACTCTTTACTTTGCGGTTTCTCGCCCTCTATTTGAGTATCCCTGACAGGTTTGGATTTACCCATGCTCCTCTGAAAGGTATCCATAACAAACTCAATATCTTCTTCTGGCAGGCTGGTGGGTTGGTTGCTCATAGGACTTCCTCTTGTTGAATACGTTCGGCGTACAGGATGCGAACCGAAACGGTCGTGTTTTCAAACTCGTTCTCAAAAACGTCCATCCATTCCGTCCGGAATTCTTCCCCCAGAAGGTTATCGAGCCCCTGAAGAGATAATGGAAGAACGGCTGCTAGAGATCCCCCGGCTGCGAGATGAGATGCAGCTGCCTGGAGATGCAGCCTGGCCCGGTTATCGGCAAAAGGTGGGTTCATCACGACATAATCAAACTTCTTCTGTTGATTAGACTTAGACCATGTGAGGAAGTCAGCTTCTGTCGTATCGTATCCCTTAGCCCGGGAGATAAGGCAATTCAAAGTATCAAGCTCGATGCCAGTAACGATCACACCGGCAGGGAATGATTTAAGCAAATCCGCATGGCCAATATTAGGCTCCAGGAGGGTATCCCCTTCCCCTGCACCGAGCAGGGAATATACATATTCGCTGATTCGGCAAGATGAAGGGTAAAACTGATGCGATACAATATCAGGCATCTCCCCTATCTGGCCGATGTAACGAATAACCTCACACGGATCATAGGAAAATGTCACATCGTATTTTGTTACTGTTGCCCCTAAGAACCGAAGGGTGTCAGCGGCAACACTCGAAGATTTGCGTTCGGCGAGAGACCCTAAAGATGTCCAGCAACTCCATTTATTGTCCCCGTCATTTTTAAACATTAGTTCAGAAAGCTGCATCCGGGTATCAAAGTCGATGCACTGCTTAAGTACAGGGAATGCCTCCAAAGATTTCTTGCTATGAGCCATGCGGTCGGCAGGTAATGCCAGCGGTACGATAGCTGATAAAATATTGTTAAGCCGCTCGGCGATATCAGGGTGGACGTCAATATGCATTGATCCATTTTTGTAAACCCTGAAACGAATACTGTTGCCATCGATGCAGATCCATTTTCTGAACCCCTCATGTTCGACCAACGCCTCAACCAATGATTTGGTGTTATGGATCGCCTTCACCTGTTCGCCACGGAAGAATGCGCATATAACGCGGAGCTCGCTCAGTGGTGAAATGCCAGACTCTTTAAAATCCACCCTTAATTTCTGCCAGGGGTATTTAGACGGCTCGCAAACTCCGGTAGTGATCATGCGGGTGGAGAACCCAAAAGCTTTGTTTGTCTTATGACTGCGGCTCAGAGACTGGAAGACGTCGTAAACCCTTTCTTTAATAAATTGATTGCGGTCATTAAGCAAAGCAACGACTGTGCCTACTACAGCGTCAGCTGTGAAATCAGGGATCACCTGAGGCGGCATAATATAGCGGTCGGCCGTAAACTGCTTATCCCATTCGTTACGTTTGGCATCCGACATGATAGGCAAAACATCAGTGAGTGCCATAACGCGTTTCCAGTATTCAGATCTCAGAGCGTTTTCCGCGAACAAGGCATCCGCTTCAGAGATACTGTGGTTGTAGCCTGAGAGATAAGAATAAAGTTTCTGGTGATTGTGGGTTTTGAACTGGACAGCCATGTGTTTCAACAAGCAGAGTTCATCATTATAGGACTCAACAAGATCCGCGATAATGCCGAGCTCTTTGCGCATATCTGGAAGAAATGTTTCAGAAGAGCTAACCACCAGGCTATGAGAGGTTGTTAAAGCCAGTACGCTGTGACCTGCATTATCGGGTTTAGCTTCAGAATCAAGAGATGACATTTTACCGGTCCTTTAGAAAAAACTTTTACCAGGATAGCAACGTCGCTCTGTAACCTAATAGGTTCAGTGACACGAAAAAGTTTTTTATGTCTCTGAATAAAACTTAAAGATGTCAACTCATAGAAAGAAGCAAAAAAAAAGCCCCGCATAAACGGGGCAAGAACGATACATGGAGGTTTAAAAAAGGCGGGCAAAAAGCCTGAATCCTTAATGACTCTGACAAAACCAACACTTTGCCAAAAGTAAATTATTCTGCGTCCGGCTGTGGGTCAGTATCCTGATCGGTCTCTTCCCCTGCCTTCTTAGCATTTTTTTTACGTGGGTATTTTGGCTTCTCACCATTAAGTTTTGCCTGACGATTCTCCGCACGGCGAAGCTGCTTGTTCTCTGATTCTGTGATCTCTTTTGAAAGATTTCTCAGCATCTCCAGAGTACTGCGGTTCAACGTAATGTTGATTTCTTCGTCAGC
The DNA here is from genome assembly GCF_046551535.1 of Salmonella sp. SAL04162. Lineage (NCBI taxonomy): Bacteria > Pseudomonadati > Pseudomonadota > Gammaproteobacteria > Enterobacterales > Enterobacteriaceae > Salmonella > Salmonella sp. SAL04162. The sequence goes on from NZ_JBGDVX010000014.1 coordinate 34,475, forward strand.
ACTTGAATCTGTCATCTCCGGCAATTCAATATCCCCCAGTTTCTGTAATAAGCTGGTGGTGATGAGTTTGACGCCTTCTACGGCTTTTGTGGCAATAACCGGCGGAATCCGTGCTGGCTTGAAGTCTGAAGGTCTGACTCGTACCTGACCATGTTGGGTTTTTTTCACCGTGATGCCATTCGCATCGGCCTGCTCAAGTTCCGCGATCATCTTCTTGATACGTGAAATTGCTTCTGTTTCACCGAGCTCATCGATCAGTGAAAGCACGTTAACATACGAAATAGCGTCAGCATGAATCCATTTCTTGATAACAACAGAACAGGTTGTCAGGCGGATAAGAGAACTGATGGTCGTCGGGCTTTTATTTTCACGTTGAGCAATTCGTTCGAGTGACCAGCCAGCAAGAGAATGTAGGCGACGATAGGACTCGCCAAGCGCAACAGGAGAAAGCGCAAGACCACGGTTACCATCAATGGTCGCGAGCTCACAGCCAATTTCATCTTCTTTAATCTCAACGCAAAGGATTGTGATGTCATGATCTTCATCACATGCCATCATTGCGGCTTTTAAACGGCAGTGCCCCTGGCGAACAAAAGGTACCCCATCAATGACACGTACTCGGATAGGGTCTACATAGTCACCTCGAATGTAGGCATTCTTGATGTTGTAGATGTGTTCTTCAACCTCAGGGAGCTTATAGTAATCGTCACCCATTCCCATTTCGCGGGAGTTGAAGCCTGGCGTGACCTGAATTACTGAAGGGTGGATAGCCCATGCTTTCTGGTCACTTACTTCAGTACAAAGTTCAGGGTTTGCATCACGGAACTGTTTAAGCCCAGTGACGTAACGACCTGTGCCAGTAACTACTGAAAAGGCAACATGGGCCGTTTTAAAGACCTTGTCATTAGCTTGCTGTGTAGGTTCTGTCAGTAAAACACTCATAGGGGCTCCGTTACATTTTTCTGCTTACTTTCTGCGTAGCGGGGATACTACCGAAAAAAAAATCCATAATTTTTCGCAAAAAAGGTACTTTTTGAGCCTATTCTGATTTTTCACAAAAAAAGAGGGCTCCCCATTTCTTGTGATGGCATCAAAATCGCTTCATAAACAAAGACATAAATCCAAAACATAAAGTTCAGGTATCAGTGAGGAAAAATCTTATAAATCCGCAATGCTGAAAGTCAAAACTGTGCGTCTTAAACAACTTTTTTTTGCTCCCTAAGTTATTAGTTAAAGCCCGTGGTTAGGTACGATACCAGCACCTAAATTTCTCTCTCAGGTATAGACACTTTGACTCGACATCTCAGACACATGCCGATAATCAAATGGGCTGGTGGAAAAACGAAACTGATGCCTTTCATCAGCCATCACTACCCACACGATCATAGTTGCCGGTGGGTAGAACCCTTTATAGGCGGTGGTGCCGTTTTTCTGAACATGTTTGCACAAAATGCATTGCTTGCAGATAGCAATCCAGACTTGATCAACCTATACAGGACTATTCAAAGACAGAAAACTAACTTTATAAATCAGGTCCAAAACCTAGCGGATAAAACCTTTGTCGAAAAGGACTACTATGAGATGAGGGACCGTTTCAACAAAACCTGTATTTCTGGTCAACCGCTTCAAAGAGCGGCTTTGTTTTACTCCCTGAATCGCCTGGGCTATAACGGTATGTGCCGCTATAACTCAGAAAGAATCTATTCAGTGCCCTGGGGGAAACATACAGAACTGAAGCTTGACTTCAATAAAATAGACTACCTTTCATTTCGTCTTTCAGGTATTGAACTGATCACCGCTGGTTTTGAGGAGACTCTGGCCGCAACCGGCGAAGGAGATCAGATTTATTGTGATCCGCCATATGACAAAACAAGCAAAACTAGTTTTGTCAGTTACGATGGTAAACCGTTCAGCCAAAGCGACCACGTGCTGTTAGCAAATATGCTCGTTGACGCTCACAGAAAAGGCGCTGCTGTTGCGATATCAAATAGCCTGACACCATTCACTTTGGGCCTCTATGAAGAGCGTGGATTCGTCATACACAGACTCAGCGCTTACCGATCCGTAGGAAGTAAGCCAAATACACGGAAAACGGAAACAGAAATACTGGCCGTGCTGAAATAGAGTTAATTCTAATCAACGGGGCTAATCCATTCCTGAAAAGTTAATACCTCAGGGTGAGTTCGTTGAACATAAGGTATAAACTGAAGCTCTTCTATTCTCCGGTCGCCCCTCTTTCCTTCGCAAATAAATGAAATGAGTCCTTGCTGAGAAAGCCCAGTAAGGACGCTCATAAGTCTTATATTTAGAGTTTTAAGCTGTAAGTCGTTATTAATGTCCTCCACTTTATGAGAGCTCTGGCCTGAACGTTTAAGATACTCGTAAACCATGAAATTCGAATTTCGTCGTTTTAACAATTTTTCGGTTATGCATTCCTGAATGAAACCGCCAAGAGCATCTAAAAGCGGACTGAGAACTACCGGGAAAGTTAATGTGTAACTTTGAGAAGTTTTAGACAAAGTAAATGAATTTAGAAAGCTAAAGTTAAGTCTCTTTTTTGAATATGGAGCGTAAGCGACAAGAGTAGTTGACATAACAGTAAGTAAAGCTTCAAGATGTTCCACTGTTATTAATGTGGTTTTATCTGTATTTCTTAGATTATGGAAATCAATAAACGCTACTCTTGAACGGCTAAGCCAATCTTGTACTTTAATGTCGATAGAAAATTGCGATATATGATTTGAACATTCATTTTGGTTGATAGGGCATGCAGACGAAAGATGGTTATGGATTATCATGCATAGCACAAAAAAAGGAAATCGGCAGGCTGTGGGGCATTGAAAACCGGTTAAAGAAAGCTTAGACGTTTCATATGCGCTTACCGGAAAAGTAACTTTTCTTAACGTTGGCTTTGACGATGTTCTTGCATTTTTACAAATGAAACCGAGACCCAGATCATTGTGCATTTTAAAGTCCATCTCCATCATCACCTTTTAGCCTTAACTGTATGGTATTGGTATACAAAAAATTAAAAATTATAATTAATAAGATTATCATTTTTTTACTATTGAAAAGGTTGTGATAGAGGGGAATTTAAATGTAAAAGATTTATACTCGCAGATCTTTATGAGGGATAAAACCCATTGCGTAAGCAACAATATTACGTGAGTGAGTCCTAACGACAGTTTAAGTCTTGGCTCTATATTTAAGCAGTAAAACATTTAACTGTCTTGGAGTTTACTTAACTTAAAAACTGTTATTGCAGCATAATTTTTCGAATCAAAATCATAGAATTTTCTGACTTTTCCAGTCAAATGATAACGTTCACCCAATAAAATGTGATCCTGTTTATCGGCCGTTAAAGCGATCCCGTCATTTCTAACTTTACCAGTAAATGTAAAAAAATAACTCCCTTTACTTTTTGCGTACGCGGCCCTGACTTCAGTAAATGTTAGTTCAATGCTTATGACCTGGCCGATATTGTAGCTATGTTTTAAAATTTCTTGTTCATTTTCCGGAGTTTCAGACAACATCACATCAAAGGTTGTAAAGAAACAATCCAGCTGGCGTTCTGTCAAAAAACGGTTATTGTCTAGTTGCGCCAATATACTATTAGAAAACTTAGTGTTAGCCTTTTTTGCTTTCTCAATAAGTACGTGGTTTCTGGATTTCCATGCTTCGAGTGTTGGGTTAACACGCAGTTCCGGAATGTTATCGAGAAAGGTAATTGGCTCTAGTACCACTAATTTTTCAATAATGGGTCCAACTGTTTGTACCCCATGACACTTTTCACATACATCAGCCCCTTTGTGGCCTGTGCCCGCACATTCGTTACATTCTCTTTCGATAGGTGCATAATAATTTCCATCTCCGTTAAGGGATACATTCACTGAGGCTGGTACCATATGACCATCAAGAGTAAAGAAAAGAGATTTCATTTTCGAAACACCTCCAAACGTGCCTCTACGATTGCTACAGCTTCTTTCACAGTTTTTTCATAGTGGTCATGCCCTTCAGGAAATTGGTCAAAACGTTTACCGTGTTCTAACTCTTCCATGTTGCGTTTAAGGACTTCATGAGTTAGAAGCAAATCATTATAATTATCGATAAGAGTCAGCTTTATAGGTTTAATCACTCAACTAATCCTCGGTTTTTTATTCCTTAAGGAGATCTCGAATTTCCAGAAGCTCTTCTAATTTTGGTTTAGAAAGAATGATTGCTGTATTTTCGTCGTTAAGTAAAGACAATAAAATATTTAGCTTTTCATCATTCAAGATTATTTGAACACCATCATCAGAAAATATTACATTTTTACTATCAACATTTTTGAACAAGTGTGCACTATCTCTACCAAATTTTAGTTCTGTTTGAGTATTCGTTATAGATTCCGTATGTGTACTTTCCACAAGCTCAAGAAATTCAGATTTTAGCCGTTCTGTTTTCTTATGCGAGAGGCGCTTAATACCCAAAGTCTTACGTGTGACTGCCGAATTTTTCTTTTCTGGTCCGCCTTTATTTAAGGTGTCTGGTCCTGCTCCAGCTGCATTGTGTTCAGGTATGCCTACAATTTTGCTCGTTGTAGTCTCAATATTCTTAACGCCAGGTAAGAAACCTTCTATATGTTTTAAAACCATTTTGTGATCGTTGGAATATTTTAACATTATTTCAATGGCGAGCGTTTTTTTGATTAGATTTAGGCTAATCAAACGTTGAAGCTCTAATGGCATATCAAGGATTTTTAGCATATTACGAATTGCGGTAGTTGATCGTTGATATCGCATTGCTAGTTCTTCAACCGAATACCCGAGACTAACAGCATGAGCTAATGCATGAGCTTGCCCAACCGGATTTAGCCCATTGCTTCTGTTACCATCGAGGTTCTCAAGGTATTCTTCAATTTCGTTTTTATAATCGATTAAGATAACAGATAATTTTGGAATATTAGCACCTTCAGAAATTGCTAATTTTAAGCCATGAAAACGAGTATGACCTTGACGAACTAAATATTTACCTTTTCTTTTTACGACCTTGATCATATCAACCTGCCTTCCTTCCTTAAAGGCTTGTTTGATTGACACAATCATCGATTTGACAGGTTCTTGTTCGTAACACAAATCTCCGATTACCGCCTCTCGGGGATTAAATCCCTTTTCAATTTCAACTAGATTAGTATCCACTTCAATGACTGTATGTTTGCTGTTGTTCATATCTTCCTCCTGTTTACTACATGATACATGAACCTCAAATTTGCCAAATAGGGCTGATACATCTAAAAGGTAAACTCAAAAAATTTGCTTAATAAAATTAAAATAAAAACTGTCTTGAATAAAACAATGATAGTAAACCCACTTTCATTTCCGTTTGCGATCTGTAGATATTGATAAAGGAGCGCTATTCCTTGTTTTATATGGACTTATCATTGTTTTCAACAGGTTAGATCAATTCTTTAGATCACTAAAGATCAATAGAGTTCAAGTAAAGATCACGGCATCTTTAACTCATTGATTATAGTAACTTTATGAAAGGATCCGGCATTCGGATGCATGCGAAAAGCATTTGAATGAATAAGGAAGGCATTTACTGGAATGCTTATGGCATTTAGGTAAATGCGTAAAAAGCATTTGCAAGAATATGTTATAAACAGTTTGCCAAATGAAAATCTTATCACCGACGAGTTAAGTTAATGATTAAAAACAACGAGTTAATCCATCCTTTTGACGTAACCAGTAATGAATCAGGTAAGACTTATCAACTGACGCCTAACTCGTCCAAGTCGGTTCAGCCCGTGGCCCTGCTGAGATTGAGTGTATTTACCCCTGTCGGCACAAAAGAAAACCGCGACCGAAACTTTGAAGTTGATGCCTCTGATGAGCTTTCGTGTATGGAAATTGCAAGATCGGAGGGTTATGACGACATCAAGATAACTGGTGTCAAACTATCTATGTCTACCGACTTTAAGTGCTGGCTCGGGATCATCATGGCTTTCAGTAAATATGGTTTTACTTCCGAGAAGATTAGCCTGACTTTTAACGAGTTTGCGAAGATGTGTGGTATCAGTTCAACAAACATCAACAAACGAACTCGTGCGCGCTTTAAAGAGTCATTAATGAACCTTGCATCGGTAGTGCTTGCCTTCTCAGACTCTCGTAGTGGTCGGTTCACAGTAACGCATCTGGTGCAGAAGGCTATGATTGATCCAAAAAGCGATACTGTTGAGCTGGTTGGGGATCCTTCTATGTGGGAACTGTATCGTTACGACCATAAGACATTGTTAAGCCTTCAGGTTCTATACATTTTGGCTAAAAAAGAAGCTGCGCAATCTCTCTATATTTATTTTGAAGCAATGCCAGCTGGTACGTTGTTCGTTAATATGAAACGGTTGAGGGAAAGGTTGCTTCTTACAACCCCTATTCGTACGCAAAACCAGATAATTCGTAAAGCAATGCGGGAACTTGAATCTATCGGATATCTCGATTATCAAGAAGTTAAGAAAGGTCGCGACATACAATTTCAGATCTTCAAAAGAAGCCCTAAGCTGGCCCTTGCCAAACAAGGTTGAAAGCTATCTGGTATGCACTGGTTATAACCTGCTGAAAAATAAGTTATTTATCAGTGCTATGCTTAGTGCTTCTTTTACTACTGGTCTTACATCTCGGCTTAATGTGCAAAAAAGTAACTTTTCAAACGAACTCCTGACTATTCATCTGTATGCCTTTCTGACTCAAGCGTACATGCTAGCCCATTCATTAAATGCCGTTGAGCAAGATGGTTTCGTGCGCACTCTATTCACGTGAATGCCTTTTGTGGATTACGCCTCTTACATTCATACAAATGCTTTTGATGTCGGTATCCCAAAAATTCATTCATTGAAATGCTTTTGTTTGCCACTGTATCCCGAGCATAGCTATGCAGTGGTATAAAAAGGCATTTTGGTGAATGGCATTAGGTCGAATGACACACAGTTCAGCTTTGTTAAGAGCGAGAATGGTCCAAGACATCTATGACATTGGGCATCAGAAGGACTATGTGCTTGATATGAGATCAAAAAAATATCAGAAGCATCACAACTCCAATGGCATTCAAAGAAATGCCTTTGTTTTGTTAGTACACCAAACAACCCAAAATTCATGCAGTTATATCAAAGACTCATTCGCAAAAGGACTCAGCCAGAAAGCATTTGCTTAAATAGCATTGGCCAAAAGCATTCGAATGAATGATGTTCGTATGGACAAGACAAAGTCCCACTCACGCCCAGAGGTGTAAAAGGCATTTAGATGAATGACGCACCGGCCCGAGGATTGTATGTAGTTTCTCCAACTGATAGTTGCCGAACCAGGGAGCACAGTGATATGCGGCCTTCTCAGAATCAAGAGATAGATAATAAGGGAACAAAAAAGATTAGATATGAAGCTTAGTTACCTGCCCGATATCTAGTTAGAGCTTTTCAAACCATCAAAAGTGACTTTTATGCTTGAGGAGTCTCATCAGCTTCAGGATTGAGCTTAACGTAATCTTACCCCCTCCCCTCTTTCAAACTTTTACTAAGCGTTCACTGGTACCTTTCAAAGATTATGCTTTAGGCCCTTTGCTTAAAAATTCACCAATCGCTAAACGTTAAAAAAAGGGGGTTTATGCGAACGGAAGGATCGGAATAAAAAAGTATTATTCATTCGCGTTTACGTGAACTCAAATCTACACGGAGTAATTATGGAACTTTCTTTAAATATTGGCCTTAGTGAAAAGAAATCTAACACGGCTGCACTTTTTAAAACAAAAAGCGCAAAAGTGATTTTGTTTGTTCTGCTGACCGTGCTTTTTTGCGGTCTGGCATATGCGGGTTCAGATGATGGGGCACTGGGAGATATTTGGTCATACATGAGTGAAAGTATGACTGGAGCTCCGGGCAAAATTCTGGCAGCCGCGATGTTGATCTCAAGCGTATATTTCTCTGTCCTTAAGCCTAACCCGGGCCTGGCACTGGTTTCATTATTCATGATGCTGGTAATGGCCAACGGCGAGAAAATTATCAGCACCTTTATGGATGCTGGCGTACCGCTGTAATTTATTGTTAATCATGCATGAGGGGGTTCATCCCCCTCTCTGGATTTTTAATGAGTAAGCAGAACGACGTTCCTCAGCATACCTATAGATTCCCTTTCAGGATCAACATGCCTCTACTGATTTTGTTTTGGGATGCCAAAAAATTAGGGCTTGCATTCATTCTGGTTGCATTTGGGAATATCTTCGAATGCTTCGGGTTTTCTGTTGTAGCAGCGGTTGTGTATTGGATTGCGTATAACAAAGCAGCTGAGTCAGGAATAAGAGGATTGCTAAAACACAAACTCTGGTGGCTCGGTTTTTTGCCAGGTAAAGCAGTTTTTAGTAGCCGTTATTTCAACGATCCATTTATCAGAGATTTGTATTCTTGATGGAGCTATGAATGAAAATGCTAAGTGGCATTAACATCCCTTTTTTCAAAAAATCTAAAAAGGATGAAAACGGTGATCTTGAACAGTCATACGTAAAGAAAGATGAAAGTGCTAAGGGACGTTTTTTGGACATTAAAAAACGATTTAGCCCACAAGCTGAAGCGTCAGGTGCTGGAATTACATACAGCGCCCTGATTAATCGTGATACAAAACTTATCCGCATTAATACTGTTTCAATAGCCGTCATTGGGTTATTGGTTGCAAAGATTCTTTTTTTCACTGACCCAGTGACGATTGTTACCCCTCCAAACATGAATGAAGAGATCACGGTTGTTGGTAACAAAGCATCGGAATCTTATAAAACACAATGGGCTCTCTTTTTTAGTACCCTTTTAGGGAATATTAATCCAACTAATATTTCCTTTGTGACGGCCTATGTCCTCGATGCCCTTTCACCTGAACTACAGGCTAAAACGAGTGAGTCTTTACAGGAGCAGATAAATATCATGCAGGCTCGTGGTGTTGAGCAGACCTTTAAGCCTAATGATATTTACTTTGATCCAAAAAATGACATGGTCTATGTCTGGGGTACCAAAACGACTCGACTTGTAAATGTTCCGGACAAAACTGAATCATCGAAATGGACTTATGAATGGGTTCTCGGGATGAAAAATGGTCGCCCAAGAATTGCATATGTAAATCAATATTCCGGAACACCGAATATTAAAAAAATTACGATAAACGGCAAAGAGCAACTGGCAACGCTGGATAATCCGCCACCGTCTACAGGTAACAAGTGATGATTAAAAAAAAGGGCTTAGGCTTCAACGCAATTACAGCATTGATCATGCTCACGACTTCGAACTGCGTAATCGCTGAAGAATACCAATTGCCAGCAACAATTAATAACCCGGTTGTAATGCCAGTTGGTGCTGACGGATTTCAGAATGGAGCTGCAAAAGCCATTATTCCGGGTCAAGCTGGTTCTGAACAGTCAGGTGCACAAACAAACCTTAGTGAAGCCGGTAATGCGCAGGGACAAAAACCTACAACTGATCTCCCTACCGTGCAACTTTCCCCAGCCAGCAATGCTTCGCCTGCGGTAAGCGCTATTACTGGAGCATTATCAAATAATCCTAGTCTCCCCGGATTTGACGCACAGACCCGATCTGGTGCAATTGATAGCTATGGGAGACCAACAGGTACCTCTTCCCAGCAGAATGCAACCAATGCGACCGCCACGTCAAAAGCCGATGAACTTTATGTCGAAGCTCGTAACCGATATAAAGAAGTTCAGCGTGTAAATGTGCCGCCTGGTGGGAATGTGGTACTGCCAGTTTCACGAGGACTTCAAAACAGAATATCGACCAGCTTCAAGAATGCTTCTGTCAGTACTTCTACCCCTGCTGAAGAGGCAAGCATATTTGTTAATGGTGGCGATGTCTTTATTTCAACTAATACCGATAAACCAATCGGGATTATGTTGTCTGAAGATCAGGTACCTGAATCGACCTATAACCTGACCCTGGTACCGCTTGATGTTCCCGGTGCGATGATTTCAGTTACTACATCTTTAAGCCCATCTATGCAAGCCAAACGTGAAACCTCATTGGATAAGCAAAACTATGAGGAAATGTTGGCCCGCTCCCAGTCAGAAGAACTGGCTCCAACGGATCCAAAACAAGACGATCATAAACAAAGAATCATTGATTTATTGACTCCTGTGGCTCTTGGTGAGGTCCCTTCAGGATTCAGTTTACAACAGGACCGACTTTCTCGTATTCCTGCGCCAGAGCAGTCACCATGTAACTTTAATATGTATGCAAAGCTCGGTCAGAGACTGGTTGGCTCACGTGAACTTATTGATGTAATTCTTGTGAAAAACGATAAACCATACGGTCAAATCGTTGCTGATCAGCAGTGTATGGCAGAAGGCGTTATTGCAAGTGCTTTATTTGATAAAGCATACCTGCAACCGGGAGAAGAAACAGAGCTTTACATAGTCCGGGATAAATTGTTCAAGGAACGCGAGGCCCGGGTTACAACCAGACCAAGTCTAATCAGAAAATAATATGGGAAAAGTTACTTTGCCTGCTCTGCTTGGGGCCACCGTGATTGGTTTTGTCGTATTTGCTTTAACCAGCTTTTACTACAGGTCAGAATATATACCAAAAAGGAGTGTATTAATCGTTCCGGACGCACCCATTAGTATCGAAGATGGCAGTAACGCTTTTCCCGTTCAGACAGTAATAATGAACGATCCAACTCTTATTGATAAATTTGTAGGAGAGGGCAATATTAATGAGGAGAATGCTTTTGACTATCACAAAAGTAACGTTTTGGAACCTAATTACAAACATGAAATATCTAGAACGAGCCAGATAGATAAAGCTGAAATGAATCATCCATCTGTTCGTGAAAACTGGGCCAGAGCAGGTGAACCCTATATCGTTCCTCAGATGTCTGACAGCGAACGAAATCTAAAAATTAAACGATTCCAGAAACCTACAAGTGGAGCTAATCATGGACATTAAAAAGGCCTGGGAAAATAAGACCGTCAGACTTTCTGTTATTGGCGCTCTGCTGGTAGTGATTGTTTATATTATTAGCCAGTCTATTTTTTCCACACCAGTTAAGAAAGAAAAGAAAACACAGAAAAAAGACATGCAGACCAATTTGTTGTTAGATGATTCGCAAATGAACAAATTGAGTAATGAAGAAAGCCAGAAAGTATATAAAGAAATGGTTAAGCAAAACCGACTTGACCAAAATGCGGCGAAAGAGGACCGCGAAAAAGCAGAAAAAGCCCAACAGGAAACTAAAGCCCAAGTTGCAAGTTTAACTTCTCAACTTCAGCAGCTGTCTCAGCAAATTAATGATATGCAGACAAATCGAAACGGCAATCGTAACTTGGATGCTGGTAGTTCGCGTAAAACGATTAATGAGCAGGCACCGGCAGCTCCTTATCAGCTTAATGCTAATGCGCCGATTAATGGCGTAAACCCTAATTACGCTTCTATCACACCTACGCGTAATAGCCCAATGAGAACAATCACACAAAGTTCCATTAAGACTAATGGTACCGATGGTGTCATTCAGGTTATGCCCGTGTCTGAAAACAGAATCAAGGAAGGCAGAGAGGTCATTGCAGGAGATAAAGCGCCAACTCGGACTGTACGAGGTGATGGTACTGCGCCAGTTGATAGCAAAGCGCGGCATGCTGCCCGAAAAGATGAAATGTTTCTTCCGGCAACATCTATTATCACTGGTGTTCTGATTACCGGGCTTGAAGCGCCTACAAGCCTTTCTTCCAAATCAGAACCAATGCCAGTAACGATGCGTATTAAAAAAGATGTCATCATGCCCAATAATTTCACCATGGATTTGCGTGACTGTAATCTTCTGGGTTCAGCTGTTGGTGATCTGGCGTCACAGCGTGCTTACATACGTGCCACTTCTATCTCTTGTGTTAATTCAAAAGGGAAAGCTTTTGACGTAAAACTGGAAGCATATGCTGTAAGTGAAAATGACGGAAAAAATGGGATCCGAGGCACGCTTATCAGCCGAAATGGTAACGCAATTGCAGGAGCTGCATTTGCCGGTGGACTTTCTTCACTTGCCGGTAGCTTAAGTCCCAGTAAGGTATCTTCACTTAACATCGACCCTAATTCACAGGCTCAGTATCAGTCCCCTAATTTTGGTGCACTTGGGGCATTAGCCGGGGCTGGTGCAGCTCAAGGTGGTCTTAATCGACTCGTCGATTACTACACCGCAATTGCAGAACAACAGTGGCCAATCGTAGAAATTAGCCCTGGCCGAGCTATTACATTTGTCGTTCAGACCGGAACTACAATTCCAACGAATCTGACCAGTCGCTGAGGTTTAAATGGATAGTTTAGAAAAAAAAGAATCGCCTGAATCAGCTGGACCTGAAATCACTAAAAAAATGGTGCGAGAAAGGACAACAAAAAAAATTACCTTCGAAATTGATATTGAAAAAATATTGAAGTATTTATTTTTCTTCGCCTTTGCCGTATTGGTCATTATTTATGGTTATAAAGGCTTTATGAATGTTTACGATTACTTCAATAAACAATCCCAGCCTTCGTACAAGATTGCAGTGCTTGACATGCCTGAATTACGTAAGGAATTTTTCAAGCATCACGGAGGCCGTACTGCTGACAATGATAGATCTCAATTCGAAGAATATTTCAGAACATTAATGAAGATCTACCGTGACCGTGGCTATTTAATTATTGATGCAACGCTTGCCGTTACTGTACCGGATAGTGTTGAAATCGTCACTTATATGGAACTTGAAGATAGCTCTGAAGCGGTACAATCAAGTTCTTATAATGCAAAGAAGTAGAGGGCACCCAATAGTGAAAAAGTTACTTTTCCCTTTAATGGCGGCTTTCGCCATTATGGCGAATACGGTCACTTATGCTTCAGAGCAGGTCCTAACTAATAGTGATGCTGCTGCGTTAATGGCAAAGGCAAAGGAAGGTGGCGTTTCACCCAGTCAGATCTCGGGTGTGTTATCAAAAATGAAAGGATATAAACCTAAGGATGCCATATACATTCCTTCTGGTGGGCTATACCTCTTTCAGGACGAACGTTCGCAGCTAATGGCAGTAACGACCGATGGCCGATACTCCCTTACTGGGGGAAGCCTTGTTGATGTAATTAAACGTAAACCTGTTCTGACTGTAGAAGAAATCAGGAATTCCTATTTTATTAGTCTTGATGAGGCCCCCTTCCCTCTGGAAACTGTAGCGTCCATTCCTCTGGGAAATTCAAAGCTTAAAAGACAAGCAGCCATTTTCATAACACTTGATTGTGACGGTTGCATGGAACTTGTTAAGAAATTCTATGCAGATCGGGACAAGTATCGGATAGATATTGTTTTAGTTCCCTCACCCGGTGAGCCAAAAGAAGAGCTTAGAAGGCTCTGGTGTAGTAAAGAAAAAGGAAAAATAAACAACCTCGATATTCTTCGTTGGCTAATGGGAAGCAAATCCGACATTGAAAAAAGATTGCTCTCTCAAAAAGAAGCAGAAGAATGTCCGGCGGAACCTTTGGTAGCGTCATTGATGCTCGCAGGAATTTATAAATTGCAGGGTGTACCTTCAGTTGTCAGACAGGATGGTTTGGCTGGTAATGGCATTCCAAAAGATTTCGACTACTGGTTGAACCAAAGCGTTGAACCTCTCTTAAAAAATCCATTTGAGACAAATTAAGGCTAGTTTATGAACATCAAAAGATTGGTACTCAGTGCTCTGGTTGTAGGTACATCCTCATATCTTACGGGGTGCTCCATCGGTAGTTCCGAATCCGAATGTCCAGGCATTGAAAAGGGCGTTATCTGTAAAGGTCCTCGCGAAGTTATGGAGTTAACTAATAATCGAGATGATCTGTCTGCACTGGCGGGGGAAGAGTCGGAATCGGGAAAGGAGAAATCGGCTGTCAATGACAGCCGTTATCCAACTGAAATTAGCCCTCCAGGGGAAGTCAAATATCCACAGTCTACTACCCTTAAAAATCAGCCTGTGGCTTATTCAAAAACCGAAATTAAGCCAGTTGGTCAGTTACCTGTCATGTACGATAAAACTTTAAAAATGGGTGCCCCTACTTCATCCATTGGACCACGGCCTATTTCTGGTGTACCGGTTAATTCAAACGTAAGGATGACTAGCAGTTATAGCACTGCCTCTTCAACTGGTAACCCTTTCGTTCATCCGGCTGCGGAAGTCGTTAAACAAACAAGCTATCCGGTTTCTGCTGGAAATGCCCCACGCTACGTTGCACCTAATTCTGATATCAGCCCTGGTAAGGATATGTACTCTCTTTACAATGGCCAGCCCGTTAACCCGACTCTCAACCCTGGGCAGATCCAGCAATACCGTTCGCAAGGTTATAAACAAGCTGTAGTGGCTCCTGAACCACTTGCTGTTCTGCAACAGGGGAAAGTAATGAGAATTACTTTTGCACCTTATACCGATGATAACGATGCGCTTAATCTTCCCGGCTACGTTTATGTCAACGTAAAACCGCAAACATGGATTGCTGGCAAGAATTCGACCTCAAACCCAGCTCGCATAGTTCCTTTAGAAGTACAGGATGCGGCCCGGGAAAATATGCAGCAGCAACAAAAAGCAACTAAAGCTGTCTCTTCGAACGGCATTGTTAGACAACTGTAAGGTCAAATATGGAAGCTATCAATAATTACAATAGCGGTTTAAATCGCCATCAATTAGGTGGGTTTATCCCTGTTTACGATCAATTAGCAGGGACTCACTATTTTTTGATTGATGGCAACAGATTAGGGTTTATGTTTATCTGTAATCCATCCCCTGGAGTTTTTGATAATCAGCAAGATGTTCTTGCTGAAATGTTCAAAATGGATTTCCCTACAGATACTGTCTGTCAAATATCTCTGACTGCATTGCCAGACCTGACTTTACAGCTTAGTGCTTGGTCAGCTGTGCGAGGTGGGCGTATGACTGGGAACGATAAGCTTAAAGCAGATCTGCTTAATGGTTATCAGTTGGACTACTACGACAGAAGTATGCATAAGCCTTTAAAACCTGATCATGATAACCTTATGTTGAGGGATTTTCAGGTATGGATCTCGCTATCGATTCCTTTACAGTCTGCCCTTCCTACCGAGCTGGAACATTCGCGTATCGATTCACTTTACTCTGAACTTGTAAGTAAGTTAATTACGATTGGATTGCATCCGTTTAAGGTCGATGCAGAAAACTGGCTCTATTGTATAGATAAGGTCGTAAACCCCGGAAAGAACTCCCGGTGGGCTGAAGGTTTCATAGACGTTAACACTATGAAAAGGCTTAATGAACAAGTTAACGTTCCCGGCCGTAAGTATACAGTCACAGAAAATCATTTCTCATCAGTCACACAAAGTGACGACGAATCTGAGCATCGTTACTTCAAACAACTTTCCGTTGTAAAGTTTCCTGAATACGTCAATTTCGGTTGTATGTATGAGTTAGTAGTTAACTGGATGCATGGACGTAAGACAATTTTCAGCCCATTTATGATCACTCAGACTGTTCAGTTTGCCGATCCGCTCAAGTTGTCAAAAGAAAACGTCCGCTACAAAGCAATCACTAATAAACAGGCAAGTATACCTTCAGTTGTCACATTCTGCCCTCGCCTGCGGGATATGGATAATGACTACATGGCCGTAACTCGCGAGCTTGAGGATGGCGCAAAGCTTTTAAGAGGGTATCTTACTTTCACTGTTATGGGTAGTAATGCCAATTCTGTGCAGACAGCAGCTAACGATCTCAAATCCTTTTACCTCGAAAGCCGGGTCAAAGTAGCAGATGATTCCTTTATCGTTTTCCCGTCATTTATGTCATGTCTGCCAATGTGCAATGACCCAAAGACAATTTTCGACCTTGACCGTTCCGAAGTAGTGAGCAACACCGGAGCGGCTCATATGACACCGATCTTTGGGCCCTGGAAAGGTAATACAGATAGACCAGTACTGAGTTTAGTTTCTCGTGAAGGTCAACTCATGGGACTTGATATTTTCAAGACTTCTGCAAGCTATAACATGGTTATTGGTGCAACGTCAGGTGCAGGGAAGTCATTCTGGACAGCATATCTAATCAATAACTATCTTGGAGCTGGACCGCGATCTAATAACCTCGTTCATTATCGCTCAACATTTAAGCATTTTTTAGAAAACGAATACCCAGATGATGATCCTGACGGTGCTCAAGTATTTGTTGTGGACGTGGGCCGTTCTTACCAGGGGATTGCGGAACAATATACAAACAGTCAATTTATTGATTTCGGTAAAACCCCTGACTTCACCCTAAATCCCTTTGCCTTCCTAACTGACATCACTGTTAACGACGATGTATTTAACGAAGCACCTGAATTTACCGGTGAATCAACTTCAAACGATGCAGAAAAAGACAAAGTTGCTCAGACCATAATGGTTTTGAATCAGCTAAAAATTATGGCTTCAGAGAAAGGCCTTATCGATGATTATCAACAATCAGTGATGCTTCAGCTTATTGCAGAAGAGTACCAAGAATCCAGAAAATCAGGTCGGACCGGTTCAATAACCGGCTTTGCTCTGCGTTGCAAGAAGCATGAAGACAAACGTATAAAGGATATTGGGGAGCAACTCGGAGCATGGTGCGAAGGTGGAATTTATGGGCACCGGTTTACCGATACGTTGCCTCCAATCAACTTCGACAGCAGATTTATTGTTTTGGAACTGGAGGAGCTAAAAGGCACCCCCCACCTTCAGACAGTTGTATTAATGTCTATCATTCAGGCTGCTCAGCATGCAATGTTCATCAAAAAAGATGGGCGTCGTCGCTTGTTCATCCTTGATGAAGCATGGGAGTACATTCGTCCTGATAATTCATCAGGTGCCGGAAATCAATCAAACCAATTCTTCTCTTCCTTCCTCGAAGCGGCATGGCGTAGGTTCAGGAAAACAAACTGCGCTGGCATCTGTATCACACAGTCGTTTGAAGATTATTTTACTTCTTCTGTTGGCCGGGCCCTGACTGCTAACTCGCCTTGGAAGATAATCATGAAACAAGAAAAAGAAAGCATTGAAGCAATGAAGGCTAATAAATATTTTTCTACTTCAGATGCAGAATATGAACGTATGAAAAATATTCGTACAGTCAAAAAGGTGTTTTCAGAGATGTTAGTCAGGTTCGAAAACTTCCAAGAGATCTGTCGGTTATACGTAGACCGGAAAATGGAGCTTTGTTTTACTACGGATAGTGCTGACAGGAGTAAATTATGGGAAATTCAAAGCCGCGAGAATTGTAGCTATGGCGAGGCAATAGAAATTCTCTATGCTCAAGAAGTAGCAGCGGGTTTGGCCGCGTAGAGTAAATATCTTCAAGCAAAAATAATTAAACCAGATGTCTCATAAGAATCTGGTTTTTTATTGTATGCCTTAAGTAAACAAATGAGGTTGTGACTTAATGAGTTCATCACTGTGCTGCAAATTTTGGTTTTATAATTAATGTGGTGTAAAAACAGTGACATAAATACAAATCGCAGTTAGGTTGTGTACGCATTAAGTAAACAAAATTTATAACTTCAATACTGACATTATAAGATGAAAATCACGTAAATTACATTTTTGTTTACCAAAGGTAATCAAAGTAGCGCGGCATTATTAGTGAAAACAGATCACTGGTGTCATTTTGCATACAAAACTTAATATCCTTTAATCATTCTTCTAAAAGTTTATTATTAACGGTTTGGTTTCTGAAAATTTATCCAATTTGCTCACCGAAGACTTTTAACTTATTTAACCCCCTTTATCGCCAAACTGTGATTTTCTAATGTTAGTCTACAGTTCTAGGGCCCTTGCTCCCATGATGCGAATCCTGCCACCTAATAAAGATTAACGCCTCATTCCTGTATGCCGGTCTTACGACGCCAGTGCACGGACTATTTTTGGTCATCACAAGGACAGGCGGGAGATTTAATCAGGGCGTGGTGTTGCTGAGCAGCAGCTGCGGCACTGTAAGCCGAAGGCGGAATTAACTCCTTTATCACCATCTGGGGACGTCATTATGGGTAGCCCTTTTAACTTGCTCAGGACCATTAAGCTAAAATTCCGGATAGCGATTGACGTAAGATTTAGGCTAAGCAGGTAAAGTGATCCCCGCTCCCGGGGTGACAACTTTATACAAAAGGCCGAGCGGAAGATTGTCCTTAGGGAATATTTCTTTAACACAGCACGGGCACTTACTCACGCTGCCGGATTTAACCCCCTTAATCGCCAAACTGGGGTTCTGTCCTCATGCTGGCCTTCAGTTCTGGGCGGGGTTGCTATCACTTGCTCCCTAATGCGAGATGTACCTGCTGATACAGATTAACGTCATATTCCTGCGTGCCGGTCTGCCGACACCAGTGCACGGGCTTTTTTCGGTCATCACATTACCGGGCAGGAGATTTTATCAGGACGTGGTGTGACTGAGCAGCAGCTGGGGCACTGTCATCCGCTTGCAGATTTAACCCCCTTAATCGCCAAACTGGCGTTCAGTCCTGATAGTGTCCTTCCGTCCTGGGCAGGGTTGCTAACACTTGCTCCCTTAATACGAAATGCGCCTGCTGATAAAGATTAAAGTCACATCACTGCATACCGGTCTGCCGACTCCGGTGCATGGCCTTTTCCGATAATCACAAGGACGGACGGGTGATTATATCTGTGCATAGTATGTCTGAGCAGCATCAGAAGGCACTGTCAGCCGCTGGCAGATTTAACCCCCTTAATCGCCAAACTGGGATCAGTCCTGATAGTGTCCTTCCGTCCTGGAGAGGGTTGCTAACACTTGTTCCCATGATACGAAATGCGCCAGCTGATACAGATTAACGTCTCATTGCCCATGCCGGTCTGCCGACACCGGTGCATGGCCTTTTCCGATATTCGCAAGCACAGATGCTTGATTTTTTCAGGGTGTAATATACCTGAGCAGCATCTGAAGGCACTTTCAGTCGCTGTCAGATTTAACACCCTTAATCGCCAATCTGGGATTTTATGATGTTAACCTCCAGTTCAAGACCCTTGCTCCCATGATGCGAACCTTGCCACCTGATAAAGATTTACGCCTCATTCCTGTATGCAGGTCTTACGACTCTAGTGCACGGACAATTTTCGGTCATAACAAGACCTGGCGGAAGATTTAATCAGGCGTGGTGTGACTGAGCAGAAGCTGGGGCAATGTCAGCCGCTGGCAGAAAAAACCCTTATTCGCCATCTCAAACCGTCATTATGGGTAGTCCTTTTAACTTTCTCAGGACCATTAAGCTTAAACTCCGTTTAGAGAATGACGTAAGATTTAGGCTAAGCAGGTTAAGTGATCCCTCTCCCGGGTTGAACACTATATTCATCGTACGAGCGGAAGATTGTCCTTCGGGAAATATTTCTTAAACACCGCTCGGGATCTTATTGCCACTGGCGGATTTAACCCCCTTAATCGCCATACTGGGGTTCTGTCCTGATGCTGGCCTTCAGTTCTGGGCTTGGGTTGCTATCGCTTGCTCCCATAATGCGAAATGTGCCTCCTGATACAGATTAACGTCATATTCCTGCGTGCCGGTCTGCCGACACCAGTGCACGGGCTTTTTTCGGTCATCACATTTCCGGGCAGGAGATTCTATCAGGGCGTGGTGTGACTGAGCAGCAACTGGGGCACTGTCAGCAGCTTGCAGATTTAACACCCTTAATCGCCAAACTGGGATTCTGTTCTGATGTTGACCTTCCGTTCTGGGCGGGCTTTGGTTTACTAACACTTACTTCCATAATACGAAATGTGCTTGATGATGCAGATTAAATTCACATTACTGCATACCGGTCTGCCGACACCGGTGCATGGGCGATTTCCGACGATCTCAAGAACATATGGGAGATTATATCAGGGAGAGTAGTATGCCTGAGCAGCATCTGAAGGCACTGTCAGCCGCTGTGAGATTTAACCCCCTTAATCGCCAAACTGGGGTTCTGTCCTCATGCTGGCCTTCAGTTCCGGGCTGGGTTGCTATCACTTGCTCACATAATGCGAAATGTACCTGCTGATACAGATTAACGTCATATTCCTATATGCCGGTCTGCCGACATCAGTGCTTGGGCTATTTTCGGTCAAAACAAGACCTGGCGAGAGATTTAATCAAGCGTGGTGTGACTGAGCAGCAGCTGGGGGCACTGTCATCCGCTTGCAAATTTAACCCCCTTAATCGCCAAACTTGGGTTCAGTCCTGATGTTGGCATTCCGTTCTGGGCGGCGTTGCTATCACTTGCTCCCATTATGCGAAAAGTGCCTGCTGATACAGATTAACGTCATATTCATGCATGCCGGTCTGCCGACACCAGTGCACGGGTTTTTTTCGGTCATTACAATACCGGGCAGGGGATTAAATCAGGGCGTGGTGTGACTGAGCAGCAGCTGGGACACTGTCAGCCGCTGGCAGATTTAACCCCCTTAATCTCCACACTGGGGTTGCCTCCTTAAGTTGGGTTTCAGTTCGGGGTGAGGTTGCTAACTCTGCTCCCATAATTCGTAGTGTGCCTCCTCAAGAGATTAACACCTCATATCTTTAGACTGGACTGACGACAACGGTTCACAGTTAGGAAACGTATATCAGCACACCGGTGAGATAGATTTTAGGGTCTAAGCAAGAAATAGGGTAGGCGTGAAGATTCATTAATGGAGCTCTTAACTTCAAAGCGTAGAGAAGGAGACAAGAATCGTGGTTTAAACAGGTTGTGCATTAGGTATGGACTAGAGAGTCTGAGCTCACATCTGCAAGTTAAGCTCACAAAAAATCATAAAAAAGTAAACAAACATTAGCTTAAGATTGAAACTAAGGATAGAATTGTACGCATAACAAGGAAATGGACGCATTATACGTAAAGTTTACATATATGCGTAAAAGTCGGTTTTCAGTGCAAAAAGGTCATAACCATGAATTTACTTGAAAAGATCGCCCTCGTTGGTCAGCGCATGAAAAGCGAGCAGATTTCTCTAAAGGAATCTCTGATGGCTTCATCAAGAGTATCTGTTTCTGATGATAGTGTTGATGGTGTTGATAGACTGATCTATAACCACTGTTTGAATAAAAAAAATCTCTCTGATTTTTTTGGGAAGTCACGAGTAACGTTCAATAAAATACTTTCGGACTTAGAAGAAAAAGAACTTGTTGGTGCACCTATTTATCAAAACAAAAATCATCTTTACACCCGCTGGGATGTTCAAAAAATAATGGATGCCCTGGGTTATCCCAAGTACCGCGATCATTACTTTAGCAGAGCTATTGTTACTCAGAATCATAAAGGCGGTACAGGGAAAAGCACTACATCTGTAGCTTTAGCAGTAGCAGCTGCTTTAGATCTACAACTCAATGCACGTGTATTAATGATCGAATGGGACCCACAAGGTTCGATTGGAAGCAGCATGATTCAAAGTGTCTCAGAAGATGATGTCTTCCTTACAGCAATTGATGCAATCCTTGGAATTTATGAAGAAAATTCTGAGTATAAAAAATATTTAGATTCAGGATTCTCTGAAGAAGAAATCATCACTAATATGCCTTTTTCAACGCATCTGCCAAACTTGGACGTAATAACGGCTTTTCCGACAGATGCTCGTTTTAAAGATAAATACTGGCAATGTTCTAGAGAAGAACGTACGTCTTTGTTACTACGTTTCAAGGAAGTTATCTTACCGGTACTGAAGCAGAACTATGATTTGATTATTATAGACACTCCACCTGAAGATTCACCTTTGATCTGGGCTGCTGACGAAGCGGCCGATGGGATTCTTGTCGCAGTGTCACCACGTGAATATGATTACGCCTCTACTACAGACTTCATGCTTACAATAAGTGAAAGGTTTAAACAATCACCAAGTAAGGGCGACAATTTAAAATGGTTCAAAGTTCTTGCTGTCAATGTAGATGACAAAAGTCCATATGAAAGAATAGTTTTGGATAAATTAATCAGAACTGTTCAGGACCTTTTGATGTCCGCTAACATAAAAAATTCTGAAGCATTTAAGGCAGCTGCTTCCAAAGGGCGTACAGTGCTTGATATCAAAAAATCAGAGGAACTTTGTTCCGCAAAGCAGCTTGATGTCGCAGAAGAATCTGTATTACAGGTATATCAGCAATTTATAAATGAAATAAAAAGTTTTTCAGCTAAGCAAGGAGTTAACGCATGAGCGATGAGCAACATATCGGGAATGATAAATCTCGATATTTAAACGCACCAAAGCGGACAGAAGTCGGTCACCGTTCAGGTCTTGCGGGTTTGAAAACAGCACCTCGCATAAAAAAGTTATTCACTCTTCATAAGGGCCGGAGACTTGAAGCGGAACATGTGATTGTTCCAGCCCAGAGAGTGGAGAAGGAGACCTTAGTCCATCCAGCGAACCCACGAAATCAAGAAGCCCTTACAGATTATTCTGTTAGAGATATTCTTAAGCAGATTGAAGAAAGAGGGGTCGATACCGAAGGGATCGCTGTAAAAAGAGATGGGGTTTATTTATTAATAGAAGGAAGTCGCAGACGTTTCTGCTGTATAAAGGCAGAAAAGGATCTCCCCCTGTGGGTTCTTCCGGATGAACTAACCGAAGATGATATAAATTCAATTATATCCGCAGCACAAACATCTCGAAAATTTTCATATAGAGAAGTTGGGTTTCAATTTATCAAAAAAATGGAAGAAAAAGGATTTTCTACTAATGAAGAACTCGCAGCATATCTTGGGATTAGTCATGTATCGGTAGCCAAAAGAATCCAGGCGGCCCGTATTGACGAAACATTGATCTCTTTATTCCCGGATTATGAAGGAATCCCGAACTCCTATTATAGTCGCTTGTCTCGTTTACAGAAATATGTGCAAAAAAATCTATTTCCTTTAGATGAAGTAATAGATAATGTTAAAGAGGAAACAAAAGATTTAGACATTGGAGATCTCCAGGTTGCTCAAAAAGTTGTAATGGAAAAAATCACACAATCTGTGGAAAGTGTTTGTGAAAAAACTTATTCCACAAAATGGGAAACAAGTGATCTTATTACTTTTGATAACAAAGATAAGTATGCAAGAATCAGTAAAAACAATACTGGTAGAAAAATTCGCTTTGAATTCAATAGGATAAATGCGGGTTTTATTAAGGAACTAGAGGAGTTCATAAAAGAAAAATTAAAAGTATCAGAATAAATATTGAACTGCATCTTTATGATGCAGTTCATATGATTTATATTTTTAATTTCTTGTTATATTAATATGGGGTGTGCGCAGGTTCAGACATATAAGGTCTTAGTTCTATATGAACAGAAGCGCCATTCCCATCATTTACTACGTTTAAAGGTGCTTTTCCCGGCAATGACATAGTTGCAACGTCAGGTCCAGAAACAGCAAAATTATTTTCTGCTGAAGGCATTACTGTAAAAATCTTTATAGCAACATTTTCATGTCTAAATAATGAAATCCCAAAAGTAGAACCAGCTTCGGTATTGCTCACGTCCACAACCACAGGGGTTTTTCCTAGATATTCATTAGTTAGTATGTTTTTTACTAATGCCCCTTCCGGGACAGTATAGATACGGTATGGATATGCTAAAGCCGTGTGACAAAAACATATTAAAATAACAATTAATGTTTGTTTCATAGATTATCCTCATTCAAAAATAAAAGATATAACTCTTGAAAATCGTGGTTAGTAATTAGGTCCGCTTTTCCGGGAAAATCGTAACTAACAGAAAATAAAAGCGAAAGCGAATCTTTTCCTTTTGCTTTGGGAGAGATTCTGCTAAAAGCACGGTTAATAAACATAAGTTGATCTTCATTGTTGAAGCAAAGTCCAAGCATTCCAACCGTAGGAACTACGAATGTGCTTACGCTGCCTGGGGGCAAAAGTTGCTTACTACGGGCATTGTAAGCACAACGACTACCACCTAGCGTTAGGCCTGAAAGCTCAATAAAACTTCTGGTTCCATTCTTGGCGACAAGCCAAACATCAGTTCCTGAACTTTCGACACGTAAAGTAACTTTTCCGTCAGTAAAGGCCTCACTTTTATTGTATAGAATAGGGTCAAAACCAACTGTCGGGAGTTCTTCGATTTTACTTTCTACTGACTGACAACCAGTCAGTAATGCAAACAATAAAAGTGTGATAACTTTAATCATCCCGCTTCCTTAGATTGTTTTTGGCGCTCGTTATAAAAGATAATGATTCACCGGGGTAGAGAATTGTTTCTTTCGTCCAATAACCATAACCACCGAGGATATTTTTTCTTTTCTCAATATAAACGGGTTCAGAAAATACTAAATGTTGATATTTAGGAAGAGATAAGATTTCATATTTTCCTTGTCCAACTAAGAGGTAATTCTTCTCTTTAGGATTGATGGTTACTGGATTACCAACACTTTGAGGTATGTTAAGTTTTTTTATATTTAGGTCAGAATAGTCAGGAACGGACACTTGATCATTAGACGTATTTCCGGGAAGAGTAAACCCTTTACCCTGATCCGGTCCAAAGATGGCAATTATATCTTTGTTGTTTCTTGTGATCGAAACGATAGCCTGAAGGGGCGTATTAGCAAGGTCATTTATAAACGATATAGTTAGACTTGATTTTGGCTCGACCCAAACAATGCTTTTTCCGGATGTGCCTTCGCTTAATGCAATTTTTTCATTTAGTAAGATTTTATTTTTGGCAATGATATTATACTCAAGTTTTGGTATCACAATAAAAAGTGATTCTTTATTTGAAACATTCATGATTTCTAAGAAATTGGTTTTGGTCATGCTGGTCTTTAGAACAGGCCTATATTTACCATTTATAAACCACCTTCCGTTTATAAGCTCCGCTTTAGCAGATATAAGTGAATCACTTTTCTGTGCGGCAGAAGAAAAAGCATCTTTTCTATGCTCTTTCTCTTGATGTGGTGCAGCTGCTGCGTGAAGATGCAAAAGTAATGTTGAAATTGAGATAATCTTCCAATTTATCTTCATCTTGTTACCTCAATGTTGTTTTCAATCGAATCGAGTTCTAAAGGATAGGTTTTAAGTGAATAAAACTTGTTTGTTGTTTGTATTAGCTGATGACACAATAAAACTGGATTGTTCTTCATGATTATTTCTACTAATGTAAGTGCTGGTGAGTCAGTTTGCGGTATACCCGGAGCAACTATTACCTGGTCTTCTAATTTTGACATATAGAGTGATCCAGTATTTATATGCAAACAATTACCGATCAGTACTGGAAGATTGTTTTGAGTACGACCATGGGCTTTTCGAATGCTGTTTACAGGATTCCTACCTAGGACCATAAGGTTGACGTCATTTATCATCATTGGTATTACGGCATGGTCCATACCGAATAGAAACTGGCTCTGAAAAATATTCACATTGGCATAGTTGAATGCTTGAAGCGCATTATAAGTATCAGTGAATGATGTGCGGATAGGGGCGTAATCAGAAGGGCAAACCCCAATTTTTATATCGCCTTTTAGTAAAATCTGCATCATCGTACCAAGCTGGGTATTAAGAAGTTTTTTTACCTCTTCCTCTAAATAGTAACGATTCACAGCTTTATGCCACTTTCCGCCCATTACACACCATCTCTCATTGAGGTATGTGCTGGGGTAAAATGTTCTCCGGTCTTTGTTTAATGGTAACAATTTTTTTAACATTTCTTCTCCGGCTCCGGCAGCTGAGAAATGCCTCACAAAACGTCCATCGAAAAAGCCACTGTTTATCGCCTTCATCAATTCTATGGGTTCCGGCCCATAGTCAAACAAATTTCCAGTAGAGAAAATTACTATCTCTTCTTCTGGCTTTGTAACTGATTGGATCAAGTTGCACAGCGCAGAGTAATGTCCATGAGGATCTGCCAGAAAGAAAATCCTTCCGGAGAAGTTTGTAAGGTCTATAGTTTGGACGTGCTCAGCTGCCATAAATTCCTCTACGTATGTTTACATCGATGATACGGTATTTCGAACTATGATTTTTTTACAAAAAGGCGTCATTTTGGATTCTAAGCCTAAGGACCTTTGTTACTTACAGGTAAAGGCCCCAGTCCTGGCTCTCAAACAGTTCATACTTAGGATGCAAAGTAACTTTCTGATTATAATTGGCTCCTTTATAAACATGGTTAATACATGAATACAGGAAATTTAACGGTAAGGTATTTAAAATGGAAGGATGCTGAAATAACATAGACTTACGTATTTTTTTAATAGTGTTAATGTTGATAATAGGTCACCATTAATGTATAAAGTTAATATCTAATATGGTCCTATTAATAAAAGAGAGTTTTTATGGCTGAACTATTAAAATCTGAAAGTCCTGTTTCACCATCAGTGCAGGATATCACTGAAGCTTTAAAAATCGTTGTCGATGATGGAAGTAAAGCTGCAAAACTGGTTTGTCTTAATGAAAGAAACGAATTAGTTCCCTTGCTTACACAAAATAGTTTTGTTCCAGATTTCCGTGTTCGCCATGAGGGTCTCAATCCTTTTAACTATCTTATTGATGGGCTGGAAAGGTTTTCGCATCACAGCGAATCTAGTAACTCACTGGAATCGACTGATGTATCTCACCAATACGATGAAATTAGCCGGTTAAATGTTCACCATGCACTTCATGCTTCTGGTTTAGTTCCTCAGGATGTTCACCTCTTTGTTACTTTACCACTTAGCCAGTTCTATACTGCTTTAGGGGAAACGAATATTGAAAATATTCAGAGAAAAAAAGATAATCTGATGAAACCAGTAGAGCGTTATCTTGACGGTAAACGCTATTCTTTTAACGTTTTGTCTGTGACTGTTTTCCCTGAATCTTTACCAGCTGTGACCCGGGCAGATGAAATTGAGGATATTGCTTCATTTGAATCAAGTTTGGTAATTGATCTTGGTGGTACTACTCTTGATGTTGCAAGTATTACTGGGCAATTAGAACAGATTTCGAAAGTAAAAGGTTTTGACCGTATTGGTTGTTCTATTGTTTACGATGAGATCAGCAGGTATCTTGAATCTGAGAAACTGAATACGAGTAATGCTTACATTCATCATCTTGTTGATAATCGTCATGATAAATCAGCTTTGAAGGTTGCAGAGGACAAGCGTGACGGTGTTTTTGATGCGGTAAACTCTGCGGTACAGAAGTTGCAAAGTAAAGTAATCAGAGCGGTTACACAAGTCGAAGAGAGGCCTCATAATGTTTTCCTTGTTGGGGGAGGTTCATATCTCATCGAAACAGCTATTCGTAAACATTTTGAAACGGCTAAAGTTATCATGGTAGACAATCCGCAGTTCGCATTATCTTTGGCAATTGCTGATACTATTTATTCAGAATAATGAGCTAGAACATGGCTAAAAACCCTATCTCAAATAAGGCAGATAACGACCGGATTCAGATCCGGTCTTTCTGGATATCCGAAAGAAAAGCACCCTATGTTTATAGTTTCTTGAAAAAAACAGAACTTTCTCATAGGGGTGACCAACTGGATTTAATTAGGTCGGCTATTAGTACCGGGTTGGTATTAAATAATTTATTTCCTGACTTGGCAAATTTTATAAATGGTTTAAACGAAAGATTAACACTTGCAGATCTTAATAGGTTTCTGAATGATGGAAATACTATAGATACTGAACCTAAGCCTCCTATTAATGTATTGCTAGAGAATGTCTTAGATCAAAAGTTTAAGGAGTATTTAACACCTCTACAATTAGATAATTCAAAGCAGGATTCTGTTTCTGTAAAAGAAACCTTCCTTGTACAAAAGGAACATGCCTGCTTTGGTGTGAAGATTGAAAATGAGGGAAGCGATACCTCTATACCATCTGAAAGCCCACTTTCTTCAGGTGCATCCAAAATTTCAAAAGAAAAGTCCATTTCCTCTGTGGTGCCAGTGCTAGAAAAAGTATCGGATGAAAATCAAACCGCCTCCATAAGCATAAAATCTAAAGCTAAGGCAAACAAGCGACTAGCGACTTTGGCAAGATAGGTGAGAGACAGTACAATCGACTTCTGAGTTCAACTTGTCTTACCAGTAAAGCCAGCATACTTGCTGGCCTTTTTTTTGTTATAATAAACTCAGGCTTCAGCTGAATCTGTAAAATTACTGTTAATGAAACGGTATTTTAGGTTAATTTGGATGCTGTTACAGGAAGTGCGGATTTTTCCTAAATTTGTAAAAAACCTAAGAATTATCTTAATAAATCTGGTACTTAATTATTATTTTACGTAAAAAGTCTTTGTGGTTTAATGGTTATGTAAGGATTTTTTGATACCCTTATACCCGATGGACCTAAGGTCACTGACAACGATGTTCATGTAGAATCTTCGTTTCTGTAATCCCTTTTGTCCTTGTCCCAAATGATTGATTATTATAATAAAGGCTGATCGAATGCTATCTCGCAACTCACTAATACATGGTTTACGCCGAGACCAGTTAATCGGAGTTCTGACTATTTCAGAGTTTCCGGTAGTTATGGTAGAAAGCCACTTCATTCAGTCTGAGGTTATGGGAATAAAACCCGTAATTTTTAATATTGATGAGCTTCTTGTTTCTATATCCCCAATTTCCTCTCTTAAGTTCGATTGGGAGTGGGCCCCAGTTGATACAATACTCATTGAAGTTATCATTCCACCTGTAGAGTCAGACCTTGTAAGTGCAGAAAATGACTTCCTCCGTGATTCTGGTATTGGCCATATCCAGTGCGAGCCTGGCGGAGCATCAATACGACGTACAGTTACCTTCGTTGGTGGAATAACCGCTGATAACTTACTGTATCAGTTGAGGCTTATGTGCGTAAGCGCGTTAAAACTTTTAGGAGAGGAACTGGGGGATGAAGTCTAAGATTAGATATGTTTTATCTGGTTTTGTTGTGTTATGTGCATTTGCTGGAGTTTATAAAATCCTAAACAATGTTCCGGTTAAACCTGACCTTTTGGACTTCACTGGAAACACATTTAAAAAGACATCACTCTTCCTGCCATGTGATAAAAGCTCGCCTTCTTTAAACATTAAAATTGCTGATAACGAGAAAATCGTGATCAACGGCATCGCTTCAAAAGTAACTTTTGTTGAAAAGGCTGACCCCGTCAAAAGCCCTGGTTTTTGTGATGATCTTGATCTAAACAATTCTCGCCTTGTACATACGGCATCTTACAGCCTGGTGATTTCTGAAACCAAAACAGGATTTACACTATCAAATTTCAAGCATCTTGCCGATGATGAATCATTAGGCGGTATGTGGTTTTATCAAAAGTGACTTTTTATATGGCAACTTCAGACTTCGCTCTTAAAAACCATAATGTTAAAGCATTTGGTCAGGATGCAGCCCTTGTCATTGAGATGAACAATGAAGATGTTAGCTCATCAAAACCTTCACCTTTTTCAAATGAGATTGATAATTATTATCTTACATTGCACGTCGCTCCAAGGAACGCAAAAAAAGATTATGACTGGGGCTCAAACCGTTCTGTACTTCTAAAATTGTCGACGAATGAAGTTATGCAGATGGCATCTGTATTTCTTAGAATCATGCATACTTTAAAGATTGATAAGAGGAAAACCTCACATCATGGCCACGTCGTATACAAAAATATAAGCGTTACCCCAAACGAGAGGGGCGGTTTGTTGTTATCCGCAGGGATAGTTCCAGTCGATAAAGATGGCTTAAAACCCTTCATGCACATGGTCCCCGTCTCACAAATGGATTGCGTTAAAATTGGCCTCTACATACTTGGATATCTTGCTCAAAAAACGCCCTGGGTAAGCTCCGAGTCTATAATTACCGCGCTTCGCTTATCTGAAGCCAAGAATTCAAAATAGCGCATTAACATACGGAATATACGGAAAAATACAGGTTTTTTTAAATGTTATACGAACGGATATTTCTGTTTTTCATCGTAAAGTGAGTTTAATTTTGCTCAGAAAAACAGGTATTCGTCATGAGAAAATCAGGTTTAGGTTTAGCCCTGTTGTTTTCTTTAATTGCTCCGATTAAAGCGGTCTATGCTGAAGCGATTATGATTTCAGGAAAGCTACAGGCTGATCTGCCAGCCGTATCCTTTGACCCGGGGCCGGGCGACTTTGTTGCATACGTTAATTCTAACACTATCACTGCCTCAGGTGCAGGCACAGCCTGTAATGTAACGGTTGATGATCGAGCGACTTCCTCTGTTGATAACCTCGTTTGTTTTTTTGAGTGGTTACCCAATACCTTGGGATTAACTTCTAACGGCTTCACTCTTTCAGGCGTTCCCAACACCACCGGTGATTTAAAACTACCTTACAAGATTTCTTACTTCTCTGGTTCTGAACGGAAAAAAGTTGAAATAGTAAAAGGTGAATATTCAATCAAAAGTGTGGCACCGGTAAAACCAACTATCACCGGTCTTAAATCATCCCTGAACGGATTAGTCTATGACGGCTTTTCTTTCAAATCGTATTTAAAGGATGAAGCGATCAAAGATATCGCTGTTTCTGTTGAACCCCGCAATTATATTCAATACATCTCAATAGGTTCAGGCTCCGCCTGTGAAGTACCTATTGGCGGAACTTCCTGTACCATTGAAGTTGGAAGCATTAAGGCCAGTGATACAGATGAACTTTTGGGTTCACGTGATATCACAATTACAGCAAACTCTAAGAATAATTATTTCGCACCTCCTGAATCCAAAAAGCTTGTTGTTAACTGGGATTATCGGCCTCCTGTAGTAGACCATACACTTTGGAATTTTACCGATGAGGCTAAAACAATCAAAGTAGGTGGCCAGGACATCTATACCGGAGCCAAAACCGTTGCTGTGGCCGTTAAGGTACCCCAGCAAGAAACAGAAGGTGAATGGTGGCTCCCAACAGCTATGTCGCTCACTATGACTCCGGATGGCGTGTTTAAGCCGACGACTAAAGTGACTTTAGATGATGGCACTGAGATTGATTTCAAACAGTCCTGGGCAACCCCTTTACGTAGAACTTTACAGCCGGTAAGTGGACCTCAAAAAGTCGGTGATGAGTACCTCTATATCTTTGACTTAACGGATCTTATAAACGGGTCCTACGCAGCGACTTTTACAGTAGAAAATACGAGCAAAAACTCTTCTACGTACACTGAGCCTGAAAGCAAACTGATGCTGTCTGATAACCCAACGCTTATGGTTCTCAAAGATGGGCAGGTATTAACTAAACGAGCACCCGTATACTTCCTGAACGAGATTATCGTTGCAGCTTTCCAGGGGCAGGCTGGGGTTGCTGACATAAAATCAGTAACAATAGACAACAAAGTAGTTTCGTTAACACCTACAAATTATAAAGGTATTTACTACCTGCCGGTTGGAGACGATTTAGCAGTTAATTCGGATCACGAGATTACTGTGGTGGCTGAAAACCTTTATGGAAAAAACGTAAATTTCAGTACCGTGTTCACTTATCAACCTACTGGATTCACTCTTAAGAATCTGGAAAAAAACGTAACTCTTTACTCGCGCGTACGTCAGTATACGGACCTGCTTAGTCAAACAGCTGGTGATAAATGCACTCTGTTTACCACAGAGGAAAATGCGAATGCTTACCTCGCCTGGTATGGGGAAAAATCAGATGTTACAGCATGCTACCCTCAGTGGAACAATGTCCCTGATGGGTTGGAGTTCTATTTTAAAGGACGTACCCCGGGTCTAACTGGATTCTTTAATAAAACAGGTGAGAATCTGCTCGACTATCAAGTCTATATGATTAACGGGAAGGGCTCTAAAGCGGTTTCCGCAAGGAATCGCCGTACTCTGACCACACAATTACCATACAACCCGATCATCTCTTACAAAAAGAATAAAGTCATAGCAGGCATCAATCCGAACACTGCTCTGGCTTATACGACCGGGGGGGAGGCCGCTCGAATATTAGCGAAGGTGGTACCAGCTGACGTTACGATGATCGTCTCTCAAAACGGCTCTGAGGCTGTCAAAACGTCATTTAAAAATCGTTCCTCAAACAACGATGCAACGACCTTTGTACAAAGGGTCAAGGTTGCTGCTGCACCATTGTGGACAAAGAACGTCTTTGACATAGCTGTAGAATACTCAAAGGATCCAGAATTAAGAACTACAGACACCCTCAACGTATATACGGTGCCTGATTTCAATATTCGAGCATCGATGGAAGTGGATGACAAAAAAACAGCCACATCTCTTGAAGTGCCCTTAAAGGTAACAGTGGGGCGTTATAACAACTCCACACGTAAAAGTGCATTTGACCGTAAAACAATGGGAGAATGGGACGTCACGATATACTCTCAAAAAAGTGTATACGGCAAAGATCCAGAAACAGGCCGTTATAAAACTACATACGAAAGAACTGCGCTGACTGAAGCATTGCCGGTCAATGATGCGGGCATTGTCGAAACCAAGATTAAAATTGAAAATATGGATCTGGGTAATATGCGTCTGGTTGGTGTGGCTAAGGTCAGATCGCCATTCTCTGATTTTGAAATGAAACGTGAGACCAGTGCTGTAGGCATTCGAATCTATAAAGGTGAGGAACTGGAGGGTAACCTGTCGAAAAGCCTTATTATCGGAAGGATCCCACTTAGTACTCTGGTAAGCTTCAAATCTGCCAGTACGGCTAACTCTGATGCACTCGCCCCCACCGAATGGCAGCAGTCCTCTGATAATGGTCAAACCTGGACCATGCTTTCCGACATGACCGGAAAGAGAAGTGTAAGTATCAAAAAGACAGAAGTAGGAAAGTGGCTTTATAGGGCAAAAATGACTAATAAATTCACATCCAAGATTTCCTACACAGATGCCTTAACGGTAGTTACCTACAAGCAGCCTAAGCTCAGTATAGATGTTACAGACATTCTTCAGGGCTCAGATATACCTGTAACCCTGCTTGATAACGATGAACCTATACCAGCAGGCACCGCTGAGGTTCTCTGGTCAGAGGATAAAGTCAACTGGGTGCAGGGAGATACAACTTACACTGTGGCTTCAGCTGATACCCTACCGTCTACGATTTATGCCCGGATGCGTTACCTTGATTCCGATGAACTGGCAGAGGAGTCTTCATGGAAGGAAACGTCTGCTCGGTTGGCAGCCGCAAAACCCAAGCGCCTTTCTGTCTCGGTAACGGGGGTTTCAAAGGTAGAGGTTGGTCAAAAAGTTACTTTGGAAGGTAAGTTCACGAACCCTAACAGTAAGTACCAGAATGGTAATAACGTAGTTGAAGAATGGAAAACACCGGATGGCCAGACATTTAAGGGCTCTTCACTGTCTGTTACCCTTACTGAGCAAATGTTGGATAAACAGGGATATGCTGCTTTTGAATACAGTGCATGGTTAGCGGACAATAAGGAGAATACGGTTTCTACCCGTAGAGTTTCTGTCAAATCGTGGGTTTATAAATTTCCCGAGATGAAAATAAGCTCCAAACTTAAATACGACATGGCACCGACCACCCTACGCGTTGCGTTGAGCGGTATTAAGGATGGAGACTATCCTGGTGTTACTTATTCCCGTGAATGGATCTACGACAAAGAGAATCTGGTAATCACTAAAGATGAAGGTGACACCAAAGAATTTACAATTGAAAATCCTGGCAAATATACATTGATGGTTGTTTTCAAAGATAACCGAAACAATGAACAGCGTATCGAAAATACCTTTGTTGTCGATGAACAAACGCCAATGAACGTTGAGATGACACCCAAGTTCTCTAACAAATATATGAGAGCTCCACTCGATGTAACCTTAAGGTCAAACATCAAGCTATCTCATTCGGCGGACTCGATAGATACGGTCACATACAAGGTGAACGGTGAAGTAATACCCAGCGGCAAAAATTATTGGGCTCAACTGATCTCGGGTTTAAAAGAAAAGAAATACGAGATTACAATTGATGTTGTTAGTAAACTTGGACAGAGAGGTTCAGCATCTGTTGAGTTTGATGTCGTTAAAAACGCAGTGCCTAATTGTACATTGAGCTACACGGAAACCAACCTAAGCTGGAGCTTTACCAATAAATGTGATGATACTGATGGAAAAATGGTTAGATATGAATGGTTCATCAACGGCGAATTAAGGAACGTTTTCGGTAGTACGGCTACACTTTCTAAAAACCTTAACCGTGGTAAGCAGGACATAAAAGTAATTGCTTATGATGATAGTGGAGACTTTGCAACACAGCACGTGACAGTTTTCGGACCGGCTGAAGAGGCAAGTAAGTCTGAAAACACTGTATCAATACCAAGCAGTGAGTAGTTAATTTTTAAATATAAAGCCGGGACATTATGTCCCGGCTTTTTTATACCCAATAATTGGACCTTTGAAAAATTAATGTCGGAAAGTAACTTTGCTCCAAAGGCATCTTTCATGGCCGCTAACAAAGCTGCGTATACATGCTGAGGAATTAACATTCTTATAGGTGAATATTAGGTTAGTTTGCAGACTTCCGAGCGTTGAAAAACATGGATAATAGTTACTTGGATAGAGGTGCATCTGCCTAGTAAAAATATTCTTCAGTGCCAGTGAGAAAAATATGAGCGACTACATACCTAAAAAGAGAGGGCTGCTTATACTGGATTGGTATGTCCCCCTTAATATTTTATTGCTGATTCTCGTTATGTGTGTCTTTTTCACCCGTTATACATTTGGATACGGTTTATTGAATGGGTGCCTGCCTGCTGATTTTTATATGATTGATCATTCGGATAAAAGTATTAAAACTGGTGAACTCATAGCATTTAACATGCCGAAATCGGTACGTTTTATCCCAGAAAATGAACGAGTCATAAAAATTGTTGCCGGTGTGGGCGGTGACAAACTTAAAGTAACAATGGATGGGGTTTATAACGGGGACAAATTTTTTGAAGCTAATGCACGTCGTATTTCGAAGAAATACAATATTCCGTCCATTTTGATTGAAAAAGAATTGATAATTCCTGAAGGCGAAGTTTTCCTAATTGGGCAAACCGATCACTCATGGGATTCCCGTTTTTGGGGAACAGTAAAGCTGAATTCAGTAATTGGGAAAACATATGCGATCTTTTAATGTAAATAAAAAATATTTACCAATACTTCCTGGACTTGCGTTATGTGCAGTTTTAAGTAATACAAATGCAAGCACTGAGTATCAACATGATGCTGACCTAATCGCTCAGCAAGCAAAAGGGCTTGGGGCACAGGCTAAAGGTGCACAGCAGCCAGATGGGGCTCTTAGCCTTGATGCTACGCTAAAATCACCAGATGTGCAGAAGTACATAGCGCAAGCTGAAGCACTCCAAAAAAACCAGGACCTGAGCAAGCAAATAAACCGTGGTTACGTCCCCGGTATGAATGCGGATAGTGTTCAAGCAGTTATAGACCATACCCAGGCTATCAGGGCCCAAAGTAATAACTCTGAAGCTGTCAACGATATAATTAGAAGACGTGATGAAATTCAAGAAAACGCCAGCCTTAATGAAGCGGCTCTGAAAGCTGTGGAAAATAAGCCGGAAGTCATGCGAGGACAATCTAAAAATATCGAAAAATTGTTTGGTTCCTCGGGCATCACAGCTGCTGACTTCGAAAGAAAAATGGATAGCACACGTGAAGAAGCACTATCAACTGAAAATGGAATAACGATCTTTGCTTCATTTAGCTTGCCGGATTATGTACTGGAAGACCTTCTACGTACGGCCTCAGAGCATAAAGCTCGTGTAGTTTTCAATGGTCTAAAGAAAGGAACTACTCGGCTACCAGAGACACAGGCAGCAATAAACCAAATGATTGTCAAAGGAAAATTTGAATCTCCTTTGATTACAATTGATCCTGATAGCTTCAGTCAGTATCAAGTAACTCAAGTACCGACAATTATTTCTAGGGAGCAAGCTCGTTTTGCAAAAATGGTAGGCTCCTTCAACGTTGAGTTTTTTCAGCGAGAACTTGCTAAAAAACCCGATCAGGATATTTTCCCGGTTGCTGGTACCACTTATCCCGTTGAAGAAAAGAGCATCATTAAAGAACTGGAAGAACGTGCACAAAAATATGACTGGGAAGGTGCAAAAAAAAGGGCCGTTTCTGACACATGGAAAAATCAATGGATGGTCGACCTCCCTCCTGCCCAGGAACACAAAGAATTTTTAATTGACCCTACAGTGAGGGTCACTCAGGACGTAAAAGATAAGCAGGGCCGTGTAATAGCTTCCGCCGGTGAGTTGATTAATCCACTTTCGAGATTTCCTCAAAACCTGACGATGATAATTTTCGATCCACTCAATCCGGGCCAGCTGGTATGGGCTGAGCAGCAGTATCGACAACGTCTGGGTAGTGGAAAAGTAATGCCAATGTTTACCCGTATCCAAAAAGATAATGGATGGGATCACCTAAATGATTTACGTGAAAAATTTAACGGTAAGGTGTTTAAAGTTAACGAACAGATTATCTCACGCTTTCAGATTAAAAACACACCTGCGCTTATAACTACTGACCAAGATAAATTCCGGATCACCCTGTTTAGCGAGGCAGAAGTCCGTGGTATCGGAGCCCCAAATCTTTCAGAGGAAAAATAAGATGAAACTCGGATTTATTATAGGCGCTCTCTTTGCAACATGGCTGACGCTAAATTATCCGGACCAGATGAGAAGTTATTTTACCAAAGCCGTCGACTATATCGAAAGTGTTGCAACATTTATTACATCCAAGTGAGCATGATGGTGAAAAAATTCAAAAAGTTACTTTTAGAGTTCATTGTAGCAGTTATGCTTTCGCTTTCTATACCGGGTATGGCTATGGCAGCAGATGCTGGAGTCCCTGGGGCTATGTGTCAGTCAGCTGGAGTGTGGCAGGGCTTGATTAAGAATATCTGTTGGAGCTGCATTTTTCCCATGAGGATAATGGGCATAGGGGCAGCTCCAGAAGGCGCTGCTCCTTCACGTCCGGGTTGCTACTGCACAGATCAGAACGGCGTACCGGAAATAGGTTGGCAATTGAGCTTCTTTCAGCCGGTGAAGATTGTAGAAGTTGTAAAGAGCCCCTGGTGCAGCCCCTTTCTTGAAGGCACGATGCTTCAAAAATCGCAGTTTGATATTGGTAAAAGCAACACAAATCAGCCAATGACAGCAACTGAAGCCGGATTTTACGATGTTCATCTTTGGGAGTTCCCAATCATGACAATGCTCAAATTACTGATTATTGGCGAGTGCACTGCTGAACCCTATATAGATGCCAGCCTGACCTATATAAGCGAAGTGGACCCTATGTGGGAAAGTGATCTGCTTACACTCGTCCTGAATCCAGAGGCAGTAGTTTTTGCAAACCCAATTGCCTCAATGGTGTGCGCTGCTGACTGTGTAGCAGTAACAGCAGGAAAGGATAATCTCGCTGCATACTTTTGTGCCGGATGCGATGGCAACCTTTATCCATTAACCGGCCACATTTACGCAAATGATGACGCTGTAAGGACGAGTTCACTGATAACCCAGCGTCTTCTGACTAAACTACATCGCCAGGGAATGCTGATGCGAACGATGGGAGCAGACGCAATGTGTGAGAAAACGTGGGAATACTTTACACCTCGTTCCCAGTATCGGCTTTCAATGCTTTTCCCAACTCCTGAGGCGAAAGGGCCGGATTGCTGTCATCGTCTTGGTGATTCGGTACATGACTGGTCAACCCTTAAAGGTGGGCGCAAAAAAATAGGCAATGATAATTATGTCTATATGTTGTGGCGTTACAATGACTGTTGCGTCAGATATATACCAGGCGCTTGATTTCTAAGGGTAAAAATAATGAAACTTAGAAAAACGATAGCTTCAACTATTATTGCATCAATGATTGCCAATACTATGAGTTGGGCTTTTTATATCTCTCTCATAAATATGGTAATGACTCCTCGTATTTATGCGGCAGACGCTATATTTGACCAGCTCGAAAGTAACTTTAATCTTGCTAATCCTAACGCAAATCGCAATGCGACAACCAGTGCTCAGGACATTGTTGAGAAGTACAAGAATGCGGATTCAGGCGAGAATGTCAGTGGGAAGATCACCGAGAAATACGTGGGTAAAGCCGAATCCGCTAATCTTAATCTCGGAAAGTATGGGGCAGGGAACTCAAATGAAAGTGTCATGAAAAATGCCGCATCCGATGGAAAGTCCATTGGTAGCGCCGTACAACTGCCGAGTATGTCTGGAGGGACAATCAATTCAAACTATACCAAGGAAGGGGCAAAGCTGCTCTCTCGGGATGCTAATGGCAACATTGGTATAAGCAGTAATCCCAATACTACTCCTGGAACCAAAACAAATACCGGAGAGATTTTCAGCTCAGAGCAAAAGCACAGCGATATTAAGTTCAATGCCGCAGATCGTTATGGGGATGAGGATGGCTTTGTAAACGATATAAAGAATCGGAAAAGCCAGTTATTTGATGCTCAAAGTTATGATGGCGTTGCCTACCGCACCCTCGTAAATGCTAACAAGGACAACCCGGCATCATCTATAAAGCCTAACGATCCCATGTTTACTGCGGGGAGAAATGAGATAACAAATGCTGTTGCTGGTACTGGAAACTGGCTTCAGAACTGTAATGTTGAGACCTCTAAAAAAACAGTAACCACACACTATCCTGATTACAAAGAGTTCTACTGTAACTCGCCTAAGCAAGATAACTTCAGCAGCTGCACGATAACCCGTGATTTTTCAGTCCCTGTTTACATTTCAGGCGGAAACGGAGACATGTCGATGTGCGGCGATAATTGTGTGCGTATATGGTTTGGTCGCCGTGATGACAACTACTGGAGTGACGGGGTATATGATAACGAACTGACATTAAAATTCCATCCGGATGCAAAATTGGCCTCAGCAAAGATTGTTAACGCGGAGTGGGATGACCACATGCGGGTAACACTTGATGGCACGCAGATTTTTGCTCACATAGATGGTGCATATCGAGAAAGTGACTATCCGGCTCCTAAGGGATCTTGGGAGTTAAAAAAATCGTGGAAACTCGACAAGGTTTACGATGTGACTGATAAGGTCAGAAAATCGGTGTATGAGGAGCCTGATCGAGAAGTGACAATGGCATCCAGAGTATGGGTTGGTGGGAAGGGTGAAGGGTATTTTGAGGTTGAGCTGACTTTTGAAAATATGAAGCTCGAAGATAAGCACGTCCAGGAACCAGCTGGTTGTTACGATGCTGTACAAGCTCCGAATACATTCTGCCGTTTCGATCGGTTTAAAGATATGGATGTTGGCACAAAACGGCTTCCGGAAAGCGTGCTTTCATTGGCAAAGCCTCTGTATGAAGGTGATAAAGGATTTCTTACCTGGAAGACAAACCTTGAAGGCTACTTTTGTGATCCATTGGCCAAAGACAAAATTTGCTCTTATGACGCTAGTGGAAAAATTATGAAAGACGCTAATGGAAAGGACCTCTGTTACAACTATGAAGAAATAAAGAGTATGCCTGATGCATGTAGTGCTTATAAAAATGATGCAGCATGTGTACTCGATAAACAAACATGTGCAGAGGGTTGGTTCGATGAGGGCACTAACAGTTGCTACATGTATGAACAGAAATACACCTGTGACAGAGGGAAGGATGTAGTTCGGGAGGTTGAATCTTCTACAAATGCCTGTGTTGGCATGATCCCATGTTCAGGTGGAACATGCGAAACTGGGCCAAAGGAAGAGAACAACGATTTTGGAAAAGTTGCGGCTTATTCAAACATGGTTCAGTACATGCAGGGCGAAGCCAAATGCGAAGACCCTAACGATGCCAATTCATGTTCCGTCTTTGAAGGAAAACCTGAATGGTGTGGTCGTTCAGTAGGCTTTGTAAATGGCCTGGCAAAGACGGACTGCTGCGAAGCACCACAGGGAACCGCAGGAGCACTTGAAGGTATCATGCTTGCCGGATCTATGATCAGAAACACAAACTGGACCAGAGTTAATGCTCAGCTAATAAAATGGACCGGCGGTGATACAGGTACATGGGCTTCTATGTCTAATGCGGTCGGAGAGTGGACTGCATCAGCTGGTAAAACAGTAGGGCAAATGTGGAACAACGTCACGAGCTCCTTAACGAGCGTATATGAAAACGTCGCTGGTAATCTAAGCAGGGCAGTTGGGTCTTCCGCAACTTCTGGAGGGGCAGGAGGTGCTGGCCAGTTGGCACAGGAAACAATGTCCAGCTTCGGTATAGGTCAGCTTAAGCAGATGGCAATGAAGAAAGCCTACGAATTGCTACCAGATACAGTTCGTGACTTTGTCTTTAAGAACGTTGCTACTACCGGAGGAGAGGTTGTCTTCTCGGCTGCGGTTCAAAACTTTATGCTTGCATTAAACGTGATCGGTTGGATTTATACAGCCTATCAGGTCACTAAAATGCTTTTAGAAATGTTGGTAGCATGCGACCAGAAAGAGATGGAAGCTTCTATTCATAAGAATCAAAAATCCTGTTTTACATTAGATACGGAACGATGCGTCAAATATCTGAATGTTGGTTTCACAAAGAAATGCGTTAAAAAAGCAACAGACATGTGCTGTTATAATTCCATGTTGTCACGCGTTATTATGCAACAAGCTTATCCGCAATTAGGAATAGACCCTGTCGCCTCTAATTGCGTGGGGCTATCAATAAAGCAAATACAGCAACTGGATTTCGATAAAATTGATCTGACGGAGTGGATTAATGATGCAGTTCAGGTAGGAGAAGTTCCTGATCAATATTCAAAATTCTCCGAAGAATCAATTGTGGAAAACTTACCATTCCAGAATGAGAACTATCAACTTCCATCAGAACGTACCAAGGAAGCAATGGGCGGTGAAGAAAATATGATAAAGGCCAGACAAGAAAATGCTCAGGCTATAAAAGAGGAAAATGTAGATTGTAGCTATTTACCTCGACCGGCCATATGTGAGGTAGGTTCAACTACGCTGGATCCGGTTACGGGCAAGCAGTTGCCGAAATATTGAAGAAGGGGCCGTTAGGCCCCTTTTTTAATTACTTGGCTTTCAATGTTTTTTCTGGGAAGCCTTTTTTACCGTATTCACCGGTAAAGAGGTAATAATCTTTTCCGTTGATGGAGGCTGCAACACCCCCTGGAGTTGTTGTATTTGGGCTATCAGAACGGAAAATGATACCCGAAAAATCAGCGCTTGTTTCGTTTCCTTTAAATGGGATGAACACATAACGAATTACAGCGTAATCACCAGCGGGAAGGTTTAGCTCAGGAATTTCGGTTCCTGTTGCGGGGCGAATCGCCTGAAAGCTGTACATTGAATCTGTAGGGAAAACATCAGCATCAGGCTTAGAGGGCAGATCACAGGTACTCCATTTATTGACGACTGCCATATCAATTTTACATGTGGCCAGAGCTGCTTTCTGTTTTTCAGGGTTGTATCCAAATGAGGCCTGAGTTGCTTTTGTATGCTCAAAAACATACTTAGCTCCCTCACGTACCAAACTTTCATCATTGTAAGGCAATTTTTTTGGATTGGGGACGAACACTAGGTATTGATTGACCTGGATGTATTCGGCGTCAGAAGAACTGTACAAAGAGCTGAGGCTCATGATCCCAAAACCTTTTAGACCGCCTGTTACGTAGCCCATCGAACTATTGATGAGATACTTAGAAAGAAAGTTGTCGGCATCCCCTCCAGGAGTAACCTCTTGCTCCTTAAAATTAACGTCGAAACCAGCAAACGAATAGGCATTCTTGGCGACAGAATCATTTGCATTAGCATGCCAGTACTGGCCGTGACTGTACGCATTCAGAGCGGTGCCTGGCGTAGTGCCGGTGTCACCGGCACAACCCGATAGGGAAAAACCAATGACGACAGAAGAGACCAGAGATACTAAACGTAAAAGTTTCATTTAAAGCCCTTTTTGTAATGTCTTTTGGAGATGGAACCATTATTCCATAGTCACGCGTTTCACAAACAACCTGATTGCATAAAAAAGGAAAAAAAGTGATTTCCAGTAGAACCAGCAGTACACAAGAAAAGCGCTTTTATAAAAATGTATAATTATTAAAACGAAGTAATGAGGTTGAAATGGGTAAGCCAACAGAAGAGCAAAGACCTGTTATCGAGAATGCTAGCGCAAACAATATGGTGATAGCAGCGCCTGGATCAGGCAAATCGTTCACCATGATAGAAGCGGTTATATCGATTCTCAAAAAGTATCCATATGCAAGAATCGGGATGGTGACCTTTACTCGCGCTGCAACAAACGCACTTGCAGCAAAGTTACAAAAGCGATTGAGCAAGAAGGATCTTGACCGGGTGCTGGTGGATACTTTTCACGGACTCGTTAAGAAGCAACTGGACATGATTCGCTGGCCGGGAAAGATGTTGATAGGGCCAGCACAGAGATCTGTCATTCACCGGGCTTTGAAAGAATCCGGTGTAACGATGAAGTTTGCTGAAGCTGAATTCGTTATTGATGCTATCGGCAGAGAAATGGATACGGATGTGATTTCAGTTCGGCATAACAGACAACAGATCCATTTGTTTAATACCTATCAGGCGTTATGCCAGAAAGACCATGTGGCGGACCTCAATGCTCTTTCAAAATTTGTTGTCGGTCAAATGCATTCGGGAAAAATGCGCACGTTAGATTTGACACATTTGATAGTAGACGAAGTTCAGGATACTGACTCTATACAATTCTCATGGATAGCATTGCATACAAGAGCTGGAGTCTATACGAGTATAGTTGGAGACGATGATCAGGCCATCTACTCCTTCAGATCCTCAGGAGGAGTCAAAATATTTCAACAGTTTGAAAAACACTTCAGACCTAACATATTTTACTTAAACACATGCTTTAGGTGTGAACCTGAAATTTTAGAGGTGGCCGGAGCACTGATAGGAAAGAATGTTTACCGTTATGCCAAAGAGTTACGCTCGGCAAAAAAGGGAGGGGGAAAGGTCACTTTTCGTTCATATGTAGATATGGAGGAACAGATACAGGGTATTTTAAGCCTTATAAATCAGGATCCACATGGATGGGCAATTCTAAGCCGCAATAATGCTCACTTGGATGAGCTAGAAAGTTTGATCGAACAGCCAGTAATTCGTTACGGAGGTAAATCATTCTGGGATGAAAAAGAAACAAGCGATGTGTTAAGCCTTATGGCCTTTTTCCGACAATCAAATGATCCTCGCTTAATGAAGAGAGTATTGGCATTGTTTGGAGAACAGGAATCAGTTTTGGATGAAGTGGCATTGAGTATGAGAGGAAGAAAAGTTACTTTTGGCGACCTTGCCATCCCGGAGGACAGTTCTCTCGAAACAAAAACATTACATTCAAACTTCGTGCGCTTTACCCAGGAAAGTTCTGATAAAGTTGAGATAGCAAAACGTTTCGCCAACCTTACGAAATGGATGGAATCGTCGTCAATCAAGATGAGGAGTAATAAAGGTACAGCAACCTTAACAAAAATTGCTTTAGACACTTGTAAACAGTGGGCAGAAAAGACTGGTTGGATGAATATGATAAATCGTGCTGCTGCAATGTCATTAGGCCCTAGGAAGAAGGACGAGGAATACAGCCCAGAGAAAGTAGTCCTATCAACCTTGCATGGTTCAAAGGGTCTTGAGTGGAATAAAGTAATAATAATGAGTTGTAATGCGGATCAGATACCAAGTAAAAGATCAGTTGGGGAGGAGGCAATAGAAGAAGAAAGACGTTTGCTTTATGTTGGATTTACGCGTGCAGAAAAGCAAATTTTTGTAATGTGGTATGGTGATCCTTCTTTCTTTTTAAGAGAATGCAGTGAAGAAAAGATAAAAGAAGCAGCTAATATTCGAATTTCTCCACTTTATACAGAATAATTCGATATGGGCATTTACTTATGCTTAAAGCTATAGTATAAAAACAATGAGCTTAAATATCAGCTCCCAAATTTGAGTAACTTTGCTTAAAGTTACTTTCGCGTTAAGCGTTGATTTAGCCGTGAAAAGCGGCCAGCTTAAACAAGCTGTAAGACACCACCGGCAAAATGTCACCTTTGTCGCTGGTGCACTTCCCATGCCTGCAAAAGGCAATCTGAATTTACCAAACCGTAACTAATTTAGCTCCTCCTGGGGCTATTTTTGTTGCGTACTTCTAATGCCAGATAGTATAAATCAGGCGGTTCATAGCTTACGGGAGATGAATGACAGGCTTTGCCTTCGTGTTGAAACGAAAATTTGTTTCTTCCTTCTTACTATATATAGGTGACCCCAAATGTCTAAAAATAAAGCTCGCAGTAAAGCCCTTCATCAAACCTTTAGTGAAATTATTCCAGAGATGGATAAGGCGCTAAACAAACAGCTCTTAGAAGTTCTGATGAAATATACAGAACGTGATAATGAACTGATTGTTATTTTGAATGAGGACGGCCCAAATATCATTGAACTTAAGTCTCTTAAGCCTGTGTCTTTGTTGGCCGAAAAGCTTTCTGCTTATTCAAGCTATTATCATGTGGATGTTGTGGAGCTCGTGGTCAAGAAAATTGATTTCGAAGGAGCTTATAAGCTTCTTAAAGCTTCCCCAGATGTACCACTTTTTAAAAGCTTAACTGAACTGGATAAATATCTTGTTGAGGAGTTTGAAAAATACGGATTAAATTCATTTCTTGACGTGGATAATCTGGATTACTCACTTGAAAAAGCCAGTGAACTCAAAAATGAGCAGTTAATAAATTGGGTTTCGGACATCATTTGCAAACGTGAAAAATTAACTTTACGTAAGCGTTTTGATGTCGCAGTAAAGGCCCACTACGAAAATGTAGAAAAAATGTATGATACCATTCGTCCGTTAATGAAAAAACTGGGTTTCCCAGAAGATCTCATGACGCACACCTTTAGTGAGTTAAGCGTTTTTGAAACTAAAGGATGGGACCATGCAATAAAATCGAAAATTGAGACTCTCGCT
The DNA here is from genome assembly GCF_046551535.1 of Salmonella sp. SAL04162. NCBI lineage: Bacteria > Pseudomonadati > Pseudomonadota > Gammaproteobacteria > Enterobacterales > Enterobacteriaceae > Salmonella > Salmonella sp. SAL04162. Next base: position 79,332 of record NZ_JBGDVX010000014.1, read on the forward strand.
AAGCGTGAAACTCAATATTTAGATGATGCGGCTAAAGCAGAGAATCGACGTCTTGTAACAGAGAAGTTGGAGAACTCTTTAGCGATTGCACCAACTAAACCAACAAGAAATTGGTTACATATTGCCGGAATTGCCTGTTTGGTAGTCTGCACGTTCATGTATGTAACTAATAAATTTATTTAATCCTGTTAAGGGGGAACCCTAACGGGGCTTCTCTTTGAACAAATCGAGGAGCGGAAAATGTCATATCTTGAATATATCAATGAAGTAAAAGTGTCCGGGATAGTTATCAGTGCTGTGGAGAAAAAAATGACTGACCAGAGTATAGGTTTGTTAATAAAGCTCAAAAATAGGATGAAGACAGAAGTTGATGGTGAAATCACTGAGAGAGAATTTTCAGTTCAAATCAAGGTGTCGCCTGAAATGTATTCAACCTGTTTCACTGGTATAAATCAGGGTGATGAGTTGATGGTCTCCGGTTATATTGTTGTCGATACTATTATGATTGAAGGGAGAGAACATCCTCTTGACTACATGAGAGTGGTAGCAACAAGTAAGTTGGCTCACATACCTAAACCTCTAAAAGGTTTTGGACAAAGTAGCTTTAATCAGATCTGACATTAAACCCACCCTAAAGGGGAGAAATCCCTTCATGGGATTTCTCCTTTTGGAGTCCCCATGAAACAAAAATTTAGGGCTACTGCAATAAGTAGTAATCAACTTAGTTTTTTTTCTATATTCGATATAGATGAAGATGAAATAACGCAAATAGTTGATTCACCCAAAGAGCATTTAAATGATGCATACACGTCCGGATTAAACTTTAAATCAGATGAAAGTAACATTTCTGAGATAAATTATGATTCTGAAAGGCGTGAAAATCACCTTTATGAAAAATCCAAATTACTTAAAAATCAGATTTTGCATACAATTAATTTTGCAGCAGAAACAGATTATCTATATTCGGTTGAAGAATATAACCCAGATTTGGGTGGTCTGGTAATAGAATGGACCCCTGAGGATGTGTATGTTGTTTTTCTATCCGCTATGGAAGAGTCTTTGGAAATCATTAAAGAACTAGTGTTGAGGAGAAAGTTATTCTTCAAAGATGACAATGGTAATATCACAGTGAATCCACTTTTAGAAGCTGAAACACGGTGGTATATGTCAAAATCATTTGAATACACTTGTTTATCTCATGGACTTGATGCATGTGAATTTAGAGCGGAATTAAAATCATGGCTCTATTATCATTCGCATCGTTCGATTAGTGAAAACACGAAATTAGCTGAATGCAGGAATGATGATGAAATCATTTTGCATGATTGCAATGACGATATGGGCTGGGACATCTTCTTTGATCAGGATTATTTAATGTCAGAAAAAAAACTGGCTGTTAAATGGACTGACAGGGAAATTATGGATGTTTACATAAAAGCTTTTAAATCCACATTAGAGTTGTTTGACGAGCTTGTTTCATGTGATCTGTTAACTAAACGAAACGCTTTTGGCAAGTTAGAAATAAATCCAATATTCGAAAATCATTTTGAATGGATCATGTCTGAAGCTTTTGAAATAGTGGGAAATCATCTTGGTTATAATGTGCCTCAAATCAGGAAACTGATGGCAACTATTTGCCAAATGAATCTCAAATAAAATGCCACTGGCAAACATCTGCCAGAGGGCGGTGTTTGCATTTTACCGGAGTTAAAAATGTCTAATGCCGCTATGAAGTTAAATGAAACATCTTCTGATGCTTATGAAAAATTAGAAGCTCTTCTTTCCCCGGATGTTATAAAGTTAAAACATTATGTGGATAAAGGTGAGTATCTTTTAGTTCTAGCAAAGGACCTTTTTGGTATTCCAGAAATGGATCCAAAGATGGCTGTGCCTGTTTTCAAAACTAAAACCTCGTATCGAGCTCCGCTGAACAAAGACTACATACCAAATCCCCGAATACTTGAACAAGTGGTTAAACTGCTTATCAGTCCGGATATAGATTTAAGTGTGTGTCTTAAAGGTGAGTCCGGTTCTGGCAAGACTGAAATGGTAATGTACATTAGCCACATGATGAATTGGCCGCTGACAATTAAGCAGATCAACAGCAATATTCGAGTTGATGAGCTTGAAGGTGAGCGCAGTCTTAATGGTGGTAATACAGGTTTTGTACACAGCGATTTGGTAACGGGATTTCGTAATGGTCACCTCATTCTTCTGGATGAAGTGGACAAAATCGATCCTGATACGGCAGCAAAACTTCACATGCCCATTGAACGTAAGCCCTGGTCACTCAGTGCTAATGGTGGTGAGGTTATAACTGCTAATGGCTACACGCGATTTATTGGTACTGCAAACACAAACATGAGTGGAGGCGCTCGCCGGTTCGTTTCTTCTCAACGTCAAGATGCAGCTTTTATAAAGCGGTTCTTGATAGTTGAAATGGAGAAGCCCGACAAAGTTGCTTTAACCAATGTGCTTACTAAACGATATAGCTCTTTGCCTTTTCAGGTCATTGAGAAGTTCGTAAGAGTAGCGATTGCAGTAAATGACTCTGGTACAGAAGACAGTGTGATGGATATTCGTCAATTAGTAGCTTGGGTTGGCACGTCGATGACGTTAAAAACCTTTAGTCTTCTTGACACTTTCAAAATAGCTTTTGCTTCTGCTTTACCTTTACATGTGGTCGATCTTGTTCTTCAAGCTATAGATCTTTCTCTTGGCGAAGACAAGGATAAATCGCTGGAGTATTTCACAGCAAAAAAGTCGAGTTAGATGGGATTTGTTATGAAACCTCTGATATTTGTATCTCAGAGTTATCCCATCTTGAATTTAGTGCGTTTTTAAGTACGGATGGTGCTGCTACCATTGCTATAGCAAAAAACGGAACTAATTTTACTGGACTTATGCAACTGAATAACGACTATTCTTTATTGTTTTATCATGATGGTAAAATAAATATGGAAGGTCTAATTAAAGAAATGGAATTAAAAGGTTATATGTATCAGGGAGCAATGGGCAATGATGATGTTGCCGCTGAGTTTCCCGGTATTCTTTTAATTGCACCAGAGAAGCTTTAATATCAACCCTATCGGGAAATCTTTCCCGTTGGGGAGGGTTTCCCCTTTTTTTTGGAGAAACCCATGACTTTAAATACTTCAATGCTTAACAAAGTATCTGCAAAACAAATCTCTGAGAATTTTGCAAAATCATATCCAGATTTACTGGAAGGTGCAGTTATAACAAAAATTGAAATAAGTGGCTGTCAAGGATCGCGTCGAACCGATAAAATCGATTTGTCTTATGATGGAGATGATATTACGGATCAAAAAAGCGTATCTAAAAGCGAAGTACGTTGGATTGACATAAAAGCCCTTAGCTTCAAAAGTACGATTACCAGCAGAATATCAACCCTTTGCTCACGCTTGTGCATCCGCTATAGCAATATGTGGATTTTACCAGTTTCCAGTATGGAAGAGTTTCTGGAAGGGGCCCAAGAGATTGAACGAGAGTTTCAGGCAGGTATTCAAAACGTTGTAGACAATTATGAGATGCATATTGAGGCTGAAAAAAATAGAAGCCCAAGAATGTCTTCTTTGATTGATCAGTTGAAATTAACTAAAGATGATTTCATAAAATCCTTTAGATTTAATATTGCTCACTTTATTCCTTTTACGCCTATTAGCGTTGAAGGTGATGAAACCCAGGACTACTATCAGGAACAATTGATAACAGATCTGGCAGAAGAAGCAATGAGGGTTTATGAAAAAATTAGTAAAAATAATAATTTGCGCTCAAGTACTATTGACCGACTGAAGCAAATGCAAAATAAGATCATTAGCTTCATGTTTATACATAAAGAGGCGGCAGTACTTGCAGAAGCTATAAAACACATAATGAATAATTTACCTAAAGGTGCCATTTCTGAACCTCGCGACGTTGCGGTGTTACAGCAGTGGTTTTATTTCATGAGTGATGCTTCAATGTTAAAGCGTATTATTTCAGGAGAGCAAAAGGTTACTGACTGGTTGGAATCTATTACCAGATCATTTAATCAAAGCTCACAAACAGAACCGAACGCGCTACAGAACACAGGTATTGAAGCTATTTTAGATTCAACAAATGTGTTTCAGGTTGAACCTGTCGTAGAGAACGATATAAAAAACAGCACGTTTTCAAAGACTGATTCTGTAGCTGAACCTGAGAAATCAGTTTCGCAACAGGAAGACAATGCTGAAAATGGTTTTGATATCGAGCTCAAAGGCTGGTAACTGTTTGCTTTATTAAAAACCCCAGATGGGTACTTCACCATCTGGGTGAGTACCCCTTTTTTATAAAGAGGTATTCTATGAAATTAGATCTTAAATCATCGCCGCGCCATATTAAGCGTTTACAGAATATAGCAAAAGTCATTAGCGGCTTAGGCGATGTAAGAGTTGTAATAGACGACAATACCAAAGGACCGTATTTTGATCCTGTCAATAAAGTTTGTGTTTTACCAAACGGCGATTATAGCGATGATGACTTTGTCAGTCTGATTGAAGGTTTTACCTGTCATGAAGCTGGTCATGGTCGCTATACCGTCAGTGAGGTTTACAGTGACGCCTTTAATAGTGTTCTCATGTCATCTGAAGGGTTTACACGCTTCGATGACGGAATGAATGCAGAGTTTGAGAGCCTCGCTGAGAAACGTAAAGCTTATAGCAGGGCAAAACGTCTTACCGGGCTTATAAATCTGTTCGATGATGTACAGATGGAAGAGAAGGTTGGTAACGATTATCCGGATGCAAAGCGGCGGCTTGCAGCCACTTACGCACTGATGGTTAAAGCCGGAAGGATGACTCCTGATATATCTTCTCGTCCGGAAAATCCTGTCCTATTTATTGAGTGGTATCTGCTTAACTCATTGCGAGTAAAAGTCCTTCAGCAGGTAGGTCACAAAGAAACCCTCGATCCGTTTTTTGACTATGCCCAAAAGATACTTTCTCCAGTAATTTCTGATGTTGAGGAAATTTTTCATGATGCTCTTGGTTGTGAAAATACTCAGGGCTGTGAATCCCTTGCTCGTAAGACCCTGGCTCTTTTAGAGAGACTGCGGGATGAGGCAAAGGAACAACAGCAGCAGACAGAGCAGGAGGAGCAGGAGGCATATGATGAATCCGAGACCGATACCGATACCGAATCAGAAGATAAATCGCTTACGTCGACTGATAGTCGTGAGGATGATTCTGAGGACGATAGTGAAGGTCAGGCAGATACTTCCGATAACGCTGATCTTGCTCAAGAGGGATGTTCTGAGCCTTCAGAACTTGCTGAAGATAACGAGGGAAATAATGAACCCACCGGTGGCAATCCCACGGGTGATAACATTATTGAAGACGATACTGATGCGATTAACCCTTCCGAGAGTGAATCAGATGAAGCCAGTTCGACTAACGTTGAAGATGAAAGTAACTTTTCATCGGCTCAATGGGAGATACTGGCAGATTTGTTGGATGCCTTTCTTAGCAGTGATGAGGATAGCGAAGATTATCACGATGCTTTGGCTAAAGAGATTGAAGGTATTGCATCAAAAGTATCCGATGACGTGAAAGCCGAATTCGGTGCTTCTGAATGGGATATCCCTGATCTCCTTATCGATTTGAATGTTTACAATGAGGCTTTGTCTCTGAGTCATTCAATCGGTAGCGACTTGTCTGTTTTACAGCAGGTTAAAATGCGTGGCCGAAACAAAACTCATGAGCGTGGAATTACCTTCGATGGAAATCGATTAATTCTGTCACAAATGGGAGTTCGTGATGTCTTCAGAGCTCAAAGCGAATCTAAAAATAGAGGGCATGTTGGCCTCGTATTAGTTCGTGATATTTCAGCGTCAATGGCTAATGATGAAAGATATATTCATGCCATTAAGTCAGATCTTGCTTTATCGATGGCCGCTGAAAGTTTGTCAAAAATGCATGTCTCCAATATAGTTTTTCCCTTCAAGGAAAGTGAATTTGAGATTATCAAAACGTTTGATCAAAGCGTTGAGGAATCTCTATCGAAATTCACTCTTGGATGTAAGGGTTATTATACCCCTACGGGATCTGCTTTAATGGCAGCTGTTGATCTGTTACTTGACAGCCAATTCGATAGGAAAATAATTTTTCTTATAACTGATGGTTATCCGAATAAATCGGAATTTACTATCGTCGAAGTTATGGAAAAGGCTAAATGTAATGGAATAGAAATCGTTGGTGTTGGTATTAAGACTGATGAAATAATTGGTTTTGAAACGGACACTTTCGTAACAGTTGATGATACTTCTTTATTGTCTATTGAAGTCAGTAAGCTAGTTCATCAAATACTTTCTTAATAAACTCTACCCAATCGGGGCAAAAAGGCCCCGGTGGGTCTTTTTGCTCCATGAAGGAATAAGGAGCAAAATATGACTCAGATAAAAACTTACCGTGTAGAACATGAAAAAGTCGGTGCGATGCATAAAGTCCGTATTTTCGGACGTGTTGGTGAAGTTATAAGCAATGATAGCCCTCAGGAAAGAATCTTCCGCGAAGTCACTATAGCGGAGGGTAATAGCCAGCAGGCTGCGTTACTTGTAGATAACTACATACAGCGTCTTGAGAATAATGGCTTCACGACTGAAGCATAAATGTTGAGGGCCCCCGGGCCCTCTTTCTTAAATTCTGCGTTGTGGGTTTCTCCCTGTCTTCTGCACCGCAGAAGGCATTGAGAAACTCACAATGCCAGATAAGAGAGATCATCATGACTTATGCATCCCCGGCTCTTCGTCGTAAACCACAGGAAGTATCTGAACACTTTATTAAACTCGTTCATGCTCGAATTGCTGAAGTGTCTGGCTGGAAGTATATATTCGAAAGAATACCTGCTTTCAAAGACGCTTGTGCAAAAGCCCCGAGCCAGGTTCCTTGCCCGTTTACTGGCGCAGGGAAATCGAAGTTTCGTTTCCGACAAAAAGACCTTTATACCGGATGTGCGATCCATAATGACTTTCCGGTAAATGAGTTTTGCGACGGAATTGATGTTCTGGCGAAATATTATGAATTAAGTAAAACGCAGACTTGCAAAAAGATTCTCTCAGATTTTTTCGGGATGGATCTGCATGCTCCGTTAACTGACGCCGACATTGAAAATGAACGACGCTATAAATCAGCAGTTCGTGCCACAGAAACTCTTGACCGAGAGGAAGTGGCAAAGCGAATGCGAAAACTTGATGTGATGTATCACTATACCGGTGAAATAAAGCCTAATACTCCTGTTGCTTTGTACCTCCGTAATCGTGGGATCTCCCGCTTACTGAGTCACTTACCAAAGGATTTAGGCTTTAATAACCGGATCTACTATTGGGATAAAGATAAGCAGAAATCGATTATCTATCCGGGAATGATTGCAATCTATCGTGACACCCGAGGTCGGCCTCTGACTATCCATAGAACATACGTAGACAAAAACGGTGATAAGGCACCTGTAGAAAATCCAAAGCTGATGATGAAGCCTCCTGCCGATATGACAGGTGGCTCAATTCAGTTGTTTGACCCTCACTATGATTCAGGTAGTTCGACCTGGACACTGGGAGTGGCTGAAGGGATCGAGAATGCGCTTTCTGTTGTAGAAGCGACTTCAACACCATGCTGGGCAGCCAGCTCCGCATGGTGCCTTGAAAACGTTACTGTTCCTGATTTTTTACTGCCTCCGCCGGATGTAAAATATATAAACTTTTATATCTGGGCAGATAAGGATATTGCTAACTCACAAGGCACTCGTGCCGGTATCGAAGCTGCTCAGCGACTTCAAAGCCGCATGGTTGAGTTTTTGGCTAAACGATATCCCGCATCAAAGCTGACAATTGAAGTCTTCGAACCAGCACAAGATATTCCTGATGGGAAAAAGGGTATCGACTGGAACGATGTTCTCCAGTTAACAGGGCAGGATGGATTCCCGATTCACTGGGCTCCTGAATGTCTTAATCAGCTGTAACAACGATAACTCCCCCGCATTTTGCGGGGGGGGTTATCTTATCAATATTATTTTTTAAATTGTATTGATAAGATAACCGCTTTCCTTCGTGATAATTACCTGCCTTTAAGGTCTTTTCACGGCTGAGATGCTTGCTCAGTTAAATAAATGTGCGGTACTACTGGCTATGGTCGGTTGTATGACATGGTTATTCCATAAACTATTAAAACCCATAACGGGAGTATTACCGTTATGGTGATGCTCGTCGTTTTACATCGGAGAGCATTTTAATGAATTTTCAAACTAACGAAGTTTTTAATAAATTTGCTGCTGTTATAAAATCGCGCATCGTCAATGAACCATCGTCATGCTATTTGCTGCATGATAATGAGATAGATATAACGATTTTGAAACATGGCATATTAGAAAATGACAGAAACCTGTTGTACGTAGTTCGTCCTTCAGGAACGTGTTTGTTGCGTTGTGACAAATATTTCTATCCGAAATATTATCTTCGTTGCCGTGGAGATTATAAGTCATTCATATATGTCCATCTTGATCTACATAGTGGTGAAGCTAAAGAAATCACATGGGAGCAAGCAGACGATATGCTGTCTAGTCCAGGAAAACCCCCATTAAAAGGAAATCTTGGACGATTTGAGTATATAAAAGTTGTGGTTGAGGACCTTCGTATTCGAGGTTACGCTGATTATCTTCCTGCGTATAATCTTGATGACCTTCGCCGTTTTGCCTTACAGGACGACCGCCCATCCCTTGTCAGATACATTGACAATGTAATGGCAACGGTCTGATTGGTTGCTAATTGATTTACATATTTTCCCTGATGGCCAACCTGCATCAGGGAGGCCTCAATAACGACTGGAGGCTGTATGAAGTTAGCTACGGACCTGGTAAAAGCTATTTTGATTAGAAATGGTGTTGAACCAGTAAATATAAGCGAATCATCTAAATTATCTTTGAAACAACCACTGACAGAACTTAAATTCAGTTTATATTTGCGAACTGAGCATTTATCTCACTTCCTACCCGGTTATGTTTATTCTATAAAAGAATGTCCACTGTCATATGACATCGGGATCGAAATTCAGAAAATCTTCGAAAGTTTACATTTGTTAAACGAAGAATTTGAATCCCTCGGTTTTGTTTCTGTATGGATAGAAATGCATCAAAGCATTTTTGAACAAAGTCGGTTTAAGAAAAGTAACTTTACTTTTCGGGAGGAAGAGGTCGAGCTTGCTAAAGGGCTTGTTTGTTCTCACAATTCACAAATAAGTAATGCGGCTTATTTCTGGCTTCAGCACTTTGAGGAGTTTATGATTTATGTTCGTAATAAGCTTATCGACCTCTTTCGAGAGGCCTATGACCTGATCCTTGGAATGCAGCAAGTATTTTTCATTCGGGAAAAGGAAGAGCTGTTGAAAACTATAAGTTATGGGGATGACCTGTATGAGGTGAAATTAATGGCGGCTGAGCTTTACTCTATCGAACAGAACTTAAAGTGTTCTGAATCGATAAGTACAAAATCTCAAGCTTCGGCATATATTAACCGCATCCGTGAGTTTGTGCGTTCGGGGTGGAGGCAGGGCTATATAGTCTGCCATCATAAGCGAAGTAATCAAATCTCATCATTGTCATTACCGATGTACTTGAAAGATACGTCAGGCCGAAGTGCTCGAAAGCGAGTAAAACGTCTTATATCTTCTACAGTTTGTGGTAGAAATAAAGATTTAGGTCTTACAGATTTTTAATTAAATTATACCCATGTGGGGATCACACCCCATATGGGAGTGATCCCTTTTTTATTGAGAGAGGATCACATGAAAATTATCGAAAAAATCATTAATGCCTTTTTGGTTGTTCAACATAAAAAAATACAGGTTAAAAACATTACATTTTTAGACAATGGGCAGGGCATGTTCTCTGGTATGTCTTTTGATGCTGATGTTTCACTGGAGTTTATGTATGAATCAGCAAAAGCATATAGTTCTTGTTTCTGTGATATTCCCTTTCCAGGTTTTGAAGATGCAAATCTGGAGGAAATTACGAAATTTCAATTAGATGCTTTGAAGCAAAGAAAGAATCATTCTTTCATTGTTAACCATTTGAGGTTTCCTATAGTTTTAAGGGAAGGGTGCAAAATCGAAAGAGGAGAAGTCTATTCAATTTCGAATTGCACTTATAATAAAGAAAGATTGCAGTATCTTTTTTCTCAGGATATTTACGGTAAGTTGTATAATTCCTTAGAGAAAGAATTAAGCTCGTTTTTCTCATTTATCAATGTTGAGGTGCACGAGTTGTTAAAAGATGCTGTATGCTTTGCATTAAAAATCCTGAATAAGATATCTTTGGATACACCTGAAAGACTTATTAAAGCTTTTAATTATCGTGACTGGTATTGTAGTTACGATGTTGAGCTTTTTAGGAAAGGCTTACCTGGTCATATTCTGGAAGAGCTCATTGCTCCAGATATCTTACTTTCAGACCTTAACGGTTGTAGAAAAATACTTAGAAATGCAAAACGATTTCTAAATGGACATACAAAAACCAATTGTGTTTATATTAAATATGAATGGTGGTTGGGGCCTGTGGATACCTCACACTCAGCTAAGTTGATGTCTGACAAAGAAATTAATAACCGAAGTGACTTGAAGAATTTTTCAAAGGTCTTTTTCAAAGAGTGTTTAAGTTCTGGTAAGTCGGAATATGAAAACCATCTTAGTGAAAAAGAACATGCGCTTCGCTACAATTATTAATTAAAATTATTTTCTCCCATAGGGATTTCTCCCTTTGGGAGAAATCCCTCTATTAAGAGGGTATTTAAATGAATGCGATACAAAAGTTAGTTGAATCTATTCTTGTTAAAATGGGTTTTGTTGGCGCTGTAGTGGAAAATATATATTTGGATTCAAAACCATTTCGGCATATTCGATTTGTGGCTGATATTCCAGTAATATCTTTTCTACCTCATTTGGTGAAATATCTTAAGGGCGCAGACCATCTTTACTGTGGTAACGATGATTTGCATCCTCTTTTCATTTATTTTTCCGAAGCGGCTACATTAAAAGCAGGCCCTGTAAATCTCGCGAACTTTCGTTTTGAAGTTTCTATAGCTTCAACTCATTTACGACTGGTCTCAGAGCAGCCTGATTTGCTTATCAAAGGATTTAACCGGGATAATCTAGAATACGTTTATTACCGCTCAGATTTGGCCTCTAAGGATCTTATACTAGGCCTTGTTGAACACGGTTCTCCTTTCATAAAACATCTACATGGACTTATACAAAAGCGAATTTTAAACGAGTTCTCTCTGATTTTTTCTGTTCTTGAAAAGATTTTAGAAAGCGCGAAGCCACAAATTCTTGCTTGCTTCCATAGTGTTGATTATGAAATGAACGTAAAAATAATAGCCGAAGCTATACCTGAAACTGTATCTAATCAGATAGTCACATCTGATTATATAGTTAATTCTATATCAGATGCGGACAAGTTTATAAATCATGTTCGTCGCTATTTAGCAGGCAGGGTAATGAAGAGGCGGATATACGCTGAATTAGATGTTTGTGAAGAAACATCAAATATTTCACTAGTGAACTTAGGATGCTTTACGTCTCCTCTGCTCGTTACGGAATATCAAATGTTTAAGCCACACTCTTCAGGGTTATATCGAAAAGCTATAAACAACTCCTTAAAACAGTTCAAACCAGAAATGCATGTACCTTCTGAAGAACTCTTTTATAATTAATCTAACCCATCCGGGAACTTGCTTCCCGGTGGGAAGCACTTCCTTTTTAGTCATGAGGTAGTGTAAATGTTTAAAGAATCTGACCACGTGGAATTTGTTAGTGCCTTTCTTTATCAAAATTTAGGCCTTAATGTTCCCGCTGACGATATAACCGTTCAATTATCTGATACTTCGTTCGACAAAGTAACCTTTGATTACGATGTAGATATCGATAATTTAAATTGTATGTTGGATCTCTACATATCTGAACTAATAAAGCACAACGCATCTTACTCCGATTCTATTCTTTTGAAACAAAAAATAATTTATTTTCTTGGAGTATTTAAGAATTTCGGATTTTTTACGTTTGATATTCGCGGATATAGTAATACTTTAAGCCCAGTTAAAGTTATTGATATTGTTTCAATGATTATTAATGACTGTGAAGAGTTATCTAAAGCTAATTCTTCTACTGATGCTATAAGAAATCTTTATCTCGATAAAATGAAGGTGGATGGGAAAGTGTTAGTTGCGAAATTTGCACTTAAACAGTTTTTTCATTCCGACTTTGGTGACTTTATCTCATTTGTCGAGAAAAGAATTACAGATTGTCTTAATGAAACTTTAAGGATTATCAAAGCTGTTGAACATGGCTTTGTACGTGTTGGGCAGCATAAGATTAATCGCCGTATTAATGATGACTTAAAGTTATGCATTGATTTCAATACTGATGATTATCCGGCAAATATGCCAGATATATATATTAAGTTTAACGATACATTTGATGGGAACGGGGCGTTATATTGTGACAATGATGCCCTCATATCCCTCTATACCGATGTTGCTTCAATTATCAATGTGCCGGTGATGATGGAAGTAAGATTGATCAATAAAAGAGGGCGTGTTGTCTGTGATTCTTCGCATTCAACTTACGTATCTCTCGAAAGTAATGACCGATACAGAGTAACTGATCGCACATTACTAATAACTGAAGCTTTTGACGATTTTCGTAACGCGTCTCAATGATCCTTTTGCTTCAGTCCAAAAAAGTAACTTTGGTTGGCTGAAGACACTTGTCTATGACAATGTAAAATCTGTCGCTGGCATCTTCTTTTAGCTTAACCAAACTTTTATCTAACCCAGTGGGGAAGTCGCTTCCCTTCTGGGGCACTTCCTCTCAAATTTGAGGTAGTGTATATGACACATTCATCTGATGATAAAAACTATGTCCGAGCAGTTCTGAGCTATCTTGGCATAGATTTTGATGAGGCGGATATAGTATTAAGTGTTTGCCATTGTCAAAGTGACGAGCTTTCTTTTACCTGTAATATCAAAGCTATTGAACTCAAGAATGCTGTTGATTTATATGTCGATAGTATCTCTGAGAATGAAATAGAAGCTTTAAACAGAGAATCTTTAAAATCTCGACTCTGTTACTTTCTTGAGGTGTTTGACGCAGTCTCTGGTCAGTACCTTGAGATTTCAGGAAAACACTTTGCAACTAGCCGTTTTGAATATGATGATGTTTGTAGTGAAGTTCTTAGCATGTCTAATGATGTTTCTCAGTCGAAAGGTTATGACCGGGATGAATATAACAGACTGATGCAGGTTGATGGTCAGGTTATGATTGCCCGTTTTGCTTTGCAACAGTTCTGGGATACTCATTTTATTGGACTAATAACATTTGTATCTGAGTCTATAACATCGAGCCTCTATAAAGCTTATGAAACTTTTAGTGATATAAGTTTGGCTTGCTATAAACTGAGTGAATATTCTTATTCACGCTCTATCAACAGTGAATTGACCCTTAATATTTCACTTAAAGAAAATGACTTCTGTGAGGACCTATCTGATTGCTATATGGAAGATGAGGCTTTACCTTCTGGTAGGGTAATTTCTCGACGCAACAATGACTCCATAATAAGTATTTATGAGAGCTATGCTGCGGCTTCTTATATTCCGATGATTGCATCTTTGGAAGTCGTTGATGAATACGGCGAAGTGGTTACTGACCTCTGCCATACCGTTTATGTTTCAGAGTTAACCGGTGGGCGGATTAAAATCCACGACCGTAATGACTTAGTATCTGAAGTTTTCGATAACCTAAGAAATTTAAATCTTGCAGTTGGAGATTCAGTTTCACAAGCTGCTTGATTCTTTCCCTGATTTTGATTTTTTCTCACATACTCTTATGGCACGGTTTCCGTGCCTTTTTTTTGCCTCGCTTACAAGCGTCTACTCCTCTTCTACCTATCCCACCTTACATCACCACTTAAAATCTATCTTTCTAATTCCATTATCCTTTTCGTAGCCTCTAATGCTCTGGTATGAACATACTCTTTAAACTCAAAAAAGTGCTATTAACGAAAAAAAATCCCTAAAGAGATTTGTATACTGTTCTCAACCAAGGAGAGCTCATGAATGAACTAAAATCCAAAAACGAGAACAGTACCAAAAGCAACTTTCCCCCGGTTGATAATCAGTTTTGCTTTTACCATGTTGATTTCAGCATAGAACGACTACTTTCAACGGCCGAGGATCTCCAGCTTGAGTACATCTTCCAGAAACCTGGAAGTGAAGTAAGAAAGGATTTGGTTGAGCGATTCGAACGTGGAGAGCGCTTTGTTACAGCTTCACACTGTGACAATTTCTGTGAAATCCTTGGTTGTCAAGGCCATCAGGAAAATGCATAAACCCATAAACCTACATTTCCACTTTTAAGGATGTTCACTAAAGAATGATTGGAGAAAGTATTTTTGACTGGGTAATTTACGGAATATCCATTTTGATATTTGCCTCAGCACTAATTGAAGGAAAGACAACTCGCTACCCAGCACTTTTTTTCTATGGGAGTTTAATTTTAATGTTAATCCTGATAGTTGCTGGAGGCCTTAACTGGTGGTTCTACAGGTCAAAATATGGCGCAGTAATCGTTATCTTCACAGTGGTCTCTTTACTGATGACTCGATTCCGCCTGGTCATATATAAATTAAGATTAAGAAAGTTAGTTTCAGAAATCAGATTTCGTATAAAAACGGGTTTTCGTATAATTCTTGTTTTGTCGGATAATGAGGATGAGCGTAATGTTCTGCTGTCTATGCTTAGCAACGTATTGCCAGAGCAAACGCTTATTCACACGCGTGATGCTCTCGGACCTCATTCAGAGCCTATCCTAAAAGCTCTTGAGCTACATCATCAACAGGGAACAGGTTACATACTCGTCTGTGAACAACAAATCTCAGCGCGTACGTGGTTGAGTATCGTAGAAAATGGGAAACCTGATACATCTATAGCTGTTAATTTTCATTCGATCCCAGAAATGGAGTGATTTTTCAATGAGTAGAACCGTTTCACAAAGTGTCACAGAAGATTGTCTTTTTGATACCCGCACACAAGTCAGATTACAACTAAGTCGAAGCGTTCATAAAACGCTGGCATCTGCTAAAGAAATTTTACAGGGAAGGGGGGTTGATTCGGTCTCTATTGAAGATCTTGTTCGAGCCTGTCTTGAAGAGAACCAGCCAATTGATCTAGCCTCACTTTACCTTGAAAATCTCTTAAAACAGAAAGGTACCAGCATTTGCGATTTTTAGTGTTTTCAAACCTATTAGATAAAATGCCGGTTGTGTTTATATAACATCAATAATTTCATGCAACAGGTAAAACATGAGTACTCAAAAGCAACTTTCCAGAACTACCGGCACTGAACGTATGTTTAAGGAAGAGCTGGCGTTATCCTTAATTTGTTGGGTTTTCACCAGTCCTTTTACCAACTGGACCGATAAAGTCTTCAGTGGTATTGAAGTTCCGTCTGAAGGACCGTCATCATTACGGGGTGAGACAGAAAAATTCTTTCGTTTTGTCGTTAATGAAGAAGGCTACGACGCAGGAAGGGCTGCTATTGGTCTTGACCTATGTTGTTTTTCACTTCCGTTGTGTTTGTTCCCGGACGCTGCCCTGTCTGAGGAAGAGGTTATGAGTAAGTTAACCGGAGAAGTTATCCATGGAATTCTTCTTTCCTTACCTGAGTTTATTGATATGCCAGAAGTGCTCGCTTACCAGGTCAGGGATGAAATTCTTGCTTTTAACACTCGCTGTGGAGACGGGATCTTTCATGGTTGGAACACGGCTTCAGAATTGTGGAAGTTTGAAATCTTTCCCCGCACCACCATCATGATGCAGCATACTTCGGCAATACATTAAAATTAGGCGGGGCAGAATGCATAAAAAACTTTTTCTTCTCGAATGGAAACCCTGTCAGAGCCGCGTATGGGCCGGTTGGATGGCCCTGTGGTTGACTATCAGTTTTCTGATGTTATCTGCCTTGCTTATGACAGATCATCTCCTGAACAAAGTCATCCTGCCGCCAACATGGTTGTTGATCTGGTTTTCGCCAATGCTGGGGTTTTTGATAAAAGTTCGCGTCGTCGAAACTCAACATTTCCTGGAGCATGACCTCTGTGTTGCAGGTTTCTCTTTTTACCGCTGGAAGAGGTTAGTTTCTCCCGGGCTTTGGTCAGTTGACTGTATAAATGGTCGTTTTCGCCTCAATCGGATCACCCAGGTGGGTAAGACTATCCACTATCCATGGCGTCTCCATTATCATCCTTTGTTCATGAGCCCTATCGAACATAAATCGCATGCTGTGAAAGCTGTTTCAAAATGACTTCTTTAGAGGTTTACATGACATTTATGTTCTGCAAGGTCAGCCTGGGCAGCAAAATTGATTGGAAATAACATGAGCCTGGAGAAACGTATGAGTTATGACGATTTGCCCTATTTTCGTGACCAGATTCTGGAACGCATCGACTCGCTCAAGTGTTTTCTTTCGAACACCCCCCCGATGATGGCAAACCTGATGACTGTCTCCACCGTATCTAGAACAGAAGAGCGCTTGAAGCAGGTTAAACCCATCAGGGTTAGTATTAAAGACGATGCTTCGGTTGAGGAAATTATTCAGGCACTTACTGACATCTGTGTGGATGACATAGAGTCATTAAGTCATGATTCCACCAAAGTAACCACTAAATACCCGGGTCTAATCATTGTCCCCGAAAGAGCAGATCTTCTCGAAAGCTTGATCACTTCTATAAACGAAGCAAAAAATGATTTTGCTGCGGCAATGAGGCGTATCGATAATAAAAAGAATGTCCGTTTTGATAAAGTGCACAAGAAGCTCCCGGGCCTTGTCGCTATGCACTCAACAAGAAATATCCTTTTCATCAAGTCCCAGCTTAAAAAAGTTACTTTTTCATGGCGGCTAAACCGAAACCAGGAAGTTAAAACAGCAGAGCAACTTGTGAGTTTGTTGGAGCGCAGGAGAGCCTCAGAAGTAAAAAATGTAGCAACTACCAATTTGAATGTCGTGTCTAATATCGATAAGGCTTTACACCGTCTTGAATTTCACCCACTGAAGCAGGGCGAATCTTATCGCCTTTGTCGAACTAACTCTTTCCCTGTTCCGATTGCTCACATTTTTGCATTTAGGCCTGAAGGGCAGGAACGAAACGGGAATAAATATGCTGAGACTGATTATTCAGTAGTAAAAGCATCCTTGCCCATTTTCGCAGCAGGCAACATACCTCAATTAAAAACGCTCTCTGACTGGGCTCCTGAAAACAGCCAGGGTCCGTCCAACCAACGGAAGCTGAGCCTGAAATATACAGAACTCGTGCCGGGGGCTGAGCTGGGCATTTTCATTGTCAGCCCCGAAAATTAAGGAACAACAATGCAATGGATTTCCACAGCCAGCCAGAAAATCGATGAGCGTCTCTATCGTGTCTGCGTCTGGGTAAAAAAATATCACGCTGATGCGATTAACCGCGTTGTGCTAACCGTTGATCTAAGTAAAGCCCGACATGACCCTGACGAGGACCAGGTAAGAGCAGAGCTGCTGTGCGGCCATTATTTTTTGCTTCGTAAGGAAAACGCTTCGAACTCTGCGCCTGACGATCAAAAGTTTGCTTTCCTGCCTGACGGGCGCAATCTGTGTTGGCAGACCGCAACCCCGGTGCTTCAGCATCTCCTACTCAATAAAAACGTTCCTGAGTCGCTGAGGTTGCTTACGGACTACATACATATGCGTCTGGCCAGGCTGACAATGGTACCTATGTCCGGAACCATCATGAACGAGGCTCTGCTGGACAGCATCAGCTGGGTTAAGGTGGATTTGACCTACTTCTGGCAGTACGAACAGCTCAGCTCTCATCTGGGACCCATCCAGATAACCCACAAGGCACTTGTACGCTTCGGGCACCTGGCAAAGAATGATGAAAACTCCAGTGCCATAAGAATTCTGCGTCAGCGTCTGTCTTCAGAATTCTTACAAGAATTTCAGATGGCTGAGGATGAGCTAAAGCGCAAACAGTCGTTGATGGGCACCATGGACGTGAAAATGCTGTTTCATGCTCATTACCCCAGCCAGAAGATGCTGGTGGCTCGATATAAAAATGGTTGGGTAATGGTGGATTGTTTTCTGTTTCACCATACCAAACCTAAGAAAAAAGCAAAAAACAAAACTACTGTGGCTAAGCCTCAACTTAAACAGACTAAAAGAGAAGGGAGTGAAAATGGAACTGGGCATTATGGTGTGCATCGTGTTGTTACTCTCAGTGGCGGCGGCGTGGATCAGTAATAAGACAGTTGATTTGCTCGAAAGATTCTATTTCAAGCGTCCGCTGAGCATGGAGTACGCGGCATGGCTACGTGTAATGTGTGCAGGCTTGTTATTAGTTTTTATTCAGGTTGCTCCCCAATTTACACTCCTGTATACCCTTAAACTTGTCACGCTTATTAATCTTGGAATCCAGACAATGAAATTAAATGGCGTGTACAAATATAAAAGGACGGGAATTTTGCCTCCGGGAGGGGCACTCTCTAATCTCACCAGACTTAACCCGTTCAAGAAAAAATAAAGTTATGCGCCCGTGAGGGCGCTATTCATCAAAGGCATTTCGCATAAGCTTGATCATGGCTTTTTTACCAGCTTCAATATTGCGAATGTAGCGCATAACCATTTCTTCATTCGACCAGTTCCCCATTTCCATAATCTGTGGTAGCGAGTAACCTTCAATATCCAGCTGTATCGCACCGCCTACACGAACGCTGTGCCCTGTCCAGTAACGGGTTTTAGTCTCATTTGGATAAAGCTCATTCCACATTTCTTTAAATGCCCGTAAAAGGGAATTTTTGCTGAGCATACCGGCATCGTCCACAGTGTCTTCCTCATCTTCATCGTTCAGAAGACTTTGTTTAGCACGGTAGGGCAGGTTATGCCGTTTAAGAAGCTCAGATAGCTCATTCCCTTTACTCCGAAGCTTCCAGCCGGGTGGCATATAGCCTGTATCATGGAAATTTACGGCCTGGAAAAGGTATTCATCCGGATGACTGTGCTGATCCATTTTCACAAGGTTCATCAATCTCAAGAGGCAGTTAGTTAACTGACGTGTCAGCCGGTAGGTAAGAAGTGTACTGATGTTCGTTTTTGTACGGTATACCGTCAGGTTAAATTCACCGGTCATACTATCCAGAGACAGATCTTTCAGACGTATACGGCGAATTTCGGATGAACGGAGCAGTGTTTCAAAGCCTGTCCAGATCAGGCACAGGTCACGAAGCTTACGAACTGAGTTTGTAGTACTGCGTAACTTTATCAGAGCCTTGAGATCGCCAATAAGAAAGGGAGTTGCCTGTTTAGTCGTCTTTCGCTTCCGGGCTTCCGATTGTTTTAAGGCTTCCAGCATGTACCATGCTTCAGACGTAATAATCCCGGGCAGGTTAAGCCCTTTTTTATGGATACTGTTTAAGGCCTGAAGACAGCTGTTTATGCTGCTTCGTGACAATTTGCCTTCAAGATGCCCCATAAACGCCAGCAGAGCTTCCTCAGACACGGGGAGCGAACTTACTGGCCAGTCTGTATGCAACCGGGCATTCGCCTGATACCATTCGTTCCATACTCGTAGCCAGTGCAGATAGGTTTTAGCTGTGTTGTATCTCAGATGGGAAAAGTAACGGATCAAGCGTGAAAGCTGTTTATCATGGTTGCCGAACGTTTCCAGCTGCTGATGCAATTCGCTTTCCGAAAACTGTCTGATCACTGATTGATTCTTCATCCTGCTCACCGGGATACACTGGTTTTATTTACAGTCATTTTAGCACTCATGTACCTGGTTATGAACAGGGTGGAAACAACGAAAAAGGTTGTGAAATCGTTAGGCTTAAGTGAAAAATGATATTAAGATTATCCCTGGCCAGTTGAGGCCTGTCTAAAGAAGGTTGATTATGTCTGACACAAAGCAGTCTTATTTAATGAAATTCCGTAAGTGTAGTTCGTTCGAAACGCTCGAAAAAGTATTTGAAAGGTTATGTGAAAAAAACTCGGGTGTCGCCTCTCTTGAAATTTCTGGTGCTTATGATCATCGTAAAGCTGAACTGACAATGAAAAAGTTATATGACAAAGTTCCTGCGAGTGTGTGGACCTTTGTTCGCGAGTAATTATTGATATTGGCACAACAAAAAGACTGTGTCTGGATTTGAAAATAGTTTATGCCCCTTTCGGGGCTAAAGGCACTGTAATAGCCTGTCTTTTTAACTTTCTTATTAAGTTCGGAGAAAGACTTTAATCATAAGCCAAGCCCACTGCTAAATACATCCGATATTCTCCTTAATTTTAGAAGTTGTGATAAAAGTTACTTTACCTAAACTTCTCTCTCCATATTTGTAAGGCTCTCATTTGATTCTTGTCAAACATTAATCTGGAAAACTAAAAAATCATTTCTTTTAATTCGTTTTACAGAAATCCTCCTCCGTTATTTCGGATATAGTTTGAATAATTATCAAAAACGGGGTGCAGCCATGCGTAAGAGTTACACATTTGGTATTCCATTTGGACTCCAGAGAGAATCAGGACTCTTTTTAGATATTACAGAGGTCAGCCGGGGTATCGACTGTAACTGCATCTGCCCCGCTTGCAAAACTGATCTGTTAGCAAAGCAGGGGGAGGTCAAGCTTTGGCATTTCTCACACAGTACTGCTGTAGCCGGTGACTGTGATGGTCTGATGGAAGCCATCCGGGGAAAAATTATTGAAGTCATCAACGAGCACCAGGTTCTTGGTTTCCCAAATCTTCTCGCTGGCGACGATGGTGGGCCGGTTTCACTGAATGAGGTTATTGGAAGCGGCAGTATGTTCGGAGGCACAGCTGATCTGTTCGTAAAGGTTAATGATTTATGTGTGGCCGTCTTTCTGGACAGGGATCGTAGCATTTCTGCGAAGTTAACCTTTGACCACCTTCATCCTTCCGAAAGAGTTGCCGCATTGCGTATCGATCTTCCAGATATTGAATATGAAATCAGTCAGGTGCAGCTCGGGCGACGTAAAACAACATACAGTGAGTGCATTGAAAGCCTGATCATTGATGAGACCAGTTCCCGGGAATGGCTATATCATCCATTAATGCATGAACTTGAATCTGAACCTCTTCAGGAGTATCGGGGACGGGAGCCTTCAGAGGAAGGGCCTCTTCTTCAGCGCCTTGCTGACTGTAAGATGAAATTGCCTGATATCCTTCCGGGCAGTCATAACGCGTTAGTCAGGTTACAGCAGGATACGATTGTATGTCTGTGTCGGTTAACGGTTCGGGCTTATGACATCGCTCAGACCGATGAATTTCCTTTGTTCCTTCGCTATTTCAGGTTGCACTGCCTGGAAAACAGCGAACATGTCAGTTACGAAAGACTGATCTGCTGGCAGGAAATGATTTCAAAAACCCAGGAAGGCCAGTCCTTGACACAAAACGAACTTGAATATCTTCATGAGATTGTCCGCATCGCCTTATACAATCACCGGCTTAACAATGTCAGTATTTCAGATGTTAAAAACCATGACACAGGAAAGGAGAGCGGCAGGGTAGAGCCACAAAACTATTCACTCTTATAAATAAATTGGGCTTTGCGCATTAAACCCTTGCCGCAGGAGGTGTACCGCATATCCGGCACAGACAGTCAGTTTTTCTGGCAGCTTAAATTTGACACAGCTTAATATAGTGATTCATTAAACAGGTTCAGTATGCTGCCAGAACGTTTTAGTCGTTATGGGCGTCCGTTAGTTTTCTACTAACTGAACGACGACCAGCCTGCCGCCTTCCTCCTTTGACAGAACAAACTGAGCGTTATTCGTCAGTTCAATTTTTTCCCCAATGGCAATCTGTCGTTTATCCGGTAATGACATAAGCCCATTTATGCCTTCATTTACTAACCACCACTGATCGTTATGGAAAACAAAATACCCAACTCGTTTCCTTTGCAAATCGGTTGTACGCTCATTTGGCGCAATGAGGCGATTCACATGCCACGCATAGATTGACTGCCCGCTCCACACCATCAACCGGTGGTCGTCAGGACGATAACTGCCTTCCTTTCGGGAAGAATATAAATTTAGAACCGGTAATTTACCCTTGTATGGCGTACCGCAGTAGGGACAAACCGGCTTTGTCTTACCCGAGAAAACGTACCATTTCTGTTCACACGCCTTGTTCTGGCAGGGCTGTATCAGATCGACTGTTTTAACCAGGGCGCTTTCCCACTCATCGGCGGTCGGGCGTTTAGTGGCATCGTGTAAGCCATCTATAAAGGCGCGCTCAAACAAAGGTGTCAGATAAGGGCCCATGATGGTGTAAGGAATTTTCTCCGGGTCAGCCCAGGGCAGTGAAAAGGACGATAGCTGACTGACTTTGACTGCATTGCTTTTGTCTGTCGGATGTTCAATGAAGAGTGCCTTCTCACCCATAGATAAGGTCTCATCACGTACTTCATCCGACATGTCATGTATTTTTCCGCCACGTAGCGGATGACGGAAGAACAGATACATGTAGATAAGCACCGACAGCGCATGACGGTCAGTAGTAATGCTTGGCAATACGCGGTTCGGATCCTCTTTGGAAAGATGACTGGTTTTCACCACTTCCGGAGCGATAAAATCCGGGGTGCCCACCACGTCGGGAGGATACTTTCCAGGGACAACCAGGCCGTCTACGTCAATGATGCAGGCATGTCCCATTTCTGGATCGATAAGCACGTTTTTATAGCTTAGATCGCTGTGACAGAGACCTGCCGCATGCATCCTTCTGACGGCTCTTGTCAGCAGCAGACAGACCTTGAGATAGGTAAGCGTATTGCCTCGTTCACGTGGGTCGAGAAATTTGTTCTGGTTGCTGGCGCTGGCAAACCATTTGCCTTCCTTTTCACGACCTTTTATGCCAAGAAAATCATCGTTTTTAGAGCCGTATTTAAAGAAAAAGTAGCTTTTGTAGGTTGGAACCACGATGCCGATTTTATCCCCATGCTCAACAACATGGGTCGGCCAGCAAAACAGGTCCTTCCAGTATTCACCTCCGGACTGGCCAAAAATGTTTTGCCTGTAGCGTCCGGTGATCATATCAATCCGATCCCGGGCCTGCTCGTTCTGCGGTTTATGATAAAAAGCGACGACGTATGATTTATCAGGCGAAAAGTAAACATCCTTCATCGAGCCCGAACCAATTACCTCGTCAACATACTGGACTGTTTCGCCGTCCTTTGTTTTGCACGTAACGATATTTGCCATATTGATCACCGAAAAAGCGTATCCCTTACCACAACACCGCAATAGTGCGGTCATCATGGTTCCCTGTGGAGAAAAAGTTAAGCCAGTCGCCTAACCTCTCAGGCGCAATACTGGCGTCTGTAAGGACAGGGTTGAGCTCATCAACGAGACGGGTCCATTTTTCGTCACTGCGAAGCCCATTATCCGTCTCAAACAGAGGGTCTGAGACGCCGTCTGTCATGAGGATCAAGTGAGATACATCATTCCATTTACCCACGCTGATGCGGCCGCTAAACGAGGGGTCTGCGATAATGCTCTGGTCAAGGAAACGGGTTTGTCCTGCGTATTCTCCGCTATCGGGATTTCCCAGTATCCTGACTTTACCGGAAGGGCTGTATGCACCTATCGCACCATCACCAAGCCAGAATGCAGCCGCAAACAGCTCGTTATCAGTTCGTAGCGCTACAGTTGCCAGAAGGGTTGTTGAATAGGATTTCACAGGTTGTTCTGCACAAATGGCTTCGTTCTGGATACTGTTGACCGCGAGCGTAGCTGCCTGTTTAAAATGATGAAGCATGGCGTTTATTGTTGCCTGCTGATCGCTCCCTTCCCACGCCGTGATGTGCTGCTTTAAATGGACGCCTTTCACACCACTGAGCTGATTTAAAAGGTAATCGCCAGCCGTTTTGACTGCAATCCGGGAGCCTTCCCGGGAATTTACCGCACTACCGGCTCCGTCTGCGACCAGCATGACAGACCATCCTGTTTCCTGGCAGTGGTTGATGTAGAAGTCGTCATCTCTGAAGCTTCCGGCATGCTCATGAGAGCGTCCCCGGCGACTGGCGGCAGCAATACGTATATCACCCCTGACCAGGCCAGCAGCGTCCAGATGGGACTTAGGGTAGGGAGCGTCTGCTGGTGGCTCTACCACCTTCCACAGGCTTCTCGGATCGGGATTGATTATAAATAGCTGTTTTGTTTCACATTCGTCGTGCGACGTGCATGACCAGATTACTGAAAGCTCTATATCGCCGCTTTCGGTGGGAGTACCTGTCAGCAACTCCTGTTCTTTGTCAAAAGACAGGCCAATGTTCCGGGGAAAGACAACGTCCCTGACAGTAGCCTGCTGGCCCTCACCCAGAACGATAGCAACCGGCGAAGAGAAACGTTCGCCTGCGCGGGCGTTGGGGATCGTTATTTTAGCTCTCGGGGGAACGGCAGGTGGCACAGCTAAGCTGGCCCGCTGCTGGCCTGTCGGTATCTGCCCGGGTTTTAATACCAGGGAAGACAGGTTTTCGTCTTCCCTCTGTGCTGGTTTATCAAATTCGTAATAAGGCATCAGCTTCCAGAACGGAGGATGAGGCTCATTTTCTGGCAGGGGTTGCAGTGCTGATGTATCGGTAGCGTCAATGCCCGGGTTATCAGCAACACTTACGACCGTTTGTTGCTGATCGGAAAGACTGGATGCTGACGAGGCGGCAATCTCTGCGTCGTTATCACCTTCGCTAACCCGCGCAGATAAACCCTGTGCAAGGCTCTCAATCCGCTCTTTAAGCCGCATAATTTCTTCGGTAAGGGATGGGTCCTGCGATAGAAGTAAAAGCCGCTCACCTTCAACAGGGTGGCCCAGCTCAGACAGAACTAAGCGGATAATCTTCTCTTCAAGTAAAGCATTTTGCGACATCAACCTCTCCCTCTGTTTACGTCGAAGTTAGTGTTTCCGCCATCATTGCTGAATGACAGGCCTGTTTCACACCACGGGCAGATCACGTCATCCGGGCCGTCAATACACAGCAACTTTCCGCATGAGCACAGGGCAAACGCACTGGCATTACCGCAGTGGGGGCAACCCGGTACGCCATGCAGTTCGCTGGTATTTACCTGCAAACCGGTAGCGGTGGCATCTGACCACGCAAAATAGTCCTCATCGATGGGATAGCATCCGGCAATATTAAAGCTGTTCAGGTTCAGACTGAAATCGAGCCCGGAAACCCTTGCTGGTGGCCGTTCATACTTCATCAGGTACGGACGACGGGTCTTGCTGCAACGGCCGGTAAGCGTAACGCAGTTTTCGTCGTACGCTTTTACTGGCTCGTCCTTGGCCAGCCGGACTATGTATTCAGTCTGGCTGAGCTCAGGTTGTTTGTCGTCCCCGACGCTGCGGCTGTGCGCCGTAACCGAGGCCGTGATCCATTTGATGAAGCGGGTAAAGTCCCCTTCCTGAGATTCGGTGAACAGCATGACATTCTCTGTCAGTTGCCGCAGGATATTCAGGTCCGCTGACGGCCCCAGGCCAACGGCAATGAGATTCACTTTACTCGCGTAGTGATCCTTCCAGCGCTTCACTTCTGCGGTTGTGTCGTCAGTCGGACGTCCGTCGGTAAGGAGATACACGACGGGTTTCCAGTCGCCTTTAGCCTCATGAGTGGTTTTTCTGACCTGGGTATCAATTTGCACGGTCAGCTCACGCAATGCAGCTCCAAGGCTCGTACCGCCGCCAACGGGAAGGCGGGGAGGGTAGAACGAGGCAATTTCGTGAAGAGGTACAATCGTACGGGCTACACCGGCAAATGCGATTACCGAGACCCAGGCTGTTTCAAGTGCGTGTGGATCCTTTCTTAAATCTCCGACGATCATTTGCAGACCATCAGTCATTTTTTTCAGGTTTTCACCAATCATGGACTCTGAACAGTCCAGGACAAAAAACACGGGAAGGCGTCTCATAATTTTCCTCGTACGGCTGGTACGGCCAGCAGAAAACGTTGCTGTACAGAAAGGTGCTGCCCGGAAACAGCACCTTTCTGTCTGTCAGAGCACCAGCTGGATTTCTGGTGGAGGAGGGGGAAGGGTATCAGTTCCGTTATTGATCCCCGCGCTTGTGCTGCCGGAAGACACGCTGGCCGATACCCATTTAAAGAAACCTGCAAACGCGGTTGAATCTAGCGTCTCCAGAGACACAACCTTATCGGTGAGCTGTTTTAAGTGCTCATGGCCTGCTTTAGGACCAACGGCGCAGGCAATGATGGATCCGAATCCCCGGCCGCGAATCGCTTTTACCGCTTCACCGTACGCCAGGGCATCAGAAGGGGTTCCATCAGTCATCAGGAATACCAGAGGACGCCAGTCTCCTTTGGTATCACCATCTGAGCGACGTACATCCCGTTCAACACACTGCATCAGACATTCAAGGGCAGCACCGGTGAACGTCCCGCCTGCGCTTGGCACAACGATGTCAGAAAACTGGAAGTCTTCCAGCGGCGTGAGAGGAATGAACTCACGCGCCTCATTGTCATAGGTGATAATGGAGATATGAACGCTTTCGAGGGCGTAGGGATCCTGGCGAAGAGCGCTAAGCATCGCCTGAATTCCAACGTTAACGGAATGGATTGACTCACCGCGCATCGAGCCGGATGTGTCGATAACAAGGTAAACAGGCAGGCGGCGCATCACATGTAATTCCTCAGGTGCGAGACAAACGAATCTGATTCTGAAGGCTCACCAATTGCCCTGAGTTTCCAGCCTGTAGCCTCGCGTATCAGCTCGGCAAAGACCATGGAGCGCTGGCTGGCGAAGGCGGGTCCGCCAGAAAGATCGAATCGTGCCATTTCAATATTACGGGCATCTACTGCCCGGATGAAGGCATTCTGAACTTTACCAAAGTGCTGCTGGAGCTTTTCACCATTGTAGATCTGAACGATGAACACAATTTTCTCGTACTGAGCGTCAAGGGAATTCAGGCGCACAATAATTTGCTCATCGTCACCGTCACCGGCTCCGGTTCGGTTATCGCCCGTCAGCCAGATATTGCCTGACTTATGGCGAAGGCTGTTGAAAAAGATGATATCGCCATTCACAAGCGTTGGTTTACCATTTTCCACATTGCCGAGATCGGTCACCTTTCCGGCTGAATTACACAGGAAAGCGATCACATCAAGGTCGTATTCTTCTTCTTTTTTACCAAAGATCCCGCCGAGAAAACCTTTCTTTTCCTCATTAATATCCCAACCGAGGCCGATAGTAACGGACGAGAGATCGTATTCATTTTTTTTCAGGCTTACGCCCTGGCCTTTGCTCAGACTGACAGACATGATATCCCCTTAATCAATAAAATTATAAGACCACATTTACTTCTGGCGGCGGCGGTGGCAGGTCTTCAAGACCGATCACTTCTTTTTTGCTGGACTCCACTTTCTGACTGCCTACCGAAATGCTCGCACTGACCCATTTAAAGAAAGCTTTAATCGTCGAACTGTCAGCTGTATCGAGCTGAACCACGATTTCAGTGATTTCTTTGAGGACGCTGGTATCGGCATCATGCCCGGCTGCACATGCCACAACAACGCCGGTTCTGGCCGCTTTAAAGTCATTCAGGCCTTTACGCCAGTCATCATTCGGACTTCCATCCGTCATCAGGAATACAAGGGGACGCCAGTCACCTTTAGTGTCAGCCGTCGTTTTCTGTACTTCTTTGGCAATGGAGCTGGCCGTGAGGGAAAGCGCTTCGCCAAGAGACGTGGTGCCGCTGGCTGTTAGTGCTGGCATCTGGAAACTCAGGAGGTCTGTCAGGGGGACTGCCTGTCGGGCTGAAGAATCAAAGGTGATCACTGACACGTGAGCCGTTTCGAGTGCATACGGATCCTGTTTCAGCGTGGTAAGCAGCGTCTGAACGCCATTTTTAACCGCTTCGATAGGCTCTCCGTGCATAGAGCCGGACGTGTCGAGTAGCAGATATACGGGTAAGCGTCTCAAATGTAATTCCTTCTTAAGAGATCGGAAGAGGAGAGTAGTTTCAGGAAGAGGCCAGGGTTTGTTGATTTGATAAAACGGCACGACATCTGTCGGGTGGAGATTAAATACTCAGAAGCGGCATTAAAGAAATAAGTTAACCACCATAGAATTACCGACATGTGAATGGCCTCTTATCAACAGAAAAATAATTCAGACCGGACTGGAATATAAGATTTCTGAAAAAACTCGGACAAATAAACTGTCTTATGTATGAAATTCATCATACATCACAGATCTGCATGAATGGAGTGTAAAACGCCCAAAGATTGATGTGTAGCACAAGAGGATGTCAAGACACCAGGTTTTGTAGTCAGTAAGGCGCTGCTGGCATTGCGGGAGGAGAATAGATCAAAACTACGTCACGCCAATACAGAGGTAAAATATGACAAAACCGGGGTTTTCACCCCGGTCTGAGATTTAGCGTCAGGACTTTTTAGCGCTGTATTCTTTTATCAGTTCGTCAACGGAGTGCAGAGCCAGCTTCTCTACCGCTTCACTTCGGGTCGAGCCACTCAGCGCAGCCAGACGGTCAATTTTTCTTAAGATCCGCATGCGTAGCGATAAGGACACGGCTGTTTTTTTATCCTTATCGAGTACGACCTTCCCTGTAGACTCACCGGTTTTCAGTTCAGCATTCTGTGCGAGCGCTTCATTCATCCGGCGAAGGGTCTTTTTATCCAGCTGGCCCGGATTAACGAGATGGTAGGAATGACCTGCCTTGCTGTATTTGATCTCCGCAGAATATGACTCGCGTAGCTCTTTGAGGGCCCGGGTTAATGTCGGCTCTGAGCATTCCAGACTGGTTATAATGTCGGCAGCGGAAACGGGCTTGCCGGTGCCCAGTAAGTTGGCAAGCTTAAAAATCCGGGCCTGTCTGGTATTTAATTGCATCGTAAGATTTAGCCTGCTTAAAGGGTTAGTGGTTCAATAGGCTGAAAAATGAAGGTACTGCTCATCTTTCGAATAACCGGGTGATCGCCTAACGCTTCAACCGGATCAATGTGTTCTATGCCTGCAAAATTTACTGACGACATCTGGCTGCGAGTGCATTTGCAGGACAGGATATACTCATCCTCCAGATAGCCGGTCCGCTTACTGACCCGTTGCGTAAAGCCTGACACAATCACGTTGTCGAAAGGTAGCGTATGTAAAACGATACCGACCAGGCGGAACAAGCAGCCATGGACGTGGCGGGCATAGTTTTCGCGTACGGCTTTTTGCGTCATGGCTTTTTCCGTCAGCTCCGTGCCCCGGGCATTAACGCCGTAAATCTTATCAGGGAAATCTTCAATCTCAGCTAAATCAACGTCCAGCAGGACTGCTGATAGCTCCGGCTTTACTTCAAATGCAACAATCGTTTCACGCGGCCATTCAGTTTCTGCCAGCACACCCGCCAGGTATGATTCGAAAAACGCGGCGTCTGTCCGGAACTGCTGCCGGGCATCTGCCTGAGCCGTGGCGAGCCGTTTTTCATGTTCTTCTGCTTCAAACTTCCAGTTTGCATACTGTTCGGCCCAGGCCGTCCGTTGTTGCTGGTACCGGTGCTGTCGAAGGGTATTCTCACGCTCCACATCAATCAGCTCCTGCTGCCACCGGCGAAGATTTTCGGCGTGGCGCTCAGCTTTAGCTGATTCCGATTCAAACCATTTACCCAGAAAACTAATGCCTTCGCTCTCGGCAGGCTTTTCCGGCAATGCAAGGTAGTCTGGCTTTTCTGGACGCACCGGTGCCGGAACCTGAAAAGGCGACGTTCTGTTATGCAGGTATACTGCTTCCAGCTCTGCCCAGCTGATGCCTGTTTTTGGATCCGGCGTCAGCTCGTGAATATTACGGATTGCGGTTACCGCTGACATGAGTTCAGCGGCTTCCTGCTCAAGCGCCTGTCTGAGCCCCGGGTCGGTTGCCGTCCGGTTTCCACCTCCGGAACGCGCGGCCCGGTCAAGCCGGGTACGGTAACTCAGCCCGGTACCGGGCAAGCCCAGATTGGCATAGGTCCCCCGGCTACCAAAAGAAACGGAAGCACCTCTCGGCCCGACACTCAGGCTCGGTGCACCGTTACTCAGGTTGAGGCGAACGCCAGGAATAATGTTGATCGACTTTCTGAACCTGAACCCCATTATGATTTCCTTAATGATGCTGGGTCACGGTAAGTAATCTGATTCCATCAGCGCTTTGCTCGTTCTGTAACCCATAAAAACGAGCTCTGTCCAGAATGCCAGCCGCCCAGCGGCGATGTGTGGCGGGTTCACACATTGCTCCCTGCGACTTAAACACGGCCTGGGTAGAGTTCAGGATCCGCAGAGCGTCAGAATACTCACCCTGAGTGACCATCAGCGCGTTTTGAATGACCTCTATCTGACCCGGGTGAATGGCCGTTTTCCCAACAAGCCCATGTGCCATATCAAGAGCCAGCTCTCTGGCCATAACGGCATGATCGTCAATATGCTCACATACGGGCGCGGTCAGGGCAAAATCACGCGGGCCGAAGACTGAAACGAGCATTTTGATGACGTAGCCCATCGGGCTGTCATACAGCGTCAGGTCCCGGGGGCGGCGAAGCGACACAACGTTCATAAGATCGTTGCCGCCGATTCGAAGCGCAATAATGCGGTCGTGGCAGGGATGTTCCACCAGGCGAGTGGCCAGCTCGCGCATCTGAACCACGTCAAAGACGTCTTCTGTTTCCAGCGTTGGCATCATGCACAGGTGAGTCCCGCCCATGATATCCCACCATTCAGCTAACGAACTGAGGGTAAATTTCGGCAACACAAACCCATCGACAGCGGAAAGATCATAATGCGCTTTTAACCATCTGCCCATTTCGGCATGCCGAGGGCGAATGAACACCAGAGGCCAGTCATTTTTACCCAGGCTACGCATGCTGTTACTGAGCTCGTGCAGCAGGTGCTCCAGATTTTTGAGGGCGATGGGGATGTCTGCTTCACTGACAGCATCCTCCAGGCAAATCACCAGAGAGCGCAAACCCGGGATTTTCCCGTGCAGGACGGCATCAGCAATATCTTCCCGTGTTGCAGGCATGTATAGCGTGGCTCCCAGATTCCAGGGAGAAAGACGATTTTTCATCAGAGTACCTTCTTGATAATGGTTACAGCCCGATACTGGCCGAGGGTTCCCCCCATTTCTGTAACAACTATTCCCTTTTCACGAGCAAGCCCTACAAGCAAGGCAACGTCCGGGTCGTCAATAGAACGCACAAATACATGGTCCGGTACCCGACGTAATACAGCCCGGGTTGCTTCAGCAATACCGGGTTTAATACGATTGACGCTGTCCACTTTAAATTCATCGGCCAGGAACGCGATAACGTCGCGACTTGTCTGCCATAAGACCCGGGCTGACTCCATATTCCAGCTCAGGGTAGCGAGGGATGACGGGGTTAACTTCTTACGGAAATGGGCGACGGTATCGACAAGCATCCGGCTGCATTCGAATTCACTGAGATGCTCGCAAACCATGCACCCATGTAATCCTTCAGAGGACCATACTGACCGGGAGATCAGGCCTGATACCGGCGCACCCATGATGCCAAAAGGAATGAGCCAGTCATCATCACTGGCTGCAAGCCAGGAGCAGCCACAGGGATCGGCCAGGACAACCAGTCGCGGCTGCTCAGGATAGCCCGGGCGATCTTTCAGTGCGCGTACAAGCTCTCCGGTAATTGCGCCTTTACCTGTCCATCCGTCAACAAAGACAATACCGCTGGTACCATGGCGCTCTTCAATGACGTCGAGGGCT
Source organism: Salmonella sp. SAL04162 (assembly GCF_046551535.1). NCBI lineage: Bacteria > Pseudomonadati > Pseudomonadota > Gammaproteobacteria > Enterobacterales > Enterobacteriaceae > Salmonella > Salmonella sp. SAL04162. The sequence continues at coordinate 111,169 of NZ_JBGDVX010000014.1, forward strand.
GCACCGTCAATTCCACGATCCCGGATAATGCTGATACCGTAATGCCATGAGGTTTTCCCCATGTCACGCAGGGCCTGGTGCAGCATAACGCCGAGCGGCACGCCAGCTCTGACGAGACTGGCCAGTACAATGGGCTCATCACCGAAGCGTTCGGCCAGAGCAATAGCGAGCTGTGTGACTTCTTTTGCAAGTCTCTCTGCGCCCCGATCCAGCGCCCGGTGAAACAAATCAAGATGCCATTGTGTTGGCGCTGGCTCCTGACTGAGCATGTCCGAATAATGTTTCTTCCCTGACTGAATCAGCTCTTCTTTTTGCTCAACCGGCGTCATCTCAATGACTACCGGCTTTAGCAGAAATTCCACGTCACCGGGCTGGTATGAGCCGGTAAATGTGTCATGTGGCTGCATTTTAATTTTCTCCAAAAATTCGCTGTGAAATGGCATCTGCAAACTGACTCTGACGCGGGATGCCAAACCAGCTGCACAGTTTCATAAAACGATGATCGCTCAGGCTGTCGCCCAGACCAATTACGGGGAAGACTCCGCGTTCAGCCCGAAGTTTTTCAAGCAGCCATCTGACTGCCAGCCCTTTCTCAACCGCGGTGGGAAGCCAGGCCACGTTATTACTGTTGCGGTGGATGTAGAAGCCCTCGGTCGGAAACACCGTTTCTATCTCATCTGCAATGGCATTGAGCTCGTCAAGGCGGGTGCTGTCGCGGTGCTTCATCACCATATAAACCGCCGTTTCACCGTATTCGAAGTTCAGCCTTGCCCAGGCATTGATCCCTTTTGCGTCCATCATTTCAGTGATCAGACGCTGCATCGATGTCAGCTTTTCCTGATAGGGAGCCAGCTGGCCGAGCATATGGGCCTTCCACTCCTCGTCGGGTTTGCCTTCTGGCGTGAGAATGACGGCCCCGTGAGTGGTGATTGCCCAGGAGTGGAAAGGGATCCGTACGCGGCTGATTTCTTCAGTTCCCCGTGCGGTAACGGGTATGAGTTCAGCCTGCTCCAGGAGCCAGTCCACCAACATGGACTGTTCTTCCGTCATAAAGCTTCGTGGATTCAGGGTGCGATCAACGGCACCGGTACGGAATGGCTCCAGGGCCAGCTCGTCCACCATTTTACGACGGGTCTGAAAGAGCGTGTCGTCAAGGTCGCTCAGAACAACGGGTTTATTCATAGGTAACAATCTCCACGACGGCCGCAACCTCAGCCAGCGCTTTAAGAAGCTGCGTGTCAATACTTTCTGCGGGTGTCTCAGTACACACAAGAATGCGGTCAAACTGCTGGTGGGCGACGTTATAGACAAAATTGGGGATGCCCAGCCCGTAGTTATCCGTAAAGGAAATGGCGGACTCAATGGCATAACCAACGGCGATAGGGGAGCGGGTGGTCGATCCATAAAATGCCTGTGCTCCGGCAGCTTCGAGCCGTTCAGCAAGCAGGAACGGCTCCCAGACGAATTCCCCGGTCCCGAGAACCAGAATACGTTCCCCCTTGTGGACGGAGACCTCATGGCCGAGATCGGCCGCAGGTGCGAGCATCCCCAGTCGGCCCCAGGACTGTTTTCCCTGGATGTCCCATTCTCCTCGTGAAGTTACGTTGACTTTCGGCATGTCCGGGACAGGTGCATCAGGTAATGGGGTCCATCCCCACTTACCGCTTACAAGAGAAACCGAAGTGACTGGTAAGGTGCTGCGCTCGGACAAGGCTTTGCCACTCCAGTCGGTAAGCGTAACGGCTATAACCTGTTCAATATGTTGAAGCTTGCCGGTATTACGCAGGGCTGAAAGCAGGTTAATAAAGGTATTACCGGTGGTTGCCTCGTCATCAATCAAAACCAGCGTTCGTGCGTTGGTAACACGACGTCTTTTCTCTTCATCATCTGGCAGATAGATCAGATGATCGGTGGCGTGGCTGTGTTCTTCCTTGAACTCGCAAAGCAACGTGCCATCAACCGGGTGACGGGTAGAGGTCAGATAGACAGATTCAGGATGCTGGTGGCGCACTTCATCAAATACACCGGCCCCAAGCCCAACGGCGGTTTCAGCCATACCGATAAACAGTACGGGTCCTGTCAGTGTCGAGGGGAACTGGCTGGCAAGCTGTCTGTAGGCCTGCCGCATGACTGAGGGTGGCACGGGAATGTGCCTGCCGAGTACTTTGCTGACAAACAGAAAGGCGCGTTTCGGGTTACGTCTTTCAGCGATGTCAAACAGGTCATCGAGCGAAACTTCACCCTGGTCGCGGGTTACCTGAATCGTACCGCATGAGAGGGTACGGCGATAAATCATATCTTCGAGGATATCAGACATAAATACGCCTTAATTCAGAAGGTTAGAGAGTGATTCCGGGTATGCAATTACATCCGTAATGGATCTCACCGCAACCGGAGAAAAGGTGTTTTTAGCGCTCTGGCGCACCATATCTTCAGACATCAGACCGAGCTTAAAGGCAGCAAATAACCCAGGAAGGTTCACCCCGCTGTGAAGGGTATAACCCACCCCCCCTGACGGACGCATGTTGGTTTCAAGCAGCACCGGGTTGCCATTCACATCGTTTCGCGTCTGAACATTCACCAGCCCGTCGGCCTTCATAACCCTGGCGCAGTCACACGCCAGTTCCCAGGCGCTTCCTTCGTTTACCAGATACTGGATAACCCCTTCCTTACGGCGTCCCACGGCTGCGAGTATTTCGCCCTTATCCGCGAGGATATCGACGGAAAATTCCGGGCCTGGCAGGTACGGCATCAAAACAAGGGGTTTAAACGACTCAGCAGCTGATGCTGCTGCAATATACTGTTGCGGACTGACCAGACGATGTTCGGGATGATTAAAGACGGCCATAGGCGAAGCACTGTCATCAAAGCGCCAGAATCCCATGCCATAGATACCCGTCACCGGCTTCACGCATACCGGGCTGTCAGTGAACGGCGGGGCCGCGAGGTGTGTTTTTAATTCTGTCAGCGTATTCACCCGCCAGGATGGTACGACCGGGAGACCCTTTTGCTCCATAAACTGAGCAAAAGTAACTTTTTCGTCAGCCAGAGTTAACCAGTCGACGCCCGTTGCACCGGTAGTAAGGGTGGCACCGGTCGATTCAATGGCTGAACGGTGTTCTTCAAACCACTGGCTGTTACGGCCAGTATGAATATGGTGGATGCCGTAGGACTGAATGGTTTCCTGGATAAACTGAAGACGTTTTTGAGGATCTTCAGGTTCAGTCAAAGAATAGTCGGCAACGGAAAGGATTTCATTTCTTTCGTTACGGTGGGAGGCAAAAACGGTAATGGCAAAATTATTTTTTTTTGCAAATGATTTTACCCCCTGAATAATATCTCGCTGGGAGGATAAACCTTCCATAAACCAAATTTTCTTGTTCATTTTTTTTAATTATCCGGAACGCCATGCAAATTTATGATTGAGAAGTGAGTCTATGAGTGTCTAAGCTACATGTCAATCATAATATGATTAATAACTCCTGTGGTTATGGAGTGCGTCAGGTTTTTTGGATTCCTGATAACACATTGATATTTAAATTAAACTTAGAAAATTAACACCCTGAAAAGGATTTCTTTTTGTGTTTTTACAGAAAACTACCAAAATTTCCCTTGTCAGAGAACTTCATCATGATATGATTTTCTTCGTCAGTTACTAAATATACCTTTGATTGTCTCGGTCATTACCATTTTAAGGAATAAAACATGGTTTCATTAGTTAAGAACCAGACGGTATCACTCAGCAAAGAATCATCTGCATTAAGCCAGCTTCATTTCGGTCTCGGTTGGGATCCGGTTAAGAAAAAAGGTCTTCTTGGAGGATTGTTTGGAGGCAACGACTCAATCGATCTCGATGCTGGCTGCGTATTAATGGACAGCACCGGTAAAACAATTGACACCATCTGGTTCCGCAAACTGGAATCCACCTGCGGCGCTGTTGTGCACAGTGGCGATAACCTGACCGGTGAAGGTGACGGTGACGATGAGGTGATTAATGTCAACCTCTCCCGACTGCCTGCAAACGTTGAATACCTGGCGTTTACGGTAAACAGCTTCCGTGGTCAGTCGTTCAATGACGTCGAAAACGCGTTCTGCCGCGTTGTCGATCAAACCGGCAAAGAGCTGGCTCGCTACAAGCTGACTGAGCAGGGCTCACATACCGGGATCGTTATTTCTTCGCTGCGCCGTAATAACGGCAACTGGGACTTTACCGCCCTTGGCCATGCCTGTCGCGGCCGCACAATTGACGATATGCACTCCGATATCGTTTCAGCGGTTATTCGCTAATGAACCTGACGCCGGGGGGCAATGCCCCCGTTCCAGCCCAGGAGTTGCGGGTCCGGATCACCTCGGGCGGCCAGGTGGATGCTTCGGCGTTTCGCCTGTATGCCGACGGGAAGGTGCAGGGTGATGCGGACATGGTGTTTTATGGTCAGCCACGTAACGATGATGGTACCGTCAGCCTGGTCAGTGAAGGCCAGTACTCAACCTTTACTGTCGCGCTCAACCGGCTGAAACCTGATGTCCAGAAAATTGCGTTCACCGTGACCTGTGACGGTGGGCAGACGGTGTCCGGTCTTCGTAATCTTTCCATCGACGTGGAGCAAGGGGCTACCGGCCTGGTTAGCGGCAGTGTCGAACTGAGCGGCCGTCAGGAAGCAGCCTTAATTCTGGGTGAATTTTACCGTCGTAATAATGACTGGAAATTCCGCTTCGTTGCGCAGGGGTTCAACGGTGGACTTAAACCGCTGGCAGAGCATTTCGGCGTAAATATTGCCGACGAACCGGCTCCCGCAGCCCCGACTCCTCCGGTTGTAACCCCTCCGCCAGTTGAGACAAAAATCAGCCTGAGCAAGGTATCGCTGACAAAAGAGAAGCCTGCAATCAGCCTGACCAAACGGGATAACTTCGGTGAAATCCGGATCAACCTGAACTGGCACCGGGGCAGCGGCAAATCAGGCTTTGCAGGCATGTTCGGCTCCAAAGGAATCGACCTGGATCTGGGGGCCTTTGTTGAGCTTCAGGACGGGTATAAATCGGTCATTCAGGCGCTCGGTAATGCATTCGGTGATTATCGCGATGAACCGTATGTTCAGCTCAAGGGCGATGACCGGACGGGTGATGTATCAGACGGCGAGTGGCTGCATATCAATGGACGTGAATGGAAGCATATCCGCGAAGTGCTGATTTACGCCTTTATTTATGAAGGTGTTCCCAGCTGGGACAAGACTGATGGTGTGGTCACCATTCATGTGCCGGATCAACCGCCCATTGAGACCCGCCTGACCGAAGGTGAAAACCGTCGCACATTGTGCGCCATTGCCAGACTCGTAAACGAAAACGGCGCAATTAAAGTCGAGCGAATTAACCAGTACTTCAAAGGCCAGGACGAAATGGACCGGGCATTTGGCTGGGGATTTCGCTGGAGCGCCGGTTCTAAATAACACAGCAACAAAGGAAACAGGTATGAGCTTTTTCGACAAAGTTAAAGGTGCCATTAACTCAGGCCGTGACGAACTGACCCGCCAGGTTGGCCGTTTCAAAAACAAAAAATTCATGCAGGGCACCGTTGCTGTATGTGCCCGTATTGCCGTATCGAGTGACGGCGTAAGTTCGGAAGAAAAGCAGAAAATGATGGGCTTTCTGCGCTCTTCAGAAGAGCTGAAGGTCTTCGATACCAATGAGGTGATTGAGTTCTTCAATAAACTGGTTTCAAGCTTCGATTTCGATGTTGAAATCGGCAAGGGCGAAACCATGAAATACATCCTGGCGCTGAAAGATCAGCCTGAGGCCGCTCAGCTGGCCTTACGTGTTGGTATTGCCGTTGCGAAAAGTGACGGTAACTTCGATCAGGACGAGAAACTGGCCTCCCGCGAGATCGCTATCGCGTTGGGCTTCGACCCGGCTGAATTTGGCCTCTGATCCACATCCCTAAGGGTAAAATATGGTTTCCACACACATCGGCTTCCCGACTGAAACGGTCATTGTTTTTATTGCGCTTTCAGTCGGTGCCATCTTTATTGACCTGTTTATGCACCGTGATGACAAGCCTATTTCGCTGAAGAGTGCGGCGCTCTGGTCCGTATTCTGGGTTGTGGTTGCGATGGCATTTGCCGGTTTCCTCTATATCCACCACGGTGCTGAGGTTGCCAGTCTGTTTGTCACGGGTTATGCGCTGGAGAAAGTGCTGTCGGTCGATAACCTGTTCGTCATGATGGCCATCTTCTCCTGGTTCGCCGTTCCGGATCGTTATCGCCACCGTGTTCTCTACTGGGGGATCATTGGTGCCATTGTCTTCAGGGGCATCTTTGTCGCCATCGGTACGAGCCTGCTGAGTCTGGGGCCGTATGTTGAAGTTGTCTTCGCTATTATCGTTGCCTGGACAGCGGTCATGATGCTTAAAAGCGGTGATGACGATGATGAAATTGAGGATTACTCCCAGCATCTGGCTTACCGCATGGTTAAACGCTTCTTCCCTATCTGGCCGAAGCTCAGAGGGCATGCCTTCCTGCTTAACCAGAAGGAAGTGGATGCTGAACTGGCGAAACCAGAAAACAGCGATGTCACCATTGGCCGTGGTAAAAAAGCGGCGCTGTATGCGACCCCGCTGTTCCTGTGTGTGGCTGTGGTTGAACTCTCGGACGTAATGTTCGCGTTTGACTCGGTACCGGCAATCATTGCCGTCAGTCGTGAACCGCTTATCGTCTATAGTGCCATGATGTTTGCTATCCTGGGCCTGCGTACTCTGTACTTTGTCCTTGAGGCACTGAAACAGTACCTGGTTCATCTGGAGAAGGCCGTTATCGTGCTGCTGTTCTTCATCGCGGCAAAACTCGGCCTGAATGCGACCGATCACATCTGGCATCATGGTTACAGCATCGCGGCAACAACCAGCCTGTATGTTGTACTGGGTGTACTGGCGCTGGGCATTCTCGCAAGCGTCATGTTCCCGGGCAAACCTGAATCTGAGGAAAAGGGGAGTTAATCCCCTTAAGTGTTAACCTGAACAATTACTAATCGAAGAGGTTATTTTATGAGTGTTTCTCTTTCCAAAGGCGGGAACGTCTCCCTAAGTAAAGCAGCTCCGTCAATGAAAAACGTCCTGGTGGGCCTTGGCTGGGATGCGCGTTCAACAGACGGTCAGGACTTTGACCTGGATGCTTCAGCATTCCTGCTGGCCTCAAACGGCAAAGTGCGCGGCGATTCAGATTTCATCTTCTATAACAACCTGACGTCATCCGACGGTTCCGTAACGCACACCGGCGATAACCGCACCGGTGAGGGCGATGGTGATGATGAATCGCTGAAAATTAAACTGGACGCCGTCCCGTCTGAAGTTGACAAGATCATCTTCGTTGTGACCATCCACGATGCTCAGGCTCGTCGCCAGAGCTTTGGTCAGGTATCCGGTGCGTTTATTCGTCTGGTTAATGACGATAACCAGACTGAAGTTGCTCGCTACGATCTGACCGAAGATGCGTCCACTGAGACTGCCATGCTGTTCGGCGAGCTGTATCGCCACAATGGTGAGTGGAAATTCCGCGCAGTAGGTCAGGGTTATGCTGGTGGTCTGGCATCTGTATGTGCTCAGTACGGCATTAACGCGTCCTGATCAAAAAGTAACTTTTCTACCCGGGGCTGTTAATGCAGCCCTCATTCAACTGTTTGCAGGAGCTAAAAATGGCAGTTTCTCTCGTAAAAGGCGGCAATGTATCTCTGACCAAAGAAGCACCAACCATGAATGTTGCTATGGTTGGCCTAGGCTGGGATGCCCGTGTAACCGATGGTCAGGGTTTTGACCTGGACGCTTCCGTGTTCGCAGTAGGCGAAGACGGTAAAGTGTTGTCAGATGCGCATTTCATTTTCTTCAATAACAAAACCAGCCCTGATGGCGCGGTAGAGCACCAGGGCGACAACCGTACCGGTGAAGGCGACGGCGACGATGAGCAGGTCAAAATCGATCTGACCAAAGTCTCAGCAGATATCAAAAAACTGGTGTTTGCCGTTACCATCTATGATGCAGAAGCGCGTAAACAAAACTTCGGCATGGTGAGCAACAGCTTCATGCGCGTTTACAACAACGACAACGGCACGGAAATTGCCCGTTTCGATCTGTCTGAAGATGCCTCAACCGAAACCGCTATGGTCTTCGGTGAACTGTATCGTCATGGCGCTGAGTGGAAGTTTAAAGCTGTCGGTCAGGGCTTTGCCGGTGGCCTGGCGGCTCTTGCCTCCCAGCACGGCGTTAACATCTAAAATAACGCTGAATCATACCCCGGCAATGCCGGGGTTTTTTTTGGTTGCGATCCGCTATCAGGAGGGGGGGGGCAGAAAGGGTTCGGGAATCTCAGAAAGCAGAGAGATGTTAATTCTGACGTGAGCCTTTTAAAGGCAGGAAACGGATTTTTCTCTGGTTGCTGGTTAAAGCCTGTATTCCGTGCCTTATATCAACAGCATGCCCCTCTGATATATGTTACGTTTGCGACTTATGAAGGCACGGGTTCTGGAAGATAAAATACCCGACCAATGGAAATTCCAATTCAACAGGTATAGAAACTTCAACGTGATGAAATATGGTGTCACACCATATATACGCCTCACCAGAAATCCAGCGTCCTGAACTAAGCCAGGGGAACCTATATAAACGCTGCGCTTTAAAATAATCAAAAATCAGGAGAGTTAATGTGAATCTACAATCCGGACAAAACATACCACTTCAGCAATCTGCGATCAGGCTGAATCTTCAGTACCCTACCAAATCCGGCTTTAAAGGCGAACCCGATACCTGCCTGTTCCTGCTTAATGCTCAGGGAAAGGTCAGCGGCGATTCTGACTTTATCTTTTACAATAATCTGTCTTCTCCTGAAGGGGCAGTAAAGCTCGTTACCGGTTCTCAGCAGTCCAGCATTGAGATAGCACTGGATCGTGTTCCTGCGAACATCAGTAAAATTGCAATCACAGTTGTCATTGATGGTGAAGATACCATCAGTGGGCTCAGTTCGTTGAGCATGCAGGCTCAAGGAATCGCTGAGTTCCAGGCTGAGACTCAGGGCCGCAGTGAGAAAGCAATTATCCTGGGTGAAGTATATCGGCACAATGGCGCCTGGAAGCTTCGTGCGCTCGGGCAGGGTTTCAACGGTGGTCTTGAGCCTCTGGCCATTAGCTATGGCGTTGATGTCGCACAGCCAGCTCCGCAGCCAGCAAAGCCTGCTCGTATCAGTCTGGAAAAGAAACTGGAAACCAGATCTCCGCGCCTTGTAAGCCTCGCTAAAAAAGCCTCGGTCAGTCTTACTAAAAATAAACTGGACACCCTTGAGGCAGCGGTTGCATTTGTACTTGACGCATCCGGCTCAATGAGTGGCCAGTTCAGTAAGGGTAACGTTCAGTCTGTGCTGGACCGCATCGCCGTTCTTGCCGCCCAGTTCGACGACGACGGTGAAATGGATGTCTGGGGATTTGGAGAGAAGCATAAGAAGTATCCAAACGTCACACTGGACAACCTGGACACATATATTCAGTCCATTCGCGGGGCTGGAAAGCGTTCAGCCTGGGAGAACCTGCCGGGCCTCGGAGGGACAAACAACGAGCCTCCTGTGATGGAAGAAATAGTCGACTACTTTAAGGACTCGAAAATCCCGGTGTATGTTGTATTTATTACCGATGGCGGGATCAGCAAGACCCGGGCGATTAAAGATGCAATCCGGCGTTCTGCCAACTACCCCATCTTCTGGAAGTTTGTCGGCCTGGGTGGTTCAAGCTACGGTATCCTCAAAAATCTGGATGACTTTACTGACCGCCGGGTTGATAACACCCACTTCTTTGCCATGGATGATTTCGGTTCGATTAGCGATGAAAAGTTATATGATAATCTACTGGAAGAATTCAGACCGTGGATCGATGAAACAAAAAGGTTAGGCATCCTTTAATACGCACAGTTTGAGCTTGGTTGAATGAGCTCTACAGCAGCTTAATACTGTAGAGCCTTTGTTCATTGGAAATCGTACAGGGAGGCGCATATGGACCGCATCAAGTACCTGAAATGGATAGCTGAAGAATCACCAAGTACGGCTCAGCAGCTGGTGGCCTGGTTAAACAGAGCAAGGCACTATACGCCCGACATGAAAGAGCATCAGGCAGGTGTACAGATTCAAGAAAAGGGGATTGTTGTAGGGCTTAGACAAAGTACTAATCGTTATCATGGAGATTGTCTGACCATACATGTGGTACGGCTTCCGGAAGAAATACAAAACAAGGGATGGTTTAAGTCTTTTCTGAAGCTTTGCTGTGAATCGAATCCCTGGTGCGATGTTGTAATAGAAGACGTGAAAAACCCATATTTATTAAGCTTTTGTAAGAAACTAAACTTTACTGTATTAGATGAATTTTACCCGAATACTTACATAGTAAACACAGATGCCATTATGAGTTTACCTATCCCACCCTTAGGGAGATACGAAACCTATCTTTATTAAACCTGCGAACCTTTACCGGTTGCGTGGGGAGCGGATGGACTTCGGCTAAAGAAAAATCACATCGTCTATTTTGACCAGAAAAAGCTAATCTGCTTGATGTAATGCAGAAACGCATTACATTAATATCTTCTCCCAACAATCACCTGAACAATTCCCTGATTGCTTTTCACCTCATACCAGTGCTGGCTCATAGTTAGTCCTTAAGCAAATTTGTTATCGGAATAAAGAACGAAGCCAGCCTCATCGAGGCGCATAACCTTCTTCCCTTAACGCCTGTTGTAATTTTTCAATTGCGCTTTTCATTACCCAGGCTTCTTCGTCACTCACAGCACAGCCACGAAGATCGCTCCAGCTCAGACGTTTAACTAATTGAGCAAGGGCCATAGTTTCATTCTCATCAAGCTGCAAACTCAGTGTCTCAATACCTTCCACTATCTAACCTCCCTTATACTGAAAAATGGCGCTTTATTTCTGACCAGATGCCGAAGCCTTGAATGCGGCCGGAACTGCCGTTGTTTCTACTTTACAGAAATGGAATTAAAAAGTGGTGGTGCTGGGCACGTTTCTTTTCCAGTCGGGGTTTAAGCCAGAGCCGAAACTCATTCAACTTCTCAGCAGCCAAAACCGCTTCAACGGGGAAAACTTTATATTTACCCTGCTGCTGAGGTTCACCCAACCATCGCCTGATGGCTCCGTCAGTCCATAAACGAGTCTCTTTGAGCCTGGTTACAGTGACCCATTTCCTGGACCATTCATCAAATTGTCGCTGGCGATCCCGATAACGTTGTTCTTCCTGCTGACGAAGCCAGTCGCGATCAACAGCGAATTTTCGGTATCCAACAAAGAGCCCTTGTACTTTGGCCATGACAACATTCCGGTTTGCTTAGAACTGTTCAGACAGACATGTCAGGGATAAAGCTGAAGAAAAAGGTACAACGAAGAATAACCAAGACATAGGCCTGCCGGGTAAGTGGTGCGGTGCACAGGACTGTCGGAAAGTACGCTCAGAGAGGGTCGTTTAAGCATGATGCACCACCGCCAGCCAGCCTTAATAATGGTAATGTACCACTGGGTTACCAGACAGACCAGTAACGCATCAAACATAAAACTGTTTTTTAAAAAACGTCAGGAACGTAGCCTGACCTTTTAACCAGTGGTGTAAAAAACATACAGATTGCTCTGAGGTATGAGGTTCAGCAACTAGCCTTGTCGACGCAGAAACATTAAGTAATCAATAGCAGCTATCGCAAACAATGGTGAAAACCACCACGTGCTTTTCAACAAGCCAAGCGGCAGAAAGAGTACAGTTGCCATCGAATAAACAAAAACACGAACCATACCATCTGTAATAAACATAGGCTATTTGCAATCTGAGGTTGGATTGTAGATTTTAGTTAGAAATGGATCAAAGTCCGTTTTGTGCAAAACTTGGTTGACAACCCTCTTTTGGAAGATGTGCCGTTTCGTGCAAAAGTTGGTTGGAGGCCAAGATGGCAGAGTTCGTAGGTTCGGCTGCTTCGCAAGCTGATTTCATTTGGAAGAACGCGGAAGACCTGTGGGGGGGATTTCAAGCATACCGACTTCGGCAAGATCATTTTGCCGTTTACTCTGCTGCGTCGATTGGAGTGCGCACTGGAGTCTACACGGGAAGCATCGCTCGATAGCCAACCAGCCACGATTGAGTTCTTAGAAGCAGAGTTCAGTGTTGATTTCGATGCGCTGCTATCTTGACCGCCAATCAGACCCGCATGGTTCAGGTTTGTGTATGAGAGTCCCCAAATGGCTGTAGTTCTAACCAAAGCCTTGATTGAAGCCGGCCGCGCCGGAAATAGTGGGTACAGAAAAGGCAGTTGCTTGCGCTGGGCGTAAGTTACCCGCCGAAAAGCGGCTGGATCGAACGACTGATCGGCACTGAGGTATCTGACGAGCAGTACGAACGCTTTCTGGGGCACAGCACGAGCAAGCAGGCTGAACAGATCCTACGCGGAGAGCAGCCAGCCAAGGGGCTTCAGTATGCAAAGCGAGCGAAGAAGCTCGCTTCTGAAAGAAAAGCCACAATTGATCTGGATAACGAGCACCTGTCTGAAATCGAAAAGTATCGGTAGCCCTAGACTTTTAGCCGCTGAAGATCTCTTAGATACCATTGGTGAAACTTGCTGAAGTCAGCCTTCTGTTTCTCTACCGTGCTGTTATAGATCGCATCACTGGTAACCGCACAAGCAGTCCAGCCAGCCTCATAGACGAAGCGAGTAGCTATCGGTGACTTCTTCGGGGTGCTATCCCAGCGGTTTTTGAGCCACCGCGCAAGCCCTTCATCAAGAGGGACCACCAGATTTAGCTGCTGTTTTGTGCGAGTGATACCGACATAAAACAGCCGACGTTCCTCCTCGATTTCCTCTTCGGCCGGAGGGGTGTTCATCGATGTGCGAACGCTGTAAACATCATCGGGTTTGCCGCCAGGAAATTCCTGCTCATTCAGCCCGATCAGTATTACGTTATCCCACTCCAGCCCCTTGGAACCATGCAGTGTGGAAAGGATGAAGGGATCGCAGTCAGTAGCAGCCTCGCCTGGATTCAAGATAAGGTTTAAAAACGTGCGGGAATCGATCTTACTGGAGTCAAGTAGCTCCCCGATCCTCACGACCCCTCGTTGCTGGTCGTTCGATCCAGTGCGAGTTACACCCTCAGAGCCAACACTATCAATGAAACCCTCCATACTCAGGCGTCGTAACACATCGATAGCAGGCGTTTCCTCTCCGTCTTTCTGGCAGATAGTGGCGAGCCTGCCCAGCCGATCTTTTTGGTATTGTGCGCCCTCGAATAACTGACCTAGAGCAGACCATAGGTCGGCGTGCGGAGCCATCAATCCACTGAGCGCCGCTTTGAATTGCCCTTTCTGCCATCTAAAACCAGCCTCCTTCAGAAAGCCGTAAACAATCGCTTGTTTGTTGGGATGGTTTTCCAGTAGCCGCAGATCGCCGTACACAGACAGCAAGACGCCAACTACCAGTATCCCGATTTCGGTGCGGGTGTGTAATGCGCTTGAACCATTGAGGTAGCGATAAGGTAGCCCACACAGGCGTAAAGCAATTTCCGCCTCAGCAAGGTTCGCCTTAGTGCGGGACAATATGGCTTGTGTTCCACTGCTCACCGAGAGGTTTGATAGCACCTTGGATAGGCAGTTATCAAAGTGCAATCTGACCTCTGTTTTGGGGGTGCTAGGATGACTGACACAAAGCTTGGTCAGCTTTGTAGAGTTGCGCCGAATTACCGAGTTAGCCATCAAGGAAAGCTCATGGCCAAATCTGAACGTGCATGACAGTTGAAACACCTTCGTATTCGGGTAGTGCCTTTCAAACAGTCCGCCGATAAAGTCTGGTCGAGCACCACGCCACTCATAAATACACTGGTTAACATCACCAACAGCCATAACCGACGTATCCGACTTAGATAGCAAGCGGGTCATGTCATGCTGTATCAGGTTAACGTCCTGATATTCATCAACAATGATGTGCTTGAAGTGGGCACCAAGGCTGCTGTCATTACGCAACAGTGCGACAGCCTCAATCAAACAGTCATCAAAGGTTCGCAGACTGTTTTCCTCCAGCAGCTCACAATAGCGGCCATAGGCGTGAATAAACTCCCGTTTGATGTTGCTGAACGTTGGATCATTGGCAGCATCAACAGGAGTTACGGCCGCCGCCCGGCAGCGAGCAATAAACAGCTCGAAGTTTTCAATTTCATTGGGGTCAATATAATTCGCCTCATGGTCAAAGCCATAGCGGTAGGCTTGCTTTACCAGTTGCTCATAGCGGTAGTCGCTTGGAGTAATGAGGTCTTTCTTCTTGATTATCTGTTGGCGTTCTCCGTAACCAACAATCTTTAAGGCCAAGCTGTGGAACGTGCGGATTTCTGGAATCACGCTCGACATCAGTGCCGTCTTCAAGTTCTCCGTGAAGCTCACCTGCGCCGACTTGTTGTACATCAGGATCAGAATGGAGCGAGGATCAGTTCCCGTCTTGACCAGCCGCTCAACGCGCTTTACAAGTGTGGTTGTTTTCCCGCTACCAGGTACGGCTTTTACCAACGCATGTCCGGTGTCATGGCTGACAATACTTTTCTGCTCCCAAGTCAGTCTTTTGGTCATGCCTTAACCTTGTAATTGGCGCACTGACGGGCCTCGGTGTAGGGAACGATCTTTGCCTTACTGTGACATTGCAGATAGCCATCCTCCCATCGGCCTGCTTGCTCGCACATAATGCAGTTGGGAAATAGTGAATGAGGATCGGCGTGACGGATAAAAGCTCGTAAGTTATCAGCCAGCTCAGCGGCCCCTAACGATCTAGGCCATGTGTTCACGTCAGAATTGATTGTTAAATCCACTTCAGCGAGCGGCATCGTTTGTTCGTTGAGTCGGCCGGAACCACTTAAACTCCAGACAGACATATCCACGTTACCTACTGAGCAGACGCCGCTACAGGTGTCCACAGATTGAAACGGGGGAAGCCAGTTGAATACTCTCAGGATCTTCTCCTTGATCGAGTAGGCCCCGGTAAGCAACATCTGAATATCAGAGGCAGATTGGACCTTAAACTCAAGAATCGGGATACCGGCTTCGATCTTGTCTTGAGAGCAGGGGTGTGTGACACAAATCTCTACGTAGCAACGCCTTTCGCCAGTCGTATCATACAACATCACGTCTGGTCGCAGCCCTGTGACCTTATCGTGTTTTTCCAGCTCTGCCTGATCGAAAAATTGAGTCAAGTTGTAGCGTGCAGGCACGGATTTTACGCACTGACGTGCTTCGTCTCTAACCAAGGCTAAACGAGAACCATTACAGGCAACCCGGCGCTCCAGCTCAAGGCTAATAGGCATTTCACGGCTGAGAGCTTGTTGGTAGCGATAGAAGAATGCTTCTTTGCCGCACTTGTGAAGATAGGTTTCAAGGGCACAGCATTCTTCCGAATGGCGAAAGTGCTTAGCGTTGAACTCGCCCATTACCGGGGTCAGGGGGCTCTTACAACCTGGGCAGGTGTAAGTATGTGAGCGCAGGGCAGCGCCAATGTGCGTGAGGGTGCCCTCGCCGTCTAGCGCGTAAGCGTATTGTATTGAGCTGGATTGAGTTGTCATGACTGCGTATCCTCCCAAAAAAATCCAGCTAAGAACAGACCTTACGGCAGGCAAATGGTAAGTAGTGCTTCTTGAAGCAGTCGAGTGTACAGCGGCTCAGTGAAAAAGCTAATCGCCCGCTCAACAACCTAGTGATACTGGTGCAGATTCGACAATGAGTTAATGCCCGGAGAGCATCTGCAAGACTTCTAGCTGGAAGGCATTCCAACCAGCCCTCGCTTCTGAAAAGCCGTCAGGAAACGGTAAAATCCAACCAAGTGAGCAACTTCACTTGATCAAAGATCTAAGGCTAGAATGATGGAATTCCAACCTTAGTTTGCAAATAGCCTAAACATATAACTTCCTCTGAGGATTTAAAAGAATTCTCAGATGTCTTGAAAGCTACTTTTTAAACTTTCTCATTCTGAGAAGCATATTTAATTTTGCTGCGTCTGCTCGTGCTGCTGCTACAGAAAGGGCTTTATGCAGTGAAACTACCACGACAAACAAACAGAACATCGACCAGAATCCATCCATTTCGTTTACCTAATCGTTGAGGTTTTTATTCGGGATATCTGGCTAAATAGGACTACACAGATACCCAGTTAAACCCCCCGCTTACATAACACTCCGGTTCCTCACCAGACGTTTTATTCTATCGCGGTCTGTGGTTATCAGAAGCTGCATAAACCGGTTATTTAGTCCGTTACGCGAAAATTATTGAGGATCCGGGCTGTTAAACTGTTCTTCCTCTTTCGCTTCCGGAGAAAAGGGGAGGTGTCACCCTGCGGCCGGGTAGTGAAAGGGATTTGACGTAATTCAGGCGAAGGGCGAACAAGACCGCAAAGGACGCCCGGGCGACCGGATACCTGCCGGGTTGTGCGAAGTAAAAACCGGAAGCAGTGATAACACAAACAGGCCCCTACAGCGTAAGGATTGTGATGGACGATAAAGAGCAATTTACGAATCTTGTGGCAAAGCATGCCTCCGGACTCACCGAAGAGCAGCTGGCCGGTTACGATGCCTGTTCCCTGGATGGTGAATGCGTCACGCCTTCATACGAGGTTTTCCGGGGGTATCGTACCCGCCATACCCTGGATGAATTTCTGGAGATGGCCATATCGCTGAATGCCATCCACCCGGATGAATATTTAACGGATATGCTGCTTAAGCCTCATGAGGTGATCGGCGCTCTGGCCGATGAAGGCGACCAGCTGAACAACGCCACCCCGGTTTATTTCTTCCCGGATACCGGCGTCTATGCAGCGGCCGTCAGTGAAACCCGGGTGCTCGATGCCTGGCTTTGCTGGCCATGCTACCCGGCGAACTGGTAACGCGGCCGTTGGAATTGCACCGGCAGGATACGAATTTAACCGACCCCGTGGCGGGAAGGTTATCACAATTGCATGTCCTCATCCCTCAAGCCCCCTGCCAGGCCCTAACGTGCTGTCAGGCTTCGCCTGATTCCCGATCTGCGCCGGTACTTCAGCCGATAACTTTTTGTTTTCTTTTTATTTTCTCCCCATTTCCTCAAAGTTCGCGGGCGGCGTGGACAGGGCACCATTGCCGCATGTGGGGTCTTAATAAGGGCAGGGTGGTCAGGTTTGCTCGATGCCGGGGGTAGGCCCTACCCTTTATGGGATGAGGACATGCAATTCACTAAATTAATCGACAGCACCGGTGGTGACTTATCTGTAACGGGTCAGTTTTGATACGGGGAATGTTTCAGGGTTAAGATCTGGAATCATAAAAATATACGCTCCCGTTCAGGACATACGACTTGAAATGGATAATGCCATTAAAGGAATTCCAGCCTTTCGTCGATAACAGTTTCTGACCATCGCCATAACCATGTCATGGAGGAGACTAACCGTGTTTCAGAGGTGAGCTGGTGCCTGGCAAAACATACAAACTCAAATATCAGGAAGCGAGTTTAGTTGTTTATAACATGCAGCCGTGTAACTGATTAGGTACCGGCAAAAGGAGGAAATAATGTTTGAAAACTACGTTTGTAAAATCTATGTAAGCAATGATCCTCATTTTAGTAGCCATCTCGAAGCAACTGCGTTTGGTTTCGATAATGGTCAGCAGCAAAAGATTCTCACCGCAGCCCATGTTGTTACCAATGCTCTTGGAAAAATTTATCCCGTCAGCAATACACTTAAACTTTACGTCAAATTTCTTAACCATCAAGGACTGGTGAACGAAGAGCCTGTTCTAGTCGATTTCATTCTCAATGAGGCTAATGACAGGGCAGACTTTAAAGACGGCATTCCGTTTGTTGACAGTGCAGAAATCGTATTACCAGCTGGAATACAACAGCCTGTAAGTAGTTACTTTAAGGTCCTGGCTCCCGCAGCTGGCATGGGTACATTGGGTGTCGGATATCCAATGAATGAGACAACAATTTCGACATTCCCTGGTGAAGTTTCAGGCATTTGGCCTTTAAATTGCTCAAATCATTCTCCCCAACATCTCACAACTCGCTTTGTAATAGCACATTTCAACACCGATGGTTGCTCTGGTGGACCCTATGTCGTCTCCGAGAATGACGAGCATTTTGTCATTGGAAGTCTGGTTGGAATAATGTCTGGAACCTGCCCAGATTCAAATCCACACATGTCTGTTCAGTCCGCTACTGATTTTTAGCAAAGTCAGTTCCAAAATGACGCTGGCACGATAGTTATTTTGGGTCTGCCCGATATGGCGTCTGCCCTTACTAACAGCAACAGCATTGAAACTGACAAACATGAACTCGAAAGTGCCACAATAGTAAGTCATGATTTCTTCATCACTTTTATGGTGCTCTTTTTCACCTATCACACAGCAAGTTATGAATACGAGGCCTGTAATGGACGCTACCGAAACTGAAGAGCTCGAAAAAATTCGCAAGAAGGCAATGGATGAAGTTACAAGTGCTCTTCAGGCGCTTGAAAATAAGTTCCCGGGTATTACTGAGGGCGCAGCAGCTTTGGCGGGGTCAGGCGTAGGCGCAGCGGCTTCCTTCGGTGCTCTCTATACGCTTGGTACAACGGGAGTGTCAGCAGCAGGCATAACCTCCGGGCTCGCTACAGCAGGGTCTATCGTCGGTGGCGGTATGGTTGCAGGCATTGCGGTATTGGCCGCACCTGTAGCTGTGTTAGGGATTGGCGGGTACGCGATAGTGAAACACAAAAAAAATGCGAAACTGACAGCCGCCCTTAGTCAGGCCATCCAAAAGCTCTACGAAGTTCAGGAAAGGTTGATGTCGAATGCGGAATATTTTAAGGCAGAAATTGCTGGCATCAAGGCAACAATCGACATGCTTACTAAGAAAGCTCCAAAAGGTAGCCTGGTCGCGGTGAGGTAAACACATGAGTCAGTCTCCTTATGATGATGAGTTCAGGGCCATCCGTTATATTCAGCTCCGTGGTCAGGATATCGCGAACGCTCACGAGACAATTAACAGTGATATAGAGAGCCTTAAGGCACAGTTGACCGGGCTAATCAGCGGCACTGAACTTGATGAAGCGGAGCATCTGGCGCTTAAAGAACATCATCTGCGAGAAATGACCCCTTCAGATACTGCCATGCATTCTACTGGTCTCAAGACTATATATAGCGAGGCTAACCAGCGTGTATGCGGTGATATTGGACTGGCCACAATACTCTCCACGGATGACTTGGCTGTTGTAGATGCCCGGATCCAGAATCATATTAAAGAATTTAATGATCGCTACGCACTCGACGCCTGGGATTATGCTATTGCCTGCGGATGCGGGCTCATAGCATCCATGCTGGATTTACTTTGCGTCAGAGCCCCGCCAAAACCTACGGTGAGCTTTACGGCAGAAGTGGATGGTATTTTCAATAAACAGGTGCAGAAAGCCTTCAATGCCATTTTGCCGGAGGACCTGAGTACAAAACTCTCAGATTTGTTCCCTATAGGGGCACCAGACAGTTCGATCAGCAGCGATTTAGTGGGTGCGGCCGGTGGCGTTTTGTCTCCCACAAATCACCGCTTAAGAGCTTTGTCACACGATCCCGTACTGGGCATTATTTTCGGTATAAAGGATATGCTGAACGGGACCTGTACGGTGGTTCAGAATGGACAGATCGTGGTTTATCCTTCCAGTAAAGGCGTTACAGACGAAACCAATATTTTCAGGCTCATCGCCAGAATGTTTGGACACCTGGCATCGGATGTTAATGCCCCCTCAGCAAAAGGAAACCGTGGCATGGGGTTACCGGCTCCTTTTATGGGGCTACTTCGTATGCTTGAGGGGATCCCTGTGGGGAGTTCTAACTTCGGCAAACAAATAGAGTACATGTATGTCAACGGGTATGACTTTCGTCAGTTTATCGTGACAAGTATTCCGATGAGCATAATGGAAGTTTTGATGCGGGTTTTCTATGTGGCGAAACAGGTATCGCTGGGAAAAGGAGCTTTTGGGGAGACCTTACTGGATACCATGCCGTTGCGGCTAAATCCACGCTTCCGGATGATGCTTGCCCTGGGTTATGGAACTTCCAGTGCTGTTAACGCAGGTAAAATGTATATCACCGGCAATATTCTCAATGCGAATTACGCCTCCTGGATGGGGTTGGCCTGGAATGGTTTTCACTCACTCAAGTGGTCCCTTTATCAGCGACACTTAAAGCTTTGGGCCGGTATTGAAAAGGCAGAACTGGAACGGCTTCAGAACAATATAGACAGCATCGAGGCATTGACCATCAGAGCAGGAAACTTGCCAGTCAAGTAACATTCACCGGAGCACCTCCGGAACCCCATAGCCCACCAGCTGCTAAAAATGTCTGCCTTTGCTTTTAATACTCTCTCTGCCTCCTCCCCGAGGCAGAGAGTAGCTCGTAGTTATTTATACAGCTCACAACAGGGCCATAAGATACTCCGCTTCTCGTTTACCGATGATCCTGATCTGTCAGCTCTCTTACCGGATGCTGTACGAGCGTAACGGCTTATTATTGATAGTTCTCTCATATCAAACCTCATAAAGATTTATGCTGCCACTTAGTAACAGCCTAAAGGTTGTACTCTCTATTTAACAGCTTTTAGGCTGTTAATTTGATATTACAGCTTTTAGGGTGTATGTTTAGAAAACAGCGTACAAGGTGTATCAGAGGAACTACTGAGGCCAGCTTATGATCAATAATGATTACCCGTTAAACACGCTCAACCAGTTGCGTCCCTTGCTCATTGGTTTTCGCAAGGCGAATGGCCTGACGCAAAAAGACCTGTCCGAAAGGTTAGGGGTCACTCAACAGACATACTCACGTCTGGAAGCCAACCCTGCCAGTGCGAGCATTGAACGGCTATTCAAGGTGTTTTCTATCCTGGGCGTAAAAATCAGCTTCTCCTCGACAACCGCCTCTTCAGAGGGGAAGCAGACGGAAGAAATGCTTAAATCAAACTCACCTGCACGACAGGAGAAATGGTAACGATATGAGCCGGAAACAGCAGCGTCTGGCAATCTGGATGAACGGAATCAAAGTCGGATACTGGGAAAAAAGTAAAGGGGTAGACAGCTTACAATACCTTCCTGACTGGAGTGCAGACGAACAGGGAAGGCCGCTGTCATTGTCCCTTCCTTTTACTCCCGGGAACCAGGTCTGGCGTGGAAATGTGGTACGTGACTATTTTGATAATTTACTCCCGGACAGCGAAGGCATACGCAGACGTCTGGCAATGCGTTACAAGGCCGATAGCCTGGAGCCTTTTGATCTTCTGACGGAGCTGGGAAAAGACTGCGTGGGCGCGATACAGCTGCTTCATGACGGAGATGAACCCACAGATTTATATTCCGTGAAGTATCACCCGCTTACTGAATCAGAAATTGCGGCAACTTTGCGTAATACCACGGAGACATTGCTACCGGGCAGGCCAGAAGATAACGACGACTTACGTTTATCTATTGCCGGTGCTCAGGAGAAAACAGCCCTACTGTGGCATGAAGATCGGTGGTGTATGCCGGAGGGTAATACACCAACGACGCATATATTCAAGCTACCGCTCGGACTTGTGGGGAACATGAAAGCCGACATGCGCTCGTCGGTTGAAAATGAATGGCTCTGCTCGGTACTTCTCGAACAGTACGGGCTCCCCGTGGCAAGAACGCAGATTGCTCACTTTGAAGATCAGAAAGCGCTGGTGGTAGAACGTTTTGACCGAAAATGGTCAGGAAACGGACAATGGATCATTCGTTTACCCCAGGAGGATATGTGTCAGGCCCTGGGCATTTCGCCATTACGAAAATATCAGGCGGACGGCGGGCCAGGTATATCGGAAATTATGGAAGTTCTGAGTAATTCAGACCGTGCTGAGCGTGACAAAGCGCAGTTTTTTATGACGCAGATAGTTTTCTGGATGATGGCCGCAACAGATGGCCACGCTAAAAATTTCAGTATTTCTATTGGGCCACAGGGACGTTATCACCTTACACCACTCTATGATGTGTTGTCGGCATGGCCGGTGATCGGTCATGGGAACAATCAGATATCCTGGCAGAAGTGCAAACTGGCGATGGCCGTACGTGGCAGTAGCAACTATTACCAGATATATCGAATACAACGACGCCACTGGATCAGGCATGGTGAGATAACCGGCCTGAGTAAACAGCAGACAGAGGCGATGATAGAGGAAATCATCGCCAGAACCCCGGGTGTCATTGAACGTGTTAGCGGGCTTCTTCCGGACCAGTTCCCCCAGCAGCTTGCGGAAAGTATTTTTGATGGAATGAGGCAGCAATGCAGGCGCCTGGCTGAGAAATGACAGCCGCAATTTATAGTGTGCATGTTTTCAGAATAGCTGATGTAAGCGTGAGGATTCAGTATGACTGAAGAACAAAAAAGAATAGAGCGGGCTATTGAGTTGGCTTGTCGTTACGGCGGAACCGATGAAATGCATCATCTGCAATGGGTCGTGGATCAGATGGTAAGAGAACTTGCTGGAGAACGTTATGCACAGATTGTAGCAGATGCCACCAGCGGAGAAGATGGGCCTGATACTTACAAATGGAGTGTTGGGATCGCGCCTTAGCATCTGTCAGTCTGGGGATGAAAACGTACTTAACATCCAGCGAATTCCCAGACTTCACATTAAGACTAGAGTAACGGCCGCAATCACGTGAGAGAAAAAAATGGCAATTTTAGCAATCATTGCAGTTATCGCCCTGGGTGGGTACGCCTGCGGGTTTATTAAAGCCCGTGAGCTGAGCGCTTTGCGTAAAGAAATGAAACTATACGTGGATCGCATGGAAGCGGCGGAGCTGGACTTACACGCAATCAGAAGTGTAGCGGAGCACCGGTTGCACGGTGCAGGTAAACAGTTTGCCGACCTTTACAGCCGTATCGACGGTGCAACTGTGACGCTGACACCCGAAGATCAGCTGTTACTGGCAACGATGCCATTTAATATTCAGGATGTAGAAGACATCGTAAACGAGCGCGGTCCAAAGACAATTAGCGGCCGTCCATTCTGGGAAGTTGAGCCAGGCCCGCATGACTATGAATATGGCCCGCAATATCCGTATTTCCCAGACCAGCGCTAGGAAGAGATCAAGATGAGAGAGCCAAGACCCCGCCATACCTTGCAGGTCATTCGAGTGCCTTCTCTGGAGGTTCAGGATCTGGGGCTGACCAGCTTTGATAGCTGGCTTGACGAGAACGGTTATGACAAAACGAATGCCAGAAATAACCGTACCATCTGGGCGAGAGAAGGCGGATGGCATCTGAAACGTTGCAGAAATCTGGAAACTGGCACGGACGATTTCTGGTTTATCGCTTTCGATGGTAAAGGCGGAAAGATATACCCGCTGAAAACCCAAAGAGACTACCGGGCTGCATATCGTAAGCTGGAAGCAGAAGGTTATGCACCTGCGGTCATCGAGCAAATGACCACAGGCGCAGCATATAACCTGGCCTATCCACGTTCCACCCTAAAACAAGCTGAGACGGCCACCAGCGAACCAAAGCGGAAACCTGACGTAGATATCCAGGGTGAGCACTGCGAGCGCGTAGTGACGCAACGTAGTGGCGTGGCACAGGGTAAATTTAAAGCTCTGCTCATCGAGAATTTCGCGGGCCGTTGTGCGGTAACCGGTTGGGTTAATGGCGGTGTCCTGGATGCGGCACACATTGAACATGGAACCCGGTACAATCCGTCTAATGGCATCCTGATGACTCCAACAATGCATGCTCTGTTTGATGCCGATCTTATGGGCATAGATCCGGCCACCCTGACCGTTCATTTTAAGCCAGGCATTGAGCTGGGCGAGCTGTTTGAAGGCCGTAAAATCACACCGCTGGTGTACGATCTGGACTTAGAGCGGCTGGCCGTACGCTGGGCAGGATACCAGGGCCTGGCTCATGAACAATGATGGGTTACAGCCGGGATGTGTGAAAACCCGTCAGTGAAACCTGCATGCGCCATACCTTTAAATTTAAACTCAAGAGCCAGGCTCAAGATAAAACCGAAATGAAAAGGTAAAATCCGGTGCACCAGATCTCTTAGGTTTAATACCTGAGCCGGTATACTGGCAGGCGCAGGCATGTGGGTATTATCCAGTCCATACATCTCCACACAGTGTTAACCGCAACATTTAAAGTTCAATAAGGACGGTTTCAATTTTATGTATAAAACAGCATTAGTGATGATTATCGGGATCCTCGGATGCAGTAAAGCATTTGCAGCCACTGAATTACAGCTCCAGCAAAAACGCGTTATGCAGTTCTGTGCCAACGCCAGTCTTCCATTGTTAGTTGCGGGTACAACGTACGCGAATACGTCTGACAACGGGCGACCAGAAAAAGAAAGATTGGCAATCCTGAAAAATTCAGTTGCAAGCTCGACAGCTTATAAAATGGCATCTCCCGGAGTTCAGATTGCCATGATGAGCGTGGTGGAAGATATTGCCGATCCGAAAGAATTAGCTCTACATCAAAAAGAAGTTAGACGTCTTGGGGCTAGTTATCTTTCCGACAGCGGTGTTTCATGGGCTTCAAAAACTGTTTCACCATTTACAGCCTGGTGTAACTTTAACCGTTTAGAAAGTTAAGGCTGGCAAGGCGGTTCCTGTTCAGGAAAGTTACTTTCCGTGCGGGGACCGTAAGATACAGATAAAGCTTAAGGCCTTTGAATTTCTGGAAAGCATTTGAAAATTTCATTGCGCTTGTCTGATATGAAACAGCCCCTGCATTTCTGCAAAGGCTGAAAGAGTGTGTACGGACTTTGGAAGGAGTGATGATATACGCCTGAGCCATCCCATCACCGCAGACAGGGTAATTAACCCTGACTAAAGCTTTCACCTATTCCGTCGCTCGCAAGCGGCTTTCGCACACTAACGAAGGTATGGCCTTTCGTCGGTGTTAAATTTTTCAAACTTTGCTTACTTTGTCAAGGAAGGTGACCGCAGTAGTAGGCACAACTACTTTAATCTGTATGAATAATAAGGTAGAACCGGCCAGTGAATGAATGCTTTCCCTGAAATCAGGCGGACAACCTTCAGGAATATTGATAGCAAGACTGAATCTCTCGCTGCGGCGATAAACATTTCGCCATAACCCTGAACGAGAGTGGTTCATCCATCATATACAGGAGCGTTACATGCGCAAATTTAAGTACATAATCTGTCACCAGTGCGAAGGCCACGGGACCATGGAAAACCCGGCCTTTGAAAATGGATTCACCCAATCAGAAATGGCTGAGTGGGAGCCAGAAATGCGTGAAAAGTATTTTGCCGGAGCATTTGATGTTCGCTGTGACGTTTGTGCCGGTGACGGTAAGCTCAGCGTACCAAACGTAGCGGCTATGTCTTTTTCAGAACGACGGGTTCTGGCAGCACGGCGGCGTGATGAGCGTCTTCAGGCTGCTGATGAACGGCTGTCCCGCCAGGAACGAGCAATGGGGTACTGAGGTGTTACAGCAAAGATGAAAATGACGAAGCCAAAACCGGTAAGCCGGATGAAAAGACCGTTTATTAGTGAGCTTGCAGAGCTGGGTTTATCGGGTGAAATTCTTTCAATTCGAACTGACGGCATGCAGGGGACGCTCATACCCGATCTTACCGCAGGGGTGAGTGAAGCAGGCCGTGTGAAAACCGGCAACTGGGTAATCTCTGACAAGAGAACCTTCGACCATGTCGTTCTGTGTGGGGTCGTCTCAGAAAACGGAATCTATGGTCACTCCCGTTTTTGCAACACCGATTTTGACGATAAATTGGCTTGCTTGAATCTATCCGGCGTCTGAATGGGATTTTATTCCCGCGCCTCGATGAGTTCCGCGCCTGATGAACCTCCAGAAAATATACGGCTTCAATGAGCCTTTCCGTTTTACAGGTTCCTCAACAGGCCGGTGGGCCGTTAGTATCATCAATATCAGTATTCGCAAAACCAGATCAGTGATTCTTTAAACCGGTGTATTTCTGCCGTTATGCTACATAAGTTTGCTGTCGTGCCGTTAGGGCCCAGGCTATTCTGGCCAGCTTGTTTGCCAGAGCACAAGTGACGACAAAGTTGCTTTTCCTACACAGTAGATCCCTGACCCAATCGGCCAATTTGCCAGACTGGTGTTCCAGTTTTTGTATGAATACCCTGGCACATTGAACCAACAAAGTTCGGATCTTTTTGTTACCTCGCTTACTAATTCCCAGCAATGTCGTCCGACCTCCCGTGCTGTACTGTCGAGGCACTAGCCCTGTTGCCGCCGCAAAGTCACGACTGCTGGCGTACTGCTTCCCGTCGCCAATCTCAGTTGAAATAGTACTCGCTGTCAGTGTTCCGACGCAGGGAATGCTCAGCAAGCGCTGTCCAATCTCATCTTCGTCCAACTTTCGTTTCAACTGGGATTCCAAATCTTTAATCTGCTCAACAAGATAGTGATAATGCTGTTGTAATTTCAGCAATAACTGGCTGAGGTATAGAGGCAAACTATTGTCCTCAAGAAGGGTACTCAGTCGGCTAATAACGGCAGCTCCTCGTGGAACGCTGATGCCAAATTCCAGCAGAAAAGCATGCATCTGATTGGTTGTTTTTACCTTATCCTGAACCAGGGATTCACGGACACGATGCAGCGCACGCATTGCCTGCTGAGATTCAGTTCTGGGCTGTACAAAACGCATAGACGGACGCGATGCAGCTTCACAAATAGCTTCGGCGTCGACAAAGTCGTTTTTGTTACTTTTAACGAATGGACGGACAAATTGTGGTGATATCAGCTTAGGAAAATGCCCCAACTCTTCCAACTTGCGTGCCATAAAGTGAGAGCCACCACAGGCTTCCATTGCGATGGTTGTAGCGGGGCATGTCGCCAAAAATTCGATTAACTTTGGCCGTGTAAATTTTTTACGGTAAACAGCCTTGCCGCGACGATCCTGGCAATGAATATGGAAAGAGTTTTTACCCAGATCGATACCAATGAGCGCAATGTTTTCCATGATAGTTCTCCGAATGAAAGCCTGTCCTCAGCATAGTACCGGGAAGGAGGGAGTGACCATCTCATTAAATAAAGCACGCTAAGGCATAGCTGACCTTGCCAGGCCTGCTTCGCCCTGTAGTGACGCGATCAACGGGCAGGAAACATTCCCCTTTCGTGCATGGCAGGCGCACACGAGTTCAGACAGCACGGTTTCCATGCGCGCCAAGTCGGCCATCTTCTCGCGCACGTCCTTGAGCTTGTGTTCGGCCAGGCTGCTGGCCTCCTCGCAGTGGGTGCCATCGTCGAGCCGCAACAGCTCGGCAATCTCGTCCAGACTGAACCCCAGCCGCTGTGCCGATTTCACGAATTTCACCCGAACCACGTCCGCCTCCCCATAGCGGCGGATGCTGCCGTAAGGCTTGTCCGGTTCCCGCAACAGGCCCTTGCGCTGATAGAAGCGGATTGTCTCCACGTTGACCCCGGCCGCCTTGGCAAAAACGCCAATGGTCAGGTTTTCCAAATTATTTTCCATATCGCTTGACTCCGTACATGAGTACGGAAGTAAGGTTACGCTATCCAATCCAAATTCAAAAGGGCCAACGTATGTCTGAACCACAAAACGGGCGCGGTGCGCTCTTCGCCGGCGGGCTGGCCGCCATTCTTGCATCGACCTGCTGCCTGGGGCCGCTAGTACTGGTCGCCCTGGGCTTCTCCGGTGCTTGGATCGGCAACCTGACGGTGCTGGAACCCTATCGACCGTTGTTCATCGGCGCGGCGCTAGTGGCGCTGTTCTTCGCCTGGAAGCGGATTTACCGGCCCGTGCAGGCATGCAAGCCAGGTGAGGTCTGCGCGATTCCGCAGGTGCGCGCCACCTACAAGCTGATTTTCTGGATCGTGGCCGTGCTGGTCCTGGTCGCGCTTGGATTTCCCTATGTCGTTCCATTTTTCTATTAACCAGGAGTTCATCATGAAGAAACTGTTTGCCTCCCTTGCCCTCGCCGCCGCTGTTGCCCCGGTGTGGGCCGCTACCCAGACCGTCACGCTAGCGGTTCCCGGCATGACTTGCGCCGCCTGCCCGATCACAGTCAAGAAAGCGCTCTCCAAGGTCGAAGGCGTGAGCAAGGTCGATGTGGGCTTCGAGAAGCGCGAGGCCGTCGTCACTTTTGACGACACCAAGGCCAGCGTACAGAAGCTGACCAAGGCCACCGCAGACGCCGGCTATCCGTCCAGCGTCAAGCAGTGAGCCAGCAAGCCAACGACAACAGCGAGAGCCGCTTCATGGGACTGATGACACGCATTGCCGATAAAACCGGCGCGCTCGGCAGCGTCGTTTCCGCGATGGGCTGCGCCGCCTGCTTTCCAGCCCTCGCCAGCTTCGGCGCGGCCATCGGGCTGGGCTTCTTGAGCCAGTACGAGGGACTGTTCATCAGCCGCCTGCTGCCGCTGTTTGCCGCGCTGGCCTTCCTGGCGAACGCGCTGGGTTGGTTCAGTCATCGGCAATGGCTGCGCAGTCTGCTCGGCATGATCGGCCCGGCCATCGTGTTTGCGGCCACGGTCTGGCTGCTCGGCAACTGGTGGACGGCGAACCTGATGTACGTCGGCCTGGCCTTGATGATTGGGGTGTCGATCTGGGACTTCGTGTCGCCGGCGCATCGCCGTTGCGGACCGGACGGCTGCGAACTCCCCGCCAAGCGCTTGTGAAAGACGGCTGACCGTGCGACACGGCGGCCCACACGAATAAGGAACGATGGTATGAGCACTCTCAAAATCACCGGCATGACTTGCGACTCGTGCGCAGTGCATGTCAAGGACGCCCTGGAGAAAGTGCCCGGCGTGCAATCAGCGGATGTCTCCTACGCCAAGGGCAGCGCCAAGCTCGCCATTGAGGTCGGCACGTCACCCGACGCGCTGACGGCCGCTGTAGCTGGACTCGGTTATCGGGCCACGCTGGCCGATGCCCCCTCAGTTTCGACGCCGGGCGGATTGCTCGACAAGATGCGCGATCTGCTGGGCAGAAACGACAAGACGGGTAGCAGCGGCGCATTGCATATCGCCGTCATCGGCAGCGGCGGGGCCGCGATGGCAGCGGCGCTGAAGGCCGTCGAGCAAGGCGCACGTGTCACGCTGATCGAGCGCGGCACCATCGGCGGCACCTGCGTCAATGTCGGTTGTGTGCCGTCCAAGATCATGATCCGCGCCGCCCATATCGCCCATCTGCGCCGGGAAAGCCCGTTCGATGGCGGCATCGCCGCTACCACGCCGACCATCCAGCGCACGGCGCTGCTGGCCCAGCAGCAGGCCCGCGTCGATGAACTGCGCCACGCCAAGTACGAAGGCATCTTGGAGGGCAATCCGGCGATCACTGTGCTGCACGGCTCCGCCCGCTTTAAGGACAATCGCAACCTGATCGTGCAACTCAACGACGGCGGCGAGCGCGTGGTGGCATTCGACCGCTGCCTGATCGCCACCGGCGCGAGCCCGGCCGTGCCGCCGATTCCCGGCCTGAAAGACACTCCGTACTGGACTTCCACTGAAGCGCTGGTCAGCGAGACGATTCCTAAGCGCCTGGCCGTGATTGGCTCATCAGTGGTGGCGCTGGAGCTGGCGCAGGCGTTCGCCCGACTCGGAGCGAAGGTGACGATCCTGGCTCGCAGCACGCTGTTCTTCCGCGAAGACCCAGCTATAGGCGAAGCCGTCACGGCCGCATTCCGCATGGAGGGCATCGAGGTGAGGGAACACACCCAGGCCAGCCAGGTCGCGTATATCAATGGTGAAGGGGACGGCGAATTCGTGCTCACCACGGCGCACGGCGAACTGCGCGCCGACAAGCTGCTGGTCGCCACCGGCCGCGCGCCCAACACACGCAAGCTGGCACTGGATGCGACGGGCGTCACGCTCACCCCGCAAGGCGCTATCGTCATCGACCCCGGCATGCGTACAAGCGTGGAACACATCTACGCCGCAGGCGACTGCACCGACCAGCCGCAGTTCGTCTATGTGGCGGCAGCGGCCGGCACTCGCGCCGCGATCAACATGACCGGCGGTGACGCGGCCCTGAACCTGACCGCGATGCCGGCCGTGGTGTTCACCGACCCGCAAGTGGCGACCGTAGGCTACAGCGAGGCGGAAGCGCACCATGACGGCATCAAAACTGATAGTCGCACGCTAACGCTGGACAACGTGCCGCGCGCGCTCGCCAACTTCGACACGCGCGGCTTCATCAAACTGGTGGTTGAAGAAGGCAGCGGACGACTGATCGGCGTGCAGGCAGTGGCCCCGGAAGCGGGCGAACTGATCCAGACGGCCGCACTGGCGATTCGCAACCGGATGACGGTGCAGGAACTGGCCGACCAGTTGTTCCCCTACCTGACGATGGTCGAAGGGTTGAAGCTCGCGGCGCAGACCTTCAACAAGGATGTGAAGCAGCTTTCCTGCTGCGCCGGGTGAGGACAAGGAGGTGTGCGATGAGCGCCTACACGGTATCGCAACTGGCCCATAACGCTGGGGTGAGCGTACATATCGTGCGCGACTACCTGGTGCGCGGCTTGTTACGGCCGGTGGCCTGCACCACGGGCGGCTACGGCGTGTTCGACGATGCGGCCTTGCAACGGCTGTGCTTCGTGCGCGCGGCCTTCGAGGCGGGTATCGGCCTGGATGCCCTGGCGCGGCTGTGCCGTGCGCTCGACGCAGCGGACGGCGCACAAGCCGCAGCGCAGCTTGCCGTGCTGCGCCAGTTGGTCGAGCGGCGGCGCGCGGCGTTGGCCCATCTGGACGCGCAACTGGCCTCCATGCCAGCCGAGCGGGCGCACGAGGAGGCATTGCCGTGAACGCCCCTGACAAACTGCCGCCCGAGACGCGCCAACCCGTTTCCGGCTACCTGTGGGGTGCGCTGGCCGTGTTGACCTGCCCCTGCCATCTGCCGATTCTCGCCGCCGTGCTGGCCGGGACGACCGCCGGTGCCTTCCTTGGCGAGCATTGGGGTGTTGCCGCGCTCGCGCTGACCGGCTTGTTCGTTCTGGCCGTAACGCGGCTGCTGCGCGCCTTCCGGGGCGGATCATGACGAGTTCGCAGCCCGCCGGATGGACGGCGGCCGAGTTGGCGCAGGCGGCGGCGCGCGGACAGCTTGACCTGCATTACCAGCCGCTGGTCGATCTGCGCGATCACCGGATCGCTGGCGCGGAAGCGTTGATGCGCTGGCGGCATCCGAGGCTTGGCCTGTTGCCGCCCGGCCAGTTCCTGCCGCTGGCCGAGTCGTTCGG
The DNA here is from genome assembly GCF_046551535.1 of Salmonella sp. SAL04162. Taxonomy (NCBI): domain Bacteria; kingdom Pseudomonadati; phylum Pseudomonadota; class Gammaproteobacteria; order Enterobacterales; family Enterobacteriaceae; genus Salmonella; species Salmonella sp. SAL04162. Next base: position 142,416 of record NZ_JBGDVX010000014.1, read on the forward strand.
CCTGATGCCGGAAATAGGCGCGTGGGTGCTGGGCGAGGCCTGTCGCCAGATGCACAAGTGGCAAGGACCGGCATGGCAACCGTTCCGTCTTGCCATCAATGTGTCCGCCAGCCAGGTTGGGCCAACGTTCGACGACGAGGTAAAGCGGGTGCTGGCCGATATGGCCCTGCCCGCCGAGCTTCTGGAGATCGAACTGACCGAATCGGTCGCATTCGGCAATCCAGCCCTGTTCGCCAGTTTCGACGCCTTGCGCGCCATCGGCGTGCGCTTCGCCGCCGACGACTTCGGCACCGGCTATTCCTGCCTGCAACATCTGAAATGCTGCCCCATCACCACATTGAAAATCGACCAATCCTTTGTCGCCAGGCTCCCGGATGATGCCCGTGACCAAACTATCGTGCGGGCGGTGATCCAGCTCGCGCACGGGCTGGGCATGGATGTCATTTTCAGAAGACGACTGCACCAGTTGATTGGGCGTAATGGCTGTTGTGCAGCCAGCTCCTGACAGTTCAATATCAGAAGTGATCTGCACCAATCTCGACTATGCTCAATACTCGTGTGCACCAAAGCGAGGTGAGCATGGCGACGGACACCCCACGGATTCCAGAACAAGGCGTGGCCACTCTGCCTGATGAGGCTTGGGAGCGTGCGCGCCGTCGTGCGGAGATCATCAGTCCGTTGGCGCAGTCGGAGACGGTCGGGCACGAAGCGGCCGATATGGCGGCTCAGGCGCTGGGCTTGTCTCGGCGCCAGGTATACGTTCTGATCCGGCGTGCCCGGCAAGGCAGCGGCCTCGTGACGGATCTGGTGCCCGGCCAGTCCGGTGGAGGTAAAGGTAAGGGGCGCTTGCCGGAACCGGTCGAGCGCGTCATCCACGAGCTACTGCAAAAGCGGTTCCTGACCAAGCAGAAGCGCAGCCTAGCGGCCTTTCACCGCGAAGTCACTCAGGTGTGCAAGGCTCAAAAACTGCGAGTGCCGGCGCGCAATACCGTGGCCTTACGGATCGCTAGCCTTGACCCGCGCAAGGTCATCCGCCGGCGGGAAGGCCAGGATGCCGCTCGTGACCTACAAGGTGTGGGCGGCGAGCCTCCTGCCGTGACCGCGCCGCTGGAGCAGGTGCAGATAGACCATACGGTCATCGACCTGATCGTGGTCGATGACCGCGACCGGCAACCTATTGGCCGCCCGTACCTGACCCTCGCCATCGACGTGTTCACCCGCTGCGTGCTCGGCATGGTCGTCACGCTGGAAGCGCCGTCTGCCGTTTCGGTTGGCCTGTGCCTCGTGCATGTCGCCTGCGACAAGCGCCCTTGGCTGGAAGGACTGAACGTGGAAATGGATTGGCAGATGAGCGGCAAGCCCTTGCTGCTCTACCTAGACAACGCGGCCGAGTTCAAGAGCGAGGCCCTGCGCCGGGGTTGCGAGCAGCATGGCATCCGGCTGGACTATCGCCCGCTGGGACAGCCGCACTATGGCGGCATCGTGGAACGGATCATCGGCACGGCGATGCAGATGATTCACGACGAACTGCCGGGAACGACCTTCTCCAACCCTGACCAGCGCGGCGACTACGATTCCGAAAACAAGGCCGCCCTGACGCTGCGCGAGCTAGAGCGCTGGCTCACATTGGCGGTCGGCACCTACCACGGTTCGGTGCACAACGGCCTGCTCCAACCGCCGGCCGCGCGCTGGGCCGAGGCCGTGGCGCGTGTCGGCGTACCGGCCGTCGTCACACGCGCTACTTCGTTCCTGGTCGATTTTCTGCCGATCCTCCGGCGCACGCTGACCCGCACCGGCTTTGTCATCGACCACATCCACTACTACGCCGATGGGCACTGTTGCAAATAGTCGGTGGTGATAAACTTATCATCCCCTTTTGCTGATGGAGCTGCACATGAACCCATTCAA
>NZ_JBGDVX010000015.1:0-107573 GCF_046551535.1 Salmonella sp. SAL04162
CTGACCATCCAGGTTGGTGCCAACGACGGTGAAACTATCGATATCGATCTGAAGCAGATCAACTCTCAGACCCTGGGCCTGGATTCACTGAACGTGCAGAAAGCGTATGATGTGAAAGATACAGCAGTAACCACGAAAACTTATGCCAATAATGGTACTACACTGGATGTATCGGGTCTTGATGATGCAGCCATCAAAGCGGCCATAGGTGGTACGACTGGTACGCCTGCTGTAACGGGCGGTACAGTTAAATTTGACGCAGATAATAATAAGTATTTTGTTTCTATTGGTGGCTATACTGGTGCTGATGCATCCAAAAATGGCGATTATGAAGTTAACGTTGCTGCTGACGGTAAAGTTACACTTGCTACAGGTGCAACTAAAACCACAATACCGGCAGGTGCGACAACTAAAACAGAAGTACAGGAGTTAAAAGATACACCAACAGTTGTTTCAGCAGATGCGAAAAATGCCTTAATCGCTGGCGGCGTGGATGCTACCGATGCTAATGGCGCTGAGTTGGTCAAAATGTCTTATACCGATAAAAATGGTAAGACAATTGAAGGCGGTTATGCGCTTAAAGCTGGCGATAAGTATTACGCCGCAGATTACGATGAAGCGACAGGAGCAATTAAAGCTAAAACCACAAGTTATACCGCTGCTGACGGCGCTACCAAAACAGCGGCTAACCAACTGGGTGGCGTAGACGGTAAAACCGAAGTCGTTACTATCGACGGTAAAACCTACAATGCCAGCAAAGCCGCTGGTCATGATTTCAAAGCACAACCAGAGCTGGCTGAAGCAGCCGCTAAAACCACCGAAAACCCGCTGCAGAAAATTGATGCCGCGCTGGCGCAGGTGGATGCGCTGCGTTCTGACCTGGGTGCGGTACAGAACCGTTTTAACTCCGCTATCACCAACCTGGGCAATACCGTAAACAACCTGTCTGAAGCGCGTAGCCGTATCGAAGATTCTGACTATGCGACCGAAGTTTCCAACATGTCTCGCGCGCAGATCCTGCAGCAGGCCGGTACTTCCGTTCTGGCACAGGCTAACCAGGTCCCGCAGAACGTGCTGTCTCTGTTACGTTAATTTATTTCGTTTTATTCAGCCCCGTGAATTCGGGGCTTTTTCATTCAGCATAGATGAATATATCTTTATGGAATGTATAGCTGTAAATGATATTTCCTACGGGCGAGAGGCTGAAATATGGCCGCGGGATTATTCTATGCTTGCTCGTCGAGTTCAATTTCTACGTTTTAATGATATCCCTGTTCGATTGGTGAGTAATAATGCCCGGATAATCACAGGCTACATTGCGAAGTTTAATCCGAGGGAAAATTTGATTCTGGCTTCGGATAAACCTAAAGGAAATAAGCGCATTGAAGTTAAATTAGAGTCTCTGGCAATTCTTGAAGAATTATCAGGTAATGACGCTTTTAATCTTTCGCTGGTGCCGGCTGACGAATTTAATCTTCAGCAAGATACTCCATCAAGAAGAGATTATTTCTCGATTTGCAATAAGTGCTATAAACAGGGAGTCGGTATCAAAATCTATATGAAGTATGGACAGGTTTTGACTGGCAAAACGACAGGCGTAAATGCGTGTCAGGTTGGTGTGAGGATATCCAATGGCAATCATATGCAAGTTATGTTTGACTGGGTGAGCAGGATCACGTCTTCGGACTACGCTGAATAACGCATACGGTAATAAAAAATTCCGTGAGAAAATATTGATCCTGGAGGAACAGAGACCATTCGACAGCGCATAGATAGTTTCGCCGCTGCTCGTGCCACTACGGCCAGGACGCTTAAAGCAGCTGACAGAAAAGAATTGATCATTAAGCTTCGCAAAGAAGGTCTGCTGAATCTTCGTAAATCTATGGATACCGTAGCCCAACATCCTGGCGTCTCACGGGCAACTGCTTATCTTTATGCTCGACAGTCTGACTGCGAGCTTTGCCCCAGCCAGGCAGGACTCTCAGTGAATGTTCCATTTTCTTTGACTCTCGTATTCCAATTCTTTCGGGAGTTATTGGTGAGACATTTGGCGTTTTGCCCTGTCACCCATTGCGCAGCCGCTTTACCCACCGCGTCAGTTGACTCCAGTGCCCGTAAGGTTCTCTGCAATCCTCACCAGGCGGTAATAGATGTAAAAAAGCCCGCAGGGCTTGTGCCGTGCGGGCTTTCTGTACTTCACCGGACGTATCCGGATCATTATTTGGTGGAGCTGGCGGGAGTTGAACCCGCGTCCGAAATTCCTACATACCATTTTTAGTATAGTAAAAACAGTGTATTGCCTTTAAAAACAGCTGGTTAGTATTATTCGGTATTCGTCCGTTTTACGCGTTTTTAATGCCCTGCCGCCAAAATGCCGCCATAAATTAGCGTTTCCAATTGAGGTTGTGGAGCGGGTTTTTCGTCACTGCGTCTTCGAGGTGGTCAGGGGCAAAGTGAGCGTAAACCATCGTCATTTTTATATCTGCGTGGCCCAGAATATCGCGCAGTACCAGTATGTTTCCGCCGTTCATCATAAAGTGGCTGGCGAAGGTATGGCGCAGCACGTGGGTGCATTGGCCTTCTGGTAGCTCAATACCAGCTCTTTTTACTGCACGCTCAAAAGCTTTTCTGCATGGCGTGAATAGCTTCCCTCTGTTTTTGGGGAGTTCGTCATACAGATCCTGAGATATTGGCACGGTACGGTTTTTCTTGCCCTTCGTCTTGGTATAAGTGATGCGGTATTTTGATAGCTGATGGCCCTGCAGGTTTTCAGCTTCACTCCATCGGGCGCCAGTTGCCAGGCATACTTTTGCAATCATCAGCAAACTGGGACTCTGAGAATCAGCACAGGCATCCAGTAGACGTTTAATTTCTTCCGGTGCCAGGAACGCCAGTTCGCCCTCTGCGATTTTGAATGTTGGCAGCCCAGCGAGCGGGTTGGGGGCTGACCAGTGGCCCAGCTTTTTCAGTGTGCCAAAAACAGATGATAGGTTACGTTGTTCAAGGTTTACCGTACGGGGCTTAACTGGCGACATAAGCACGCCATCTTCATTTTTTACTTCACCTTTTAACCGTGCTTCCCTGTATTTCGTAAAATCGCCTGCGGTTAACTCTGAGGCAATGGGATCGCCCAAGCCATTACAAATAATGCTGAGTTTTGCCATCAGGCGTTTGGGGTCTGCCAGCGTCTGCCCATAAAGTGAATGCCACTGATCAATCACTTCTGACAAATGCCGCCGATCTTCCTTCTCCCCCAGCCACGGTTTTTTGTTCACCTCATCCATGGTGTGGTTTTCGAATGCTATGGCCTCGCCTTTAGTCGCAAATTGCTTGCGTACACGCTTGCCATCCCGTCCGTTCGGGTAGCATTCACACAACCATTTTCCGTTAGGCTGTTTTCTGATGCTCATAAGTTAGAGGCTCTTGATTATTTTTAAAGCGCGGCCCACTACCTCAATGTCGTCTAGGCTGCACTCAAAGGATGATTCGTCTTGATGCACCACCAATCTGTTTCCTGGTAGACGTGTTAACTTAACGATACTTTTTATTCCGTCGATATCTACCAACCATATGCCATTAACTGGTGGAGTCTGGCTGCGGTCTACTAAATAAGAATCTCCAGCAGTATTAACTAACAATAGGTCGCCTGAGTCTGAGGGAAGCAGGCTGGTATCAATGATTGCTTTTCCTGCCTCAACCAATAAACCACCGTTGAGAGTTGCCTTGTCAATTTCAGGGGAAACAAGTTCCGAAAGAGGTTTAACTTTGGCGGAGTTCACGAAATTGATATCTTTTTTATGGTCAATATTTGAACCTGGCTCTCCCTGTCCGGTAGTGAGCCACAGTAACGAAACTCCCGTTTCTAAAGCACACTGAATCACCCATTCCGCCGGAAAACTATCTCTTAAGTATCTGTTTGCCATGGTGCTTTTGGATGCACCCAGGTGATCACACAGTTGTTGTCTGGACTTAAAATCGTAGGCAGCCATTAACCTATGTATAGCCTCTCTTCCCCCGGTATTCTCGCCAGCTTTCACCTGTATCATTTTTCAATCCTATTGACGTATCAAAAATTGGATCGTAGTATCTCGATGTATCAATTATTGAATCAAATAAAACAAGATAAAACGACGTAAACCAAACCTTAACCGAGAGATATTGCACTATGAGCACTGATATTTCAATTCGTGTACCAAAAGAGATGGCAACGCCTGCTGAGTTCGCGGAGTGGGAAGGTATCTCCCGTGGCTCCGTGTATCAAAAAATTCACCATGGTAAGCTTGCTAAGTACATGGTGAAGAAAGAAAAAAATAAAGGACGTGTAAGCCTGCGATACCTGATGTACAAAACCGACCAGGTTCGTGAGTCTCTTGGTCATTCCAACTTCCGCGTCATTGTTGGTCAGTAAGTTCGATTATGAGAACTTTCTAAGGGGCTTGCATGTTTGATTATAAGATTTCCAAACATCCACACTTTGACGAAGCCTGCCGGGCTTTCGCGCTGCGTCACAATATGGCGAAGCTGGCAGAACGCGCAGGAATGAATGTCCAGACGCTGCGCAATAAGCTGAACCCGGAGCAACCGCATCAACTTACGCCGCCGGAGATCTGGCTGCTGACTGATATCACAGAAGACTCAACGCTGGTTGACGGTTTTCTGGCTCAAATCCATTGCCTGCCGTGCGTGCCATTGAATGAAGTGGCAAAAGAGAACCTGCCGCATTACGTCATGAGTGCAACTGCGGAGATTGGGCGTGTAGCTGCAGGCGCAGTATCTGGTGATGTGAAAACCAGTGCAGGCCGCCGCGATGTGATCAATAGCATCAACTCTGTTACGCGCCTTATGGCACTCACTGCAGTTTCATTGCATGCGCGTTTGCAGGCTAATCCGGCGATGGCAAGCGCAGTAGATACCGTGACGGGCCTCGGCGCTTCGTTCGGCCTGATCTGAGGTGGTTATGCTGACTAAAGAACCATCTTTTGCATCACTGCTCGTTAAGCAAAGTCCTGCAATGCACTGCGGTCATGGCTGGATTATGGGGAAGGATGGCAAGCGCTGGCATCCGTGCCGCTCTCAGGATGCGTTGCTGGCTGAGCTGTCCACTAAAAAGCAGGGGAAACCATGGCTATTGAAGGCGATGCTGCGACTGTTCCGCTAAGCGCTGGCCTCCGTCTTAATGGGTTAAACCACATCGCGGAATTAAGGGCGAAAGTGTTTGGCTTAAATATTGATTCAGAACTGGAGCGCTTTATTAGCGATATGCGGGACCAACGGGATATTAACCATGAGCAGAATAAACGCGCACTAGCCGCAATATTCTTTATGGCAAAGATTCCGGCGGAACGTCATAGCGTCAATGTTAGTGAGCTGACGACTGACGAAAAGCGGGAGCTGATTAAAGCAATGAACCATTTCCGTACAGTGGTGAGTTTATTTCCAAATCGGCTAGCCATGCCGAATTAATCCACAACAGAAATTAATGGCGTAAACCCGCCGGGCTTCTTATTGCCCAAATTCAGGAGAAACAACTATGCGAAATATTGAAACCCGTACCACTAAAACCGGACCAGATGATGCTGGCCTTAACCAGATGCTGACTGATGCACGCATGGAAGAACGCCGTGCACGTGCCGCGGCAATGGCAGCCCGTCTTGATAGCTTGGCTTGCCACATCACGTCACGCCAGCTTAACCACGTTGAAGCGGCGGAGCTGCTGCGTATTGCGGCTGAAAACATTCAGAACGAAGCGCAGGAGATCCACTGATGGCTGATTCAATGGACCTCGTACAGCAGCGCGTTGAAGAAGAACGCCAGCGCCACATCCACACCGCCCGCAATAAAACGCCGGGCGTTTCCCGTGTTCTCTGCATTGATTGCGATGCACCGATCCCGCCAGCACGCCGCCGAGCCATACCGGGCGTGCAGTGCTGCGTTACCTGTCAGGAAATCTTAGAACTGAAAAGTAAACATTATAACGGAAGTGCTTTATGAGCATTACCAATGCAACTATTAGCCAGCGTGCAAAAAAATGGCTTGAAGATGACCGTATATTTATTGACACCGAAACTACAGGTTTGGGTGATGATGCGGAAATAGTAGAAATCTGTTTAATAGATAGCGCTGGTTTTATCATGTTAAATACATTGGTTAAACCAACCAAACCAATTCCAGCAGAGGCTACGGCCATTCATGGAATAACTGATGAAATGGTTATGTATGCGCCAACGTGGAAAGATATTCACGGCGCAGTTGCTTCTTTATTCTTTGAGTATGGCTTTGTTATCTATAACGCCGATTACGACACAAGGCTTATATATCAAACTGCAAAATTATATGGGCTTGAGAATGACGGCTTTTGTTATTTTTTAAATGAGCGTTCGGCCTGCGCCATGATGCTATATGCGGAGTATCGCGGCGAGCCAGGGCGATTTAAGGGTTATAAATGGCACAAATTAGTTGATGCCGCTGCACATGAAGGGGTTAGCGTTGAAGGAAAGGCACACCGTGCATTAGCTGATTGCAAAATGACGCTAGGGCTTGTCCATGAACTGGCTAAAGGTGGTGCTAAATGACCACTATCCTGAAATGGGCGGGAAATAAAACCGCTATCATGCCGGAATTGATTAAGCACCTTCCTGCTGGCTCGCGACTGGTTGAACCTTTCGCGGGTTCCTGTGCTGTGATGATGGCGACAGACTATCCTCATTATCTTGTCGCAGATATTAATCATGATTTGATTAATCTTTATCTGATGATTCAGACTGACCATGAGGCTGTCATTCAGATAGCTAGGGAGTTATTTAAAGATTTTAATTCGGATGTTCAGTATTACCGTGTCCGCCAGCATTTCAATTACTCCATTTCTAATGAAGTAGAAAAAGCAGCATATTTCCTATATTTAAATCGCCATGGCTATCGTGGTCTTTGCCGTTATAACCAGAAGGGTGAATATAACAATCCATACGGACATTATAAAAAGCCGTACTTCCCTGAAAATGAAATACGCACATTTGCCGAGAAGGCTAAACGTGCAACGTTTATTTGTGCCAGCTATGACGAAACACTGGCGCTGCTGCAGGCTGGTGATGTTGTTTATTGTGATCCGCCATACGATGGCACATTTAGCGGTTATCACACTGCCGGTTTTACAGAGGACGATCAGTGTCATATGGCGTCTATTCTTGAGCGCCGGTCATCCGAAGGTCATCCGGTTATCGTGTCCAACAGCGACACGTCCCTGACCCGTTCGCTTTATCGTAATTTTACCCGCCATCGCATCACTGCAAAGCGCAGCATAGGTGTGGCTGCCGGTGAGAGTAAATCTGCAGCAGAAATCATCGCCACAAAATCAGCAGGCTGGTTTGGTGTCGATTTGGCGTCCGGTCCAGATATCTCGGTGGAAACTGAGGTGCGGGCGTGGCAGTGAGTAAACTCACATTACATAATGCACCAACCACCGGCGGCTCGAACGAGGCCGCCGTGGCCTTTTCATGGAATAACCCCAAAAAAGCGGTTAATCCATATCTGGACCCGGCGGAAGTTGCGCCGGAGTCTGCGCTTTCAAACCTGATCGCTCTTTACGCTGCGGATAACGAGCAGGAGCAGCTGCGCCGTGAGGCGCTGAGCGATGAGGTCTGGGAACGCTATTTTTTCAATGAATCCCGTGATCCTGTCCAGCGTGAAATGGAGCAGGACCGGCTGATTAGTCGTGCCAAAATGGCGCGCGAGCAGCAGCGTTTTAATCCCGATCTGGTCATTCTGGCTGACGTTAACGCCATGCCGTCCCATATCAGCAAGCCTCTGCTGGAGCGGATTAAATATTTCCATAGTCTGGGCAGAGCAAAAGCCTATTCCCGCTACCTGCGCGAAACAATCAGGCCGTGTCTTGAGCGGCTGGAGCGTGTGCGTGACAGTCAGGTATCTGCGTCTTTCCGGTTCATGGCGAGCCATGACGGGCTGGAGGGGCTGTTGGTACTGCCTGAAATGAATCAGGATCAGGTCAAGCGCCTTTCCACGCTGGTTGCGGCACATATGAGCATGTGTCTTGATTCGGCCTGCGGTGATCTGTTTGTCAGTGACGATGTTAAACCAGAAGAAATCCGCCAGGCATGGGAAAGGGTTGCAGCAGAAGCCATGCGCCTTGAGGTCATCCCGCCAGCGTTTGAACAGTTACGCCGCAAAAAGCGCCGCCGCAAGCCGGTGCCTTATGAACTGATCCCACCATCGCTGGCGCGTATGCTGTGCGCGGATTGGTGGTATCGCAAACTGTGGCAGATGCGCTGCGAGTGGCGGGAGGAGCAGCTGCGCGCCGTCTGCCTGGTCAACAAAAAAGCGTCCCCGTATGTCAGCTATGAAGCCGTGATCCACAAACGCGAGCAGCGCCGCAAATCGCTGGAGTTCTTCCGCTCGCATGAGCTGGTCAACGAAGACGGCGACACGCTGGACATGGAAGACGTGGTGAACGCCAGTAACAGCAACCCGGCACACCGCCGTAATGAAATGATGGCCTGTGTTAAGGGACTGGAGCTGATCGCGGAAATGCGCGGAGACTGTGCGGTGTTCTACACCATCACCTGCCCGTCACGCTTCCACGCAACCCTCAACAACGGCAGACCTAATCCTAAGTGGACCAGCGCCACCGTCCGTCAGAGCAGTGACTATCTGGTTGATACGTTCGCCGCTTTTCGCAAGGCAATGCACAAGGCCGGGCTGCGCTGGTACGGCGTCCGCGTTGCAGAGCCGCACCATGACGGCACCGTTCACTGGCATCTTCTGTGCTTCATGCGTAAAAAAGACCGCCGTTCCATCACCGCGCTGCTGCGTAAGTTTGCCATCCGTGAAGACCGCGAGGAGCTGGGCACCAATACAGGGCCGCGCTTCAAGTCCGAGCTTATCAACCCGCGTAAGGGCACGCCGACCAGCTATATCGCTAAATACATCAGCAAAAACATCGACGGGCGAGGGCTGGCTAAGGAAATCAGCAAAGAAACCGGCAGATCGCTGCGTGACAGCGCCGAGCATGTCAGCGCATGGGCGTCACTGCACCGTGTCCAGCAATTTCGTTTCTTTGGTATTCCGGGGCGTCAGGCATACCGCGAGCTGCGCTTGCTGGCTGGTCAGGCGGCGAGAGTGCAGGGCGAACGCAAAGCGGGTGCGCCGGTACTGGATAATCCGCGTCTGGATGCGGTACTGGCAGCTGCAGACGCGGGTTGCTTTGCCACCTACATCATGAAACAGGGCGGTGTACTGGTTCCCCGCAAACATCACCTGGTCAGAACGGCATACGAGCTTAACGATGAGCCGAGCGCCTACGGCGACCACGGTATTCGTATCTATGGCATCTGGTCCCCGATCATTGAGGGCCGGATCTGCACGCACGCAATCAAGTGGAAGATGGTCCGTAAGGCCGTTGACGTTCAGGAGGCGGCAGCCGACCAGGGCGCTTGCGCCCCTTGGACTCGTGGCAATAACTGTCCCCCTGTTGAAAATTTGAACCAGACAGGGGGGGATCTGCCCGATATTAAAACCATGAATGAGAAGGAACTGCAGGATTATCTCCACAATATGGGCCAGAAGGAACGGCGGGAGCTTACCGCCAGGTTGAGACTGGTAAAACCGAAGCGGAAAACAGCATACAAACAGAATATTTCGGAGCAGCAGCGCCTGCAGCTTAAGGCAGAACTGAGTTCCAGAGGCTTTGAAGGTAGTACATCGGAGATTGATTTGCTTCTGCGTGGCGGCAGTATTCCATCCGGGGCTGGGTTGCGTATTTTTTACCGTAACCAGCGGTTGCAGGAAGATGATAGATGGCGGCAATGGTACGTCTGACGCGGGTTAATAATTTATGCTGTTATTGAACGGTGTCAGGGCTATCTAATTGACAGATAAAAAGAGTTTTACATTTCTAGCTTCCTAATATACTGTAATTATAAACAGTAGTTATATATACAGCATTGTGTTCCGTAGCAGTGAAAGGAGGGAAGATGCAGGACTATCTTTTGGAGTCGTTGAAGCTCCAGCGCATTGATTTTTTTATCAAGCTTGTGGCGGCTAGTGAGTGCAGCGACGAAGAGAAGCGGCTGGCTATCCAGTGGGTGTCCGAACTGACAGACGAACTGATGGCAAAAATTCGCAGCCATGAATACAGCAGGTCTATGGACGTGACCAGTTAAAAGGAATCTGTATGCGTATTGAAATAATGATCGATAAAGAGCAGAAGATTAGCCAGTCCACACTGGACGTCCTTGAAACCGAGCTTTACCGTAATTTGCGCCCTCTGTACCCAAAAACAGCAATTCGCATCCGTAAGGGCAGCGCCAATGGTGTTGAACTAAGCGGGCTAAAACAGGATGAAGACAAAAAGCGAGTGATGGAAATTATGCAGCAGGTCTGGCAGGACGACTGCTGGTTACATTAAGGAACATTGCGGGCGATAAAACTGGTTTTTACCGTCCGCAAGGTTGAACAAAGAGTGTAGCGAGGCGTTAGGTGGTTCAAAGGAGAAGCGGTTATTTTGCCTGTAAAAGTGAACCTCCTGTATCTCGATCAGTTTTCTTTGAATTTTTCACTCAATCTTTTCGTCAATACCTCGATAGATTCTTTACGACCGGAGAACAAGTCATTGACGACGTACTCCATAATCTCAAAAGCATCCTCAATGTCTTTGATTTTTACTTCATCGTAGGTATGGCTTCCGGCATTTCCTAAAAATTTAATTGCCATAAGAGGCTTTGAAAACGATTCGTATAATTTAGGCAGCATCCCTAAACGGTGGTGTAGGGTTATGCGTTTGCCATTATCACTACGTTCAGTTACATCCATAGCGGTCAGCATTCTTTCAACTGAAATTCGGATTAGGTTTGCTGCTGCTCCAGGCTGTATTAGGAAAATGGAAAATGAGGCTTCAAGTGGTTCGGTAATTTCTTTTGGGCATTTTTCAGGTATTTCGAAAGGATGCAGGGATGGGAAAAAGGTGAAAGGTCTGTGCCATTGATAGTACTCCATATCATTTCTTTCTTCATCCCAACCTTGTTCCCATCCACTCTGACCAGAACAGGCTACAACTTCGCCACATTGCCTTCTTGAGCAGCGGGCCATGCAACTGAAAACAGATGAATCCATTTCTGGTTCAAACCAATCTTCACTTCGGTATTTTTGGGTGTCATGTGTGTCATTCAAGACGAAACTTTCTTTAATGATCTGTAGGGTTTTCTGATGGCATTTAGGGCAGGGCCACTCAACCTGCATATCGTGGAAAAACGCACCAGAGAGCTTGTGCACAGCCATTCTTTGTGTTCCTCATTTTTATGATTGGTAGGGATTGTATCTTCATATACGATTACAGTTGCATTAAAGATAAGCCATAGCAAGCTACTGGAAAAGGGTCGAAGCAGTTGGAGCATATCAGATGTTTTTTCTTAAGGTGAATTGTTGTGCATGACTATGCTGCATGAAATCGCATGATCGTTTGAGGATCGTTTTTGCTGAGGCTCGCCAGAACTGGCGGGCTTTTGTTGATGCCATGCAGGTGCATGAAAACCACTACAGAAAGCGGGCAGGCGTGGCGGGGATACGAGCGCGCGCAGCATGCCTGAAATGGCTAAAATAGTAACTGTCACTGGAACAATATAGTGTAGTATCGTCCCTATAAACAAATGAAATATAATCGGCTCTCATTAGAGGTGATGATGAACGGAATCTGGTACGAAAACACTCATACACGCATTCCTAATTTTGAAACAACAACACATCAAAAGCAAAAACTCGGTTACGCTTACGAAACAACAAGTCATTTTGTACATCTGTATGGGCGTGACGTGGGATTTAATGTAATATCAGTTGGGTTAACTGTTATTGAGCAACGAAGCGGAACTCTTAATGACTGGGTTCAGAGAGTATTTGGGGCGCAGAACATATCCCCTTTAGATAATGAGGTTGGACATGTCACTAGGGGAGTGTGGCGGCCATCTTTATATTATGTCAATGATACGGAAACCGCATTAGGTATCGATAAGTTTGAAAAAAGAGCAACAGAGCAAGCCCTGAGAGTTTTGATAGAAAAGCTCGATGATATATTTCTATATGTTGAACCAAGTACCCATGGTTTGATTTCTTACAGTCATAAATGTAGAGAGTTATTAATTCTTGCTTGTACTGAAGTTGAAAATCAATGGGTGTCAATCATTAGTGATACAAATTTATCTCGTTCAAGCGGTCGGTATTCCACAAATGATTATGTAAAATTACTTGATAAGTGTTTTTTGTCTGAATATAAAATTCAATATCTGAATTATGACGGATTAAGAAATTTCAAACCCTTTGATGGTTGGAATGCAAATAATCCCACAAATTCCTTGCCATGGTATGAAGCATATAATAAAACTAAACATGATAGATCAGGGGCATTCCATTTTTCAACTTTAGAAAACGTAATGGACGCAGTTGCTGCTTGTGTTGTAATGTATTGTGTAAAGTATGGTCCATTTAGTTTATTGGAAGCTAATACATCTCTTTCAACGATCGTTAATCAAAACTTTTTAATATCATTAGATAATAGCAATCCAGCAAGCTATTACATCCCTGAAATTGAACTCCCAACGAATACGAGATCGGATTTATTTCTCTATGATTGTTATCGTGCAAGCCATAATAAAAAATGGATCACTGATTCCCTAGTGCTATAGTGCTATGCTAAAGGGTGCCTTTGATGCTAAAGGCTCCCTTAGGTTGTCGCTAGGTATTATATATCAACAGATTTTTTAATCTTAAATAACTGCCACCTAGTTAATAGTGGTTTTATTGCGATGTTGTGTTTAATGCTTATTTTTAAACCTTCAAATTTCGAATACCCATTTTTCAAAGCCTCCGCTGAAAAATGAATGGTTTTTGTGTTCGGATCTATAGCGCAAAGATTTAGGTCATATAAAGTATGAATGTCACTTCTGAGCAATAATCCATTACTAATATGATTGTGACTATCGTTTCGATATGCATCAATGTGAGCAGCCTCAAGAATATCTACAAGCTTACATCCCGTAATGGCACAAGTAGGATTTGATTTTAATAGCTGGTCGCGAAATGTTTTTTGCCCACGTCGTTGTTTTATTTGCCGTTCTACAATTTGCCGTTGATCTTCATCCATTAAAGTGGGAGTGTCTTTATCAGCTTCGCTGGCGTTTAGATCCAGAATCATAGTAGGTTGGGAAGTAAGCAAAGCAACAGCCCATTGATGGTTAACTTCTTGGATGGACATTTGCCCATTGTAGCGTGGAGTTTCATCTATAAGTTGCGACATTGTAATATTGGATAATTTACGGTACTGGTTGCCGTAGTATGCTATAAATTCTTTAGCTGGCTCAAAAACCACTCTTGGTTCATCAAATTCATGGCCATTATCACAACGCCACTCTGGTTTTATAGTTTTCCTTGGAAGGATTTTTTTTGCTTTGCAGCCCAGGTGAATACATTTGTTACGCTTCTTATTAATGATCTGCGTTTCTAATTTTTCAATAACAGATATACCTAAAACATTTTCTCTGTTGGTAATAATAACAATATCACCGTTTTTTACATTTTTGTGGTTCGCTACAAAACTGTCATAGCGATAGAAAACTGATGAGTCATCGTGATAACCATCATTTCCCCAGTATCTAAGATCGTCTTTCTCAATTGCCTTAAAGGACCATGCTTGCTGTACCACGAACTTTTCCCACTAATCAAATTTTTGGTTTGTTCTATCGAACAGCAAAGCATGTTCATTTACAAGAGAAATCAGCCCAAAGAATATGACTCAAATCGCAAAATTTCTTGCCCTAACCAGTCATTTACTTCACGCATCCTTTTTTGCAACGGTAATAATTCATTTCGCACAAACACATTTGCCGCCTTTTCCACATCCCCAAATCCCCCAACATTACTCGGCATAATCCCCATCATCTGAGGCGGCACGCGGTGCGCAGCCATCATGTCATCACGGCTCACATTTTTGATATTCAGAAATTCATCCTTTGCCGCGACCTCTGACAGCGGGATGATCTGAATCCCGTCCTTTTTGCCGTTGGGTGAGTACATAAACAGGTTGCGGAAGTTACCCGGACCTTTGGCGCTTTTCATGGCCTGGCGGATGTTGTTCACGTCCTCCTGGTTCTGCGCGGCGTCAGTCATGTACATGATGAAGCCTGCGTGGCTACCGTTAATGTAGTACTTCCGGCGGAACAGTGTTGCGGACTCATTCAGCAGTGCGGAAGGGATAGCTGACAGATATTCCGGCAGACCGTAAATCTCCTGGTTTAAATCCGGCTCCATCAGGTGAAAGATACTGCCTTTGGTGAACTCGTAGGGCTGCGTGGTTAGGCCGTATTGCACAAACCAGTAGGTGTCTAAATCGATCCCGCGGCGGGTGTATTTCGCCAGTGATGGCTCCAGCGACAGAATGCCGCCGAGTCGGTTGGTGCGCTTCTCCAGATAGGCGTTACCGAATACCAGATAGTCCTGCACAAACCGGCTGAACGCCTGCTGGCTAAGAAGTGGATGCGGGATAAAGGTGCTGGTCAGAATGTTGCGTTTTACCGCAATGGGAGAGCTGTGATGCACTGCGGCACGGTAGGTTCGCGCCAGCCCGTCAAAGCTGACCGGCGGCTCATACCAGCGGTCCATCTGCACGCATTCCACATAGTCCAGCAGCTCGCGGCGGTCCAGCACCGGGATTGGATCACCAAAGCTGAAAGCCTCGGCAGTTACGTCTGCGTTTTTAGGCGCCATATCTTCTGTTGGCGTTGTGCTGGTTAAGGCTTCGAGCTCACTCATCAAAAAATCTCCACAATGTTGCTGGTATTGGCGGATTCGCCCTGCAGCGGTTCGTTAAACAGTGCGTGCATCGTTGCCCAGGCCAAATCTGCGTGGCTGGCCTCTTCGCTGCGGCTGGCTTCATAGGTTGGACGGTTGCCGCTGGCGGTGGTGGCGCGGCGGATAGCCATAAAGGACTGCGCAATGTCGGTGTGCCCGGCGTCAAACTCCAGACGGCGGTGGCTGATAATGTCGTACGCCTTGAGCACCAGGGCATTTTTGACGTTAGGGTTGTAGACAAACTCCCGCACGGCAGGAAAGAACGCTTTCACATTCTCGTAAACCCCGTGACCAACGCCGGTCGAGTCGATACCTATGTATGTCACGTTGTACTGTTCAGTCAGTTTTTTGATGGCGTCAGCCTGGGCGCGGAAGTCCATCCCGCGCCACTGGTGACGCTCAAGAATGCGAAACTTACCGCCTGGCACGGCTGGCGGTGCCACCACCACGCATCCGGCGCTGTCGCCGTTCTGCGTACCTTTTGCTGGGTCATAACCGATCCACACTTCGCGCCAGCCAAACGGGCGCAGGGCCAGAGCATGAAAGTCGGTCCAGACTTCCCAGCTGTCCACCATGCACGCCTGCAGCTCGCTGAGCGGAAACACGGACGCGAGATCGTCCACAAACTCGCACATCAGCAGGTTCTGGTATTCGTCCGGGCTGTACTCCATGCGCAACTGGTCAAGGTCGAACAGGTTACAGCCGCCGCGCACCGCATCTTCCACGGTGACTATCTGGCGGTATTGCCCGTCTGCGCACAGCAGGCCGGGGGCCAGATTGCTGTGGGACAGGTCGATGTCCACCTTGTCGGCTTTGCTGCGCCCACGGTTGAACAGCGCACCGGACCAGAACGGATAAGCACTGTGCGTCAGGCTGGATGGCGTGGAAAAATAGGTTTGTCGCCATTTTTTGTGAATAGCCATACCGGAAGCCACTTTGCGCAGCTCCTGGAATTTCGGTATCCAGAAATATTCATCCAGATACAGGTTGCCGTGGTAACTCTGGGCTGTGCGGGCATTGGTGCCGAGGAAGTAAAGCGTGGCCCCGTTAGGAAGCACCATCGGATCGCCTTTCAGCTCCACCTCGACTTCTTTGGCGAAGTCGATGATGTACTGCTTAAAGACGTGAGCCTGTGCCTTACTGGCGGAAAGGAAAATCTGGTTACGTCCGGTAAGCAGGGCGTCAATCAGGGCTTCACGGGCAAAGTAAAAGGTCGCGCCGATCTGGCGTGACTTCAGCAGGTTACGGATGCGGTTGATTTTTCCGGCTTCCCACCAGTGGCGCTGGTAGTTGAACATGGAGGAATGGAAGATTTCTTCCAGCTTCTCAATTTGTTCATCGGTGAAGACATTCTTTTCCGGCTGACGGCGCGGGCCTTTGTTGCGGTTGGCGACGTTTGGGTTTAAGTCGGCTTCGTTGCCGCCATTGTTAAACTTGCCGATCCGCGCGTGGCGTTCAGACTGGCGCGCCAGCAGGTCAATCTCTTTGAAATCTTTCCCTTCTTTGTGCTCCTTCATAATGAGCTGGCAGTAACGCGCGGCGGTGGTGAGCTGCATCTGATCCAGCGGCCCATAGTCACCCCACTTGTCGCGTTTCTTCCAGCTGTGAACGGTTGCAACTTTCTCGCCCAGCATTTCAGCAATGCGGGCGACGCGGTATCCCTGAAAGTACAGCAGCATGGCCTGCCGACGGGGATCGAGATCTGCGGGGGTCAGTGTCGTGTTCATGGCCCAAACATACGGCCTTGCCTGACGGCTTTCCCCGGCTGGGGTTTGTGTGGTCTACCGTACAAGCGACGCGCGTTGTTTCACGCCCCCCATCACCGCAAACATAAGGCTCCAGTAAGTTTTTTCTAACGGAGCACGGCTCATGACAGTGAAAGCAAAGCGTTTCCGCATCGGTGTGGAGGGTGCCACCACCGACGGGCGCGAAATCCAGCGTGAATGGCTGGAACAGATGGCAGCCAGCTACAACCCGGCGGTGTATACCGCGCTGATTAACCTTGAGCACATCAAGTCTTATCTGCCGGACAGCACCTTTAACCGCTACGGCAAGGTGACGGCGCTGTTTGCTGAAGAAATCACGGAAGGTCCACTGGCAGGCAAGATGGCGCTGTATGCCGACGTTGAGCCAACGGAGTCCTTGGTGGAACTGGTGAAAAAAGGCCAGAAATTATTCACATCTATGGAAGTCAGCCCTAAGTTTGCCGACACCGGCAAAGCCTACCTGGTCGGCCTGGCTGCCACTGATGATCCCGCCAGTCTGGGCACTGAAATGCTGACATTCAGCGCCAGCGCCGAGCATAACCCGCTGGCGAACCGTAAGCAGAATCCCGAAAACCTGTTTTCGGAAGCTGTCGAAACGCTGATCGAACTGGAAGAGGTCCAGGACGAAAAGCCGTCCCTCTTTGCCCGCGTCACCGCGCTGTTCACCAAAAAAGAGCAGACCGACGATGCGAGATTTTCTGATGTGCATAAAGCCGTGGAGCTGGTCGCTACTGAGCAGCAGATCCTGAGCGAGCGCACTGATAAATCCCTGTCCGAACAGGACAAGCGCCTTTCTGAGCTGGAGTCCTCCCTGCAAGAACAGCTGGCCGCCTTTGCCGAGCTTGAGCAGAAGCTTAGCAGCGAAGACAGCCGTAAAGACTACCGCCAGCGCGCGCCGGGCGGTGACGCACCGACAGGCACCCTGACCAATTGCTGATGGAGCATAAAACCCGATGAAAAAGAAAACCCGCTTTGCCTTTAACGCTTATCTGCAGCAGTTGGCGCGCCTGAACAGTGTGGAGGTTGAAGAACTGTCCAGCAAGTTTACCGTGGAGCCGTCCGTGCAGCAGACGTTGGAAGACCAGATCCAGCAGTCCGCCGCTTTCCTGACGCTGATTAACATCACGCCGGTCACTGAGCAGTCAGGGCAGTTGCTGGGGCTGGGCGTTGGCAGCACCATTGCCGGAACCACCGATACCACCACCAAAGAGCGCGAGCCTACCGATCCGACGCTGATGGAAGACGTGGAATACAAATGCGAGCAGACCAACTTTGATACGGTGCTGACCTACGCAAAACTGGACCTGTGGGCGAAATTCCAGGACTTCCAGGTGCGTATCCGCAACGCTATCGTCAAACGTCAGGCGCTGGACCGCATCATGATTGGCTTTAACGGCGTGAAGCGCGCCAAAAGCTCCAATCGTGCTGAAAACCCGCTGCTGCAGGACGTCAATAAAGGCTGGCTGCAGAAAATCCGCGAAGACGCGCCGGATCACGTCATGGGCAGCAAAACCACAGAAGACGGCACCACTACTGCGGAACCGGTAAAAGTAGGTCCGGGTGGTAAGTATGTAAATCTTGACGCGGTGGTGATGGATACCGTCAACGAGCTGATCGATGTGGAGTATCAGGATGATGACGAACTGGTTGTTGTCTGTGGTCGTGAATTGCTTTCTGACAAGTATTTCCCGCTGGTCAACAAAGAGCAGGACAACAGCGAGAAAATCGCCGCCGATCTGATCATCAGCCAGAAACGCATGGGCGGCCTGCAGGCTGTGCGCGCGCCTTTCTTCCCGGCAAATGCCCTGCTGATCACCCGTCTGGATAACCTGTCCATCTACTGGCAGGAAGACACCCGCCGTCGTTCTGTTATCGACAACCCGAAACGTGACCGGATTGAAAACTTTGAATCCGTCAACGAGGCGTATGTGGTCGAGGACTACCGCTGCGCGGCGCTGGTAGAAAACATCGAAATCGGTGATTTCAGCGCGCCTGCCGCACCGGAAGGTGGGGAATAACGCATGAGCCTGAGTCCCGCACGGCAGCACCGCCTGCGCATTCAGGCCGAACAGGCCGCCCGTGAGGGCGGCAGTGTTCGCCATGCGTCGGGCTATGACCTGATGCTGCTGCAGCTGGCAGAAGACCGCCGCCGCCTCAAGGGCGTCCAGTCCACGGTGAAAAAGGCGGAAATCAAGGTGGAGCTGCTGCCGAAATATTCCGCCTGGGCGGAGGGCGTGCTGGCTGCCGGAGGTGCGCAGCAGGATGACGTGCTGATGTACGTGATGCTGTGGCGTATCGATGCCGGTGATTATGCCGGTGCGCTGGAAATCGGGCGTCATGCGCTGCGCCATGGCTGGGTGATGCCGCTGGGCAACCGTAACGTGCAGACCGTGCTGGCAGAAGAAATGGCAGACGCGGCGCAAGGCGCTCTGCTAGCCGCAGCCGGTTTTGATGCCGATCTGCTTTTGCAGACACTGGACCTGACAACCGATCTGGATATGCCGGACCAGTCGCGGGCGCGTCTGCATAAAGCCATCGGCGCTGTACTGAGCGAAAGCAACCCGGCATCTGCCCTGAATCACCTTACCCATGCGCTGCAGCTCGATCCCCGCTGCGGTGTGAAAAAAGAAAAGCAGCAGCTGGAGCGCAGACTGCGCAATGACAGCCGCTAACGAACGTGCCCCGCGCACGGGCGGCACGGGATGGCGAAAGGCACTGCCACATCAAAATTCCGTCCACCGCCCACTTATTCAGGAGAAAGCCGCATGAAGTTTGTTGCGCCCGAACAGGCACCGGAACAGGCGGAGGTCATCAAAAATACGCCGTTCTGGCCTGATGTGGACCTGTCGAAATTTCGCAGTGTGATGCGCACTGACGGCACGGTGACGCAGCCGCGTTTAAAGCAGGTCGTGTTGACGGCGATCTCTGAGGTTAACGCTGAGCTGTACGACTTCCGCAACCGTCAGCAGATGCTGGGCTGGCGGACACTTGCTGAGGTTCCGGCGGACATGCTGGACGGTAAAAGCGAGCGTATCCGGCACTACCACAACGCTGTTTTTTGCTGGGCGCGCGCTGTGCTTAATGAGCGTTATCAGGACTATGACGCCACGGCGTCAGGTGTGAAGCGAGGGGAGGAGCTGGCGGAGGCCAGCGGCGATCTGTGGCGTGATGCCCGCTGGGCCATCAGCCGGGTGCAGGATGCACCGCACTGTACGGTGGAGCTTATCTGATGAAAGTGCGTGCGCATCAGTATGACACGGTGGACGCGCTTTGCTGGCGTCATTACGGGCGCACGCAGGGTGTCACTGAGCAGGTTCTGCAGGCAAATCCGGGGCTGGCTGAGTACGGCCCATTTTTACCGCACGGGCTGCAGGTGGATCTGCCGGACATTACGGCGTCAACCACGGCGCAGACCGTCCAGCTATGGGACTGAATTATGACGCTTGAACGAATCAGCGCCTTTATCACTTACTGCATTGCCGTGCTGCTGGCATGGCTGGGCGATCTGTCGCTCAAGGATGCGTCAACGGTTGGCGGCGTACTGATTGGTGTGCTGATGCTGGCTATCAACTGGTACTACAAACACCAGTCTTTCAAATTGTTACGTGGCGGCAAGATTTCGCGGGGGGAATATGAATCCTTCAATCGTTAAGCGCTGCCTTGTCGGGGCGGTGCTGGCTATCGCAGCCACGCTGCCCGGATTTCAGTCGCTTCATACCTCCATTGAGGGGCTGAAACTGATCGCCGATTACGAGGGATGCCGCCTGCAGCCTTATCAGTGCAGCGCGGGCGTCTGGACTGACGGGATCGGCAATACGTCCGGTGTGGTGCCTGGAAAAACCATCACGGAACGGCAGGCGGCGCAGGGACTTATCACCAACGTGCTGCGCGTGGAGCGAGCACTGGATAAATGTGTGGTGCAGCCGATGCCGCAAAAGGTCTATGACGCGGTGGTGTCGTTTGCTTTCAACGTGGGCACCGGCAACGCCTGCAGCTCCACGCTGGTTAAGTTGCTGAACCAGCGGCGCTGGGCGGATGCCTGCCATCAGCTGTCGCGCTGGGTATATGTCAAAGGTGTGTTTAATCAGGGGCTGGACAACCGCCGCGCACGGGAAATGGCCTGGTGCTTAAAAGGAGCATAACGGAATGAAAAAGAAAGTCATGAGCGTTTTTTTCCAGCTGGCATGGGCTGCGCTGTTGGTAATCAGCCTGCTGTATCCGCGCAGCGGTGCGCCGGTTCTGGTTGGTGCGTCTGTCTGGGTGTCATGCTTCCTCGCCTGGCTGCTTGCTGCGCTGTGCGCTGTCGGGTGGTTCGCCGGAGATCGGGCGCGCGATGAGGTCAGGGCGGCATTAATCAAATTCAGGGCGCACCCCGTAAAACCCGTGCGTACATGGGCTATCAGGCTGCTTATTGTTCTGTGCCTGGCGTTTTCGGGATGGGTGATCACCCTGGTGTTTTACCTGCTGACGCTGGTTTTGTATCAGATTGCCCGCTCGCAGCTTCATGAGCCGATGGCGGCCTGATGCGTGCGCTGGCGGTAGTGCTGGCGCTGGCACTTGCGGCGCTGGGCTGGCAGTCGTGGCGGTTAAACAATGCCAGCCACACCATCGAAACGCAGGGCGCGGCGCTGAAAAGCAAAACGCAGGAGCTGACGAAGAAAAACAGCCAGCTGATCGGCCTGTCCATTCTGACCGAAACCAACAGCCGGGAGCAGACGCGGCTTTATGCGGCAGCGGAACAGACCACCGCACTGCTGCGAAGCCGTCAGCGCCGGATCGAGGAACTGAAACGTGAAAACGAGGATTTGCGCCGCTGGGCTGACACTCCTTTGCCTGCTGACATTATCCGGCTGCGGGAGCGTCCGGCCCTCGCCGGAGGTGCAGCTTACCGTGAGTGGCTGTCCCAGATTGACGCAGTGCCGCCTGGAAAGGTCAGCGCCGCGCAGTAACGGCGATCTGAATGCGGTGCTGGATGAAACCGAGGCCGCCTGGGCGGTCTGTGCTGACAAAGTGGACACAATTATTGCGTGTCAGGAGCGAGACAGTGAACAAACCGCAGTCCTTACGCAGCGCCCTGAATAAAGCGGTTGCCTATGTCCGGGACAACCCGGACAAGCTGCACCTTTTCGTTGATAACGGCTCACTGGTGGCAACAGGAGCCAGTTCCATGTCATGGGAATACCGCTACACCCTGAACGTGGTGATCGAGGATTTCAGCGGCGACCAGAATCTGCTGATGGCCCCAGTCCTGCTGTGGCTCAGTACCAGCCAGCCGGACGCCATCAACAACCCGGATCTGCGCGAAAAACTGTTCACCTTTGAAGTGGATATTCTGCGAAACGATGTGTGCGATATCAGCATGAACCTGCAACTGACTGAGCGTGTGCTGGTCAGCACTGACGGCCGCGTATCAAGCGTTGAAGCGGTGCCGGAGCCGGACGAACCCGAAGAAATGTGGACGGTGAAACGTGGATGAGCTGCAGAAGGTGGATGACTGGCTGACGGCGCTGCTGGCGAATCTGGAGCCTGCCGCACGCAACCGTATGATGCGGCAACTGGCGCAACAGTTGCGCCGGACGCAGCAGCAGAACATCAGGCTGCAGCGTAATCCTGACGGCAGCGGCTATGAGCCGCGCAGGGTGACAGCCCGCAGCAAGAAGGGACGTATCAAACGCCAGATGTTTGCAAAGCTTCGCACCACAAAATACCTGAAAACCGCCGCCAGAGCGGACTCCGCCAGCGTGCAGTTTGATGGCAAGGTGCAGCGCATTGCCCGTGTTCACCATTACGGCCTGCGTGATCGCGTCAGCCGTAAGGGACCGGAAGTGCGTTATGCAGAACGCCGTCTGTTGGGGGTAAACTCAACGACGAGAGAAATATCAAATAACCTTATCGTTGAATGGTTGACGAAAACATAAATGATAATCGTAAGTTATATTATCTTTCTCTCAAAAAATGACAATTTCAAACCTTTTTCTTTAAAGTGGCATAATGCGGCTTGAATATTTCTATCATCATTGACTGCCTTGCCAGCACCATCGGCAGAAGGGTAAATGTCTGCTGCGCTAAATCCAGAATGATTGCAAAGCAATAGCAATCTGCCTGCTTCAAAAGATGGGAGTGTTAATTTAAATATATTAGGAGTTTCTTTTGGAATGCTAAGTTCTTCTAGACCAAAAATCTGATACGGTTTGCGATAGGCTCCGTTATGAGGGTGAACTGTAAATGAGCCATATTGTGCGGCTAAGTGTGGGCTTATAGAACCGGGTGCTTTGAATACATAATATAAATCCTCAGCCACAATGGCATTTTTATTAATTACCCAAATAGCTAATTGCGAATTTTCATCCCATTCTTGATAATTAGATACAGCTGAGCTGGCTGCGAAGTAACATGCAGTATATGGTAGAGATGTCCAGTCAAGGAGTCGTGTAGGGACTCCATGATGTTGTGCCAACGCCATCAATTCAAGATAATCTCGGTTTGGCCAAGATGACGGGTTTGTTATAAAATTATTGTTCACCGGTGAGTGTAAGTTCATTAAGTCTTCACGAAATGCTTTTGTATCATTAGGGATTTTAATCCCTGTTCTGTCGCAATGTTTAACGAACTGAATAAGGCTGAATAACTCATCCCTGACTAGCCCATTTGCTTGCTTATGTTCATTATTATATTGACGAACAACACTTTTATTTATGTGATTATCTCTTAGTGCATATGGTATTAACTTCCAGTCAGAATTTCCTTGCCCTCTGTAAATTAAATTGTAGGGTTTCTGTAAATCTAAGTTTCTCGTAGGGGATAGTGATTCCCAAAGATCATCTGCGGTTTGAAAATCTATTTGTTTGAAGGATGCTAAGCTAGTCATTGCTTAATAATTCTCATTTTGTATCACGAACCAAACAACGTGGTATTGATGTGTTATTGATTTGATTATGAAACCATAATATTCATGAACGCACAACTAACAGAAATTATGCGCCTTATCACCAACCTGATCCGCACCGGCACCGTGACCGAGGTGGACCGGGAGAACTGGCTGTGCCGGGTGAAAGTGGGCGAGCTTGAAACTAACTGGATTAACTGGCTGACGCTGCGTGCCGGTGGTGCCCGTACATGGTGGTGCCCGTCGCCGGATGAGCAGGTGGTGGTGCTGAGCATGGGCGGCAATCTGGAAACCGCTTTTGTGCTGCCCGCCATCTACTCCAATCAGTTTGCGCCGCCGTCGGATTCTGTGGACGGCTGCGTGACGGAGTACCCGGACGGGGGCTGGTTTGAGTACGAACCTGCCACCGGGCGGTGGCATGTCCGGGGTATCAAATCCATGGTGATCGAGGCGGCGGACAATATCACCCTCAAAACCGGTGAGTTTGTGGTGGAGGCTGACACAACACGCATTAACAGCGAGATGGTGATCAACGGCGGCGTCACCCAGGGCGGCGGCGCAATGAGTTCTAACGGGATCGTAGTTGATGACCATGAGCATACTGGTGTTCTGAAAGGCGGCGCTAACACGGGAGGTCCGGTATGACGTTGTATATCGGTATGAGCAGGAATGACGGGCAGGCCATTGCAGATACAGACCATCTGCGCCAGTCGGTACGGGATATTCTGCTGACGCCGCAGGGCAGCCGTCTTGCCCGCAGAGAATATGGCTCCCTGCTGTCTGCACTGATTGACCAGCCGCAGAACCCGGCGCTGCGCCTGCAGATTATGTCTGCGGTCTATGTGGCGCTGAACCGCTGGGAGCCGCGCCTCACGCTGGACTCTATCACCATCAGCAGCAATTTTGATGGCTCCATGGTGGTTGAGCTTACCGGGCAGCGCAACAACGGAGCGCCGGTTTCCCTTTCCGTATCAACAGGAGCAGACAATGGCAGTGATTGACCTTTCCCAGTTGCCTGCGCCGCAGATAGTGGACGTGCCGGATTTTGAGACGCTGCTGGCTGAGCGCAAGGCCGCTTTTGTGGCTCTTTATCCTGTGGATGAACAGGACGCGGTGCGGCGCACGCTGGCGCTGGAATCTGAACCCGTCACCAAGCTGCTGCAGGAAAGCACATACCGCGAAATCCTGCTGCGCCAGCGTATTAACGAGGCTGCGCAGGCGGTGATGGTGGCCTATTCGATGGGAAATGATCTTGAGCAGCTGGCAGCCAACTGCAACGTGAAACGTCTGACGGTAGTGCCTGCTGATAATGATGCAGTACCGCCGGTCGCCGCAGTGATGGAAGATGATGAGGCGCTGCGCCAGCGCATCCCTGCAGCATTTGAGGGACTGTCTGTTGCTGGCCCTACGGGAGCCTATGAATTTCACGCCAGAAGTGCGGACGGACGTGTGGCAGATGCCAGCGCAACCAGTCCGGCCCCTGCAGAGGTGGTACTTACCGTGCTGAGCCGTGAGGGTGACGGTACAGCAGTAAAAGACCTGCTGGATGTGGTTGAAAAAGCCCTGAACAGTGAGAGTGTACGCCCGGTGGCTGACCGTCTGACGGTTCGTAGTGCGGAGATCATACCGTACCGGGTGGAGGCTACCATTTTTCTTTATCCGGGGCCGGAAGCGGAGCCTGTTATGGTGGCGGCAAAAGCCAGCCTGCAGAGGTACATCGCCAGTCAGACGCGGCTGGGACGTGATATCCGCCGCAGCGCCATTTATGCCGCGTTGCACGTGGAGGGCGTCCAGCGTGTGGAGCTGACGTCCCCTCTGGAGGATGTGGTGCTGGATAAGACACAGGCGGCATCCTGTACCGAATGGAGCGTTACCAACGGGGGCACGGATGAATAGTCTGTTGCCGCCGGGTTCGTCGCCGCTTGAGCGCCGACTGGCGCAGACCTGCAGCGGGATTTCCGATCTGCAGGTATCGCTGCGTGATTTGTGGAACCCGGCAACCTGCCCGATCAGATTCCTGCCTTATCTGGCCTGGGCGTTTTCCGTTGACCGCTGGGATGAAAGCTGGACAGAAAATGTCAAACGCCGTGTGGTGCAGGATGCTTTCTATATCCATCAGCATAAAGGAACAACCAGCGCCGTGCGGCGTGTGGTGGAGCCGTTCGGCTTCCTGATCCGCATCATTGAGTGGTGGCAGACCGGCGAAACGCCGGGGACGTTCCGTCTGGATATTGGCGTACAGGATCATGGTATCACCGAAGACACCTATCTGGAGCTTGAGCGCCTGATAAGCGATGCCAAACCATGCAGCCGCCACATGACAGGTATGTCCATTAATATGCAGACCAGCGGCCCTTACTGGGTTGGCGCAGCCAGCTACCTTGGCGAAGAAATCACGGTGTATCCGTATATCAACGAAACCATCATTTCCGGCGGCACCGCATATGAAGGCGGGGCAGTCCATGTTATTGACACAATGAGAGTGAACCCATGAGCGCAAAATTTTATACCCTGCTGACGGACATCGGCGCGGCGAAACTGGCAAGCGCCGCCGCGCTCGGTATCCCGCTGAAAATTACCCATATGGCGGTGGGAGACGGTGGCGGTGTGCTGCCCACACCCAGCGCACAACAGACCGCGTTAGTTGCTGAGAGGCGCCGCGCAGCGCTGAATATGTTGTATATCGACCCGCAGAACAACAGCCAGATTATTGCTGAGCAGGTAATCCCGGAAACTGAGGGCGGGTGGTGGATTCGTGAGGTCGGCCTGTTTGATGAAACCGGTGCGCTGATCGCTGTGGGCAACTGCCCTGAGAGCTACAAGCCGCAGCTGACAGAAGGGAGCGGACGTACGCAGACTGTGCGCATGGTACTGATTACCAGCAGCACCGATAACATCACCCTGAAAATTGACCCTGCAGTAGTGCTGGCAACCCGTAAATATGTAGATGATAAGGCGCTGGAGCTGAAGGTATATGTAGACGACCTGATGGCAAAGCATCTTGCTGCACCGGACCCGCATTCACAGTATGCGCAGAAGGACAGCCCGACACTCACAGGGATTCCAAAGGTACCGACGCCAGCGGCGGGTAACAGCACTAAACAGATTGCAAACACGGAATTTGTGGCATCGTCTATCGCGGCAATGGTGGATTCTGCGCCTGCAGCACTGGATACGCTGAACGAGCTGGCAGCGGCTCTGGGGAATGACCCGAACTTTGCCACGACGATGATAAACGCTCTGGCTGGAAAGCAACCGCTGGACAATACGCTGACGAATTTAAGCGGAAAAGATGTCGCCGCGCTTCTCCAATACCTCGGTTTAGGCGAAACGATAAATCTGGCAAAAAATGCCGTCCCGGCGACACGGCGGGTTAACAGTAAACCACTGACCGGTGATATCACTTTGTCAGCTGCTGATGTGAATGCATTCGCGCTGGGGATGACGGGAGACTACACACTGGAAAATGACAAATCAGTCGGCTGGAACTGGAAAAGCGGGGTTTACAACGTTCCTACTGGAGGTGCATCCAAGCTGATTTTGCA
Organism: Salmonella sp. SAL04162; assembly: GCF_046551535.1. Classification (NCBI taxonomy): domain Bacteria; kingdom Pseudomonadati; phylum Pseudomonadota; class Gammaproteobacteria; order Enterobacterales; family Enterobacteriaceae; genus Salmonella; species Salmonella sp. SAL04162. Next base: position 27,042 of record NZ_JBGDVX010000015.1, read on the forward strand.
TTTTAATATGAATATCGGCAGTTGTCCGGCAGTGCAGTTTTGTGTGAATTACAAGAATGGCGGTATTTCCTACCGTTCGGCACGCGACGATTTTGGCTTTGAACTTGACTGGACTGAATTTTATACCACAACACGAAAACCATCCGCAGGTGATGTCGGTGCATTACCTGTTAGTGGTGGCGTAATTAACGGTAATCTCGGTATCGGTACACCTAATATATTGGGAGGTAGTTCTATTGTATTAGGCGATAACGATACCGGCTTAAAACAAAACGGCGATGGCCTACTGGATATTTATGCTAATGGTGTTCAGGTATTCCGCTTTCAGAACGACACACTGGAGAGTAAAAAATCCATCAATGTTACCGGACGATTAACGCCAACAGACTACGGTAATTTCGACAGCCGATACGTACAGGATTTCCGTCTGGGTAGTTATGAATCTGGACAGGCATGGATGGGCCCGGGATTCAGTGATACACCTGGTTATGTACTGACAGCGGCAACTAACGGCAATGGTGATGAGCTTATTGACGGTCTCGGAAGACGTCCAATGCAAAAATTGATTGGCAACCAGTGGTATAACGTGACGAGTGTTTAATTATGATGCATCTAAAAAATATCGTAGCCGGTAATCCAAAAACGCCTGACCAGTATCAACTCACTAAAAAATTTGGTGTGGTTTGGCTGTATGATGAAAAAGGTAAGAACTGGTATGAGGAACAGAAAAATTTTGCAGCAGACACGCTAAAAGTTGCCTACGACAAAAGTAATATAATTGTGGCAATCAATAAAGATGCGTCGAAAATAAATCCTGAAGGGCGCAGCGTTGTTGAATTACCGGATATCACAGCTAATCGCCGGGCAGATGTGTCAGGACGCTGGATATATGATGGCGAACGTGAGCAGATAATTAGGCGGGTTTATACACCGGAAGAACTGCGCCAGCAAGTAGAAGCGAAAAAGGTAAAACTGCTCGAAGAGGCCGAGACCGTTATTACGCCGCTGGCGCGGGCAGTAAAGCTGGGTATCGTCACCGATGAGGAGCAGCAGCGACTGGTGGCATGGGAACAATACAGCGTTCTGGTCAGTCGGGTGGATACATCTGCCCCTGACTGGCCGGAGAAACCGGCCAGTCATTAATTATTATTGTGGTAATACAGGCCACTGTATTTTATTAAAGGTGGCCTCGTCTGAAATGCCTGTTAAAACCAGTGATTTAAGCTCCCTGATATACGCCATCCATTTAGTCAGGCTGGCCTTATCGTCGTCACTGATTTCACCCAACGCCAGTTCGGTTCGCCAGTCGGCAATGACGCTGTTAGCGGCATCCAGTAGTTTCTGTCGGGTGGTTTCGGCCTTAGCCTGATAATCCACCGGAACGGGTAAAACCTTACCATCTCTGTACAACCATGAGCCATCACCACGGCAATCATCAGGACAGTCAGCAGCATCTATTTCCGCAACAGACATATTAACCGGCCACAGCATTGATACAGCATATGTGTTTCCACGTTGCGGGACTGGCTTATTAATAACACCCCAGATAACCCCCTCATGGTCGTACATGATTTTTGCGGTATCATCAGAAAATAATGACTGACATTCATACCAGTCCTGCCCGTCTTCTGACTCCAGAAAATATGCACCTATATTTATTTCGGACTGCGTTTTACCCCTGTTTACGGGCGCGTCAATAAGTCTGAAATTTTTAATGTCCTGATATTTTTTCATTATGCCGTCCCCCCTTGTACGGTATACCACTGAATACCTAATCTTTTTTGCAAAGGCGCATAAGCAATGCCATCAATATTTTCGCCTTGATTATCTTTCCAGACGGAGGTAACTACATATCCGGGGGTGTTAGGCCAGGAACCTGCATTGTTCCAGGTAGCCACTGATGTGCCAGCCCCTAATTGAATATCTGCGACGAGATTATTATTCAGATGTGTACTTAGCCAGCCGTTCCAGACATTACCAAAAATATCCCCGTTACCAGCCATGCGTGACGTGCCATTTCCTGCCTGTACTTCGCCTGTAGCTACAGCGTTTCCGTTTACTTTCAGGGAAACCATGCTCTCCACAAGATTACCGATGAAACGTAATACATGTGTGTAGTTCGAGTAAACATCAAGCACGCCATCGCCGTTCTGTTTAAAACCAGTGTCATTATCACCAAGAACGATCGAATTGCCGCCCAGCGCATTATCAGTACCAATGCTTAGCGGACCGTTAAGACGCCCTCCGGCAATGGGCAGCGCCTGAACGTCATTTGCTGTGGGTTTATTAGCTGTGTTGTAGTCAACAATCCACGGGCGGCTGGTATTCGGTACAGTTCCCCAGTCCTGACGCTTTGCGTTAGCGCCCATATGCGCGTAATAGTGCTGAAACCAGACTTCACCGATTTTCTCAACAAACAGATATCCGTAGCTGTACAGCTTGCTGCCATCCGGATAGGTGGGAAAATCCGCAACTGAGTCAGAGTTGGACACTGACACCCGCCACCATCCCGGTGTATTAGCTGATGCCATCGTGCCGTTATCGGTAATTTCTCCGACAGCATCGGCGGAAATGGCCCCAACATCTGACGCCCATAAAGTGATATCACCGGTCAGTGGTTTACTGTTAACCCGCCGTGTCGCCGGGACGGCATTTTTTGCCAGATTTATCGTTTCGCCTAAACCGAGATTTATGAAAATGCAGAAAACGGTCGTAAATGGCATGATCCCAGCCTTTTGCGAGGGGGCCTGTTGTGCAAATTGGCTATGTACGGGTGTCAACAAATGACCAGAACACCGATTTACAGCGAAACGCGCTGAATTGCGCAGGATGTGAACTGATTTTTGAAGACAAAATAAGCGGGACCAAAGCAGAAAGACCCGGATTAAAAAAGTTACTCAGGACGTTATCAGAAGGGGACACGCTGGTTGTATGGAAGTTAGATCGCCTGGGTCGCAGTATGCGTCATCTGGTCGTTCTGGTAGAGGAGCTACGGGAGCGTGGCATTAATTTCCGCAGTCTTACGGATAGCATAGATACTTCCACACCAATGGGACGTTTCTTTTTCCATATCATGGGCGCACTCGCTGAAATGGAACGTGAATTAATTGTGGAAAGAACCCGCGCTGGGCTGGCAGCAGCAAGGGAGCAGGGGCGAATTGGTGGCAGGCGTCCAAAGCTCACTCCGGAGCAATGGGAGCAGGCCGGACGGTTGCTTGCCGCCGGTGAAACTCGTCATCGTGTTGGATTACTTTTTGATGTTAGCATTTCCACTCTTTACAAGAAATTCCCTGTAAATCAGTCGCGTTGAAAGTGGCGATATTGTACCAGTACTGACACATCGTGAAATACGTGCGCCGCACGCCTGGCAACCAGAACATAAGGTATCCCTGTCAACCGGAGAGACTGCCTTATGGCTCAGGATTACCACCACGGGGTGCGCGTTGTTGAAATCAACGAGGGCACCCGACCTATTACCACGGTGAGCACTGCCATCGTGGGCATGGTCTGCACCGGCGATGATGCTGATGCGTCCGTGTTCCCCCTCAATAAGCCGGTCCTGCTGACTGATGTGCTCACCGCCAGCGGTAAAGCGGGGGAGTCTGGCACGCTGGCCCGCTCGCTGGACGCGATTGCAGATCAGGCAAAACCCGTGACTGTCGTTGTGCGTGTGGCGCAGGGAGAAACCGAAGCGGAAACCACCTCCAATATTATCGGCGGCGTAACTTCCGACGGTAAGAAAACGGGCATGAAAGCGCTACTGTCGGCGCAGTCGCAGCTCGGTGTCAAGCCGCGCATTCTTGGGGTGCCGGGACATGACACTCAGGCCGTTGCTACTGAACTGCTGGGCGTGGCGCAAAGCTTGCGCGGGTTTGCCTACCTTGCTGCTAATGGCTGCAAAACGATGGAGGAAGCTATTGCCTATCGCGAGAATTTCAGTCAGCGCGAGGGAATGCTGATCTGGCCTGATTTCATCAACTTTGACACCGTACTGAAAGCAGACGCGACGGCTTACGCCTCCGCCCGTGCGCTCGGCCTGCGTGCCAAAATCGACGAGCAGATCGGCTGGCATAAAACCCTGTCCAATGTGGGTGTGAACGGTGTCACCGGCATTTCCGCTGATGTGTTCTGGGATCTGCAGGACCCGGCAACCGATGCGGGACTGCTGAACAAAAATGACGTCACCACATTGATCCGCAAAGACGGCTTCCGCTTCTGGGGTTCCCGTTGTCTCAGTGACGATCCGCTGTTTGCCTTTGAGAACTACACCCGCACGGCGCAGGTGCTGGCTGACACTATGGCGGAGGCGCACATGTGGGCGGTGGATGGCGTGCTTAATCCGTCGCTGGCCCGCGACATTATTGAAGGACTACGCGCCAAGATGCGCAGTCTGGTCAACCAGGGATACCTGATTGGTGGTGACTGCTGGCTGGATGAGTCTGTTAACGATAAAGACACCCTTAAAGCCGGGAAACTGACCATCGATTATGACTACACGCCGGTGCCTCCGCTTGAAAACCTGATGCTGCGCCAGCGCATCACCGATCGTTACCTGGTCGATTTTGCCAGCCGTGTCGCTGCATAAGGGGGAATCATGGCTTTACCACGCAAGTTAAAACACCTGAACCTGTTCAACGACGGGAACAACTGGCAGGGGATCGTTGAGTCTCTGACCCTGCCGAAATTTACCCGCAAGTTTGAGAAGTATCGCGGCGGCGGTATGCCGGGCGCAGTGGATGTGGACATGGGGCTGGATGACGGTGCACTGGACACGGAATTTTCAATCGGCGGTACCGAGCTGCTGTTATTTAAGCAGATGGGCAAGGCAACCGTTGACGGTATCCAGCTGCGTTTCACCGGTTCCATTCAGCGTGACGATACCGGCGAAGTGCAGGCCCTTGAGCTGGTTGTGCGCGGGCGCCATAAAGAAGTGGATTCCGGCGAGTGGAAAACCGGCGAGAGCAGCACCACCAAAGTCAGCAGTACCAACAGCTACGCGAAGCTGACCATTAATGGTGAGGTGCTCTATGAGGTCGATCTGGTCAACATGGTAGAAATCGTTGGCGGCGTGGACCTGATGGAAGCACACCGTAATGCCCTCGGCCTCTGATTAACCTTAACGGCGCGGGCAGCCGCGCCAGTATTTCATTAACAGGATACGAACATGAGCGACAAGCTGACTGAAAAGACCGTAAAACTGGATACCCCCATCATGCGCGGTAAAGCTGAAATTACCGAAATTGTGCTGCGCAAGCCTCAGTCCGGCGCACTGCGTGGCACCCGTCTGCAGGCCATTATGGATATGGACGTGGGCGCAATGATGACTGTGATCCCACGAATCTCCACCCCGACGCTGACCGCGCAGGAAATGGCAGAGCTGGACCCCGCCGATCTCACCGCGCTGTCGGTAGAGGTGGTGACTTTTTTGTTGAAGAAGTCGGTGCTTGCCGGTTTACCGACAGCCTGACGATTGATGATCTTGTGGCGGACATCGCCACCATCTTTCACTGGTCGCCATCCATCACTGACGTTATGCCGCTGACTGAGGTGCTGGCGTGGCGGCATAAGGCAATTCAGCGAAGCGGGGCCAGCGATGAGTGACAATAACCTGCGTCTGCAGGTGATTCTTAATGCGGTTGACAAGCTCACCCGCCCATTTCGATCCGCGCAGGCCAGCTCAAAAGAGCTGGCTACAGCGATTCAGCAAAGCCGCGCCCGTTTAAAAGAATTAGATGCTCAGGCGGGCCGCATTGACGGTTTCCGCAAGGCCAGCGCGCAGCTGGCAGTCACCGGTAACAGCCTGAAAGCCGCACGCGAAGAAGCTGCAAAACTTGCCACGCAATTCTCTGCCACCAACCGCCCGACGGCGGCGCAGGCACGGTTGCTTGAGCAGGCAAAAAACCGCGTTACGGAGTTACAGAGCAAATATAACGGTCTACGTCAGTCGGTGCAGCGCCAGCGTCTTGCGCTCAATGAAGCCGGGCTGGACACGAAAAAGCTCAGTAGTGCGCAGCGGGAACTGCGGCAGAATGCCGACGAAACCCGGCAGGCCCTGGACCGGCAGCAGAAATCCCTTAAACGCCTGGGCGAACAGCAGGCGCGAATGAACACCGTCCGCGATCAGTATTCACGCCGTCTTGAGGTGCGGGATCGCATCGCCGGGGCAGGGGCTACCACTACGGCTGCGGGGGTGGCAATGGGCGCACCTGTTGTGGCGGCAGTTAAGAGCTACGCCAGCATGGAAGATGCCATGAAAGGCGTGGCAAAGCAGGTAAACGGGCTGCGGGACGATAATGGCAACCGTACAAAACAGTTTTATGACATGCAGGATGCCATCAAGGCCGCCAGCGAACAGCTGCCGATGGAGAACGGCGCTATAGACTATGCCGCGCTGGTTGAAGGTGGTGCTCGCATGGGGGTGACCAATCAGGACGATCCTTACGAAGAGCAGAAACGTGACCTGCTGGCTTTTGCATCCACGGCGGCAAAAGCGGCAACGGCCTTTGAGCTGCCCGCAGATGAACTGGCAGAAGGGCTGGGGAAAATCGCGCAGCTCTATAAAGTTCCGACGCGCAATATTGAACAACTGGGCGATGCGCTGAACTACCTGGACGATAACGCCATGTCAAAGGGTGGGGACATTATCAACGTCCTGCAGCGTATGGGAGGCGTGGCTGACCGCCTTGACTTCCGAAAGGCCGCGGCGCTGGGTTCAACATTCCTTTCTCTTGGGGCTGCCCCGGAAATCGCCGCCAGCGCCTCTAATGCCATGGTGCGTGAACTGTCCATTGCCACCATGCAAAGTAAACGATTTTTTGAAGGCATGAATCTGTTGCAACTCAATCCGGCGGAGATTGAAAAGCAGATGACCACCGATGCCATGGGCACAATTCAGCGGGTTCTGGAGAAGGTCAACAATCTGCCGCAGGATAAACGTCTGTCAGCCATGACAATGATTTTTGGCAAAGAGTTTGGCGATGATGCGGCAAAGCTGGCTAACAACCTGCCGGAGCTGCAACGCCAGCTGAAACTCACATCAGGTAGTGGTGCTAATGGCTCCATGCAGAAAGAATCCGACATTAACAAGGATTCATTGTCTGCGCAGTGGTTGCTGGTTAAGACGGGCGCGCAGAACGCTTTCAGCAGCCTGGGGGAAACGCTGCGCCAGCCGCTGATGGATATTATGGGCATGGTTAAGCGCGTGACCGGGGCGTTGCGTCGCTGGGTTGAGCAGAATCCCGTGCTGGCTGGCACGCTGATGAAAGTGGCGGCAGCTACGGCAGCCATTACTGTTGGGTTGGGGGCGCTGGCAGTGGCGGTGGCTGCTGTGCTGGGACCGCTGGCGGTTATCCGGTTTGGCCTGTCCATGCTGTCAGTTAAAGCGTTACCTTCTGCAGCCGCCGCTGCCACACGTACAGGTAGCGTGCTGCGTTTGTTGATCTCTGGTCCGCTGGCTTTGCTGCGCGTGGCATTATTTGCTGTTGGTAGCCTGCTGGGTGCGTTGCTCAGTCCTGTAGGGCTGGTTGTGGCTGCACTGGCAGGCGTGGCGCTGGTTATCTGGAAATACTGGCAGCCCATCAGTGCATTTCTGGGGGGCGTGGTGGAAGGGTTCAAAGCCGCTGCTGCGCCCATCAGCGCCGCCTTTGAGCCGCTCAGACCCGTGTTTCAGTGGATTGGTGACAGGGTGCAGGCCTTGTGGGGCTGGTTCAATGATTTACTTACCCCGGTTAAATCCACTTCCGAAGAACTGAACAGTGCAGCTGCAATGGGGCGTCGGTTTGGTGAGGCGCTGGCGGAAGGTCTGAATAGGGTGATGCACCCACTTGAGTCACTTAAATCCGGTGTGTCATGGCTGCTGGAAAAGCTCGGTATTGTCAGTAAGGAGGCGGCAAAGGCGAAACTACCTGCGCAGGTTATGCAGCAGCAGTCCGCCACAGTGAACAGTGACGGCAAAGTGGTGCTGCCGCCAGGCGGGTTCCCGGCTTACGCGGGGATGTACGACACGGGCGGGATCATTCCACGCGGGCAGTTTGGCATTGTCGGAGAAAATGGCCCTGAAATTGTGAACGGACCGGCAAATGTTACCAGCAGGCGGCGTACTGCTGCGCTGGCCTCTGTCGTTGCTGGCGTGATGGGGGTAGCTGCGACACCTGCAGAAGCGGCTCCGCTTCATCCGTTCAGTCTGCCTGCGAGGACATACCAGACGCAGCCAGTTAAGGCTGACAGCCCGCCGTCAGTTATTCGTTATGAGATAAATGCGCCCATTCATATCGTCGCGCAGCCGGGACAGAGTGCGCAGGATATTGCCCGTGAAGTGGCACGCCAGCTTGACGAGCGGGAGCGCAGGGCCAGGGCAAAAGCACGCAGCAATTTCAGCGATCAGGGGGGGTATGAATCATGATGATGGTGCTGGGTTTATATGTATTTATGCTGCGCACTGTCCCTTATCAGGAACTGCAGTATCAGCGCAGCTGGCGACACACCGCCAACAGCCGGGTGAACCGCCGCCCGTCAACGCAGTTTCTTGGCCCGGATAATGATTCACTGACACTGTCCGGGGTTCTGCTGCCGGAAGTGACCGGAGGCAGGCTGTCATTACTGGCGCTTGAACAAATGGCTGAACTGGGCAAGGCATGGCCTTTGATTGAAGGCTGTGGAACCATTTACGGCATGTTTGTTATTGAGAGTCTGAGCCAGACAAAGACGGAGTTTTTTGCCCGCGGAATGCCCAGGCGCATTGAGTTTACGATCACCCTCAAACGGGTTGATGAGTCGCTCTCTGACATGTTCGGGAGCCTGAGTGACCAGCTCAGCAACCTGCAGGACTCCGCAGCATCTGCTATTGGGGGGATTAAAAACACGGTTGGAGGATTGCTGCAGTGAACGTTAATTCTGATCTCCTGAATCTGAACAGCAAAAGCCCGGCTTTCAGTATCACCATCGAAGGCAAAGACGTGACGACGGTGATGGACGCGCGCCTGATGAGTTTGACACTGACGGATAACCGGGGCTTTGAAGCGGACCAGCTTGATCTGGAGCTGGACGACGCCGACGGGCTGATCGCCCTGCCGCGACGTGGGGCTGTGATTCAGCTGGCGCTGGGATGGAAAGGACAGCCGCTTTTCCCTAAAGGGGCTTTTACCGTAGATGAAATTGAACACAGCGGAGCCCCTGACCGGCTGACCATCAGGGCGCGTAGCGCAGATTTCCGTGAAACCCTCAATACACGGCGCGAAAAATCATGGCATCAGACAACGGTGGGGGAGGTGGTAAAGGAAATCGCCGCCCGGCATAACCTCAAAGTGGCGCTGGGTAAAGACCTGACGGATAAGGCGCTGGATCATATGGACCAGACCAATGAAAGCGATGCAAGTTTTCTGATGAAACTGGCGAGACAGTATGGGGCGATTGCTTCCGTTAAAGACGGGAACCTGCTGTTTATCCGGCAGGGACAGGGAAGAACGGCAAGCGGCAAGCCGCTGCCGGTTATCACCATCACGCGCAAAGCCGGTGACGGTCATCGGTTCACCCTTGCTGATCGTGGTGCCTATACCGGTGTTATTGCCAGCTGGTTGCATACGCGTGAACCCAGGAAAAAAGAGACAACCCGTGTTAAGCGTCGCCGAAAGAAAACCACCACACTCAAAGAGCCGGAAGCAAAACAGGGAGATTATCTGGTGGGAACGGATGAAAACGTGTTGGTTCTTAATCGTACCTACGCCAACCGGAGCAATGCAGGGCGCGCAGCAAAAATGCAGTGGGAACGTCTGCAGCGCGGGGTTGCTTCATTTTCCCTGCAGCTCGCTGAGGGGCGGGCTGATCTCTATACGGAAATGCCGGTGAAGGTGACGGGATTTAAGCAGCCGATTGATGATGCAGAATGGACCATTACCACCCTGACGCATTCTGTCAGCCCGGATAATGGATTTACGACCAGCATGGAGCTTGAAGTAAAGATTGATGATCTTGAAATTGAATAATTTGTTCTCAATATTGAATTATGATGTATCATTATTGCGATTTCGGCAAAAGTGGTGGGATAACAGCAATGATGAACTGTCCAGAGTGCGGTCATGCAGCACATACCAGAAGCAGCTTTCAGGTATCAGCTACGACAAAAGAACGTTACAACCAGTGCCAAAATATAAATTGTGGCTGTACGTTCGTTACTCATGAAACGTTTGTACGGCACATTATAAAACCGAATCTAATTTCTTCTGCGCCACCACATCCGGGAAAAGGTGGTCAAGGCCACATGAGTTTCTGAACAGAACCCGCTTTAATGGCGGGTTTTTTGTTGTCGCCAGTCCGACACGCTGTCGCCATTTTGCCGCCACCACCAAAGAAAAAGGGGCTACGTTTTCACGTAACCCCTTGTTTTATTTGGTGGAGCTGGCGGGAGTTGAACCCGCGTCCGAAATTCCTACATCCTCGGTACTACATGCTTAGTCAGTCTTTACATTCGCCTGGCACCTGCGGACGGACACGCCACTACCAGACTAGCCTGATTCGTTTTAACGCTTCAACCCCAGGCAGGGCATCCGCGCGATCTCTTTTGGGTTTGACCTCTCTTGATCCCCGTCCTAAGAGCGGAGGCTAGGGAGAGAGGGCTCTAAGCAGGTTATTAAGCTGCTAAAGCGTAGTTTTCGTCGTTTGCGACTATTTTTTTGCGGCTTTTTACGAGGCCAACCGCCCCTCGGCATGCACCTTGGGTTTCGCAAATCCCGTCGAATCCAGAATCAGCCCCAATGTGTAAGGTAAGTATAACAGACTTGTGACATGCGTGACCAGCCCCCGTATCTTCTTATCTTCAACGATTTACCGCTCGCGCAGCGCTTCTTTCGCGCGATTAAACGGTTTGATTAAATAGTCGACAATGGTTTTTTCACCGGTTTTGATATCCACCGTGGCGATCATGCCTGGAACAATCGAAAAACGGCGTCCTGATTTATTTTGTAGATAGTCCTGGTGGGTGCGGATAAACACGCGATAGTAGAAAATTTCCGGTTTCACTTTATCCTGAATGGTGTCCGGTGAAATGGTCTCCACCACGCCGTCAAGCCCGCCGTAAATGGCGTAATCGTAAGCAGTAATTTTAACCAATGCGCGTTGGCCGGGATGAATAAAGGCGATATCACGCGGCGAAAGGCGGGTTTCAATCAGCAGACGATCGTCTACCGGCACTATCTCCATCATCTCGCCGTTAGGCGGGATCACGCCGCCAATCGTCGTGACCTGGATATTTTTAACAATGCCGCGTACCGGCGAACGCACGGTAAGGCGGGTGACGGAATCCTCGCGTCCTTTTAAAATGGCGGAGAGCATATCGACCTCAGCGTTCGCTTTCGATAACGCTTCGCGTGCCTGCACATAATATTGTGAGCGCAGATCGGTAATTTTTAAGCCTAAATCGCTTTTTTGTCGTTGCAGGCGTAGCACTTCAACATGACTGGCCGCGCCGCTTTTCTCCAGCCGCTGGGTAATGGTCAGCTCTTTATTAACCGACGCCAGCGCATCCCGTAGCTCGGCTTCGGTATCGGCCAGCTGTGCGCGGCGGCTTTTATAGAGACGCGTCTCTGCGGCAATCAGATCCGGCCAGCCGTTCAGCTCAGCGGGGAAGGCGAGAGGTAAGTCGCTGACTTCCGCAGTTAACCGTGCGCTGGAGGCGAGTGAAGCTCGATATTTTGCCGCACTTTCACCCACATTGGACGCCAGACGCGTCGGATCAAGCCGGGCGACAATCTGATTAGCCTGAACTCTGTCGCCTTCCCGCACCGTCAACTGCGCCAGAATGCCGCCATCCAGCGACTGCAGAACCTGTTCGCGTGAACTGGGGATCACTTTCCCGTTGCCGGTGGAAACCTCATCCAGTCGGCCAAACCACGCCCAGATGCCGAGAATGAGAAATAACAGTGAGCAGATCAGAACAATACGACCCGCGCCGGAAAACGCCCGTTCACGCTGAATATCGGGATCGTCCATCGCGGCATCATGCTGACTGATTTTCATTTTTCCACTCCCGACGGTGACTTTGCATCCGATCCGCGTTAAGCGCCTGCGCTTTTGGCGCATCCATCACCAGTTGTCCTTCTTTCAGGACAATGACACGCTCAACCAGCTCCAGTATTGGTACCCGGTGCGTCGCAACGACCAGGGTACGATTGCCAAGCCACTGATGTAACCGCTGAATAAACTCTCGCTCCGTATGCTCGTCCAGCGAGGCGCTGGGTTCGTCAAGTAGCACAATATTGGGGGAGCGCAGCAGCATTCTCGCCAGCAACAGGGACTGACGCTGCCCGCCGGACAGGCCGTTACCACCCTCCATAATGGGATGATCCAACCCTTTTGCCAGCCGCCTGACGAAGACGGCGCCGCCGCTGACTTCGAGCGCGTCAAAAATCTGTTCATCGTTGGCGTGCGGCGCGCCGAGCGTCAGGTTCTCTCGTAGGGTGCCGAAGAAAAGCCGCGCGTTCTGGCTAAGAAAGCCGATGTTGCGGCGTAAATCCGCCATATCGATGTGCGACAAGCTGAGATTATCAAGCCGGGCATCTCCCTGAATCATCTCCAGGCCGCCCGCCATCGCCTGTAAAAGTGTGGATTTACCCGCACCGTTACGCCCCAGTATCGCAATCCGCTCGCCTGGCATGATCTCCAGACGCACGAGGCGCAACGGTATGCGTTGATCGTCGTTATGGTAACGAAACTGAGCGTTTTCAAAGAGGTAATGCCCGTGGAGGATGTCGCGGTGTATCAGGCTATCGTCATGCTGTGTCTCGGTGGGCAGTTGCATAATGTTGTCGAGACCCATCTTCGCCGCTTTCACCTGCTGCCAGCGCGCCAGCACGCCGCACAGGTTAGCCATTGGCGCGATCATCCGCGAGCCGAGCATCGACGCGGCGACCACGGCGCCGGTAGTCATACTGCCTTCAATGACCATCGGCGCGCCGAACATAATCACTGCGGCATACACCAGACTTTGTACCGACATCCCCCAACTGATAAGCCCTTGCGTGAGTTTGCGGGTGCGTAGACCCGACTCGCCGGTGATACGGATATAGCTATTCCACTGCTGAAGAAAGCGGTTCTCCGCCTGCATCAGTTTAATATCTTCCAGTCCCTGAACGCTTTCGACCAAGACTGCATTGCGTAGCGTCGCTTCGTGGGCGGCCTGGTTGGCGAGGACAGCCAGTTTTTTTTGCAGTGCGACGCCCGGCAGGATCATCAGCAGAGCCGCCACGGGCGCTATCCATGCCAGCGGTGGGGCAATAATCGCCAGGACTACCATAAACAGGAAAAAGAAAGGCAGATCGACAATGGTCGCCAGCGTTGAAGAGGTAATCATCTCGCGGATCTGCTCCAGTTCGCGTAACTGCGAGATAAAACTGCCAGTGGAACGGGGGATAGCGCTGTTGCGCAGCCTTAACGCATGACCGAATACCCGATCGGAAATGCGCATATCGGCGCGTTTACCGAGCACGTCCATAATGTGCGTACGCGCTTCACGCAGCAGAAAACCGAACAGCACCGCTACCAGCACGCCGAAGGAGAGCACGTACAGGGTAGGATATGACTGAGCGGGGATCACTCGATCGTAAACCTGCATAGAGAACACAATCCCGGCCAGCGACAGCACGTTAATCAGAAAGGCGGCGACCATTACCGGTAAATAAGGGCGAATATCCTGCAGAACCAGCTCGCGCATCCAGTCGGGTTTAAAGCGGGAGATATAGCGGTCGACGCGGCTATCCTTGAGCGCCGATAGCGGGCGTAGCGCGGCAACATAGAGGATCTCCGGCAATAACTCGCTGAGCGTCATGCGGTTACGCTGGCCCTCTTCTTCAATCACAAAAACGTCTACCGCATCTTCGCCATTAACATGTTCGATGACCAATAACTGCCCGTCCCGGAGCTCGACAACCAACGGCAATCGCCACTGACTAAATGCCGTTTTGTCTATGTCCGGCGCATGAAAGGATAAACCCGCCTGCCGCGCGAGCTGCGTTAAGGCGGTCGTTCTGCTTTTACCCCTAAACCACGGGGCGTTGGCCTGAATTGAACCGGGAGAACAGGCAACGCGATAATGACCGGCGACATAGCTGATGGCCTGCGCCCATTGGCTTAGCGCGCGCTCACTGAGTACCTCTTCTACATCGGGGGCGGCGCGGGTCATGGCTGGATCTCCACGGATTGAATGCTGCGATGATTTAACGCGAACGCCTGACGAAGCGCGCCGGTGTTATACAGACAGTTCAGTTGCAACTGATGCAACTGGCTTTCCGTTTGCAGTTCGGCAAAACGCGCCTGGTAAACCTCTTGCTCCGCATTAAGCACGTCGAGCAGCGGGCGGGAACCGAGGTCAAGGTATTGCTGCTGATACAGTTCGCGCGTGCGTTCGCTAAGCTGCTGTTGCCGACGAAGGATTTGTAACGCGCTGGCAAGACTCATTGCCTGGCTGCGTGCCTCCATTAGTTTCTGGCGGACATCAAGCCGGGTGCGCTGAATGGTCGACTGAGCCGCGTCTACCGCATGGCTGGCGGCGTTGCGTCGGGCAGTCAGCCCTCCGCCCTGGTAAAGCGGCATCTCAACTTTTACCCAGGTGGAATACTGGGTTTTATCCAGTACTTCATGACTGGGATATTTATCATTAAGATAATGTTGTACGGAAGGTTCGAGCGAAATCGTCGGCGTCATTTGCGCGCTGGCATAGTCCAGATTCGCCCGCGCAACGTTGGCCTGCGCCCAGGCGGCCAGTACCGCGGGCACCAGTCGATCGTCGGGAGTCGCCGTCTCACAGCTGCGAGCAAGTTTCGCCGGGAAGTCATTATTGATGCCGTTAAGCGAATTCCAGCCCAGCCAGCTCATCAGTGAGGCTTTCGCACTGTCGAGATTGGCCTGATACTGCGCCAGTTGCGAGCGGGCGGATTCGATTCTGGCTTCGGTTTGCACTACGTCAGATAGCGACGTAGCGCCTTCATCGCTGCGCTGCCGGATAAGTTTACCGATGCTGTCCAGCGCGACGAGCTGTTCTTCCGCCGCTTCTACCATTTGCTGCCAGCTCTGCGTTTGTACAATGGCGTTGGCGGTTTCGTGCGCGACGGTATCAATACTGAGCAACACATTGGCCTGTTGCTGTGCTGCGCCTGCGGTTTCGGCGCGAACCTGGCTTGCCACTTTGCCGAAGTCATAAAGCATTTGCGATACCGACAGCACCAGCGAGGGGCTATACCCGTGATCGGTGTAGGTATTGCTGTACCCATTGTTCACGCCAGCGCTGACTTGCGGATAATATTTCGATTTGGCGACCTCTATTTGTTCATTCTGTGCGAGCAGTTTGCCGACGGCTTCGCGAATAGAAGGATGCCAGTTAACGGCGCGATTGACCGCGTCATTGAGCGTCAGGTTGCCCGGCGCGGCGGCGCTGAGCGGCAACTCAGCGGCGGAGCCATCCAGCGAAGGAAGCATCTGGTCCGTTGCTAATCCTTCGGATGTAATAATTGGCGGCGCTTCTGCGCCCCGGGGCTGGTGATGAAACAAAGCAAATGCCAGTACGATGGCGACAGGCGCGACTCTTCCCATAGTTTATCCCTTTTAAATATCACCGCTTGTTGCCCCGAACGTCGTGGCGTTCGGGGCTTTTTTATCAACCGCCGGTTATCAGGTGGTTGTTTTGCAAAAGATCATTTAGCGTGAGCTGCACATTCTCCAGAGTGACAAGGTCAGTGGATTTAAACGCGCTGCCGACGCCGTCGCGATCGACGGATATCACCGTATTGGCGCCGCTGGTATGAACCTGAACAAAGTTACCCAGCGTCGCCGCCTGATGATCCCAGCCGGTCAGCAGTTCGTGGATATCGATCTTGTCGCCCTGCGCGGTGGAGAAGTTTTGCCAGCGATCGGCGCCATTGCCGCCGGTCGCGTCCGCGCCGTTTAACAGGTGGTAAATCAGCGTATCGCCATAGGCGGAGCCGATGAGAACATCGTTTTGGTTGGTACTGACGATTTGCGGCGCCATATCAATGGTCAATGTGGCGCTATCCGTATGACCCATCTTGTCATCCAGTTGATAGGTAAAGACCTCTTTACTGGTGATGGACGACATCGCGACGCCATTATTCAGGGTGTAGGTGTAAGCGCCATCGAGGTTAATTTGCAATGTGCCGTAATGTCCCTGAATCGTGGCGCTGGTGGTATTCGCCGCGGCGTCCAGCGTGGCGGCGCTGCCGTTATACCCGCTAATGCTCAGGCGGGTATTCACCGTATTAAGCTGATCCATCGCCCCCGCCGCATCGCTGCCGTCAAAAATATTGCCGAGAACGGTATGCGTTCCGGACGTTTCAAAATTATCCAGATCGACGGTGGTGCCGATGACGCGTGGCGTGATCGTCGCCGCCCCGGCCAGGGTATTGGTGCCGGTAAAGTTAAGCGTGTACGTTCCGGCATCCAGCTCCAGGCCGCTCAGGTTGACGGTCACCGTCGCGCTGCCCAGCGTGATATTCGCCACCGGAACGGTTCCGTTGCGTATGACGGTCCCGTTCTCCTGAATGGCCCAGCTAATATTCAGATTGCCCAGCGTAATGAGCGTGGAGACATCAAAGACCAGTGACGCGCCTTTAAGTACGGTGCCCGTTGCAACGTCAAAGGTGCCGCTCCCGCTGCCCGATTTGCCGAGTAGCCCCCAACTGGCGCTGCCGACGCTGGAGTCCAGCCAGGCAGCGGTATCCTGAAGCGTGGCGACGCTAAGGGTATCGCTGACATCATTAATCGCATCCAGCGCCCTGGCGGTTGGCGTGATATTGAGCGAGGCCGTATCGGTATCGCCGTTTGGCGCTTTGACCGTATAGATAAAGCTGTCCGGCGTTTTAATGCTGTCGGCACCGACGCCATTCTTCAGCGTGTAGGTATAGTTGCCTCTTGCGTCAATGATGAGCGAGCCATACAACCCGTTTACCTCCGTCGTGCCGGTCGCCGCAATCGCCACGCCGTTTACTTCAGTGAGGAGGGCGTCCGTAGGGGCGACATCATTGGTCAGTACGTTGCCGGTGGTGTTGGCGGTGATACTGTCAACGGCATAGGTGTGGTCCTGGGAAATCGCCAGCGTATAGCCAGTGAGGACGCTAATGCCGCTGGCGGTATTCAGCACGAACAAGTATTCGCCGCCAGGCAACGTCAGGGTCAGCGGCTGGGACTGTCCGGCTAACAGCAGGGTGTTAATCCAGCCCTTTTGCACCCGGAACTGCTCATATTGTTGAATGGCATCGTTGAAGCGATAAACGTACAGATCGAACGTGGAAACCAGTGAGACGCCGCCGACGGTTCCCTGTAACGTCATGGTTCGCGTAGCGCCTTCTTCAACGTTAAAGATGATCGGATTAGTCATATCATCAAGCAGATTCGCGTTCAGTACATTACCAAGTCCGACGCTTAATACCGTGACGCCGCTTTGTGTCGAGGGACCGTTGTTGACGTAGCTAACGTGAGTATCAAAGACCAGTGAGGCGTTATTGTCTGTCGCTATCACGCTGCCCGGTACAGGCGCGGGACCCAGATTGATAACCAGTTGCGCGGCGCTGCTACCGACGCCATTCTGGGTAATGGTGTAGGTGAAGCTCTCTTTATGTCCGTATCCCGCCGTGGGCTTAGTCAGCGTGTAGGTGTAACTGCCATCCTGATTAATGTGCAGCGTGCCGTATTGCCCCTGGATATCCACGCCGCCCGCGCCGACCGGTGTACTGACACCGTTGGCGTTGGTGATGGCGGTGACCGTGGTGCCCGTCGGCGCGGTATCATCAGCCATGACGTTGCCGGTACTGATGGTTGGCCCGCTAATAATACCTGCGCTGGTCTGGTGTACATCGACATCCAGGCTGGTATATGACCCGGTGGCGAGCAGACTGGTGTTATAAGTGAGTACCCGGTACTGGCCTTCGCCCAGGCCGCTCAGGTTCAGAGTAACGCCGCTCCCGGTCAGGGTAAGCAAATTCGCGAAGTCGCCAACGGCGGTGTTGACGATCGTCGTCCAGGCGCCGAGGCTGGTGTCGTAGCGCTGTACCACAATCTCCTGAGTACTGAGCAGCGAAAGCACGATTCCCGTTGCGGCGGCATCAATGGTGACGTCGCCCGTACCACCTTCAGCAATGGTGAACTCAACCTGAGCGGTATCGTTACCCAAAACCGAGGCGACATTGCCAAGCGCGCCAACCAGCAGCAGGCCGTAATCCGAATAGTTTTGCGTGCTGGTGACGGCGGTAGAGGTCAGATCAAGACTGGTGATGTTATCCCTTGCCGCCAGCGGCAGAATCGGCGCGGTAATGCCTAACGTGCCGGAGGCGTTACCCGCAGCGTCAGTGGCCGTCACGTTAATGAGTTGACCTTCAATTTGTTTTGTCGGCAAGGTGAGAGACCATGCGCCGTTGCTGCCGGCGGTGGTGGTGAGCGTCACGCCGCCCGCCAGCGTGACGGTTACGGTGCTGTTTGCCTCTGCCTGTCCGGAAAGTGAACCGCCATCGGCGCTGAGCGTACCTGACGGCGTACCGGGCGCCAGCGTATCGACAATCACCGTCGCGGCGGTGGAGACGCTGCCTGTACCGTTGGCGTTAGTCGCGGTGGCGGTGAAGGCGTGACTGCCTTCGGTCAAATTGCCTGTCGGGGTAAAGCTCCAGTTTCCGCTGGCGTTCGCCGTGGTGGTACCGAGCAGCGCCCCGTTGTTATAAATGCTCACCGTGGCGCCCGCCTGAGCGGTACCATTCAATGTGGGTTGTGCGTCATTAGTGACCTGACCGTTGGCGATAGCGCCGGTATAAATACCCACATCATCTACTACGTTGGTGATGATCGGTGCTTCCGGCACGCGCGTATCGGGCGCGGTAAATCCGGCGGCAATGCCGGTGTTGCCTGCTTTATCCTGGGCAAATGCCAGTAGCGGCTGACCATTGGTCTGCGCGGGCGTGAGTGTGGCGGTGAAGCTGCCTGTACCGTCGGCGGTGGCGGTTCCCAGTACCACACCAGTCTCAGAGGTAATCGTCACTGTACTGCCTGCTTCCGCGGTGCCCGTCACCCGATTACCGGTAGCATTGATGACCAGGTTGCCGGGCGCGCCGGGCGCAATGGTATCCACGATAATCGTTGTCGATGGCGAAGCGGCGCTAACGTTGCCAGCCGCATCGGCGGCGCTAACGCTATAGGCGTGACTTCCCTGGCCGAGCGCGGCGGTTGGCGTCCAGCTCCAGTTGCCGCTGGCATTGGCGTTCACGGTCGCAACCAGCGCGCCATTATCGAAGATGCTTACCGCGCTGTTGGCTTCCGCGGTACCGTTGAGCGTCGGCTGTGTGTCGTTGGTCGATTGTCCATTGCCAATGGCGCCGGTATTGTTCGGGACATCATCAACGATGCTGGTTATAAGCGGAACCGTTGGCGCAAGGGTATCGACCACGATAGTAAAACCGCTGGTGGCCGGGCTAACGTTGCCTGCCGGGTCGGTGGCGGTCACTGTTAATGTGCGCGTGCCGTCGTTTAACCCTGTCGTCGGCGTGAAGCTCCACGCGCCGCCCGCGTTAGCCGAGGTGACGCCAAGCAGAGTGTTGCCATCATAGATACTGACCACGCTGCCCGCTTCGGCAGTGCCGTTCAGCGTGGGGCGGTTATCATTGGTTATCTGACCATTAGCGAGATTTCCTGTGACCCCGCCCGCGACGTCATCCACCACGGACGTCAGGATTGGCGTTTGCGGCGCGGTGGTATCGACCGTCAGGGTGAAAGCCGTACTGTTCGGGCTGCTGTTTCCTGCGGCATCGGTGGCGACGGCGGTGATGACGTGCGTTCCGCTTGCCAGCATTGAGGTGGAGACGCTCCACGCGCCGTCAGATTGAGCCGTTGTTGTGCCAATGACCGTACCATTTTCATAGAGCGTGATCGTGGCGCCGGCTTCTGCGGTGCCGCTGAAGGTTGGCGTAGGATCGTTGGTATTTTGGCCGTTCGCGATCGTGCCGAGGCCTGGCGCCTGATCGTCACTGACTGATGTGATTACCGGCGTCAGCGGCGGCGTGGTATCGACGACGAAATTAACGCTGTCTGAAACGGGACTGGCGTTGCCTGCGGCATCAACGGCAATGACGGTAATTACATGGTTGCCCGTCGCCAGAGAGGCATCGGGCGTGTAGCGCCAGCTACTGCTATTGTCGGCGGGAATTTCAGCCAGCAGCGTGCCGTTATCGTAGAGACGAATAGTTGTGTTGGCTTCACGGGTGCCGCTAATGACAGGGCGCGCCTCGTCTGTGATCTGTCCTGAACTCAGATTGCCGGTAATGGGGCCCGTACCGTCGTAGACCGTATCAATAACAGGCGCGGCGGGAGCCGTGGTATCAATAGTAAACGAGCGTATTTCGGACGCGGCGCTGGTATTGCCTGCCGCATCGGTTGCTGTCGCCGTCAGGTTCCAGACGCCCGCGCCCAGCGAGGTAGACGGCGTAAAGCTCCAGCTACCGTTGGCCTGAACTTGCGCCGTGCCGACCAGCGCGCTGCCATTATAAATCGAGATGGTTGTACCCGCCTCACCGGTACCCGAAAGTGTTGGTCGGGTTTCGTTCGTCGAGCCGCCGTTGGGGACGATGCCCGTCACCGGCGCCGTATTGTCTGCCACGCTGGCGATAACCGGCGCGGCGGGCGGTGTGGCGTCAATCGTCAGCACAAATCCGCTGGACACCGCGCTGCTATTACCCGCCGGATCGGTGGCGCTAAGGGTGAACGTGTGGCTACCGTTTGCAAGCGGCGTCTGTGGCGTAAAACTCCATGTGCCGTCGCTATTCACCGTCGTGGTACCGATGGACGCGGAATTACCGTCAAGATAGACATTAATCGTCGCGCCAGCCTCTCCGCGCCCGTTCAGGGTGGGCGTCGCATCGTTCGTTAGCTGCCCGCTTACCAGGTTGCCGGTAATACCGGGTTGGTCATCTACGACGGAGGTAAGAACCGGGATCGCCGGAGGCGTAATATCGACCACGATCGTCCACGGCGCGGAGACCGCGCTGGTATTGCCCGCCGGATCGGTAGCGCTAACCGTCAGATTATGGCTTCCCTCTGATAAATTGCGGGGCACCGGGAAGATCCAGCTACCGTTTTCGCCTACCTGAGCCGTGCCAAGCGGCGTACCGTTATCAAAAATGGTGATTGTCGCGCCAGGTTCGCCAGTTCCGTTCAGTATTGGCTGCCGATCGTCGGTGGATTGCCCCGGTAACACCGGGACGGTCGGTTGATTGTTATCGTCAATCACGGACGTGATAACCGGCACATCTGGCGCTTGCGCGTCAATGTTCAGCGTAAAACCGTCCGAAGGCTGGCCGCTATTGCCGGCGGGATCGGTCGCTACGGCGGTAAAGATGTGCGCGTTGCTCTCCAGCGGCGCGTTCGGGGTGAAGCGCCAGTTGCCGCTTTGATCTACCGTAGCGGAACCGATTTCTACGCCGTTATCCAGAATGCGGATGGTGGCGCCTGCTTCTCCCGTTCCGTTGAGCGTCGGGCGTGAATCATTGGTGAGCGCGCCGTTATCCAGCGTACCGGTCATGCCGGGGACATCATCCGTTGCGCTGGTAATAATCGGTTGCGCCGGCGCGCTAAGATCGACAGTGATCCCGACCGGTGCGGACAGGCCGCCCGGGCCATTCGCATTGGTTGCCTGGACGGTGAAGTAATGTGTGCTTTCGCTTAATGGCGTCGCAATCTCAAAGATCCAGTTCCCGCTGGCGTCAACGGTGGCAAAGCCTGCCGAATCGCCATCAATGAAAATTTCAACGGTAGAGCCGATATCCGTAGTGCCGCGCAGCGTCGGCGTGGTGTCGTCCGTGGCGCCGCCCGCCGCAATATTCCCCTGTACGCTCCCGACATCATCTTCAATCGCCGTGATGGCCGGGACGGCGGGCAGACCGCTGTCGGAAGCGGGAAAATTCGTAGCCGGGCCGTTATTCCCCGCGCGATCGATAGCAATTGCCGTCAGCGTACCGCCATCGGTTTGCGCCGGACTGAGCGTAACGACGAATTCACCGGTGCCATTAGCGACAGCGCTGCCGACCAGGGTGCCATCGGCATGATGAATTTCAACGGTAGCGTAAGGATCGGCAAGTCCGGCGACGCGCGTGCCATCGTCGTCCACCGTCTGGATCGTTGGCGCGGGCGGGGCGGTGATATCCACAGTAATGGTGATCGGTTGGGTTTGCGCCGTGGTATTTCCAGCATCGTCAGTCGCGCTGAAGGTTAGCGCATGGCTGGCTTCTGACAATTCGGGCGTATTGAATGTCCAGCCCCCGTCGGTGACGAGCGCCGTACCGATTGCCACGCCATTGTCGTAAATCGTGACGGTGCTGCCGTTTTCGCCGCTGCCGTTGATAGTCAGCGTCCGATCGTTAGTAAAGGCGCCATCGGTTAATGGCCCGGTCACTGGCGCAACATCGTCGAGGATTTCATTGACGACGGGCGGCTGCAACGGAACGGTATCGACGGTGAAGGTAAAGCTGTTCGATACGCCGCTGCTGTTTCCGGCGGCGTCGGCGGCAATGGCGGTCAGGGTGTAGATGCCATCCGGCAACGCGCTGGTCACCGGCAGCGTCCAAGTGCCGGTCTCATCGACGGTGACTACGCCCACGACACTACTGCCGTTATAGAGCGTGATCACGCTGCCGATGTCGCCAGTGCCGTGAATGACCGGTGTATTGTCGTCAGTGGTTGCGCCGCTGACAATAGTATCCTGGACTTCGCCGACGTTATCTTCGGCAAAAGTGATAACTGGATTGGCGGGCGCAGTGGTGTCTAGCGTAAAAGTGACTGAGGCGGAAGGTGGACTGATATTGCCCGCTATATCGGTTTCCGTGACGGTAATGGTATAGGTTTCTGGCGTCAGTGCCGCAGGCGTAAAGCTCCAGCTTCCGTTATCGCCTACCGTTGTGCGACCAATTTCACTGCCATTATTGTAGAGAATTATCGTGCTGCCGATCTCTCCCGTGCCGCTGAAGGTCGGCGTGGTATCGTTCGTTGCGCCATTATTGCCGATGTTGCCGATAATCGGCGCGACGTTATCGCTGATTAGCGGCGCGTCAGGCTGCGCTGGAGGCTGGGTATCAAGGGTAACGGAGAAAACGCTGGAGGTGGGGCTACTATTGCCTGCGGCATCCGTGGCGGTGGCCGTCAGGATGTTTAACCCTTCGCTCAGATTACGGGTTAGCGGATAGGTCCAGCTACCCTGTGGATTGACCTGGACGGTAGCCAGTTCTACGCCGTTATTGTACAGGGTGATGATGGCGCCGGGTTCGCCGGTGCCGCTGAGGGTCGGCATACGCTGATTGGTAATACTGCCGTTTGCCAGTAGCACCTCGCCTTCTCCGCCTGTGATGGCGGCTGACACGATCTGCGGCGCATCCGGCGCCTGGGTATCGACGCGCAGGGTAAAGCTGAGGGATTCGGGACTTTCGTTCCCCGCCGGATCGTTGGCGCGAGCGGTCAGAAGGTGGTCGCCGTCGCCCAGCGCGGCAGGCGGCGTAAACTGCCAGCGCCCGTCCGTGCCGACCAGCGCCTGACCTATGGCATTGCCGTTATCGTAAAGGATGATTGTGTCGCCTGCGGTGCCGCTACCGCTCAACCGGGGCTGGGATTCCTGGGTAATCTGATTGGTATCAATCGTATTTCCGTCGCCGTCAGTTACGCCGATAACGCCGGGGGCGGCAGGGGCCTGGGTATCAATGGTAATCGTAAAATCGGTCGAAAAAGGCGTGGTGTTGCCGTTACTGTCGCTGGCCGTCACGGTAAAGGTGTAGGTGTCGTCCGCCAGTGGCGAGGCCGTGGTGTAGGCGTAGCTCCAGACGCCGGAATTACCGACGATAATATCCGCTATCCGTGCGCCATTCTGATACAGGTGTACTGTGGAACCCGGTTCACCTGTACCGTTAATCGTTGGCGTGCTGTCGTTAGTGAGCCCCAGATGCGCGACGCTACCGAGAATACCCGGCGCATCATCTGTAATGAAGGTGATTACCGGTTGCTGCGGCGATTGCGTATCGACCACCAGGTCGAATGACGCGGCCGGACTGGCATTGCCTTTAGCGTCGGTTGCGATTACGGTCAGTCGATGCGCGCCTTCACCTAAATTTTGCGACGGCGTAAACGTCCAGGTGCCGTTGGGCTGTAGCGTGGCGAGTCCCAGCGAAACACCGTTATCAAAAATTTCGACACGCGCGCCAGCCTCCGCCGTACCGCTAAGGGTGGGGCGGTTGTCATTGGTGGTTTGTCCGTTAACCAGCGGCCCGGTGAAGCTTTCAACATCGTCCAGCACCTGAGTGATAATGGGCTTATCCGGGGCGGTGATATCGGGCGCTTGCGCTGTGGTTGGCGGGCTAACGTTGTTGGCGCTGTCGGTGGCGGTGACGGTAACCTGTTCGCCGTTGGTCTGTGCGGGGACGAGGGGAAGGGTAAAATGACCTTCGCCATCTGCTTTGCCGCTGCCAAGCGGCGTGCCGTCCGGCGTGGCGATCGTAATGGCGCTACCCGGTTCGGCGGTGCCGCTAATACTGGTGCCATCCTCACTAATTACCACGTTTTTCGGCATTTCCGGCGCGGTACTGTCCGGCGCGATAACCGTCGCGGCGGCGCTTTCGTTTTTCGCAACATCGGTGGCGGTAGCGATAAGCGCCTGGCCGTTAGTCTGCGCCGTATTCAGCGGAACGATAAATTGTCCGTTGCCGTTAGCGACGGCGCTGCCAAGTACGGTGTTGCTACTGTCACGGATAGTGACCGTTGCCCCGGCTTCCGCCTGACCGCTTACGGACAGACCGTCGGTCGCCACGATAAGACCGTTCGGTGCCGCAGGCGCAGTTTTATCCGGCGCGTTCAGCGTTTCTACCGGACCGCTATTCGCGGCTTTATCGGTAACGCTAATGCTTAATGTTTCGCCGTTAATTTTCGCCGGGCTAATACCTATTGAGAAGGTACCGTCGTCGCCTGCCGTTCCACTACCGAGCGTATTTCCCAGGCTGTCTTTGATAACCACAGTACTGCCAGCTTCCGTAGTGCCGGTGAGTCTGTCGCCGACGTCGCTAACCGCCAGGCCTTCCAGCACCGGCGGCTGCGTGTCGATATCAATGGTAAAGGAGACGGACTGCCCGCTGGTGCCGCGATCGTTGGTCGCGGTAGCGGTAAAGACATGGTCGCCATCGGCAAGTGCCAACGAGGGGGTAAAGCTCCATTTGCCGTCAGCGTCAGCGACAATGGGCGGAAAGGTCGGTACAGGAAAGCCGTTATCGTTAATCGATATCGTACTGCCTGGTTCGGCAATACCGCTGAGGGTTGGGCGGTTATCATCTGTGGCATCGCCATTTTTCAGCAGCCCGGTAACGGCGCCAGCGTCATCCGTCACGGTAAGGATAGTCGGCTGGGCAGGATACTGTGAGTCAGAAGCGGTAAACTCCGTGGCAGGGCCGATGTTACCGACGGCGTCCTGAATACGCGCTTCCAGACGCTCGCCGTGGGTCTGGGCCGGATTCAGCGTGATGCTGAAGTGGTTATTTTCTCCGGTAATCGTGGAGCCCAGGTAATTTCCCGCCGGGTCATAGATCGACACGGTACTGCCAGCTTCAGCGGTGCCGCTAACGGTTGTGCCGTCTTTCGCGACATTATCAATGATAGCGGCGTCAGGCGGCGTGGTGTCCACAATGATAGTAGGCGTTGTCGTCACGCGGCTCGTGTTTCCGGCTTTGTCGCTTTGTTCGACGGTAAAGGTATGTTCGCCATCGCTTAACGGTGTAGTCGGGGTAAAGGTCCAGCGTCCATTTTCGTCTACGGTAGCGCTGCCGATAACGGTTGAACCCTCTTTAATCGTGATGGTATTGCCTGCCTCTCCCTGCCCGGAAAATAGCGGTTTTGCCTCGTCAGTCCGGTCATTATTCTGTAGCGGCCCGGTGAGCAAACCGGTGTTATCGGCAATCACTTCAACGCGTGGGGCATCGGGGCTGAGTGTGTCGATAGTCAGCGAAAAGCGGGCTGATTCGCTACTTTCGCCTTTAACGTTAGTCGCAATGGCGGTGAAATGATTTTCCCCATCCGCTAGCGCGCTGGTAATGGCAAAATGCCAGTTTCCGCGGCTATCAACCGTTGTTGAGCCTATTTCCTGACCATTGGCGTAAATATGGATGACTGTGCCTGCGCTGCCGGTTCCCTCCAGAGTGGGGGTATTGTCGTTCGTAAACTGGTTATTGCTCAGCGTGCCGGTGAGGGGAGCGGCATCATCGATAGCGGCGGTGATAATCGGTGTATCGGGGAGAGGAATGTTGGGCGCATCAATGGTTGCGGATGGGCCGGTATTGCCGGCATCGTCAGTCGCGGTCACGGTAAGTTGTTCGCCGCTAATCTGTGGCGCTGTTAGATCAATACTAAATTTACCGTCGCTATCCGCTTTGCCCTCGCCAACGACGTTACCTGAAGGATCTTTGATGGTAATGGTACTGCCCGCTTCGGCCTCGCCGCTCACCGTTTTTCCGTCCGCTGAAATCAGCAACTTGCCGGGAGCGAGAGGCGGGGTAGTATCTACAGGATTACTGCTACCTGGAGTATTGCCGTTAGGGTTACTGCCGCCGGGATTGCTGTTATCAGGGGGATTACCGTCAGGATTGGTGTTATCGGGGGGCGGATTATCGCCATCCGAATGATGGTGGGAATCGCCGCCGCCGGAAGACGCGATAGCGGCAATGCCGCCAGCCGCCACCGCGCCAGCCAGTACCCACGGCCAAACGGCGCCGCCTGCTTCATGGGAAGTGCCGGAAGTGACCAGCAGCTCATTAATATCAGCGATTTGTTCAAAATGTAGCCCGGCTTGCGGATTTTCTACCCACCATAACGTGCCATCATTTTCCGCCAGTACCAGCTGGCTTGCGCCCAGATCGTTGGTAACGTAAAAGTTTTTAATCGTGATCGTTTCGCCGGAATGGAGCGTCACCACCAGATCCTGATTAATGCGCGTAAGTTGACTAATTTCTTCCCGGGCCACTGATAATTTAACAATTGACGGGGCGTTAAGAGTGACCGCTGAGGATTCCACAGTGGTGGAGACGCCAGTCAATTTCGAAACCACGGCGAGTAGACGCATAAATTAGCTCCTGATGGATTTGCTCTGTGTATTAATTAACGGGCACGACGTTCAGGGCAAAATGCGTAGACGAGCCTTCCCATTCATCGTGAGAGATGAATTTCCGTAGCCATATTCTTTTTTATGAGCGTAGGTGAAGGTCTGGTTTTCTCGCCGAATAACCCTTTGTTTTTTGTGCCTGACTAGTGCTTTCGTATTAGATGATATAGTCAGAAAAAAATCTTTCTGCAAATTAAGATCTATTGATAAAGGTGTTAGTGCGTCTGAAATATAACGGAGTTTGTGTTAAGGAGAGGTGGGGTGGGCTAACAACGCATGATGATTTTTTATTTATCTTTATGTTTTATAATGAATTTTAATTTCTTCTTCTTTTTCTTTTTTAACATGAAAACAATACTTTTTGTGAAGGTATTCAGCAATATTAAATTTTATAAAAATCATTTGAAGTATTGTGGTATTAGGCTATAAAAATTTTTTAAACAAAGAATATATTCTTGTTGTCGTGTTTATTGCTATTGATAAGCGTCAGACACAGAGAATATATTTTCGAGGCATGAATGAGATATGAATATTGACCAGCTTCATACTGAGAAGCTGGTCACAAAAAATGTCTATTATCGGCCTGCATTTTTCATAATGCGTGCTTTATCCAGTTGCCACTCACGTTCTTTAAGATCGGAACGTTTATCATGTTGTTTTTTACCTTTCGCCACGCCGATCTTCACTTTGCACCAGGCATTTTTCCAGTACAGAGAAAGCGCGACGACAGTATAACCTTCACGATTAATACGGCCATACAGCGAATCAAGCTCACGCTGATTTAACAACAGTTTGCGGGTTCGGGTTGGGTCGCATACGACATGTGTCGAGGCGACCGCCATCGGCGTAAAGTTTGCGCCAAACAGCCAGGCCTCGCCATCTTTGAGGATAACGTAACTGTCGCCGATATTGGCTTTTCCTGCGCGCAGAGATTTTACTTCCCAGCCTTGCAGGGCGAGACCAGCCTCGAACTCTTCTTCGATAAAGTATTCGTGCCGGGCGCGCTTATTCAGCGCGATGGTGGCTGAGCCCGGTTTATGTGCTTTTTTCTTCGTCATAAGTGTCGTGAATTCATAGGTAATCTGATATCGAAAACACCCCATTACGTCCTGATGAGGTGCAAAAATCTATCTTAGCATGAGTTGGGCTATGCACGCACAATTAAGGCATGACGGTTGGGGACAGCATTTTTTTTACTCGCTGATAAGTGGTATTATTTACACGATTTATGTTGATGGGAATTGCTATGCCTCAGATTAGTCGGACTGCTTTAGTCCCCTACAGTGCGGAACAGATGTATCAGTTAGTGAATGACGTGCAATCGTATCCCCAGTTTTTGCCTGGGTGTGTTGGTAGTCGCGTCCTGGAGTCATCGCCAGCACAGATGACGGCGGCTGTTGACGTGTCGAAGGCGGGTATCAGCAAGACGTTTACGACGCGTAATCAGCTAACGCGTAACCAGAGCATTCTGATGCATCTGGTGGATGGCCCCTTTAAAAAGCTGATCGGCGGCTGGAAATTTACCCCGCTCAGCCCCGAGGCGTGCCGTATTGAGTTTCAGCTTGATTTTGAGTTTACCAATAAACTCATTGAGCTGGCGTTTGGTCGTGTATTCAAAGAGTTAGCGTCCAACATGGTGCAGGCGTTTACGGTTCGCGCCAAAGAGGTTTACCGTGCCGGATAAACTTGTGGTTGAAGTGGCTTATGCGCTGCCGGAAAAGCAGTATTTGCAGCGCGTAACGCTGGAGGAGGGCGCGACGGTCGAAGAGGCGATTCGCGCTTCCGGCTTGCTGGAATTGCGCACGGATATCGATCTGGCGAAAAATAAAGTGGGCATCTATAGTCGTCCGGTAAAACTCACCGATACGGTGCAGGATGGCGATCGGGTTGAAATTTACCGTCCCTTAATCGCCGATCCAAAAGCATTACGCCGCCAGCGCGCCGAAAAATCGGCTGGCAGATAATTAACCTTGCCGGATAACGGTGTGAAAGCCGTACCACACCTGAAGCACAGGTGTGCCTGTAAGCCAGATGAACGTAGCGCCATCAGGCAAATTCGTACCAAATGGCGGGGAGAGGTTTGCAGGCCTGATGAACGTAACCTCATCAGGCGGTATCACAAAATTACTTCGTCAACGCCGGTTTGTTATCAATATTGGTTAACACGCCGCTGCTGTTAAAGGTGAGCGTCAGAGTCTGCTGCGTCACGTTCTCATGTCCTGGCTGCTGGCGGAAGACATAAAACCAGGTGTTCGTACCAAAAGGATCGGTCATCATCGGCGTGCCTAAAGCATACGCAACCTGTTGTTGCGTCATACCAACACGCACTTTGGCGACATCCGTAGGTGTAAGATAGTTCCCCTGATTGATGTCAGGTCGGTAAACCACTCGCTCCAGAGTGGAACAGCCTGCGGTCAACATCAGGAGTACTGCTGCGGCAGCAGTCAGCGTTTTACAGCGCATAGTGATTGGGTTCCTTTTCGGGCCTGAGCAGTACGTGGCTCATATTAATATGCCGATGATAATAGACCTTTCATCACTTTAAAACCTTTTGCTGTCGGGTCTTACGGCGTTTTTGTTGTGAACTCAGACCTTCGGGAGGTAAAAAAGTTTACGCCGCCAGCAGTTCTTTTGCGTTTGCCAGCGTATTACGCGTAACTTCACTTCCTCCCAACAGGCGGGCCAGTTCCTGTAAACGCGCACGTTTATCCAACGGTTGCATATGGGTTTCGGTCATTGCCCCGTCTGTTTCTTTACTGACAAAGAAGTGCTGGTGACCGCACCCGGCTACCTGTGGCAGGTGAGTGACGCACATCACCTGAGTGGATTCGCCAAGCTGACGCAGGAGTTTACCGACCACGGCGGCGGTTGGGCCGCTGATGCCAACATCGACCTCGTCAAAAATCAGTGCCGGCGTTTCCATTTTGCGCGCGGTAATCACCTGAATAGCCAACGCAATGCGCGACAGTTCACCGCCAGACGCGACTTTAGCGATAGGCTGCAGCGGCTGACCTGGGTTTGTCGTCACTTTAAACTCCACGCGATCGGCGCCGTCGTTGCTCAGATGATGCTCATCAAATTTCACGTCGATAGTAAACAGACCGTGCGGCATTGAAAGTAAATGCATACTTTCAGTGATCAACTGCCCCAGCTCCTGGGCGTAAAACTGACGCTGTTGATGCAGCGCTTGCGCCGTTTCCAGCGCTTGTTGGTGATGCTTATTAACCGCCAGCGTCAGCGTTTCCAGCGAATCGGCCTGATCGTCGAGCTGCTGCTGTTCTTCGAGCAGTGACTGATAAAGCTGCGGCAGCGCTTCCGGGCTGACGTGATGTTTTCGCGCCAGCGAAATTTGTTTAGCGATGCGCTGTTCAAGTTCAAACAGGCGATTGGGGTCTAAATCCAGACGCTCGCAATAGTGGCGTAATTCATCGCTGGCTTCGGTGAGTTGAATAGTGGCTTCTTCCAGCATATCCAGGATGCCGGAAAGCTTGCTGTCCATACCCACCAGCTCGCTAACCAGTTGTTTTGCGCTATATAACTGGCTTTGCAGGTTAACGTCTTCGCCGTCCGCGAGTAGCGCCAGAGCGTTCTGGCTGGTCGTAAGCAACTGTCCGCTGTTGGCCAGCCGTTTGTACTCTTCGTCAATTTGCTCGAATTCGCCGGCCTGCGGGTTAAAGTCGTTCAACTCTTTTAACTGATATTGCAGCAGTTCCGCGCGCGCGGCGCGTTCCTGGCTTTGTTGCTGGTGATGGGCGAGATCGCGGCAGCTTTGATGCCATAATTGGTAGCGGGCAGCCATCTGCTGCGCTAAAGCGGCTTCGTTGGCATAGCTATCCAGCAGCGATTTTTGCTGTTCGGGTTTGGTAAGCTGCTGGTGCGCATGTTGACCATGAATTTGAATCAGCAACTGACCTAGCTCGCGCAATTGAGACAGGGGCACAGCGGTGCCGTTAATAAAGCCCCGTGAGCGACCATCGCTGCTGATAACGCGGCGAAGTAAGCATTCGCGCCCTTCTTCAAGCTGGTTTTCTTCCAGCCAGCGCAATGCCGCAGGCGTGTCTTTCAGCGCAAAGCGGGCACACAAATCGGCGCGGGTTGCTCCGGTACGGACCATATCGGCCTCAGCGCGACCGCCCAGACACAGACCCAGGGCATCAATCGCAATAGATTTACCCGCGCCGGTTTCACCAGTAATGACGGTCATTCCGCTCTGAAAATCGATCTCAAGCTCACGAACGATAGCAAAATTGCTGATGGTCAGTTGCGCCAACATAGCTGTTTTCCTGTATGAAAAACCATGACTGTAATTAAATACAGTATAAACTGGTTTTTTATACAGTAAAGAGGCTAACGTAAAATTAGAATAATTTTTTTGACCAACCGAGTTTTGTGCTTAATGTATTGAAATAGCTATAGTCTTTGGGATGTATCAGGTTGAGGTGGTAGTCGCAGCGGCGAATCAGCACATCTTCTCCTTCCTGAATAGGCAGCGCTATCTGGCTGTCGCAGCTAATTTCCAGATCGCTACGGCGATGCGAAAAACGCAGACGAATCGTGCTACTGCTGTTAATGACTAACGGGCGCGCCGACAAGGTATGCGGGAACATCGGCACCAGGGTGATGGCATCCAGTGAAGGGGTCAGAATAGGGCCGCCTGCGGAGAGCGAATAGGCGGTGGAGCCGGTCGGCGTAGAAATGATCAGACCATCAGACCGCTGTGAAAAAGCGAAGGTTTCATCAATATAAACCTCGAATTCGATCATATGCGCCACTTTTCCCGGATGCAGCACCACTTCATTAATGGCTGTGCTGATACGCTTCTGGCGATCCTGTTGGCAGACCTGCGCTTCCAGCAGAAAACGTTTTTCGGAGATATAGCGCCCTTCCAGCACATCAGATAATTGTTGCAGGGCGTTGTCCGGATCGAGATCGGTCAGGAAGCCAAGATTACCGCGGTTAATGCCAATCACATTGATGTCATAACGCGCCAGCGTACGCGCTGCGCCAAGCATATTACCGTCGCCGCCCACGACTACCGCCAGATCCGCCTGTTGACCAATTTCCGCCAGCGTACCGGTTGGTACATTTTTTAGCTGTAATTCGTGGGCGATTTGTTGCTCCACAATGACCTCATAACCCTGATCGCATAGCCAACGGTAGAGCATTTCATGTGTCGTGAGTGCGGTGGGATGACGCGGATGCCCCACAATGCCGATACACTTGAAATGATTATTCATTTTTCTGAGGTCCTTGTAGCGAAGATTGATGACAATGTGAGTACTTCCCTTGAAACCCTGAATCTGATCCCCATAATAAGCGAAGTTAGCGAGATGAATGCGAAAAAAACGCGGAGAAATTCATGAGTAGTAAAGAACAGAAAACGCCTGAGGGGCAAGCCCCGGAAGAAATTATCATGGATCAGCACGAAGAGGTTGAGGCAGTTGAACCAAACGATTCTGCTGAGCAGGTGGATCCGCGCGATGAAAAAATTGCGAATCTGGAAGTTCAGCTTGCAGAAGCCCAGACTCGCGAACGCGACACCGTGTTGCGTATCAAAGCGGAAATGGAAAACCTGCGCCGTCGTACTGAACAGGATATCGAAAAAGCGCATAAATTCGCTCTCGAGAAGTTCGTCAACGAATTGCTGCCGGTAATCGATAGCCTGGATCGCGCGCTGGAAGTCGCAGACAAAGCCAATCCGGATATGGCGGCAATGGTCGAAGGGATTGAGCTGACGCTGAAGTCTATGCTGGATGTGGTGCGTAAGTTCGGCGTGGAAGTGATTGCTGAGACCAATGTGCCGCTGGACCCGAACGTGCATCAGGCGATTGCGATGGTGGAGTCGGAAGAGGTTCCGGCAGGCAATGTGCTGGGTATTATGCAGAAAGGCTATACGCTGAACGGTCGTACCATTCGCGCGGCGATGGTGACTGTAGCGAAGGCGAAGTAAAAGTCTGATGGCCGATGTAAAGTCGGCCATTTTTTTAGCTTAAAAAATCCTGTACTTCGAGCCACGGCGTGTTGAAATCCTCTATTTTTTTATATTCGCTCATTGGCAGAACGACCACATTATAGGTGTCAGCTCCTTCATTCAGATCAAAAATCTGGAAGCCCCTTTTATTGAGTTCGGTCTGAATGCGTTCAAAGATCTCGTCAAGGTAACGGTCTCCGGCTTCACAGACATCGGAGATTTCATCCTCTTGGGTTATTTCGACAAGAAGATTTCTTAATTCCTCAGAATCCGTCAGGTTTTTTGTGAGTTCATAAAAGCGATCTGCGGCAAAATTAGCCAGTTCGCCTTCTTCATCTTCACCTTTCCAGTCAACGAGGTGAATTAATCCTTCGCCGCGTAGAACTTGTAAAAATGCCTGTGCCAGATCGTTATTTCCGAGATCGCCACCGCTACAATCCAGAACGTCCTGCAACCCATATTCGTCTTCATCTTCGTCTTCAAAGATTTCAGGTTGCGTCGAAAGTTGAGAGAAAATAGTGGGCCATAAGGTTGGGTTGTGCGATAAAAAAACGCTGGCGACGACGTTGAGGTCGTCTGCAAAATTCTTATCCCATTCAATTACATAATCTTCTGACATAACATCAATATCCTTTCTGAATGCTTGAAAAGTCATTATTGCATTGTTAAGTAAATGGCAGGAATTGATGGAATCTTAAAAGACGGCGATAAAAAAGGCGAACCGGAGTTCGCCATTATGTTACTCCGCCACACTCTCGCGCAGCGGTTTCACCGGTACAACCTTTACCTGCTTAATCATATTTTCCTGTACATCGAGAATATCGATATCGTACTGCTCAATGCGCACGCGCGTGCCAGCAACCGGAATTTCCTCCAGCGCCTCCAGAATCACCCCGTTGACGGTGCGCGCGTCATCTTCCGGCAGGTGCCAGTTAAACGCTTTATTGATTTCCCGGACGTTGGCGGTACCGTCAATAATGACCGAACCGTCGTTTTGCGGCGTGACCTCTTCCGCCAGTGTCGGTGACATCGATGTGGTGAAGTCGCCAACGATCTCTTCGAGAATATCTTCCACGGTGACCAGCCCCTGGATATCGCCATATTCGTTGACGACCAGTCCGACTTTCTTTTTATTGCGCTGAAATTTAATCAGTTGCGTACTGAGCGGCGTACCTTCCGGGACGTAATAGATTTCATCGGCGGCGCGCAGCATCATCTCTTTGGTGAACTCTTTTTTCTCGGCCATTAACCGCCAGGCTTCGCGCACGCGCAGCATACTGATGGCGTCATCCAGCGAATCGCGATAGAGCACGATGCGTCCGTGCGGGGAGTGGGTGAGCTGCCGCTCGATAGACTTCCAGTCGTCATTGATATCGATCCCGATAATTTCATTACGCGGCACCATGATGTCATCCACGCTGACTTTTTCCAGGTCGAGAACCGACAGCAGCATATCCTGATTGCGGCGAGAGATTTGCGAACGGGATTCATGCACGATAGTGCGTAATTCCTCTTTGCTTAACGACCCGCTGACCACGATGTCCGTTTTAATCCCCATCAGACGCATCAGCAGGCGGGTGATGGTGTTAAGTAACCACACCAGCGGCATCATCAGTATCTGTAACGGCGCCAGCAGGAAGCTGCTGGGATAGGCCACTTTTTCCGGATAGAGCGCGGCGATAGTTTTGGGCAGGACTTCGGCAAAAACTAGCACGACAAACGTCAGTACCCCGGTGGCGATAGCCACGCCGGCGTCGCCGTAAAGCCGCATACCCACAATCGTGCCGAGCGCCGAGGCAAGAATGTTGACCAGGTTATTGCCGATCAGCACCAGGCTTATCAGTCGGTCGGGTTTACGCAATAATTTTTCTACCCGTTTTGCCGAGCGATTACCTTGCTTCGCCATATGGCGTAAACGGTAACGGTTTAGCGTCATCATTCCAGTTTCGGAACCGGAAAAATAGGCCGAGATGACCACCATGATGATTAATATGATAATCAGCGTGGTGGTGGAGATGTGTTCCAGGGGAAACTCCTTTAAAAGCTTAGCTTACAAATTGCTGTAATATGCGGCTACCAAAATAGGCCAGCGTCAGAATACCCGCGCCTGCGACGTTAAACCACACGACCCGCCGACCCCGCCAGCCTTCATGGTAATGCCCCCACAGCAGAACGATATAGACAAACCATGCCACGATAGAGAGCACGGCTTTATCAATATTTTCAGTACTGAACAGGTTATGCATGTAAAACAGGCCGGTACACAGAGTAAGGGTCAGCAGTACGACGCCAATCTGCGTGATATGAAACATTTTGCGCTCAATGCTCATCAATGGCGGCATTTCATTACTAAACGCCAGCTTTTTGTTCTTCAACTGATAGTCGATCCACGCCAGCTGTAGCGCATACAGCGCGGCGATTATCAGCGTCGCGTAAGAGAAAAGCGACAGACCGATGTGCACCATCATGCCTGGGGTCGCTTCCAGATGCGTAATATATTCATTAGGCATGAACGTGGCGAAGGCCAGGTTAATCAGCGCAAAAGCATAGACAATGGGCAGAAGTAGCCAGCCGCGATTACGCGACGCGACAATGGTCATTACCGTGCAGATCATCAGGCTGACCAGCGAACCGACATTCAGCAGGCTCAGGTTTTGTCCACTGTCGCCGCCGGGCAGAATACGCGATTCCAGCGCGACAGCATGGCACACCAGCGCGATGACCGCAGAAAGAATAGCCATACGCCGCCAGCCGCTGTTTTTTTGCAACAGTCCGGGAACGATCAGCGCGAGGCTGAAGGAGTAGGCGACAAGGGCAAGTAAAGCAAAAACGGGCATAGTTGTGTCGACAGTTGACCAGTGAGAAAGAGAAGCAGTATAGCGTTACGTGACCGCAGCTCCAACCGTTGCATAACAACAAAGACGGCTTCATGGTATACTGTGGCGAAATTCTGTAACTGTGTCGCTGCGGCGACCAACCGTTTCCACCCCAGGCGAGAGACAATGTTTGATAATTTAACCGATCGTTTGTCGCGCACGCTGCGCAATATCAGTGGCCGTGGGCGCCTTACTGAAGACAACGTTAAAGAGACGCTGCGCGAAGTGCGCATGGCGCTGCTGGAGGCTGACGTTGCGCTGCCGGTAGTGCGTGAGTTCATCAATCGCGTAAAAGAGAAAGCGGTTGGTCATGAAGTTAACAAGAGCCTGACCCCAGGGCAGGAGTTCGTCAAGATTGTCCGTAGCGAACTGGTTGCGGCGATGGGCGAAGAGAACCAGACGCTGAATTTAGCTGCGCAGCCGCCAGCCGTAGTATTGATGGCGGGTCTGCAGGGGGCGGGTAAAACCACCAGCGTCGGTAAGCTGGGTAAATTCTTGCGCGAGAAGCACAAGAAGAAAGTGCTGGTCGTCTCTGCCGACGTCTATCGCCCGGCGGCGATCAAACAGCTCGAAACGCTGGCTGAGCAGGTTGGCGTGGATTTCTTCCCGTCTGATGTCGGCCAGAAACCGGTTGATATCGTCAACGCCGCGCTGAAAGAAGCGAAGCTCAAATTCTACGACGTGCTGCTGGTGGATACCGCCGGTCGTCTGCACGTTGACGAAGCGATGATGGACGAAATCAAACAGGTCCACGCTTCTATCAAGCCAGTAGAAACGCTGTTTGTCGTCGATGCGATGACCGGTCAGGATGCTGCGAATACCGCAAAAGCCTTTAACGAAGCGCTGCCGTTAACCGGCGTGGTGCTGACCAAGGTCGATGGTGATGCGCGTGGCGGTGCGGCGCTCTCTATTCGTCATATCACCGGCAAGCCGATTAAATTCCTCGGTGTCGGCGAGAAAACCGACGCGCTGGAGCCGTTCCACCCGGATCGTATCGCCTCGCGTATTCTCGGCATGGGCGACGTACTGTCTCTTATCGAAGATATCGAAAGCAAAGTTGACCGCGCACAGGCTGAAAAGCTGGCGACTAAACTGAAGAAAGGCGACGGTTTCGACCTGAACGACTTCCTGGAACAGCTCAAACAGATGAAAAACATGGGCGGTATGGCCAGTCTGATGGGCAAATTACCGGGCATGGGGCAGATTCCGGACAACGTTAAATCGCAGATGGATGACAAGGTGCTGGTGCGTATGGAGGCGATCATCAATTCGATGACGCTGAAAGAGCGCGCGAAGCCGGAAATCATCAAAGGTTCCCGTAAACGCCGTATCGCACAAGGCTGTGGGATGCAGGTGCAGGACGTTAACCGCCTTCTGAAACAGTTCGACGACATGCAGCGCATGATGAAGAAGATGAAGAAGGGCGGGATGGCGAAGATGATGCGGAGTATGAAGGGGATGATGCCGCCAGGCTTCCCTGGCCGCTAATTTCCCGGCCTGGCTCACTTGCTATTTCGGCACCGGGGTGTGCTCGCCATCCTCACGTACTGCGTGTACGCTGCGGTGGCTGCGCGCACGCCGGCACCGAACTCGCTGCGCCGCCGACGGCCTTCTACAGCAGAGTTATTAACTGTTGATTGCAATTTTCCCAGAAATCAGTAAAATTTTCGGGCTTTTAATATGACGCCGGGCTCCGTTCCTCGATGGGGCCCGGTTGTTTTATTCACACAAGAGGATGTTATGGTAACTATTCGTTTAGCTCGTCACGGCGCTAAAAAGCGTCCGTTCTACCAGGTTGTTGTCACCGACAGCCGTAATGCACGCAACGGTCGCTTCATTGAGCGCGTTGGTTTCTTCAACCCAATCGCTAGCGAAAAAGAAGAAGGCACCCGCCTGGATCTGGATCGCATCGCTCACTGGGTTGGCCAGGGCGCAACCATTTCCGATCGCGTTGCGGCGCTGATCAAAGAAGTAAAAAAAGCAGCTTAATCTGTCACGGTGGTCATGATGAGCAAGCAACTCGCCGCACAAGTACCCGCTGAACCGGTTGTACTGGGGAAAATGGGTTCTTCATACGGTATCCGTGGTTGGCTCAGAGTGTTTTCCTCCACTGAAGACGCCGAAAGCATTTTTGACTATCAGCCCTGGTTTATCCAGAAGGCGGGTCAGTGGCAGCAGGTACAGCTGGAAAGCTGGAAGCACCACAATCAGGATCTGATCATCAAGCTGAAAGGCGTTGACGATCGAGATGCCGCGAATCTTCTGACCAATTGCGAAATTGTCGTGGATTCCTCGCAACTTCCTGCGCTTGAGGAGGGAGACTACTACTGGAAAGACCTGATGGGCTGCCAGGTAGTCACCGCTGAAGGCTACGATCTCGGTAAAGTTATCGACATGATGGAAACCGGGTCGAATGACGTTCTCGTCATTAAGGCGAACCTGAAAGATGCATTTGGTATCAAGGAACGACTAGTACCGTTCCTCGATGGGCAGGTTATCAAGAAAGTCGATCTCGCTACTCGTACTATCGAAGTAGACTGGGATCCTGGTTTTTAAACCACCGAATAAACGGTAATAAATGGCGTTATGGGGATTGGCTTGTGTTTATTGGCATAGTTAGCCTGTTTCCTGAAATGTTCCGCGCAATTACCGATTACGGGGTAACTGGCCGGGCAGTAAAAAAAGGCCTGCTGAACATCCAAAGCTGGAGTCCTCGCGACTTCACGCATGACCGGCACCGTACCGTGGACGACCGTCCTTACGGCGGCGGACCAGGGATGTTAATGATGGTGCAACCCTTGCGGGACGCCATTCACGCAGCAAAAGCCGCGGCAGGTGAAGGCGCTAAAGTGATTTATCTGTCGCCTCAGGGACGCAAGCTTGATCAAGCGGGCGTTAGCGAGCTGGCCACGAATCAGAAACTTATTCTGGTGTGTGGTCGCTACGAAGGCGTAGATGAGCGCGTAATTCAGACCGAAATTGACGAAGAATGGTCAATTGGCGATTACGTTCTCAGCGGTGGCGAACTACCGGCAATGACGCTGATTGACTCCGTCGCCCGGTTTATACCGGGAGTTCTGGGGCATGAAGCATCAGCAATCGAAGATTCGTTTGCTGATGGGTTGCTGGATTGTCCGCACTATACGCGCCCTGAAGTGTTAGAGGGGATGGAAGTACCGCCAGTATTGCTGTCGGGAAACCATGCCGAGATACGTCGCTGGCGCTTGAAACAGTCGCTGGGCCGAACCTGGCTTAGAAGACCTGAACTTCTGGAAAACCTGGCTCTGACTGAAGAGCAAGCAAGGTTGCTGGCGGAGTTCAAAACAGAACACGCACAACAGCAGCATAAACATGATGGGATGGCATAGGCCCCCGAATATCAGTTTACCCAGGATAAGAGATTAAATTATGAGCAACATTATTAAGCAACTTGAACAAGAGCAGATGAAGCAGAACGTACCTTCCTTCCGTCCGGGCGATACCGTGGAAGTGAAAGTATGGGTTGTTGAAGGTACCAAGAAACGTCTGCAGGCATTCGAGGGCGTGGTTATCGCTATTCGTAACCGCGGTCTGCACTCTGCATTCACTGTTCGTAAAATTTCCAACGGCGAAGGCGTTGAGCGTGTCTTCCAGACTCACTCTCCGGTAGTTGACAGCATTGCTGTTAAACGTCGTGGTGCTGTTCGTAAAGCTAAACTGTACTACCTGCGTGAGCGTACTGGTAAAGCGGCTCGTATCAAAGAGCGTCTTAACTAAGAACGCGCTTTCGCAACATCCGAAAGCTTGTAGAAAAGAAGGGGCTGGCATTACGCTGGCCCCTTTTTTATGGGTTGCTCCACGCCATAGACGGTTACATGATTAGGCCGGGTCAGTGGTATCAACGCTGAATCAGAAACGGCCAGGCCCGTTCCTTAGTTTAGCGAGCGTTCCGCACGCCGGTGTTTAGCCTGATACATATTTCGATCGGCCAGTTCTTGTAGTTTTTCGGCAGTGGCATGTTCCCATGTCAGCGCAAAGCCAATACTCATGGTCATCGTTATCCGCTGGCCGTTATGCAGTTCAAAAGGTCGATTAAACGCCTGGGATAGCGCTGCGCAAATACGTTGTACTTCATATTCCGAATGTACATCGTAAAGCACCATCGCAAATTCATCGCCGCCGAGTCGGTAAGTCTGATAACGGCTACCACCGAATTCCGCTAATCTTTTGGCAACCTCTATAAGTACCCGGTCGCCTGCCGCATGTCCCCAGGTATCATTAATATATTTAAAGTTATCGCCATCCAGAAATAACAATGCCGAACTGCTACGAGCGGAATTGTCCTTCATCAGCGCGTTAATACAGCTGCGAAATGCTGCGCGATTGGCAAGCCCCGTCAGCGGATCGTGCAGCGCGGTACGTAGTAACTGGGCATTTTTAGCCTGAAGCCGTAGCTGCCATTCTTCCATCTCATCCAGAAGGCTATTGAAATCCTGCGCAAACAGGTGAAATTCCGCAATACGCTCATCAGGTACCCGGCGTGAAAAATTTCGGTTAGTGCGAACGTCGTGTACAACTTCAGTAATATTTTGCAGCGCATCCACAACGCCATTGTGTAAATAACGCGTGAGCAGCAGGGCAATGCCGGATGCCAGCAGAATACATCCTGTCAGCACTGCCAGCGATAGCCAGATAAAATGACCAATAAGGCTGTCGCGGGCGACAAGCCGTACTTCGCCGATGGCCCTGCCGTTGTGCCAGACGGGTTGCGATACCGGCAATGGAAAAAGCCAGTGGCTAATTAAGCCAATGAGCTTATCGTCTGCGGCTCGCGCATCATAGCGCCATGAGGCGATAATACGGCCATTTTTATCGCGGACCTCCGCCGCTGAAAATTGTCCCT
This sequence comes from Salmonella sp. SAL04162, assembly GCF_046551535.1. Classification (NCBI taxonomy): domain Bacteria; kingdom Pseudomonadati; phylum Pseudomonadota; class Gammaproteobacteria; order Enterobacterales; family Enterobacteriaceae; genus Salmonella; species Salmonella sp. SAL04162. Next base: position 67,925 of record NZ_JBGDVX010000015.1, read on the forward strand.
GGCGTCCCAGTGTGGCGAGCGTTTCCGCTGCGGCCGTGTTATCGGAAAATACCAGTGCCGCTTCAAGGCTATGGGCCATTGTGGCGGCGGTCAAATCGAGATTCTTTTGCGCATACTGTTTGAGCGTAAGGACAGACGCAACGCAAATTAATAGCCAGATCAATGTCATCGTAAGCAGCACGCTGATTATACTAATCCGCCGTAGTGTGCGTTTAAATGTTGGTCTGGACAGAGAAAATTCCTTATTCATGCTTTTGATTCCGTGCAAGCATTAATACTTCTGGATTCACTCTCACGCCGCTATGCGCGAGGGAGTCCAGGTTGACGGAAAATTTGACTTCATCATTGTTAATGATCAGACAAAATGCGCTGCCAATAATACATTCGGTATTTTGCTCGGCAATTAATAACAAGGCATTAACTGGATAATGACGCGTTAACTCCACCTGATAAGCTGGCGATTCATTGCCAAAGTAAAAACCATCACAGTGGGCGCTCAGGGCTTCTTGTGTGGTACGGATGACAAGCGGTTGATAAGGGAAAGCCCAGTCAGCCTCTTCGCTAAGTACCCTGACAAAACGCGCAGATGAAAATATGCATAGCCTTGGCGGCCCGGATAACGCCGGCCAGTGTGTATAACTGACGATACCGGAGACGATGGCGCGTACGGATTTCTCTTCTTCCGTGACGCGTTGAGCATACAGAGGCAAGCTGGCTAATAATAGCGATAACAGAAGGATAAATCGGTGAGAAAAACGCATTAACAAGTCCCCACCATCTTCAGTCGTAAAGCATTAAAATACATCCGTGATTGTTTGTAGCAAAATAACATTATTTTGCCATATCGTCATTATTTCTTATTGATAATATGAATAATTTAAATGGCATCCCTGATATTAAATTCTTGTGATAATGGTATTAATCACCCTATATCAGAAAGTAAAAATATGTGTGCGGAGAAAAAATAATCAAAAAATAGCGAGCATCGCTCATTTTACCGCTTTTCTGAGGCTGGGAATAAAATAATTCACTTGTTGTGTAAAGTTTTTGATACGAAATAAAGGGGTTTAATCGACGATTGCGCATAGTGTAAAGTTTATTTTACGTAATATGGATTGAAATCTTTACTTTTTGTGGTATGGTTTAAACATCCTCGTGGAGGATCAACTATCGCAAACAAGAAAAGACAGGATCGCCATCATGCAAAAAGACGCGCTGAATAACGTACGTATCACCGATGAACAGGTATTAATGACGCCGGAGCAGCTTAAAGCGGCCTTTCCGTTGAGTCTGGCGCAGGAAGCGCAGATAGCGCAGTCCCGGGGAATCATTTCTGACATTATTGCCGGGCGCGATCCGCGTCTGTTGGTGGTATGCGGTCCTTGTTCTATTCACGATCCTGAAACCGCTCTGGAATATGCCCGTCGATTTAAAGCCCTTGCCGCAGAGGTCAGCGATAGCCTCTATCTGGTAATGCGCGTCTATTTTGAAAAGCCGCGGACTACCGTCGGCTGGAAAGGGCTGATTAACGATCCTCACATGGATGGCTCATTTGATGTGGAAGCCGGGTTGAAAATAGCGCGTCAGCTACTGGTGGAACTGGTGAATATGGGGTTGCCATTGGCGACCGAAGCGTTGGATCCGAACAGCCCGCAATACCTGGGCGATCTGTTTAGCTGGTCGGCGATAGGCGCGCGCACAACCGAATCGCAAACCCACCGCGAAATGGCGTCTGGTCTTTCTATGCCGGTCGGCTTTAAAAACGGCACGGATGGCAGCCTGGCGACAGCGATTAACGCCATGCGCGCCGCTGCGCAACCTCATCGTTTTGTTGGCATTAACCAGGCCGGTCAGGTTGCGTTATTGCAAACCCAGGGAAATCCGCATGGCCATGTGATTCTGCGTGGCGGCAAAGCGCCAAACTATAGCCCGGCAGATGTCGCTCAGTGTGAAAAAGAGATGGAACAGGCGGGACTACGTCCTTCGCTGATGGTAGATTGCAGTCATGGTAACTCCAATAAAGATTATCGCCGCCAGCCAGCCGTTGCCGAATCTGTGGTTGCGCAGATTAAAGATGGCAATCGTTCAATCATTGGCTTAATGATTGAAAGTAATATTCATGAGGGTAATCAGTCTTCCGAACAGCCGCGCAGCGAAATGAAGTATGGCGTTTCCGTCACCGATGCTTGTATTAGCTGGGAGATGACCGATGCCCTGTTGCGTGAAATTCATAAAGATTTGAGCGGCCAGCTGGCGGTGCGCGTCGCATAAGAGGTTGTTATGGTTGCTGAATTGACCGCATTACGCGATCAAATAGATGATGTCGATAAAGCGTTGTTGAATTTACTGGCTAAGCGCCTGGAACTGGTTGCCAAAGTCGGCGAGGTGAAAAGCCGTTTTGGCCTGCCTATTTACGTGCCAGAGCGTGAGGCCTCTATGCTGGCTTCACGACGGGCGGAAGCAGAAGCGATCGGTGTCCCGCCCGATCTCATTGAAGATGTCCTGCGCCGGGTAATGCGTGAATCTTACTCCAGCGAAAATGATAAGGGGTTCAAAACGCTTTGTCCTTCTCTGCGTCCGGTCGTCATTGTGGGCGGCGGCGGACAGATGGGGCGTCTGTTTGAAAAAATGCTCACGCTGTCGGGCTATCAGGTCCGTATTCTGGAACAGCAGGACTGGTCGCGCGCCAGGGACATTGTCGCCGATGCCGGAATGGTGATCGTCAGCGTGCCGATTCATGTTACTGAACAGGTCATAGCGCAACTGCCGCCCCTGCCGTCCGACTGTATTCTGGTCGATCTGGCATCGGTGAAAAGCGGTCCGTTGCAGGCAATGTTGGCGGCCCATGATGGCCCCGTGTTGGGCTTGCATCCGATGTTTGGTCCGGACAGCGGGAGCCTGGCGAAGCAGGTGGTGGTCTGGTGTGATGGGCGTCAACCGGAAGCGTATCAGTGGTTCCTTGAGCAAATCCAGGTATGGGGCGCGCGGTTGCACCGAATTAGCGCTGTCGAGCACGATCAGAACATGGCTTTTATCCAGGCGCTGCGCCACTTTGCTACCTTCGCTTATGGGCTGCATCTGGCGGAAGAGAACGTCCAGCTTGAGCAGCTTCTGGCGCTATCATCGCCGATTTATCGACTGGAGCTGGCGATGGTCGGGCGTCTGTTCGCCCAGGACCCGCAGCTGTATGCGGACATTATTATGTCGTCGGAGCGCAATCTGGCGCTTATCAAGCGTTACTATAAACGTTTTGGCGATGCGATCGGGTTACTGGAACAGGGTGATAAGCAGGCTTTTATCGACAGTTTTCGCAAAGTTGAACACTGGTTTGGCGATTATGCCAGACGCTTCCAGAATGAAAGCCGTGTGTTATTGCGTCAGGCGAATGACAGCCGACCATAATGATGACATCTATACTAAAAGCCAGCTTTGCTGGCTTTTTTCGTTTAAGGAACCGTTATGACTACGCCGCACGTTTTATTTGATTATGTCGGACATCTACCAGAATGCCCCACATGGAGCGAGGATGAAAGCGCGCTGTATTGGACCGATATCCTGGAACAGGAGATCCATCGTTACCATCCGGCGAGCGGGATGCATAGCGTGCTGGCGTTTCCGGAAGAGGTGGGCTGTTTTGCCTTGCGTGAGCAGGGCGGATTTATTGTGGCCATGCGTCATGCTATCTGGCTGGCCGATAAAAATGGATTATTGCAGCGTAAGGTTTGCGACAATCCCTCTAATACGAAACTGGCGCGTTTCAACGATGGCGGCACTGATGGCGATGGACGTTTTTATGCCGGAACGTTCTGGGCGCCAGGTGACTATAATGGCGCGTTGCTGATGCGGATCAATCATGACCTGACGGCAAAAGTGATCCAGTGCGATATTCAGGGACACAACGGCCTGGCGTTCAGCCCGGATAACCAGTGGATGTATACCTCCGATACGCCAAATGGCGTGATATACCGCACGTTACTTGATAAGCATGGCGAACCGGGCAAGCGTGAACTTTTTCGCCATTTTGGCGAAGGAGAAGGACTTCCCGACGGCGCGGCGATGGATAGCGAAGGGTGCTACTGGAGCGCGATGTTTGACGGCTGGCGCGTGGCGCGTTTCTCACCGCAAGGAGAGCAGCTGGAAGAGTACCGGTTGCCGGTACGTTGTCCGACGATGGTTTGTTTTGGCGGCGCAGACATGAAAACGCTGTTTATTACAACTACCAGAGAAAATATGTCTGCTCAGGAAGTGGCGGATTATCCGCTCTCCGGCGCCATCTTCACCCTGCAGGTAGCCGTCGCAGGGATGAAGAAAAGCCGTTTTATTGAACGTCAGGCAGGTTCTACCGGCACGACGTTTTCGCTGGGATAGCAGCCAAGCACTTTCATTGAGCGCGTGATCTCGCCCAGCTCTTTTAGCGCGCTTTGCATTACCTGCGACTCCAGGTTCGCCTGAACATCGAGATAAAACATCTCTTCCCACGGATTGCCGTGAATGGGGCGCGACTCCAGTTTCGTCATGATGAGATTGTGGTTACGCAGCACCAGCAGCGCTTCGACCAGCGCGCCTGCCTGTTGCCCGGTGGCGATTAACAGAGTGGTTTTTGCCGGAACCTGATCGGAAACGTTGATGGCTTTGCGCGCCAGTACCAGAAAGCGGGTGATATTCTGCGTCTGGTTTGCGGCGATGCGTTCCAGCACCTGTAAACCGTGCAACATGCCGCCTGCCTCGCTGCCGAGTGCCGCGACGCGCGGAGAGTTCGCCTGCGCGACTTTTTCCATCGCTGCCGACGTACTCTCGGTATAGTCGATTTTCCAGTGCGGATAGCGGCTCAAAAACTTACTGCACTGCTGGAACGGCTGCGGATGGCTGTACACCGTTTCGATGGTATTCAGATCCGTAGCGCCGGAAACCAGCACGCAGTGATCGATAGTGACGGTCATCTCACCGACAATCGACAGACTGGTGTGTTGCAATAAGTCGTACACATCGTTGATAGCGCCGGAGCTGGTGTTCTCTATCGGAACCACGGCGTAATCGGCCTGGCCGGTTTCGACCTGATGAAAAATATCGGTGAATTTTGCGCAACCGCTCTCAATAAATTGCTCAAAATGGCGTGCGGCATACTGGCGCGCCGCGAGATGAGAATAGGAGCCTTTCGGCCCAAGAAACGCAATACGTGCCGAATGAGGGTGAGTATTATTCAGATGTTGTTGCAGCAGCGCCTGCTGAGTAAGCACGGAGTCTTCAATGATAAGCTGGAACAGACGGGTAATGTAGTGTGCGTCGAGATGGTGGGCTTTACCGAGATGGATGAGCCTGTCCAGCAGCGCGCGTTCACGATCGATATCCCGAACCGGACGATGCGACAGTAGTTTTGCTTGTCCCACTTCAATCGCCAGCGCGCGTCGTTTTGCCAGTAAGGCCAGTAACTCTTCGTCTAAGGCGCTGATTTTATCTCGCAGCGCCAGTAATGGGTTTTCCGATGTCATAGTGTTGCCTTTTTTGTTATCAATAAAAAAGGCCTCCCGGTGGGGGAGGCCTTCTTGTTCGTCTTCGCATTCTTTATCACATGACGAAACGCCTCCCGGTCAGGGGAAGATAAAAAAGAATGCGAAGAAAAACCGGGTTAGCTTCATAACTGTTTCCTTTGTGTACGTAAGTACAGTACTCGTACTGTTTTAATCCTGTCAACAAAAAACGCGCCCGAAGGTGCGATTGAAATGCTTGTTAAATAAGGCGCTCTTATTTAAATCAATCAGTTATGAGCGCCTTATCAGCCCTAATTACCCCTAAAGTGCCTTAGTTGGTGGACATTATCTGGACACTCCCGCGCATAGGGTTAAACCGTATAGCATCGGATAAATAGTCCGGGGCGAAGTGAGCATACGTCATTGTTTGCTCAATAGTTGTATGCCCCAGGATTCGCTGTAGCGTGATAATGTTTCCACCGTTAATCATGAAATGAGTAGCAAAAGTATGTCGTAACACATGAAGCGCTTGTCCTCTTGGCAGGTCGGGTTTTACCTTACGGAGTACATCGCGAACTCGTTCATAGTTAGTGTCAAACAACTTTCCTGATTTGCGCGTAAGGATGTAGTCAGCTATCTCTTGTGAAATTGGAACTGTTCGGGCGGGGCCAGTTTTAGTCTTGACGAAAGTTACACGATTACTGATAACGTGTTCTGCTTTCAGATTACTGGCTTCGCCCCATCGCGCCCCTGTATTTAGGCATAACACGACAACCCTACGATCATCACCAGTGAGTGCCATTAATAAGTCCCGGATCTCCTCTTCTGACAGGAAGGACATTTCTGTGTTTTCTAGGCGTAGTTTACGCACCTTGTGAAATGGGTTTTCATGATGAAACTCCTCCATATCAATTAGCAGCCTAAACATGCTGGACATAGTGCAAAAGTCCCTGTTTACCGTTCCGGCAGATACACCATCATGTAGCCTGTTTGCGCGATACTTCATTAAAAAATTACGGGTCAGTTCGTAAACTCTGGGTTCGCCCATTTCACGGTTAATCTTTTCTAGCCGTTTTTTGTATGAGTCACCGTAATTATGGTTTTTACCGTGGTAACTCCACCATAGCGCGATCAAATCAGACAAAAGTCTTCTGTCTGCTGGTTTATCCTGCCACTCTTTATCGTGGAAGTTTGTCAAAACATATTTTTCATATGCCTGAGCTTCTGACTTCCTGTTGAATTTTCGGCGAATCCTCTTTCCTGAAGTTCCGCGCGGTCTTACGTCCACTTCATAACGACCATCATCGAGCTTCTTAATCGACATAGCGAAGCCCTCCGACATTCGAATCATTATGTAAATTATGTGCTAATGCGTATAGAAAACAGACAATTAACCAGCCTTCTGGGCGGAGTGGGATGATTTTTTGTCGTCTTGCCCATCAGGGGAGAGAGACGGCGCGATCTGTCCCGCTGCCGGTGCTGTTTTGCCTGTCATCAGCCAAAGCGTATATTTTTCAAACCGCTGTACTCCAACAGCACGTTCAACAATTTCAGCTCTGGCCGATTGATGTCCAGATTCATATTTTTTTACTGTCCCGATAGCGACTCCGGTAAGTTCCGCAAAACTTTTCTGGGTTAAACCTTCGGCCTTACGTATCTGGCGGAGTTTCTCCGCATAATCTCTTGACATGGTTCTTAAATTGCAACTATCATCGGTTCTCGTATAAGAACCTTGTTTAACAAACCCTAGAACGCCCTAAGATGCTCTAGGAACCCAAACTGACGGAGGATAACACAGATGAAAGAGCTATCCGAAAACGAGATTTCATTACTGGTGACACCAGAACTTTTTGCTACCTACATAGGTAAAACACCGTCTGCGATCCGAAAAATGGCTTCTGCTAATAAGTTGCCAGTTGTACGCATGAAAGATCCTGATAACCCATCGAAAAAAGGGGGAGAAATTTATATTCATCGTGGCGAATGGGATGATTACGCAGCTTACCTTGCGCAGTCTGCACCGCCTGAGTGGCATAACTGGAAAAACCGCTTATTTACATCTGAACCAGGAATCTTTAAAGAGTGGGCTAAGCGAGTTTTTACGACGAGTAAAACAACAAGCCATAATAAAAAATAATTTTTTAATTTATTCGGGATTCACTATGAAAGCGAAATACGCCACGCTTATTCGTAGCCTGTTACGTACCTATCGCGAACAGGCAAGTGCTATTGAGAAGGAGTCATTCTCTGTTCATAGCGATGGTATCCAGTTAATGGAGCTAAATTTAAAACTGGCGAAGTGTCTCGAAGGTATGTCTTTAATGGCCAGGTTTAATAATGAATTTGAGGATTATTGTGAACTTCACGAAATTACTATGATGGCTTTTAATGGGAGTATTCCGGTTGATGATAATATTCCAGGCCTCATTTCACTCGCTTCATGCACTGTAAAAAATAATAAATCTGCTGTACAACTTACCGCCGTTCAACGTTAAGGAAATACCATGAAACATTTAATGATTGACCTTGAGACAATGGATAATAAACCAACCGCTGCAATTACTGCTATCGGTGCTGTTCTGTTTAATCCGGAAACGGGTGAAATGGGGGAAACATTCTATCGTCGTATCAGTCTTACAAGTAGCGTTGATTACGACTGCACGATGGGCGCAGATACAGTGTTGTGGTGGCTGCGTCAGTCCATCGAAGCAAAGAGCGAGATTATTAATGATGCGAATTGTCCGCTGGATACCGCCATATCTGACCTTTTCCATTTTATCTGTGAACTCACTGATGCACATCATTTACAGGTCTGGGGTAATGGAGCGTCATTCGACAACGTTATTCTTCGTCATGCTGCAAATAAGGTCGGCTTGTTAAGCCCAATGTGGAATTACTGGAATGATCGTGATGTAAGAACAGTAAGTGCACTGGCTAAAGCTCTGGGACTGAACATTAATAATATTATTAAGTTTGAAGGCGTCAAACATCACGCTTTATATGATGCTATCCATCAGGCAAAAATTGTTTCTTATGTCTGGACGTACCTCATGAAAATAGCCAGTGTGAAATAACTATGCTGAAAGTGACCTCTCATGCAAGTGAAAGTGTCATAAACAAGGCATTTTCAGCGCTGACAGAATATTACAACGGCAAAAAGGTTTATCAGGTTATTAAGCCGAATCATTATTTTTCTGTTCATGTCTCCTATCGCTGGCGTCTGCTTAGTAAGAATAAGGGCAGGGACTGGGAATTAATGACGCACGAGCGATATAACAAACAGTATAAAATATAATTTTTGCCTTTCTTCCACTATTCATATCTGGATTATATATGAACGCTACGATACAACGGGACGTTGTGCGCCGCCTTGTCCGTGACTTTGAATTTAAAGAAAAAGATAAATATTTGCAGCAGGGCATATGCCCTTCCTGTCATAAACGTGAGTTATTTACCAGTATTGAGAAACCCTGGATTCTGAAATGTGGCCGCGAAAATAACTGCGGTCATCAGGTCGTTGTTAAAGAGCTGTATTCGGATATTTTTGAAGACTGGTCTAAGCGTTATCAGGACACGCCCGAAACCCCACATGCGGCGGCAGAAGCCTATCTGCGTGAGGCCAGAGGGCTGAATACGGAACCACTGAAAGGCAGTTTTACCCAGGGCGCATTTGTGAAGGATGGTATGGGATCTGCCACTGTCCGGTTTAAGTTGTCATGTGGTGCCATGTGGGAGCGTATCATTGACCAGCCGCAGCGCTTCGGAAAACAAAAAGCGAATATCAAAGGAAGCTATGTTGGTCACTGGTGGGTACCGCCTTTTATTAACCTGCTGGAAGTGAACGAAATCTGGATCACCGAGGGCATTTTCAATGCACTGAGTCTTTGTCAGGCTGGCTTACCTGCGGTGGCAACACTGAGCAGCAATAATTATCCGCTGGCCGCGCTGGATACACTGGCCAAAGAATTGGGTGAAAAACCACGCCCGCGCCTTGTATGGGCGTTTGATGGTGATAAGGCCGGTACAAAACACACACTGGCTTTTGCTGCGCGCAGTGATGCCGCCGGCTGGAAAACGCGCGCCGCGCAGCCGGTGAAATCATCGTCTTGCCTGGACTGGAATGATTTGCTGCTACGTGACCGTTTCAGTAAATCAGACATAAAAAATTACCGCTATTATGGCGATCTCCTGCTGGCGAAAAGCCCGACTGAAAAAGCCCTTCTTATGCATCAACATAATGAATGGCATTCGTTTTATTTTGAGTATGGCTCACGTATGTACTGGTTTGAGCTGGATCTTGACCGGTACACACGCGCACTGGATCGTATTACCAATACCGGAACCGAAGTCATACAGGAATGGGAGGCCAGAGAAAAAGCTGTTAAAGAGTCCGGATGTGTCACGGAAATTGCCAACTGCTGGCTGACTCCCCTGTATTTCCAGCGTTCTGAACCCACGGACGAGTCCTGGTATTATGTGAAGGTGAATATGCCAAACAGACCGGCTGTGAAAGACACCTTCACAGCAAATCAGCTTACCAGCTCCGCCGAGTTTAAAAAGCGGTTGTTGCATATTGCCAAAGGGGCTGTGTATACCGGGAGTACCAAACAGCTGGATAAGTTTATTCAGATGCGTCTTCCCGAAATCAAAGAGGTTAAAACGCAGAATTTTATTGGTTACAACAAGGATTATTCAGCGTGGTTGTTTAATCGTGTGGCCGTTTGCGATGGCCGGCTGTATGAAATGAATGACGAGGATTATTTCGAAATTAACCATGCAAGCGTAAAAAGCCTGAGTCTTACGCCTGTACTGGATCTGAATCCAAAGCTGAATGAATTTACCACAGGCTGGATTGACGATATCTGGACGGCGTTCGGTGAAAAAGGATATGTGGCGCTGGCGTTCTGGCTGGGGTCACTCTTTGCTGAACAAATCCGCGAACGTGACAAGTCATTTCCGTTTCTGGAGATTGTCGGCGAACCCGGAACGGGTAAATCAACGCTTATTGAGTTCCTTTGGAAACTCGCTGGCCGTGAAGAATATGAAGGTTTTGATCCATCTAAATCGACGGCCGCAGCGCGCGGGCGTAACTTTGCTCAGGTAAGTAACCTGCCGGTGGTGCTAATTGAAGGTGATCGCACTACGGACAACGCGAAACAGCGTGCTTTTGACTGGGATGAACTGAAATCACTGTATAATGGTCGGGCATCCCGCGCAGTAGGCATCAAATCCAACAATAACGAGACATATGAACCGCCATTCAGGGGAAGTATTGTTATCGCACAGAACGCAGATACAGACGGCAGTAAGGCGTTTCTGGAGCGTATTATCCATATCTACACTGACAAACGTGGCCAGTCCATTCAGACGCGACATGCCGCAGAGCGGCTTGAACAAATCCCTGTCAGTCGGGTGTCCGGATTCACGTTACTGGCGGCCATGCGTGAAAAAGAAATTATGGATACGTTCAGCAGGAGTTACGAACGCGCCCGTAATGAACTGGAGTCAGATGCGGATATTCGCCATATTCGTATTGCAAAAAATCACGCGCAGCTGGCTGGTCTGCTGGATGCGCTCGCGATTGTTGTACCGTTGCCGGTTGAGCGCATAGAAAAAACCCGTGCGGCTATCACTGCACTGGCCGTGGAACGCTGCCAGGCACTTAAAAAGGATCATCCTATGGTTCAGGAGTTCTGGGAGTTGTTTGATTACCTGGATGAACTGGCACCTTATGGCATCAATCATTCGTCTGATGAGAATGAAATAGCGGTTAATTTTAACCACATGGAGGAAGTCGCCGCTGCACACCGGCAGCGCATACCTTTTACCTTAACGGAAATCAAAAAGCTGCTTAAAAACGGTAATGAACGCCGTTTCATCAGGCAGGGAACCACACGCAGCGCAGTAAGTGAGCGTCATAATCGCGGTAAAGGGGATATGTCCAGAATGCCTGAGACCTTCCGGTGCTGGATATTTGGTCGAGAGAAATAAAAAAGGCACCGTGTGCGGTGCCATGTGTTATGCGGCCAGACTGGCTTTTAATAAATCCAGCGTCATTTGCTTCTGTTCTGGTGAGAATGAATTAATGATGGTCTGTAACATCATATCGCCTGTCTTCGCACTGGGGCTGAGTGTGTGGGAGAATGTCAGATTCAGTACAAATGTATGTCCGCACTCCACATCCGTACAGGCGCAATAAATATCTGAAATATGGGGGTGTTTGGGATTGGTTTTTCTGATAACCGCTTTTGCCCCGCACTCCGGACATTTTACTTTCAGTACCCGCATATCCCTCGCTCCGTTAATCTGAAAACGCTGATATTTTAGCCTTTTTCTGGACATTAATCACCTTCCAGCTCACTGTCTTTCAGGAAATTAAGGTACAGGTGGGGCGGTACATCACTTTCCTGCGCCACTGAGGCGCTGAACATACGCTGAATGGGTAAAATCTCCGCTTTACGGTATGTTTTAGCCGCTTTCTCAATATCACCCATTATAGCTCCGTTGGTGGGGATAATCCCTGCCAGACCAGCCGGAAAACGATGCGCGGTCAGCACGTCCTGGGCGCTGATGCTTTTGATGTTCTGAAACTCATCTTTGGCGCTGATATCGCCAATCGGGATAAATTTGATGCCATCCGGATCGCCTTTGGGGATGTTCACAAACATGGTGCTGAAGTTCCCGATCCCCTTCGACTGCTCCAGCTTCTGAATGATTTCTTCTTCCACTTCGTCGGTCATATTCGGGTCGTTGCAATAAATCATGCCGCCCGTGTGACCACCGTTGTGGTAGTAACGCCGGCGAAAAATCGTGGCTTCACCGTTGAGCATGGCGGAGTGGATGCCGCTGATGTAATCCGGAAGACCATAAATGGCCTGTTGCGGGTCGTACTGCCTGAGAAAAATAATATCTTCAGGCGGATAAATTACCGGTTCACCCTGCTGTAGTACAACAAATTCCCCGGTCTTACGCTGGCGGGTATAGAGTGCCGGCAGCGGGTAAAGTGCGATTACATCCCCCCAGCCGTTACGTACCTTGAGAATGGCCACATCACCGAACGTCAGCCAGTCAAACACGGCCGCGCCCAGTTGCTCATGCGTCAGGCCACCGCCATCATAATTTGCTGTCACCATATTGCGGCGGGCATACAGCACGCCACCGTGCTGCGCGTTCAGGTTTACCAGTTGCGCCAGCGCCAGCCGGTCAATCGGGAGCGTCCAGTGTTCCGCCTCATTGTCATACCAGACGTCTGTATAGTTCGTGCCGGTTGTCAGAATGGGTTCTGGCTTACCCAGCGTGATAAGGCTCATATGGCGCTGTCTGGTAACGGTGCGGCGTTCCCTGTATTTCCGTTTTTTCATGCTGCTTTCCCTAAGTTGCCCCAGCGTGATTTTCGCTGGTTTTCAAAGTTTAATGGTTCGTTGTCAATGGCATGGGCGATAGCCCAGAAGCTGTCAGCGTGGCCGGTTTCAGCTGTACGGTCGGCAACAAACGTCATGGCGTTACCGCTGGCCGTGGATGTTCTGCGGATGGTCATAAAGCTGGCGGCGATTTCCGTCTTCTCCTTATCCCATTCCACGCGGTTGTCTTCGATAACGTCAATCATCTTCATCACCAGGCGGTTTTTCGTTTCCACGCCGTAGCGGATAGCCACCGCCTGACGCATGGCAAAATGCTGCACATCCTCAAAGACACCACTCCCCAGACCGGTAATATCAATGCCGATGTAGGTCATGTTGTACTGACCAAACAGCTTCTTAATTTGTGCCGCCTGCCATTTCCAGTTCATTCCCTGCCAGTGGAATACGCGCAGCACGCGAAATTTTTCGCCAGCCACGATCGGCGGCGCGATAATCACGAAGGTGGATGTGTCCCCGCTGCGTGCAGGGTCATAGCCTGCCCACACTTCACGATTGCCGAATGGTCGTGGCAGGTTTTCGTCATGATCCTCCCAGATATCCGGATCAACACAGCAACGTTCGACGTGGGAGAACGAAAATACGCTGTCCTTGCTGTCCACGAACACGCACATGTACAGCATGTTGAAGGTGTCGCGGTTGTAGCGGTTGCGCAGCTTATCGATGCTGGCCAGGTTAAACCCGCCTGCGATCGCGTCTTCCAGCGTGATGATGTAGCGCCACTGGCCATCAGGACATAACCGTCCGCCGTCACGCAGCTCCTTCTCTGTTGGGAACGCCACGCGTGCGCGTTTTTTGTCGCCGCGCTTCCACTCTTCGCCTGTCCAGAACGGGTACGCCTGGTGTGTTTTGCTGCTGGGTGTGGAAAAGTAAGTGGTGCGCCATTTGTCGTGTGTGGCCATTGCGCTGGCCACTTCGTTTAATTTTGCAAAGTTGGGTACCCAGAAATATTCATCACAGTACAGATGGCCACTGTATGACTGGGCGGTGTTCTTGTTGGTTGACAGGAAGCGCAGCTCCGCGCCGTTGGACAAACGGATGGTATTGCCGGTCAGCTCCACGCCGAAATACTGCTCCGCAATGTTGACGATATAGCTGCGGAATACTTCAGCCTGGGCTTTTGAGGCGGACAGGAAGATTTGTGGATCACCTGTCATAACCGCATTCTCAAACGCTTCTATTGAGAAATACCAGGTTGCGCCAATCTGGCGGCTTTTCAGGATGTTCCTGATTTGCTGATGAAGATTGTCGCGAAGGTGTTTCTGGTAGCCGAAAAGGTGCTCCAGCGCGAAACGGTCAAAATCCTCCTGGGTTAAATGGCTGATATCGTTCTTTTTGTATTTGCCGCGTTTCCGGGGCTTTTCGTCGCCACAGGACTGGCGGGACGCCGGCGCATCACTTTCACTGTGTTTAATTTCTGCCAGCTTTTCCTGATGCTTATTATGCTGTGCACGGAGTTTCACCAGGTGAGACACGAGGCTGTCCAGCTCCCGCAGCTCCAGTTCCGATTTCCCTTCACGTAATGTCAGTGACTGAATACGGCGGTTTAATGCGTCTTCTGTTGATTCATGACTGAGTAATTCCGCCCAGCAATATTTCTCCGCCCAGTAATAGACGATACGTCTGTTAGGCAGATTAAGTTCATCGGCAATTTCCTGCGGAGTATATCGTTTTAAATAGAGTGCCCGTGCAACGCCTTTTAATTCTTCACTGTATTTCGCCATTGGCTTCCTTGCCTTTATGTCAGTACTGTCTTTTCGGTTAAATCCGGAAACAGTGGTATGTATGAATTATTCAGCAATTTGGTTTTCTTTTTTGAAAATAATTTCGTGGATATACGGATAAGCGACATAACCGAATTATTCCGGAATGAAGTGAATGCGGAGGCTAATTTTATTGGCGATACTGAAAACCGCAGCAGGAAGGGAGGCAATATGTCAGCTTCACAACTGGCAACAAACTGGATTTGTATCGCTACTGCGGGTGAAACGGTGGATAAGCGGGCTATTGAAGAGCAATGGCTACTGGATGCCGCTGAATTATACGACCCCTCTTTGTATACGGCGCTGTTATGGCCGGAGCATTCCCGTAATTTCGGGAATATGGGGGAGGTGCTGGAATTAAAAGCTGAACGTGATGATGAAGGTATTTTGCGTTTATATGCTCGTTTATGTCCTGGTATTTCGTTACTTCAGGCGAACGCCAACGGGCAACTTTTATTTTTGTCGCCGGAATTCACACCGGACGGTAATTTCCGGAACACCGGTAAAACCTATCTGGAAGGGCTGGCAGTCACTGACAGCCCGGCAGGAGTGAGCACCACACGGCTACGTTTCAGCCGCACCAAAGGAAAACGCATCGGCCCGTATAAGCCGCTGGCGTTTGATGAAGTCAGGGAATTTAAAAAGGAAAAGGGAATGTCTAAAGCGAAAAAAGGCTGGCGCCATTTTTTCAGTATTGAAGAACCAGAAGCGACCGCGGAGCAGGAAACATCACAGCCTGATGCTTTACAGGCGCTCGCTGAAGCGCTGGATGCGATTGATAAGCGTGTATCTGCCATTGAAACCCGTTTGGGTGAGGCGGAAGAAGCGGTATCTGATGTCCAGGAAGATGTGGACACCGTTAAGGAAGTGGTGGATACCGAAGATTTTGCGCGCCTGGTAGGGAATCTGCCAGAACTGGTGAAAAACTTCAGCAAGCTGAACAGCAAAGTTACCCAGTTGCCGGATAAAAAATTCAGCAAGGGCAAAAAAGGCTTCAATTTCCTGTAAGGGATAACACAACTTTTCTTTAAGGAAAAAGAATATGCAATTAAATGCGAAAGCCCGTGAGTTTCTGCGCCAGTATCACAATGGTCTGCGTGAATCCTACGGTGCGACCGATGACGACCGCTGGTTTGCGCTGTCAGATCCGAAAGAAACCCAGATGCGTAATGCGCTACTGGAGGAGTCATCTTTCCTGAATCTGTTGACGGTTGCTGATGTGGATCAGTTACAGGGGCAGGTGGTTCCGGTTGGCAGTTCTGGCCTGTATACCGGGCGTGTGCTGGATGGCCGTTTCCGTAAAAAAGTGGGCGTCAGCGGCAATGATTACAGGCTGGTCGAAACAGATTCGTGTGCCGCACTGACCTGGCAGTTGCTTTCTGTCTGGGCGAATGCCGGCGATGAAAACGAGTTTTTCCAGCGTGTCCAGGAGTTCACCAATCAGGCGTTTGCGCTGGATATGCTGCGTATCGGGTTTAATGGTACCAAAGTGGCAGAAACCACAAATGCGGAAACCAACCCGAACGGCGAGGATGTGAACAAGGGCTGGCATCAAATCGTTAAAGAGTGGAAGGATGGCCAGCAGATCATCACTGATAAGGTTGTGCTGGACGGTGACGGTAAAGGTGATTACGTGTCGCTGGATGCGATGGCATCCGATCTTATCAATGCCAAAATTCCGGCACAGTACCGTAATGATCCGCGTCTGGTGGTTCTGGTAGGTGCTGACCTGGTGGCGGCGGAGTCGTTCCGTCTGTATCAGAAAGCTGATAAACCCACTGAAAAGATTGCGGCACAGCTGCTGTCTGACAGTATCGCCGGCCGTACGGCTTATGTTCCTCCGTTTATGCCAGGCAAGCGCATGATTGTTACCACACTGCCTAACCTGCATATCTACACCCAGCGCGGTACGCGTCAGCGTAAAGCGGAGTTTGTGGAAGATCGCAAGCAGTATGAAAACAAATACCTGCGTAATGAAGGCTATGCCGTGGAATATCCGGAACTGTATGCCGCATTTGACGAAAGCGCGGTAACGATTGGGGCAACGGCTGCACCGTCAGCAGGCGCATAACGGGGGAAATAATGCAGTTGTCACCGGCACAGCGACACAGCGCGCGTATTGCAGCAGAACGGCTGCTGCGTCAGCAACAATCTCTCGACAGTGAAACCAGTCTGCACGTCCAGATTGCGGCACTGGAAAAGGATGTGGCAGCGGCCGCAGCGATTAGCAACCGTGCGGAGCGCATGGAGTTCAAGCGTGATGTGCTGTTGCCCCGCTGGATGCCGACCGCACAAACCTGGCTGGAAAGTGACAGCATGCATCAGAATCCCGTTTTTGCCTGGTGTGTCATCTGGCTGTTTGATACCGGCCAGTTCGATCAGGCGCTGGACTGGGCGGATGTGGCCATCGAACGGGGGCAGGAAACCCCGGCCGCGTTCGGCAGTGCGTTCCCGGTGTTTGTGGCCGATACGGTACTGGCCTGGGCGGAGACGGAAGCCGCACAGGGGCAGGATGTGGAGCCGTATTTCAGCCGCACGCTGGGAAACGTTATGCAGCACTGGAATGTGTATGAGGTCATCAAGGCCAAATATGTGAAATTTGCCGGTCTGCACCTGCTACGCGATGAGAACGGAGAGCCACGCGCAGCGGCAACGGAAGACAGGGATGTATTGCTCCGGGCGAAGGATTTGCTGGAGCAGGCGAAGGGATTCGACCCTAAATGTGGTGTCGGCACGATGTTGCAGCGCATTGCTGCACGTCTGCGGGCGCTGGATAAGTAATCACAGGCTACCGACCCGAAAGCGGGCGCGGTGGAGGGGAGCGCATCAGCGTATCGCCCGTGGAAACCGGCCAGCCCGCTTTTTTCCGGAGGAACAGGATGTTCAGCGGAACTGCAATTGATTTTGATGATGCCATTCTGACTAATGATGGCTTCTGGCCAGACCTGAGCGTGAAGGATTTTCAGTCCCAGCGTGCTATTCCTGCCGATATCGACGCAGCCACCATCCGTCAGGCGCTGCTGACCGCAGCCGGTGAAATCAATGATGATCTGGTCAGGGTAGTGGCGGATTGTCGCCTCAGTGGCCATGCAAGCGCGGCGGACGTTCCGGGCGTTGAGATTGACGGTGAAAATCTGTTGTGCGCCCGTTACCGCAAGGCTGTTTTTGCCCGCGCCAAAGCTGACCTGATGGGCGAATTTGCGTCTGTTGGGCGCCGTGAAAGCCATCCTGGGCAGGAAAGCGATGAAACCCGCTCCAGTCTGATAGCGGAATCCACGCTGGCGGTACGGCGTATCAAAGGGCTGAAACGCATCACGGTGGCCATGATATGAGCCAGCTTACCGAATTAACGGATTTTCTCATTGCGAACATGCCCAGACGGGCAATGCAGGGATTTGACAGCCAGATGGATGAAATCGCATTCATCCCGGCACAGCGTGACACCGGGCTGGGGCAGTATCGCATTGCCATCATTCGTTATAACGCCGTGCTGACGTGGGAGCGTTATCCCTACCGTGAGTACGATCCCAAAATTCTGATGGCGTTATTTATGTCGTGGCTTTGTCAGGATGAGCGGGCGCTCTTTGAGGAAACCGGCATTGATGCCGAATTACCTGAATTTGATATCGAAACCATCGACCAGGAAACCGCCATTATGGTGGTGACGCTGCCAATGGTGGAGGAACTGAATCTGATCCCCGATCCCAAAGGTCAGATCCCGTTTGATGGCCAGCGCTGGAAGCTGGCAAACCCCGAAGTCTGGACGGCGGATGAGGTGACGGTGATCCCCGTCAATGAGGGGGATGGATGATAAATGGCGAACTGAACCAGGAACAGTTCCGCCAGCTACAGGAGGCGCTGAAAAAGCTGGATTTGCCTCCTGCCAGACGTCGCCGGCTGTTGTGGCGCATGGCGAAATACGGCGTGGAAGCCGCAGCAAAGCGCAATGTGCGCAACCAGCAGTCACCGGAGGGGGATAAGTGGCAGGGGAGACAGACCCGGCGTAAAGGCAAGATGTTGCGCAATATGCCGAAACTTATCCGCATCCGTGAAATGCCGGAAACGGATTCCGTCAGGTTGTATCTGGCTGGTGGCCATTACCGGAATGCGAAGGGAAATCTGCCTGCCGGCGTGGTGGGTTATGTCCAGCAGAATGGCATGAGCGTAACCGTCAACCGCAGGCAGGTGGAAGGCCGTGAGCAGGGGGATAAACCTGCATCACTGCGACAGGCGAAACGTCTGCGTAAGGCCGGGTATAAAGTCAGGCGCGGCAAGCGCTGGCGTAAGCCCGGTTATAAGGAAATACAGGAAAAAATGACCGCCAGACAGGCAGGTTTGCTTATCCGGATACTGGAGGACAAACCGGTCAAAACATCCTGGCAGATTGATTTACCTGCCAGGGCGTTTCTGGGGATAGGTCAGGATGATTTTAACAGAGCGCTGGCACGACAGCTTCAGGCTATCGGGTTCGGCTGGGATGTTAACGCGCAGGATATCAGGGGGAGAGCATGACCTGGCCAATCGTAACCGTTAACCAGGTAAACCAGTTACTGGGTGAAACCAAAGAGGTGGAACGCACGTTGCTGTTTATCGGTACGGGTACCAAAAATGTGGGAAAAACTCTGGCTGTTAATGCACAGAGTGACTTTAACGCGCTACTGGGTGAGGGAAACAGTCCGTTAAAAAGTGATGTACTGGCTGCACTGGCGAACGCCGGCCAGAACTGGTGGGGATTTGTTCATGTACTGGCCGCAGACAGTGAGCCGGGCGCGTGGGTGGATGCCGTCAAAGCTGCACAGGTTTCCTGCTCGGTGGAAGGCGTGGTGCTGTCGGATGATGTGGCGGCAAAAGAACAGATTAACCAGGCGGCAACGCTGCGATCTGAACTGATTGCGCAATACGGGCGCTGGGTGTGGTTCATCCTGGCGGTTCAGGGAATGCAGGAGGATGAAGCCCAGGCGGATTATCTGAAACGTCTGTCCACCCTTCAGCAGGGTATTGCAGAGAAAGCGGTTCAGCTGGTTCCGCGTCTGTGGGGGAATGAACCGGGCGTGCTGGCCGGTCGCCTGTGTAACCGGGCGGTGACGGTGGCTGACAGCCCGGCGAGGGTGAAAACCGGGCCGTTACTGAATCTGGGCAGCGATGAACTACCGGAAGATGGCACCGGGAAAACACTGGAGCTGGCCACCCTTAAAGCGCTGGAAGCGCAGCGCTACAGCGTGCCGATGTGGTATCCGGATTATGACGGTTTTTACTGGGCTGACGGACGTACGCTGGATGTGGAAGGGGGGGATTATCAGTCCATTGAGACGCTACGTATTGTGGACAAGGCCGCCCGTCGTGTCCGTCTGCTGGCTATCGGTAAGATTGCCGATCGCTCCCTGAACAGTACACCGGGAAGCATTGCCGCACACCAGACGCTGTTTGCCCGTCCGCTGCGTGAAATGTCCACGGCGGCCAGCATTAACGGTGTGTCATTTCCGGGCGAAGTGAAGCCACCGCAGGACGGTGACGTGACCATTGTCTGGAAGAACAAAAAGGCGGTGGATATCTACATTGTGGTGCGTACGTATGAAGTACCACTGCAAATCACCATCAGTCTGTTACTGGATGCGAGTCTGGAGGCCAGCGCATGACCAAACGTATTTCAGGGATGTCCTTTGACGTCTACGTGGATGGCGACCTGATCCATATTGAAAAGATTTCGCTGGATATCACCGACAACAGCGCCGCAGCTCAGACACGCGGTGTACCTGACGGCTATGTCGACGGCGATGTGGCCGCAGAGGGTGAAATTGAAGTCAGTTCAAAAGTGCTTCAGGTACTGACGGCCAAAGCCCGTTCAGCCGGTTCATGGCGGGGCATTCCCCCTGTGGACTTCCTTTTTTACGCCAAAGCCGGCAGCGAAGAAATGAAGGTGGAAACCTTCGGTAATAAGCTCCAGCTCAATAGTGTACTGGATGTTGATCCGAAGGGCAGCAGCGTGTCCACGCATAAAATTAAATACTTCGTGACCAGTCCGAAGTTCGTCAACATCAACGGCGTTCCGTATCTGGAAGCGGAGGCCACGGAAAACCTGGTTGGATAAGGGGCAGCAGGGATGCAGGACTATGAAAAGGGATTTATTGCCCTTGTGGTTATGGGGGGGCTGATTGCACTGGGGAAACTACTTAACAGTGACGAGCCGATTACCCTTCGTCTGGTGGCCGGCCGTGTCATTGTCGGGGCCGGGTTATCTGTTATTGCCGGCGTTGCTCTTTACTTTGTACCAAATATTCATCCGCTGGCATTGCTGGGATTTGGTTCTGGTCTGGGGATTCTGGGACAAAACGTGGTGGAAGCATGGTTACGTAAACGTGGATTTGCCGGAATTTTGGGCAAGGGGGTGACAAAGTGACACTGAGTGAAAAACAGCAGTTGTTTACCATTATGGTGGCAAATCTGATCCACTGGGCAGAAGAACACGGCTACCGGCTGACGTTCGGGGAGGCTTACCGCACGCCGGAACAGGCGGCGCTGAACGCTAAAAAGGGTAGCGGTATTAGCAACAGTCTGCATACCCGGCGTCTGGCGGTGGATTTTAACCTGTTTATTAACGGCCAGTACCAGACCCGCACAGAGGATTACCTGCCGCTGGGCGAATACTGGGAGTCACTGGGCGGCAGCTGGGGCGGGCGCTTCAAATCCAGGCCGGACGGCAATCATTTCAGTCTGGAACATGACGGGGTTCGCTGATGGAGCGTGTGGTGGCGGGCTGGCTTGTGACGGTTGTTCTGGCCTTCTGGGCAGGCTGGAAGGCGGCTAACTGGCAGCGTGACAGTATCGATCTGGCCATCAGCCGGTCAGCCAGCGCTACCGGGGAAACGCTGGCGAGCGTGGCCGGTGAATCCGGGCGAAAACTGGAAGAACAACTGGAGGCTTTGAAAAATGCGCCGCCGCGTGAAATTCGTACGGAGGTGGTTAAACCGGTGTTTACTAACGTGTGCCTGTCTGATGACTTTGTCCGCATGTACAACGACGCCGTCACCAGTACCGAACGTACGTTATCAGGAAAACCTGAAAACTAAATGTGCCACGCAGCTGCCGCGCCTGAATGGCACGCAGGGAAAAGATGCGGCGGAATTACTGACACTTTATCTGGAGTTATACGGGCAGTGTGCTGCACGTCATAACACGCTGGTTGATGAAATTAATTTAAGAGAGAATATTATTTATGGAAAAAATTAATCTGGTTGTATGTAAGAAAGAAATTACGTTTGAACCAAATCAGACGGCTTATAATAAATTCATCAATGAAATGGCGATGGATAATAAAGTGGCTCCAGCCCATAGTTATCTTATGCGTATTGTTGTACCAGAGTGTAAAGAAGCGCTGGAAGATATTCTGAAGCGTCCGGGGGCAGCGCTTCAACTTGCAGGGAAAATCAATGAGCTTTATGCGCCAGAACTGGAAATTGAAGTAAAAAACTGACAAAGCGAGTCCGGTCAATTGAACAGAACGGACTCGAACAATATCTGATTTTACGGCGTCATTATTTACCGCACGGTCAGGATTCCGTGGATGATATTTCCGCCGCTATCTGGCTGGATAATCGCCACTGGGAAAATACGCGCATAGCGGTTGCTAACGGAATAAGCACCGCATTTAAAGGTTCAGGATGAAACAGTTAGATTTTACATTAAGCCTGATTGATAAACTGACGCGCCCGTTAAAGCAGGTGCAGAGCAGTGTCACAGGCTTTGCGGAAAAATCGAAAGCGGCCTTTACGCAGATTGGGGGCGGTGCGCTGGCTTTAGCCGGCACAGGGATGGCCATCAAAGGGGCGTTATCGCCGGCTATTGAGATGTATGACGCACTGAATGACGCTGCGGCAAAAGGGATTGATGATCAGGCTTTAAAGGCTGTCCAGCGTGATGCGCTGCGGTTCAGTATGACCTACGGTGCCAGCGCGGTGGAGTTTGTTAAGTCCACAGAAAATATTAATGCCTCCATTGCCGGCCTCGCCGGTAATGAGCTGCCGAAAGTGACAAAAGTTGCTAATACCCTGGCATTTGCCCTGAGATCCACATCTGCCGAAACGGCGGAATTTATGGGGCAGATGTTCGGTAACTTTTCCGCTGATGCGGAGCGTCTGGGCAAGGTTCAGTTCGCTGAGCAGCTGGCCGGAAAAATGGTGTATATGCGCAAGGTCTTCGGTACTGAAATGGGCACTATCAAAGACCTGATGGAAGGGGCGCGGGGCGTTGGTACCAACTACGGCGTCGGACTGGATGAACAGCTGGCCGTACTGGGGCAGCTTAACCGCACGCTGGGAACGGAAGCCAGCAGCGCTTACGAAGGCTTCATGACCGGAGCCATTGAGGGCGGTAAAAAGCTGGGGCTGTCCTTTACGGATGCCACCGGCAAAATGCTGTCCATGCCTGAAATGCTGATCAAGTTACAGGGCAAGTATGGCAAAAGTCTGGAAGGGAACCTGAAAGCACAGGCGGAGCTGGATGCGGCATTTGGTGACAGTTCGGCGGTGGTGAAACACCTGTACGGCAATGTGGCCTTACTGCAACGTAACATCACCGAGCTGGGCGGATCTGACGGGCTGAAGCGTACACAGGAGATGGCCGGCAAACTGGTGAAACCGTGGGATCGCTTTGTACAGATCCTTAAGTCTGTTCAGACCGTCATTGGACTGACGTTGATCCCCGTCCTGTATCCGGTGCTGAACCGCCTGGCTGATATGGGACAGACCTTTGCCCGCTGGATGCAGTTGTTTCCCAACATTGCGCGTGTTATCGGTTATGCGGCTATGGCGTTGTTGGGGTTTGCTGCTGCCGGCGCAATAGCTAACATCGTTCTGGGCGTCTCAAAACTTATTAAGCTGGGCGCGATTGCTCTCTGGAAGACACTGACTTCAGTCACGAAGATATACACCGCCACCGTCTGGATTGCCTCAAAAGCTGTAGCGGCATGGAATCTGACGCTTAAATTTCTGCGTGGTACGCTTCTTGCGGTTCGTATGGCGGCAATTATGGCCGGAATTGGCATAAATCTGATGAGCTGGCCGGTTCTGCTGGTTATTGGTGCGATTGGCCTGCTGGCAGCAGGGTGTTATCTGCTGATTAAACACTGGGACGATGTACAGGCGGCGGTGATGAATACGGCAGCGTTTACCGCTGTGGCTGGCGTTGTCGAATGGCTTGCCGGTGTGTTCTCGACGGCATGGCAATGGATTAAGGACGGCTGGAACGGCTTTATTAATCTGCTGACGGGATTTTCACCTTCACAGGCATTAAGCGGGATGGCCGGTGGTATTGTATCCATGTTTGATAATATCTGGCAGTCCGTTAAAGGTAGCTTCCTGAAATCATGGAACTGGATTGTAGAAAAGCTGAATAAAATACCCGGTGTCAATATTTCGCTGGCTAACGAGTCACCTCCGGCACTGACAACAAATACGCTTTCTACTGGTGGAGAATTAAAAGGTATTGATAAAGGTGGTATTAATAAATCTATAAGTAATAACTCAAGGGCTGTGACGGATAACAGCCGGAAAATTAATACTGTCAATATCTATCCAAAAGAAATGATAACGCCGGGGCAGTTAATGGAGTTTCAGGAGCTGGGCGTATGAATGAAATCCTGTATGTTGATTTATTAATTCAGGGAAATGACTTTGTCCTGAATACCGGTAATGAACCTGAATTATGTAATAACCGTAAAAGTATCGGGCAGGACATTATTCATTCCATTATTGAAAGCGGTCTGGCGACGGAATTAATTGCCGAGAGAAGCCCGACCATGCGGGCAGATATTTTTACCCGTATGGAATTACTGATTGAGGATGATGAACGTATCGTTCCGGGAACAGTGGAAATCGGTGAAGAAAGCCGGACACGGTTGTGGATCACGGCCAGCACTTATGACTTCGGCGGAATATCGGTACAGGTGGATTTATGACGGAAAAGCCACAGGTTGACTTTGAAGAGGTGGTGAAAGCCAGCGGTATGCCGGTGACGGAAGAAGAGATTCGCGATCGCTTTAATACCATTGCGACGGAGGAGGGAATTATCACGAATACCTCCCGTATGTCTCCGTTCTGGCGACTGGTCACGGCCATTGTAACCGCGCCGGTGATGTGGCTGAAGGAGGTTCTGATCTCCACCGTACTGGCAAATATGTTTGTGGCCACGGCCAGTGGAAGCATGTTACGGCTGCTGGCATGGGCGGTGAATATCACGCCGAAGCCCGCCAGCGCTGCACAGGGCGTTATCCGTTTTTACAAGGAAGACGCCAGCGCCGTGGTGACGGTGAAGGCCGGAACGGTGATACAGACAGAACGTATTAACGGCAGGGTGTATGAACTGGCCATCACGGAAGATGTGGTGATTGCCTCCGGTACCGCCAGCGCACTGCTGCCGGTAAAGGCAACGGGAACGGGCGGCGCATATAACCTTGCGCCGGGATATTACCGCATTCTGCCGGTGGCCGTGGACGGCATCAGCCATGTGGCCAGTGAAGAAAACTGGCTGACCGTACCGGGCGCGGATGAGGAAAGCGATGATGAACTGCGTGAGCGTTGCCGTAACCAGTTTAACCTGGTGGGCAACTACCACACGGACGCGGTGTACCGGTCGATGATTGCCGGTGTTGCCGGACTGAGCATTGACCGGATTTTCTTTGAGCACGAAGCACCGAGGGGGCCGGGGACGGCCAACGCCTATTTATTGCTGGACAGCGGCGTGGCTTCTGCGCCGTTTGTGGATGCCGTGAATGACTATATCAACACGCAGGGGCATCACGGCCACGGGGACGATATGCAGTGTTATGCCATGCCGGAAACCCTGCACGATCTGGCGGTCACTGTCTGGGTCAGGAACCTGAACAATATCAGTGATGATGAACAGAAGCGCCTGAAGGACGGTATTGAAAACCTGATCCGGTGCGCCTTCCGGGAAAATACGGATTATGACGTCAGAAGGACGTGGCCGTATTCACGGTTCTCCTTCTCGCAGCTGGGGCGCGAAATCCATAAAAATTTTCCGGTAACGGAATCGCTGAATTTTTCGCTGGATGACATTGCCAGTGAGCTGAATGTGCCGCGCCTGAAATCGCTTGTGGTGAGTATTGAGAATGAATGAGTTCATGAAAAAACTGGCCGGAATGGTACTTCCCTCCTGGATGGACAGGGGCGAGCCGCGAAAACTGCTGCAAACGGCGCGTCGGTTCTGGGCGGAAGTGTACGGCTGGGTGACGTGGCCACTGAACCAGTTTGATCCGCTGACCTGTACACCGGCGTTACTTAACCTGCTGGCGTATGACCGGGACATTTCCCGCTTTGACGGGGAGCCGCTGGAACTGTTCCGCAGGCGTGTGGCGTATGCCTTCGTGAATGCGCGTGACGCCGGTTCTGTTGAGGGATTTATCAGTATCTTTGAGCGGCTGGGGATCGGGTACGTTGAACTGATGGAGCGCCAGCCGGGAATTGACTGGGATGTGATTCAGGTTCGCGTCACGGACAGCCAGATTGCAACTAACACGCAGCTGATGATCCAGATTATCCGGCAGTACGGGCGGACATGCCGCCGTTACCAGTTTGAAGTGATCACGTCCGAACGGCTGACTATCCGGGCGGGATGGGATCAGGGGGAATATGTGGTTTATCCGGCAGCACTGAGCGGTACGGAAACCAACAACGCGACATACAGCGCAGGGTTATAAGGGGATTATATGTCACAGACAGCAATTACACTGGCATTTGAACAGTGGAAAGCGCAGCAGGGCACCACGGGGGAGCCTGTTCTGCTGGATGAATTTGTGTTCGCTAATGTGCCGGCACTTGACCCGGATCAGCCGGTTGACCGCAATGAAACCCTGCCACCGGCTGAACAGATTGTTCACCGGCAGGCCGTCAGCCGTAAGGGCGTGGTGAATGACAACGCTGTGGTGCATTCCGTCGTACTGGGGGCTGATGTGGGGGATTTTTCCTTTAACTGGATTGGTCTGATTAATAAGGCCAGCGGTACGCTGGCAATGATTGTTCATGCGCCATTACAGCAAAAACTTAAAACAGCTGAAGGGCAACAGGGGAACGTGCTTACACGCTCGTTTCTGATGGAATATAACGGCGCACAGGCTGAAACCGGAATTAATACGCCTGCTGAGACCTGGCAGATTGACTTTACCGCGCGTATGGCCGGAATGGACGAGCGCCAGCGCCTGGAAAATATCGACATCTTCGGGGCGGCGGCGTTTTTTGGGGACGGCTATCTGGTCGGGAAAAGCGGGAATCAGTTTTATGTGACCAAAGGTACCGGCTATGTGGCAGGTCTGCGCACAACGCTTGCAGAAAACCTGAATATTACCGTGACAACCAGGCCAGTCAAAGTCTGGCTGGATGTATGCTGGACAGGAACGCTTACCAGCGTGTGGGGTGTGCAGTCCCGTATTACGGTTGCT
Organism: Salmonella sp. SAL04162; assembly: GCF_046551535.1. NCBI lineage: Bacteria > Pseudomonadati > Pseudomonadota > Gammaproteobacteria > Enterobacterales > Enterobacteriaceae > Salmonella > Salmonella sp. SAL04162. The sequence continues at coordinate 95,025 of NZ_JBGDVX010000015.1, forward strand.
GACAACCTGGCGGATTATGTGCAAAACGGCGTACAGCATTATGTGTTTGCGGTGGCGGGTATTGATGAAAACGGCAATATTACGGATTTACGCCCGAAAGGGACACTGAATGAGCAGCAGGCCAGCGATGCGCTGAGAAAACATGAGCAATCCCGTAATCATCCGGACGCCACTACCAGCGCGAAGGGGTTCACTCAGTTAAGCAGCGCGACAGACAGCACCAGTGAAGAACAGGCCGCTACGCCGAAAGCAGTCAAGATTGCTATGGATAATGCCGCAGCACGACTAGCGAAAGACAGGAACGGATCGGATATTCCTGATAAACCTCTGTTTGTTCAAAATATTGGACTGGGAAATGTGCTTTTCAAAGGTGATGGCAGGTTCCTCGCGGGAACATTTGTCAGTGACGCAATTGACCGAACATCAATTGGTGCCAGGGCGGCTACAGGCTGTCAGTTTATGCGCGCACATCAGGCACCTGATGCGCCAGACCAGGTAAGTTTCTGGCAAATTATTACCCTTAGCGAGGTGGTAAGTCCGACCACTGTTGTGGATGTTCTTGCAGTCAGTGGCAATAACGTATTGTTTGGTCACGGTACAGGAGCAGGTATTACCTCATGGCGTCATGTGGCGATGCTGGAGGGGGGCGCCTTTACGGGGGGGATTTCTGCTCCAAATATGCGTGGCGATACCCTGGTTACGGTTGGGGATGGCACTGGTGGGATGGCTAAAGGTGACGTTGATGGTGCAGGTTTTAATGGTAACAATCTGAACATTAAGTCATGGAATGGTATCGGATTTCAGAACTCAGAAGACCTGGCTATCCGGGCATATATCAGCACCCGACTCGGTGTTATCGCAGCTGCTGAAAATTTGCAGGCCGGAAATGCGATATTCAACAAAAACGGCGATGTTTACGGCGATATATGGGGCACAGGCAGCGGGCCTGGCTGGTTGAGTGCGTATATTGCAGGCAGACCGTTACGACAATACATCACCATGGTCGGTGTGTACCAGAACGACAAAACAAAGCCATTTATGCTTCATGATGATGGTTCTGGTGTATTCCTTGCTACAACTGACATGCTAAGTGGGTATGTTCAGTCAATTCGATTCGGTGCCGTTGAGCATGGAAACTTATATCGTTCGCCCGGATTTGCAGACCAGTTAGGTTACGTCATTACAGGTGTTGAGAATGGAGACTGGAACGATACACCAGACAGGGTCCAACGACGCCTGTTACAGCTTAAAGTGAATGGCCAGTGGTATACGGTGGGAGCATAAAAATGAGGCATTTTAAAAATTTCACTAAAACAACGGAATTAACCCCTGTTCAGCAGGAGTTATCAGAGAACTGCAGCGTTCAGTTTATCCACGATGAATCAGGTGTTGACTGGTATGTGCTACAGAAATTATTTCAGCCAGACACACTGAAAATACAGTATGACAAAACAGGTCTGATTATTGCTGCGGATAAAGATGCAACAAAGTTATTTCCGCTGAATTGCTCTGTTGTGGAACTCGCTGATACTGATATTCCTGATGGTTTCCAGGCTGGTAATTTTACCTATAGCAACGGCGTTATCGCACCTGTTCAGGTTGATTATGTTGCTTTAGCGACAGCAGAACGCGACCGGCGCATGGCGTCGGTCACGTCAAAAATCAATCAGCTTATGGAAGCGCAGGATGATAGTGATATTACTGATGCCGAGCTGGTCGAACTTTCCGATTTACGTGAAGTGCGTACAAAATTGCGCCGTCTGGATCTGACTGGTGCGCCAGATATTGACTGGCCGGAGGTACCGGATGTGGCGTGAAGCGCGTCTGGCTTTTACGGATTCTCTGGCTGCGCTGGATTGTTCTGTCGTTCCGGCGCATCCGTGGATTCACGGTCTGGGGCAGCAGACAGATAACGGGGCATACCTGAGTCCGGTCAATGCAATCCATTATCTGGCGGAAAGGCTGGCCGGAACGGGAGGCAATACCGATGTGGTGATCATGATGGTAACGGGACAGACCCATGAAAACTTCATGAAGGGGCTTAACAGCCTGGTGGATGTTTTCCCCGCGCCCGCATTCACCCAGGTTAGACGTCTGGCTGAGTCTGCGGCGACACTGGCTACTGAGAAAATGCAGATCCCCGCGAAAGCCGGGGCAGGACTGCCGGTTGCCATTCCGCTGTCCGTTCCGACCAGCAGGGCAGCGTTATCCGCTGCCGCTATCAGTGAGGCGCAGAAAGCGGCTGGCGCCGGATTCAGCCTGGACGGGCTGAAACAACAGCTGGAGGAATTTACGCAACTGCGTGACAGCCTGATTAACGATGTGGCCAGCGGCCTTGCTGATTTGCAGGGGAAAAGCGCCAGGGCATGGGTATTTACGGCCAGTGGCGACACCGCCGCCACCCTTCTGGCGCTGGTAAAGGACATTCCGCAGCCTTCAGCTGTTTATACTGCGGCAATCATGCTGGCCGGAAAAAATCTTGATGGAATAAGGGGCATGATTCATGACGTCGATCCCGACACTGGCGCTTAATGGTGAGGCCATACTGCTGAAAAACATGCGCGTGACCGTTTCCCAGCAGTTTCAGGATAAAGACCAGTCCGGTCAGACCAGCGCGACCACCAAATCAGAGCAGGGGGCAAAGGGCAAAGAGCTGCGTATCAGCGGCGAAATACCCTTTAAAAACCCGGAGATCCTGAAGCGTATTTTTGAACTGGCCAGCGCCACCGATGCAGACGGGAAACGCATGAAATACCGCGTTGCGCATGAGGTGGCCAGAGCGGTGAATTTTCGTGAGGCCACCTTCAGCGGAATGCTGGATGCACCGCCGCAGGACGGGAAAATGGCCTGGCTGGTCACGTTCACCCTGGCGGAACATGTCAGCGTACAGGAGAAGCGGGAAGCCAGGGCAACCGGTAAAACAACGGCAAAAAAACAGACGGCCAGCAGTACGGGACAATCCGGTGGCCAGAGTGCCGGAGAGGATGAAGAAAAACTGACGTGGTTTGAACGCAGGGTGCTGAAGCCCGTCAATGATGCTTTAGGTTAATGATGAAACCAGTAAAACGCCTTTACCTTTCAACGGATGAAATACACCTGGCTGACGCCAGTCTGGTGCTGGAGCTGAACAGCTGCGGACGTGGCTTTATTACGGCACAGACGACCACAGACTACACCGGCAAACTGGTACGGCTGGATGTGGGGTATTCCGGTTTACTTCTGCGCTGGTTTACCGGCTATGTGGAGCGCTCACAGCCTGCCGAAAACGGTTATCAGCGTCTGTTTGTCCGCGAGCTGGCTGGCGTGTTTGAGCGGATGTGGCCATGCTCATTTCAGCATCCCACACTGCGCGATGTGGCCGGATGGCTGGAGGAAAACAGCGGGATCAGCATTGCGGTACCGGATGTGCCGTACAGTGATAAACCGATCCCCCATTTCACCCATAACGGGACGGGATACCAGCTGCTGAATAACCTGGGCAGGGCATTCAGTATCACGGATTACATCTGGTATCCATTGCCGGATGGTTCGCTGTATGTCGGCGGCGCAGAAAAGGCGCTGTTTGCCGGACGCCCGGTAGAAATCCCGGCAGAGTTCAGCCAGGGAACGGCGGGCGGTAATTCCATGACATTGCCGGTGATCCAGAGTCTTCGTCCGGGCGTGGACGTGAACGGGGAACGCGTGACCAAAGTTCATCTGACGAATGACACAATGACCATCACCTGGACACCACGGAACCGCGCCACAGGTCAGCCATTGCAGAAAACACCGGCGCAGCGCCAGATAGAAAGCCATTACCCGGAACTGGCTTCAGGTCTTCACCTGCCCAAACTGGCCAGGGTGGTGGCGCCCAGCGAGGCCGTAAAAAGCGGTAATTTTGCCGACCCGTTCCGGCCACGGTACGCTGTTGACGTGCAGCTGCTTGACGCGGACGGCAACCCGGACAACCAGACGCCGGTATATTCCGCCGTACCGCTGCCGGTGCCAATGGCCGGTAACGATTCGGGAATGTTCCAGTTTCCACCGGAAGGAACGCTGGTAGAAGTGGCGTTTACGGGCGGCAGACCGGACAAGCCCTTTATCAGGCAGACGCTGCCGGATGGCACCAGTCTGCCGGACATTAAGCCCGGCGAACAGCTGCAACAGCAGCGAGCGGAAGTCTCGCAACGCGTGACACAGGCAGGAGACTGGGTACGCCAGACGGATCAGACCATCAGTGAAACATCGATGGCGCGGACGGTGAAAGCCGACACGGAACGACGAGAACTGGTCAGCCGTGAAACCACGGTGAAAGCCACGGATAAAATCACAGTACTGGGTACCGCCACGCTGATGGCCGGAGCCATACAGCAGGTCAGTGCTGGCGACTTCAGCCAGGCGGTAAAAGGAAACCGGCTGGCCAGTATTACAGGAAATGAAGAAACCGAAATCGCCGGGCAGCTGTCCACGAAAGTGGCCGGCGCCATGAATGTTGATGTGGGGGGAACCCTGACAGAAAAGATTGCCGCATTACGTAAATCCGTGGCAGCGGGCGGTCAGCAGATTATGGGGCCAACCGTGCATATCGGTAGCGAGGGCGTAAATACGCTAACCATGATGCTGGACACCATTGATTTACTGGCAGAGCTGGCGCAGCAATGTGCGAGCCATTCACACCCCAGTGTTGGTACGCCGACGAACGCGGGCGCATTTAATCAGACAGCAGCGAAGGCCGGGCAGACCCGGAGCAAGTACCAGAACATCATCGCCTGATTCTCTCTTTTCAGCCCGCATAATGCTGGCTTTTTTATCCCCACTTTCAGACCGTATCAGACGCATTTTTAGCGTCGTTAATATCTGCCCCCGTTCATCCATTACCACATTTGTTTCAGTGGCACAGCAAGCCGCTGCGGCTGTCTGTTGGCGACGAAATAACGGAGGAAGAGACGAAAACGGCGCTACACCGCACCCGCCTGCGGTTTTCGTGTTGAGAATGATTTCAGTTTTTCCGGTCGTACAAAACACATCGCCAGACCGCGCCAGCGCTGGGGCTTTGGCAGTGGTTCGCCAACTGAAATGTGTGAAACAGATTTCAAGGATTTCAGTTTTTGTGCGATTGCCGGCTATGGGGGAGAAATATCGGAGCCTGATTACATGCGGGATTAACAGCGATTACGTGACTTTTTACGTAACGACCGCAGCGGGATCACGTAAGAGCGTGTAAGTGTCCAGGCCTTAACTGGCGTACTCTGGCGCGGAATGGCAGTGGAATGCGGAACTGAAATACTTTGCACAGCCTGAACCATTGCCATACCTGCACTAACGTAGACGCTCCAGTGCTCAAGTCACTAACAGTTAGATATACAAAACTACCAACAAATCAGGGTGATTTCTGACCAATTCTGATTTTTTCAAAAATTGAGGGGGACCATCGGAAAACCGTCACAAACGTCACAAGATTTAAAAATAGTATCTATCTATATGATATTAAATAATAAATAGGCATTACTAAAACCATCACAAAAACATCACAACAGCATCACAGTGTGACGGTCTTAGATCATCACAAATCTGTTTTATAACTCACTGAATTTATTGGGTGTGACGGTTTGCGTTACGTTTTGTGATGGTTTTACCGTCACAACATTTATTTATAATAATCATATGGTTAATGTGTAATTTCAGGATGCGTGATGGTTGTGACGGTTTTCCGATGGCCGTCTTAAATATGAGAGGTGGGGGAGCGCAAATTCATTAACATTTTACAGATACAAAAAAGCCCCAGAGAATGGGGCTATTGCTGCGTTTACTGGTCGTCTTGTTTGGGCTTCACAACCACTGATGCCAGCTTGTCGATCAGACGTTCGCAAGCCTCAACATCTTTCAGGCTACGCAATTTTACCTTTGCTGTTTTCGGCTCATCACCGCGAGTGCAAAGATTCAACTCGATTTCAACATCGTTCCTGTTCAGTAATCCCATAATAACCCCTGCTAACTTCCTTGCCTGAGTAGCCACTTCAAAGATGAGATTAAGTCTATCTGGTGCATTGTTGGAAAAGCAAACAGTGTTACTAACGTCAAACCCGTTACTTTTGAAGTAATCTTTTATTGAAGCTGAAAGTTCAGGAGGACAAGCAAGCCTGACGCCGGCCAGTTTTGATTGATGTAGTGGTGCTCCTTCTAACTCTTGCATTTAAGGCTCCATATGAAAAAACCCCAGATTCGGGGTTTTTTGTTGTCGATGTGGTCGATATGTGGACGCTGGTTGAAATAAATCCTTTTATTTCAGTGTGCTACAGTGAAATAAAACGCGCCCGAAGGCGCGTTGGCGATACACTCAATGTAAGGGACTACTCTTCTTCTGCTTCGACGAAGCTGGCATCTTTCACCGATGCGGTGGCACGACGGGCTTCGCCTTTGTGCTGCACTTTATTGAGCTGCCGTTCCAGCTTGTTGATCAATTCATTAATAGCGGTATACATATCTTCGTGTTTTGCGCTGGCGACCAGATGTCCGTTCGGTGTATTAATGGTGGCGTCAGCAATAAAGCCCTGTGGCTCTTTAGACAGAATGATATGAGGATTAATCAGGTGAGTTTGCCATTTTTCCAGTTTGGCGAGACGGTCTGCGACATGTTGGCGGATTGCCGGAGTAATTTCCATTTGTTTACTGGTAATGTTCATTGTCATAAATTTTACCTCTTGTCTTTCCCGTCTTGGTGATTCCAGCATACCGTTCTTAATGTCAAAATGTGTGATGTAAATCACATTATTTTGTCACTTTTTGTCAAGGCGAACTTTTTGTGAGGCATCGCAGGAAGAAGCGATCTTTTACTTGAGGAATGGCTGAAAGCAGGCCATATTTGACTGGATGCGTTGCAGTGAAATCATTTCTGTTGCATCAGATACCGAATAAAAAAACGGCAGCCGGAAGGCTGCCGTTTTGCTTGTTGGTATTGCTTCAGGTGTTTTTGCTGTTAGCGGCAATAATTTTCGCGACTTTGTCAGCCTGCGCATTCAGCTGCATCTGACGATAGGCGTTTTCCATCAGCGGCAACGCATCGCGCGTGGCCTGCGTATCAGGATAATTGCGTAGCATACCTTCTACCCGGTTTACGACCGCAACCCATGCGCCGCGCGCGGTATAGTACTCTGCGACGGAATATTCATATTTCGCCAGACGGTCTTTCAGGAATACCAGACGCTTAGTGGCATCGGTGGTGTACTGGCTATTAGGATAGCTGCGTACCAGTTTCGAAAAGTCATTGAACGCCGCCCGAGCATGTTGCGGATCGCGATCGCTGCGATCGACGCCAAAGAAACCTTGCAGCGCGCTATCATCCAGCGCCATGTTCGTCAGGCCGCGCATGTACATGACATAGTCAATATTAGGGTGCGTTGGATTAAGACGCATAAAACGATCGATGGCGGCCTGCGCTAGCGGCAAATCGGCGTTTTTGTAATAGGCGTAGATAAGATCCAACTGCACCTGCTGAGAATACGGTCCGAATGGATAACGATTATCTAACGCTTCCAATTGCGTTATTGCCTGTTTCCAGTTACCGTCCTGCAGCTTTTGCTGAGCAGTCGCGTAGATTTCATTCGGCGGATTATCGGGCACCTCTTCCTTTGAACCCGAGCAACCCGCCAGAAACAGGCTCAACGTGGCTGCTGCCACCAGATATTTCATGCGCGTCATGACGTTTTGACTTTCCTCAAAATGTTTTACGGGAGATTCTCTGTTCCTGCTCCCGGTTAAGACCAGCTACAATAGCACACTATATTAAACGGCAAAGCCGTAAAACCCAACGTTAAACGAAGAAGCTGTATATGGCACAACGAGTACAACTCACCGCAACGGTCTCCGAAAACCAACTCGGTCAACGCTTAGATCAGGCTTTGGCCGAAATGTTCCCGGATTATTCACGTTCGCGTATAAAAGAATGGATTTTGAATCAGCGCGTGTTGGTCAATGGTCAACTTTGCGATAAGCCAAAAGAAAAAGTGTTAGGCGGCGAGCGGGTGGCTATTGATGCGGAGATCGACGAAGAGATTCGTTTTGAAGCGCAGGATATCCCGTTAGATATTGTTTATGAAGATGACGATATTCTGGTTATCAACAAACCACGCGATCTGGTGGTACATCCTGGCGCGGGTAACCCGGACGGTACGGTACTGAACGCGTTGCTACATTATTATCCGCCGATTGCGGATGTTCCGCGCGCGGGCATTGTGCATCGTCTGGATAAGGACACGACGGGGCTGATGGTGGTGGCCAAAACCGTTCCGGCGCAAACGCGCCTGGTGGAGTCTTTGCAGCTGCGCGAGATCACCCGCGAATATGAAGCGGTCGCGATCGGACATATGACGGCGGGAGGAACGGTGAATGAACCCATCAGTCGTCACCCGACCAAACGTACCCATATGTCGGTGCATCCTATGGGCAAACCGGCGGTGACCCACTACCGCATTATGGAACATTTCCGTGTGCACACGCGTCTTAGGTTGCGTCTGGAGACCGGGCGTACGCACCAGATCCGCGTGCATATGGCGCATATTACGCATCCGTTAGTGGGCGATCAGGTCTACGGTGGTCGTCCACGTCCACCGAAAGGCGCATCGGAAGAGTTTATTTCCACGCTGCGTAAGTTTGACCGCCAGGCGCTTCATGCAACGATGCTGCGTCTCTACCATCCTGTATCGGGTATCGAAATGGAGTGGCACGCGCCGATTCCACAAGATATGGTGGACCTTATCGATGCGATGCGCGCCGATTTCGAAGATCATAAAGATGATGTGGACTGGTTATGAATGCACTGATTGTCCCGCAGTGGCCGCTGCCGAAAGGCGTCGCAGCCTGTAGTTCTACCCGTATTGGCGGGGTGAGTTTACCGCCTTACGACTCGCTGAATCTGGGCGCGCATTGCGGCGATAACCCGGAGCATGTTGAAGAGAACCGCAAGCGTCTGTTTGCGGCGGGCAATCTGCCTTCGAAACCTGTCTGGCTTGAACAGGTTCACGGTAAAAATGTGTTGAGGCTTACCGGGGAACCTTATGCCTCCAAACGTGCGGATGCGTCTTACAGCAATACGCCAGGAACCGTCTGCGCGGTAATGACGGCAGACTGCCTGCCTGTGCTATTCTGTAACCGTGAGGGAACAGAAGTGGCGGCGGCTCATGCGGGCTGGCGCGGATTATGTGAAGGCGTACTGGAGGAAACTGTCACCTGCTTTGCTGACAAACCAGAAAATATCATCGCCTGGTTAGGTCCGGCGATCGGCCCGACCGCGTTTGAAGTGGGGCCGGAAGTGCGTGACGCATTTTTAGCAAAAGATGCGCAAGCCGATAGCGCATTTTTGCCGCACGGGGAAAAATTTCTGGCGGATATTTATCAGCTTGCACGCCAACGTCTGGCGAATACCGGCGTTGAACATGTCTATGGCGGGGATCGCTGCACCTTTAGCGAAAGTGAGACTTTCTTCTCTTATCGTCGCGACAAGACGACAGGTCGTATGGCAAGTTTTATTTGGCTGATATAACCTAAAGAATCAAGACGATCCGGTACGGGTAACTTTCTTTTCACATAATTCAGGTCATTCACCTTGAATAATTGAGGGATGACCTCATTTAATCTCCAGTAGCAATTTTGACCTGTTATGGGAGGAGTTATGCGTCTGGATCGTCTTACTAACAAATTCCAGCTTGCTCTTGCCGATGCCCAGTCGCTTGCGCTGGGGCACGACAACCAATTCATCGAACCTCTTCATTTAATGAGCGCCTTGCTGAACCAGGAAGGGGGATCGATACGTCCTTTATTAACCTCCGCCGGCATTAATGCTGGCCAGTTGCGCACCGCTATCGATCAGGCGCTGAGCCGTTTACCGCAGGTGGAAGGCACCGGCGGCGACGTACAGCCTTCTTCGGAACTGGTACGCGTACTGAACCTTTGCGACAAGCTGGCGCAAAAACGGGGGGACAATTTTATTTCGTCAGAGCTGTTTGTTCTGGCGGCGCTTGAGTCTCGCGGCACGTTAACCGATCTGCTGAAATCAGCCGGTGCGACCACGGCCAATATCACTCAGGCAATTGAACAGATGCGCGGAGGTGAAAGCGTGAACGATCAAGGGGCTGAAGACCAACGTCAGGCCTTGAAAAAATATACCGTCGATCTGACCGAGCGCGCCGAACAGGGCAAGCTCGATCCGGTTATCGGTCGTGATGAAGAAATTCGCCGCACCATTCAGGTGCTGCAACGTCGTACTAAAAACAACCCAGTGTTAATCGGTGAGCCAGGGGTCGGTAAAACGGCAATTGTTGAAGGGCTGGCGCAGCGCATTATTAATGGTGAAGTCCCTGAAGGCTTAAAAGGTCGCCGCGTACTGGCGCTGGATATGGGCGCACTGGTGGCCGGAGCGAAATATCGCGGCGAATTTGAAGAGCGTCTGAAAGGCGTGCTGAACGATCTGGCGAAACAGGAAGGCAACGTCATTCTGTTTATTGACGAGCTGCACACCATGGTTGGCGCAGGTAAGGCCGATGGCGCAATGGACGCCGGGAATATGCTGAAACCGGCGCTGGCGCGTGGTGAACTGCACTGTGTGGGCGCCACCACGCTGGATGAATACCGTCAGTACATTGAAAAAGACGCGGCGCTGGAACGTCGTTTTCAAAAAGTGTTTGTCGCAGAACCTTCAGTGGAAGACACCATTGCTATTCTGCGTGGCCTGAAAGAACGTTACGAGCTGCACCACCATGTGCAGATCACTGACCCGGCGATTGTGGCGGCGGCAACATTGTCTCACCGCTATATCGCCGACCGTCAGTTGCCGGATAAAGCTATCGACCTCATCGATGAAGCGGCATCCAGCATTCGTATGCAGATTGACTCTAAGCCGGAGGAGCTGGACAGGCTCGACCGCCGCATTATTCAGCTCAAACTGGAACAGCAGGCGTTGATGAAAGAGTCTGACGAGGCGAGTAAAAAACGTCTCGATATGCTGAATGAAGAACTGGACGATAAAGAGCGCCAGTACTCTGAGTTAGAAGAAGAGTGGAAAGCGGAAAAAGCGTCGCTCTCTGGTACGCAAACTATTAAAGCGGAGCTGGAGCAGGCGAAGATCGCCATTGAGCAGGCGCGTCGTGTGGGCGATCTGGCGCGAATGTCTGAACTGCAGTACGGCAAAATTCCGGAGCTGGAAAAACAGTTGGAAGCCGCGACCCAGTCGGAAGGTAAAACCATGCGTCTGTTACGTAACAAAGTAACGGATGCGGAAATTGCCGAAGTGCTGGCGCGCTGGACCGGTATTCCGGTCGCCAGAATGCTGGAAGGCGAACGTGAAAAACTGTTGCGTATGGAACAAGAGTTACACAGCCGTGTGATCGGGCAGAATGAAGCCGTTGAAGCAGTATCGAACGCCATACGTCGTAGCCGCGCGGGGCTGTCCGATCCGAATCGTCCGATTGGTTCCTTCTTGTTCCTTGGGCCGACGGGGGTCGGTAAAACCGAACTGTGTAAAGCGCTGGCTAACTTTATGTTTGACAGCGACGACGCGATGGTGCGTATCGACATGTCTGAGTTTATGGAGAAACACTCCGTGTCTCGTTTGGTCGGGGCGCCTCCGGGATATGTCGGCTATGAAGAAGGCGGTTATTTGACGGAAGCGGTGCGCCGTCGCCCTTATTCCGTCATCTTGTTGGATGAAGTGGAAAAAGCGCATCCGGATGTATTCAACATTCTGTTGCAGGTGCTGGACGACGGTCGACTGACTGACGGGCAGGGGAGAACGGTCGACTTCCGTAATACGGTGGTCATTATGACTTCTAACCTCGGTTCCGATCTCATTCAGGAGCGCTTTGGCGAACTGGATTACGGTCGAATGAAAGAGATGGTGCTGGGTGTGGTTAGCCAAAACTTCCGTCCGGAATTTATCAACCGTATTGATGAAGTTGTGGTATTCCATCCGTTAGGTGAACAACACATCGCTTCTATTGCTCAGATCCAGCTGCAGCGTCTGTACAAACGTCTGGAAGAACGTGGTTATGAAATCCATATCTCCGACGAGGCGCTGAAACTGTTGAGCGCCAACGGTTACGATCCGGTCTACGGGGCGCGTCCGTTAAAACGTGCTATTCAACAGCAGATCGAAAACCCACTGGCGCAGCAAATCCTGTCTGGTGAACTGGTTCCTGGCAAAGTGATTCGCCTTGAAGCCAATGATGATCGTATTGTGGCAGTGCAGTAAGTCACAAATTTGAATAAAACGGGCCCTGACGGGCTCGTTTTTGTTTAAAAACCAGGCGAAAATAGGCTTTTGGTTCAAATGTTGTTTGAAAAGTGAACGGTTGAGCTTTTTTTTGCATTTAGGTCTTGTCAGGCTCTAATAACTCCCTATAATGCGCCACCACTGACACGGAACAACGGCATACAGGCCGCCTGGTCAGAAAGGCTTCGTTAAGAAGTCTGTGAGGAAAGCGAAAATAAAGGCTTGACTCAAAAAGAGGAAAGCGTAATATACGCCACCTCGCGACGGTGAGCTGAAAGCCGCGTCGCACCTGCTCTTTAACAATTTAT